>CAITMU010000106.1 GCA_903893565.1 uncultured beta proteobacterium | reverse complement strand
GACGGCACGACAGCGGCAGTTGTTAGCGGGACCGCGGCTCTGGCAGCCACAGAGGCCACCGGAACGGGCACCACACTGGATGGCAAAGCATATACTATCGATACGGTAAGCCTGACGGGAACAGCAGTGGGGACCTATAACTATAAAGACGTGTCGACTGCTACGTCCGTTACCTACAGTGGTTTAAGCCTAACGGGAGCCCAGGCAAGTAACTACTCGCTGACAGTTCAAACCCCCGCATCTGCCACTATCACAGCAAAACCTATTACGATCTCGAATACTGCTAGCACTACCACTTACGATGGGACTACCACCTATGCTTCTTTGGTATCTACTGCAGGCTTTACCACTAGTTCCTTAGTCGGTTCCGATGCTATTGGCTCCGTGACCCAAGCCACGTATAGCAATAGCCTAACGGTTAGTGGCGTCGCTCAGGCTGGCTCTTTTGTGTCAACTCCCAGTGCTGCCGTTTTATCAACTGGTATTGCCAATAATTACGCATTGTCTTATGTCGCCGCGACTAACACTGTGAATAAGGCGCCATTGGGTATAGTTGCAACGGGAACTTATAGTGGAAGCGCTACGATTGGACCTGTGAGTGTGACGGCCTACGGACTGAAGGGAAGTGACACGCTGACAGGATTTACGAGTGTGACAGCTAACGCAATGAATGTTGCAGATAACAGTGCTAATTATGTGACGGGGCAAACGGGAGTAGTGGGAACGGCAGCGCTTAGTAATTATTTGATTACGAATGGAGTACGAAATAGTGTTACTGGCACGACGGCTAATACGATCACCTTAAGTCCTAAGGCTGTAACGCTGACCGATACGGCATTGACAACGACCTACGATGGGGTATCGAGTTATTCCACCATAGCAGGTAATACGACTTATGTAACTAGTGGTTTGCTAGGTTCTGATGCGGTGGGAAGTGTGACCCAAACGGCCAGCGGTACGGGTGTGACCTCAAGTGGGGTAGGTCAAGCAGGTACCTATACGGCTACTCCGAGCGCTGCTGTGTTGAGCACAGGCGCATTAAGCAACTATAGTTTTACTTATGTGCCGAGCAATAACACGATTAATAAATCCAGCTTGTTGATTACTGCACTCACTAACACGAAGACGTTCGATGGATCTGTATCCGCCGTTGCAGTTCCCATTGCAGTGGGTTTATTAGGGACTGATGCCATTACAAATCTTTCCGAAATCTATTCAAGTTCAACTGTAGGGACCGCTAAAACATTAAATGTAGCTAACTACACTATTTCTGATAGAAGTGGCGGAGCTAATTATCAAGTAACTCTTGTGCCCAATTTAACGGGTGTTATCAATGACTCTCCTGTAGCTGTGCTTGCACCCTCGGGCCTTGTAACGCCAATCGCAGTTAGCACAGTGCCAATTATTAGTACCGTTGCAGTAACGACTTCACAGGTCGCAACTACAGTTACACCAGTGACTACCGCTGTATCAGTTGCCCCAGCGGTTGCTCCGTCAGCTACCACTACTGCGGTCAGTGGAACTACTGTTGCCGCCAACCCTGTTGCTAGTCCTTCTGCTGCACCAACCACTACCCCGTCTGCGATCCCAGCGGCTGCTTCCGTCGCCAGCCCAGTTGCAACTGTGTCAGCTATACCAGAAACAACAGTAGTGGCTACGCCAGTGGCTTCTCCAATTTCTACAGCAGTCCCCAATCCTACTGCTAGCCCACCTGCCACTCCAATCACTACTGCGTCTGCAGTCCCAGCTACTGCTTCCGTTGCTAGCCCAGCTGCAACTGTGTCAGCTATACCAGAAACAACCGTAGTTGCTACATCAGTTGCTGCTGCAACTCCTGTATCAGCGGCTAATCCTGTAGCCAGCTCCAATGCTTCGAATGGAACTACTGTGGCCTCCAATCCGGTTGCTAGCCCATCAGCTGTCCCAACTACTACCCCGTCTGCGACTTCAACAGCTGCTTCAGTCTCTAGTCCAGTTGTGACTGAAGTAGCTACACCAGAAACGACCGTAATTTCTACTCCAGTTCCCGCTTCAACTCCTACATTAGCTACTAATCCTTTAGTTAGTGCGCCCGCTTCTACTGGAACTACCGCAACTGCCACTCCTGCTGCTAGCGCATCAGGTTCAACTGGAACTACCGCAACTGCCACTCCTGCTGCTAGCGCATCAGGTTCAACTGGAACTACCGCAACTGCCACTCCTGCTGCTAGCGCATCAGGTTCAACTGGAACTACCGCAACCGCCACTTCTGCTGCTAGCACGTCAGGTTCAACAGGAACTACCGCAGCGGCTACTTCAGTTGCCACCCCAGTCGTGACGTCAGCTGCTCCAACAACTAACACTACTCTTGCAAGCCCGGGCATAACGATTACAACGGTTAATATGCCTGGACAATCTACGAATGGACTTGTGGCAGTTTCCGTACCCCAAAATACGGCTGTATCAGGAAGTGGATTAGTTATCCCATTGCCAGATCATGTCACGGCACCTGTAGAAGCCCAAGCTAACAGTGCTGTGTCAGTTACGCTTAGTAACAACCAACCATTACCCGCTTGGATTAAATTCGATTCTTCCAGTAAAGCCCTAGTAACCACGGCAGTTCCTGGGGGGTCGTTTCCCATATCGGTTGCGGTATCGATTGGTGGCGTGAGAACGATCATACAAGTTTCTGAATCTCAAAATAAATAGTCAATATAATTGGATATTGAGATTAAAATAAATTAACAGCACTTCTAAAGAAGCTGGATTAATTTAGCGAAACCTTACGGTAACCTGCATGGTTACCTTATTAGAAAAACAGGTGTAAGAAGAGTAGGTTTTTGCTAGAACTGGGCGTCATTAAGATTTTCATCTTTATTAAATGCTAACCCATGCAATAAAGTATGGGCAGCTGAAAACAAAGAGGGATAGGCGAATTTATTAAAATTATAAGTTTTGGCAAGACTCACGCCCCTTTGTTTTTACTCTATGAAACGGCTTTGAGAGTATTTTAACCTTAGGAGTCGTGAGCCTTTGCGCTATCCTTCAGAAAACAATAGTGATATTAAGATAGTGTATTTTCGCTACCAAATAATACCGTGCACTCGCTAGAGAGTACGCCGCCATTGCCTTGAGCTAATGCAATATCGCAGTGATTAACTTGGCGTTGTCCGCATTCTCCACGGATTTGGCGAATGGCTTCAATCATCACCAAAAGTCCATACATCCCTGGATGGCAATAAGATAGTCCGCCCCCGCTGGTATTGACTGCCAATTTCCCTCCCGGTGCGATATTACCGCCTGAAACAAAACGCCCGCCCTCACCTTTAGGGCAAAAACCTAAATCTTCTAGGAAGAGAATCGGTGTAATGGTAAAAGCATCGTAAAGAGAGAGCATATTCACTTCACTGGGCTTGACCTTGGCCATCGCATAGGCTTTAGCGCCAGATTCAACAGCCGCTGTGACCGTAAAGTCAGGCATGCTGGAAATGTTCGCGTGAGAGAGCGCCTCACCAACACCCAATACATAAGCGGGTTTTTGTTTTAGACTTTTAGCCCGATCGGCACGCGTCATCACGATCGCTCCGCCGCCATCCAGCACCAAGCAGCAGTCACGGACGGTGAAGGGGTAGCTCACCATGCGAGCATTTAAGACTTGTTCGATACTTAAGGGTTCTTTTTCCCAGGCTTTGGGATTCATGAGAGCCCATTGTCTCGCAGCCACAGCTACTTCAGCGAGATTCTCCCGGGTGGTGCCAAATTCATGCATATGTCGTGCCGCTGCCATGGCGTAGGCGCTAATGGGCAATATTGGACGATAAGGGGATTCAAAAGGATTGAATTCACGCGGACTAGCGGCCGCACGAGATACAGACCGTTGGGTGCTACCATAGGTAATCAGCGCGACATTACATAGGCCTAATTGCAGCGCGGCTTGTGCGTGTGCGACGTGCGTCATAAAGGATGAGCCACCAATGATGGTGCCATCAAAGTATTTCGGTTTTATCCGTAGATATTCCGCTAGGGCCATGGGCCCCATGCGGACTTGGGTAGCTGCAACAAAAAGACCGTCAACATCTTTGAGCGTGAGACCACAGTCGTCTAGTGCACGCACGCTGGCTTGCGCCATGAGATCAAGGGGCGTACTACCTTGTGCGACCTGTCCCAAATCTGATTCAGCTGCGCCCACTACGGCCACACTACCCCGTTTTAATCCCGATAAGGTTTGAATGCTCATGATGCGGACTCCAATGGGGTGAATACGGGATAGGCGGCTTGTTTTTCAGTGGCAGGGTGCACTTTGAATTTAACGCGCATACCAATTTTAACTTGCATCGCATCGATACCATCAACGCGACTCATCATCCTGAAGCCCTCATCTAGATCGATCATCGCAACGTTTAAAGGAGGCTCCCCTTTGTAATGCACGACGGTGGTGGTATAGACCGTCCCCAGACCTTTTGAAATACGCCATTCAATGTGAGTGCTTCCTGTGACAGGGGCGACGAGTCTTGGGTAGAAAAAGGGTTGATTGTCATCCAGGCAAACCTGATAGGCCAACTCGCCTTTGGACAGGTGTGCTTGGAAAACACCATTTGGTGATTTTTCCATCAAACTGGGCATGAGGTTCTTCCTTTACGTAATATATCAAGCAAAAATTGAGTAAAACGAGGCAATATTTTAACGCTGAATACAGATCCTATGAGATCAAATTGTTAAAAATGACATTAATCTTTATTGGGTATAAAAAATAAGTTCGTGAGTGTTTTCAGTAATGGGGGGGTAATTCGTTAGCCAAAGGAGGGCTTTCTAACGGACGAATTGCTTGAAGTTGCTCAAAAAGAAGGGTGATTTGTTTTTTAAGAATATCGATATCGCGTTGGTGTTGGTAAATCGTTTGATTTAAGCTATCCAGTAGATCTTCGGCTAGACTAATCTTGCTTTCAATTTTCTCCAGGCGTTCATCCATGGGGTGGGTCCTTGACTTGTGAAGAGTGTGTTAACTGATGTGAGCCTCTAAAGTGCAGTATGGCGAGCACTAAGGCTAGAGCTTGGAGGGCGGCACAAAAATAAAAAGGAGTGCCGAGTCGCCAGTCCCCTTTGGGTAGATCGGAGACCAAGCCCAGTAAGGGGGCTCCAATGAGTGGGGCCATAACGGCCATTAAGCTATTGATGCCGCTGACGAGCCCTAAGGTCTTGCCCTGACTTTTAGCATCAACGGAAGAGGAAATAATACTTTGTAGTGTTGCAGAGACACAAGAACCAAAAAGATTGAAAAAAATGATGGCAAACATCATCCAACTCTCGGTGGCTAATCCCCACAGTACATAGGCAATGGTTGAGGATAAAAGACCGAAAAGGGTTAGGCGGATGGGAGAAAACCGTTGGAGTAATCGACCTAACAAAACGCCTTGAATGAGGGCTGAAACGAAACCCACAGCGGCCAGTGACCATCCATTTTCGAGAGGGCCCCAACCGAATTTAAAACTCGTGTATAAAACCCATGTGGTATAGAGCATAAATTGAGCTAGTCCGCTGGCCGCTACGACCACTAATAATGGACCGACCCCATTGTTGTTTTTAAGAGCCCTAAGGCTCGTGAGTGGGTTGGCATTTTTCCAATGAAAAACGCTTCGGCGTTCTACGGGCAGAGACTCTGGTAATACAAAGTAGCCATAAGCTAAGTTTAATAGCGCTAGGCTTCCAGCGACATAAAAAGGTAAATGAATACTAAAGGCCCCTAGTAATCCACCGACCACGGGCCCTAATATAAAACCAACACCAAACATGGCCCCCAGCAATCCAAATTGACGTGCCCGTTGGTCCGCTGGGGTGATGTCAGCCACATAGGCGTTGGCCACCGAGAGATTCGATTGCATGACCCCTCCAATCAAACGGGCGAGGATTAAGACGGTGATGGTGGTTGACAAAGCGGTCATAAAAAAATTGATGGCTAGTCCGCAAAATCCAATGAGTAGCACCGGGCGACGTCCAACGCTGTCGGATAATGCGCCTAGCAGTGGGGAGCCAAAGAAATTAGCAATACTGAAGCTAAAGGTAATCATCCCAAAGTAGAGGGCTTGTTCGG
This sequence comes from uncultured beta proteobacterium, assembly GCA_903893565.1. Taxonomy (GTDB): domain Bacteria; phylum Pseudomonadota; class Gammaproteobacteria; order Burkholderiales; family SG8-41; genus UBA5216. Next base: position 15,650 of record CAITMU010000106.1, on the reverse strand, counting down.
CTTGGGAATGCGTAAAGTGGCCAACCCAGACCGGCAGTACAGGAATGATGAGCCCGATTGAAATCATATCGATCAAGGCCGTGAAAAGAATAAAGCGCATTGCCGCCGAGGATCTTGGGCGTGGGCGAAGAAAAAAACGAAGCCGCTCAAGCATGGGCAGGGGGGGCGGGTATGAGGGTTTTAATACGAGGTGGGGTCAACAAAGGTAATGAAAGTGATATAAAAATCCCCCCCTCTTTTTTAATCCACCCGGGCATGGGATAGTTTTGCCACTTGTGCCCATCGAAGGGTTTCTTCTCGAAGGAAGAGCGTAAATTCAGCGGGAGTATTGCCCACCGGTTCCACGCCTTGGGTGGTTAATTTTTCGTTAATATCAGGGAGCATGAGGATTTTTTTGGTGGATTGAAACAACGTCGATACGATCTCTGGAGCGATATTGGCAGGAGCAAACAACCCGTGCCAGCTACTCGCACTGTATTGGGGTAATCCGGATTCGCGCAGGGTGGGTAGTTGGGCGAGCACTGTGGAACGATGTTCACTGGCAACCGCTAAGGCACGTAATTTGCCAGAACGAATGTGCGGTAACAAAGCGGGGATATCAAGAATGGCAGCGTCCACTTGGCCACTGAGCAACGCGATGATAGCTGGCGAAGCCCCTTTAAACGGCACGTGTAGCATATCAATCCCAGACATCACCTTTAACATCTCACCAGCCATATGGGAGGTGGCCCCACTGCCTGCAGATGAGAAGCTTAATTTGCCTGGCCGTGATCGTGCAAGAGCAATGAACTCCTTGACACTGGATGCTGGCACTGAAGGGTGAATCACTAATACATTGGTTCCCAGTGCAACCAGGGTAACAGGACTAAAGTCCTTGACAGGGTCATAGGGTAACTTGGGATACAAACTGGGTGCAATGGCGTGGGTTCCGGGCGTCCCCCAAAGCAGTGTATAGCCGTCACCCGGCGCGCGCGCGACTTGCTCTGCACCTATGGTGCCGGCAGCCCCAGGGCGATTGTCTACAATAACCGATTGCGCGAATTGACCTGACAGTTTTTGTGCGATCGCTCTTCCAATAATATCAGTCGGCCCGCCCGGCGGGTAGGGCACCACAACGCGAAGAGCGCGGTGTGGGTAGGGTTGAGCCCCTACAGGCGATGCACTCAGTGTTAGCAGCGGTAGAAGGAGTAAAGCCTCGGCAATGAGAATTCGCATCGTTGAATGGGAGTGAGATTTTTTCATCGGAAATTAGTCGATTTTGAGATGAGCTAATTTGGCAACCTTGCGCCAGCGATCAATTTCTTTGGCGATCTTTTCGCTAAAGGCCTTAGGGCCCGTGCCGACTGGTTCGGTTCCGGCGTTGATCAGTAATCGACGTATTTCGGGTATTTCTAAGACCAAGTTAATTTCATGATTTAAACGTTCAATGACTGAGGGGGGGGTGTGTGCTGGGGCCAAAAGGCCATGCCAACTTTCTGACTCGTAGCCAGGTAGTCCTGATTCAGCAATGGTGGGAATTTCTGGTAATAATATCGAGCGACGGGCATTGGTAACACCGAGGGCACGTAAAGCGCCAGTTTTAATGTGAGGCACGGTAGCCGGGGCACTTAAAAAAGAGAGTTGAATTTGCCCGCTTAGCTGATCAATGGCAGCCGGGGCTCCCCCTTTGTAGGGTATGTGAATGATGTTAATGCCGGAGAGCACTTTGAATAACTCTCCCGCCAGATGAGAGGGGGAAGCATTGCCGGCCGAACCGTAAGTGAATTGACCCGGTTTAGATTGAGCTAGGCTAATCAATTCCCGTACGTTGTGGGCTTGAACGGAAGGATGAACGACCAGAATGCTGGTAATCAAGGCGATCATATTGATGGGAATAAAATCTTTTTGAATGTCAAAGGGTAACTTTGGCATGACACTCGCATTGATCGTATTGGTAGTGCTACAGACAAGTAAAGTGTAGCCATCCGGGTTTGATTTGGCCACCAAATCACTGCCGATGATGCTACTGGCGCCGCCGCGATTGTCAATGACTACCGATTGTCCTAGTGCTTGACTTAAGCGCGGGCTGATGGCCCGGGTGGTGATGTCGACGGGGCCGCCGGCGGGGAAGGGGACGACTAACCGTAAAGGGTGTTGAGGCCATGATGCGGCCTGAGCGTTAGAGAGTAGGGCGAGTGCCAATGCTAAGGAGATGGCAGCCGATGAGCGAATAGCATAGGTCATGAATCAGGGCTCTTTAATGTGTGATTAAAACAATGGATGAAACGAAACGGGTATTTTTTGGTGAAGGGATTTATGAGGGTCTGATGAGATTACACATTGTTTCATTGATTAATTTTAAAATCGATTAATGCTTGAGCCCTGACTTTATTTTTTTGTATTTTGACGCTACCCGTCATACCGATGTGCTCAAAGGAAGTGATGATTTTAATGTATCGAGGAACGCGAAAGTTAGCAATGCGAGTTTTGCACCAGTCGATGAGGGTTGATGTTTCAATCTGATAGCCTTCTCGAAGGACAACGTAGGCGGCAGCGACTTCCCCAAGCCTAGGGTCGGGAACGCCCACGACTTGCGCTTGTAAAATGGCTTCGTGTTGATGGAGTAGTTCTTCGACTTCAGCCGGTGCCACATTTTCGCCGCCGACCCGAAATACATCTTTTAATCGTTGTTGAAAGCGCAACCGATTGTGTTCATCCATCACGCCAAGATCGCCGGTATGTAACCAACCTTGCGCATCGATGGCTTTGTGTGTTTGCTCGGGCATTTTGTAATACCCCTTCATCAGGCTCCAGCCTCGAACGACAATCTCCCCCGACTCACCAGTGGGTCGGTTAGCCCCAGTCTCTGGGTCAATGATCTTGACCTCCAGGTCATCGAGTATATGCCCCCAGCCGTCGATTCGGATTTGTTCGTCATCATTATGCCAAGACATGGAGACATTGGGTGAAGCTTCCGATAAACCATAGGCTTGGGTTAAACCTTTCATTCCCATGTTTTTGATTAGTTTTCGAGATACCTCAGCACTGCAGGAGACCCAGCCTCCCCGAAGGCACAGAGGGTATTGGGAAAAATCGGGATGGTTCAAAGCCATGAGAAACATGGTGTCGTTACCCGAGGTGAGGGTGCATTTTTCAGTCGACATGACTTTAAGAGATTCCAGCGCATCGTAATGTGAGGAGGAGACGAGGCAGCCGCCAACGGTCAGAGCGCTTAATAGGGAGAGTGTGGTTCCCGCAACATGATAAAAGGGGCGGGCGCTGTAATAGCGATCGGTGGGTTTAAAATCAAAGCGCACGCTGACATAGGCTGCATTTCTTAGCATATTGTCGTGAGTGAGCATGACCCCTTTAGGGTAGGCGGTTGAGCCTGAAGTAAATTGAATCAGTAGTACATCGTCTGGGTTGACCTTAGGTGGGCTGGTAGGCAGTGAACCTAGTGCAGAGGTGAAGGACTTAAGATTGATAGCCCCGGGAGGCACATTTTCCCCTAAGACAACCACGGTCTTTAGGTGGGGTAAAGCGCGTTGGGTCGTAAGATCGGGGCAGATCTGGTGGAGCATTTCGACAAAATCAATCTTCAAAAATTCATCCACCATAAAGAGCAACTTCACGTCAGATTGTTCTAGACAATACTTGAGCTCTTCGGTTTTAAAGCGTGTATTAACGGGTACCGTGATGGCCCCAAGGCTTGCTGCAGCATAAAAAAAGATCACCCACTCTAGACTGTTACCCATCAATACGGCGATGTGATCGCCGTGACGAACCCCAAGAGTGGTTAAACTTTGAGCGTAGCGGTCCACTTCGAGTTTAAGTTCTAGGTAATTTAATCGACGTCCTGAGATGACGAGCGCCTCAGCCTGAGGTTGCCGGGAAGCCTGCTCCTGTAGGACATCGTATAGGGTTTGTTTTTTCCAGACAGTCATGATGATTAATGAATTGGGTTAAGCAGAGATAATAATAAAAAAGGGGCAGAAAAAAGCGCGCAATGAAGCAAAAAGGAAGAGTTATTTTACCCTCCCGCAGATCGTGCCTCAGAGGGCGGCATGCCAGAGTGTGATTTTGTGCGTTCAGCTAATTTGCAGCCTAGGCAGTATAAACGACTGTGTCGCAAAGACTCAATGGATTGAGCCCCACGGTTGAAAATCTCTTTTGTTGCTGATTTGCCATGAGGGATCCCCATGATGTGGAATTTTGGGTTAAAGGAAGGGTTTTTAAAAAAATGTCCTTTCTAAAAGGTGCTTTATGGGCCACTAAACGATAAAATTACTGCAATTCTATTTTATAAGCCATGGCTATGCGTGACTATAACAGTATGTTGGACGAGGACTTCCGGCAGGAGGTAAGGCAATTTTTCGAAACTCACTATCCTGATCACTTGCGATATATTTTGCGCCGTGCCCGTTGGGCAGAGATGAAACAGTGGTGGGCTTGCCTTTATAAGCAAGGTTGGGTTGCCCCCGTATGGCCCCAAGAGTGGGGTGGCATGGGCTTAGACGCGAGTAAGATGATGATCTACATGGATGAGATGGAGCGCTATGGTGTCGCGCGTCCGCCGGATCAAGGTGTCACGCATATTGGCCCGATCATTATGAAATACGGCACCCCTGAGCAAAAAGCCTATTATCTTCCGCGTTCATTATCGGGTGAATTTATTTGGTGTCAGGGTTACTCAGAGCCAAACTCAGGTTCTGATCTGGCAAGCTTACGGACCAAGGCCGAGCTCGATGGCGATCATTATGTTATCAATGGGCAAAAAATTTGGACCTCTTTGGCCGATGATGCGACGCACTGTTATGTGTTGGTACGAACAGAACAAAATACCCGAAAGCAGCAGGAGGGGATTAGTTTATTCTTGGTTGATTTTAAAACGCCTGGCATTACGCTTCGTCCGATTAAGAATTTAGCGGGTCATGCTGAATTTTGTCAGGTGTATTACGACAATGTGAGAGTACCAAAAGAAAATCTGGTGGGAGAATTAAATAAAGGTTGGGCGACCGCGAAGGCTTTGTTGTCATTTGAGCGCTTGGCGATTGGCAGTCCTCGTCGTCCTGCCTATGCATTGCAGCGATTAGAGCAAGTGGCTCGAGCCCGTGATTTATTTGCAGATCCTGGATTTTTGGATCGGTTTACTGTGTTGAAATTGGATATTGAGGATTTGGGTTCTTTGTATCAGCGTTTTGTGGGGCAGATGAAACGAGGGGAGAGTTTGGGTTCCGATGTTTCAATGCTTAAGATCTGGACGATGGAGACGTGGCAGCGACTGACGGATCTCTTGTTAGAGATTGGGGCAGAGGAGGGGGTGCTGGAGGGCGTGCGGGATTTTGGTAATGAGTCAACCCCGGTCGACGTGGATATGCTGACCAGTTATTACGTCTCTCGCCCCGGAACGATTTATGGTGGTAGTAACGAGATACAGCGGAACATTATGTCCCGTTATGTATTGAAGTTACCGGTGTAGGGGCTGGCGTTAAGAATCTTTGATTTTTCCATTTCGATTGACATGGAAAAAATAGCCAACACTGTCAGATTACTGCAGTGTTTTCAAACCGGCTTGTTGAATCACTTTGCGCCACTTAATGGTTTCATCTTTAAGAAATTTTTGATAGGCCTCGACACCCAGAGTTGAGGCATCCGAGCCATCTGCTTTAAGTCGCTCGAGCATTTCTGGCACTCTGACCACTTTACGCACATCGTCATTGATTTTGTTAACGATGTCTTTGGGTGTATGGGCAGGAGCCATAATCCCATTCCAAGCCACGGCTAGAAATCCTTTGAGTCCTTGTTCGTTAAGGGTCGCAACATCTGGCATGGCGCTGGCGCGCTCAAGGCTTGTGACCCCTATGGCGCGAAGTTTGCTGCCTCGAATCAGTGGGATGGCAGAGGTTAATCCATTGAATACGACATCTAAATGTCCCCCGACTAAATCGGTCAGAGCCGGTGCATTACCTTTATAGGGAATATGAACCATTTTTACGCCGGCCATAGAATTGAATAATTCCCCCGCTAGGTGATTCGAACCACCGCTACCGGAGGACCCAAAGTTCAGTGCCCCTGGGTGAGATTTGGCAAGTGCAATAAATTGCTCGGTATTTTTTGCGGGCACCCCGGGGTGTATCACGACAACGAGTGGCGTGGTATTGATTAACGTGACGGCCTCAAAATCTTTTTGAGGGTCGTAGGGTAGCTTGGGCATTAGGCTCGGGACAATGGTAAACGGGGCGGGGGTAATGAATAAAGTCAGTCCATCGGGCGCTGATTTGGCCACGATATCGGTGCCGATGACGGTGCTGCCACCCGGACGGTTATCGACGACGACCGGTTGGCCCCACAGTTGCGTGAGTCTCGGGGCAATGGATCGGGCAACGATATCTGTGCTCCCGCCGGCGGAGAAAGGTACGACGAGTCGAACGGAGCGGGAGGGATAGTTATCAGCTAGAGCCAGACCCGTATTTAAAATAATACTGAGGCAGCCTACCCCGAGAGCGCTGAGTCTTTGTGTGAGCGGTAATAGAGGAAAGTGGGACATAAAGTGATCGTTTTTTCAAAGATAAAAAGGCAGGAAAGTCACTACGCAAAAACACAAAAAATTACGTGTGCGACACGCAGGTCGGGGGGGGCGCTCTAGGTAAGCTTTATTTCAACACTAAGAGTGCATCAGCGGCCACCACCCCTTGACCCGCGGGTTTGACAAATAAGGGGTTGATATCAAGTTCTGATATGCGATCCGCATAATCAGTCATCATCCAAGACACCCTGGATAATACCTCAGCCAGAGCATCCACATCGAGGGCAGGTTTGCCACGATAGCCCAAGAGTAGTGCGCTCGCTTTGATTTCAAGTATCATTTGCTTAGCGGTTTGTGTGTCAAAGGGGGCGAAACGATGAGATACATCATGCATGAGTTCGGTGAGTATGCCGCCTAGGCCGAAAGTCACGACGGGGCCAAAGTAAGGGTCATTAATAGCGCCCACAATGACCTCAAGTCCACTGGCCATAGATTGAATGAGAATGCCGTCAATCTTTGCATCGGGTCGATATTTCAGGGCATTGGCTTTTAATTCGTGCGCGCATTTTTTCAAAGTCTCCAAAGAGTCGACTCCTAAGCGTACCACGCCCGCCTCGGTTTTATGGGGGATATCAGCCGATTCGATTTTAACCGCCACTGGCCAGGCTAAGGGCGCTGATGTTAGGGCGTCCACCTGCTGAAGGGTGAGAAGTAATTCAGCCACTGCGGGAATGCCATAAGGGGCGAGTAGTTTTTTGGAGGCATGCTCTCCCAAAGCCCCACTGCATTGGGGGATTGGCAAGTTTGGTTTGGCTAGTGTGCGCTTGAGTCCATGAGGACTACGCAGAGCATAGTCTTTTTTTCTTTGTGTGTAATTGGCCAGGGTCGCCAATGCATGGGCAGTTCTTCCTGGGGTGAGTAAACAAGGAATACCATTGGCTTCGAGGTATTCGAGTACATCGGTATTGTCGTTAGGAGAGGTACCCCAGTTGATGACTACGGGTTTGTCACTATCTTTAAGCATGTGAACCAGTCCTTCAGCCCACGGCTTAGCACTTTTGCCTCGAGGCGCTCTGGCGATAGCGGCATCTACATTGGGGTCGGCGAGCATAATTTTGACCGCTTTGCTGTACGAGGCAAAGTGATCGTTATAACCATTAGCCGTGGCATCTACAGGATTATTGGCCGAGGCATAGGGCACCATGACAGAGCGTAAACCAGCGGTGGTTTCTTCGGTAAATTGAGGCAAGCTTAAGCCCGCTTCGACACAGCGATCAGCCAGTAATACGCCCGCTCCGCCTGACATGGTAATGACCCCCACCCGTCGGCCCTTCGGTTTTTTACCGCTTAAAATGGCTTTGCTGACGTCGACCAAATCGTCAATGTCGCGCACCTCAATATACCCACCTTGAGCAAAGGCGGCACGAAAAAGTTCAGGGCCTGCGGTTAAACGAGCGGTGTGCGAGGTCATGGCCTGACTCCCAGCGGCGGTATTGCCGACCTTGAGAATGAGTAGTGGTTTGTCCAAAGCCATGGCTCTTTGTCCAATCTCAATGAGTCGTCGACCCTCGGTAGTGCCTTCAAGAAAAATGGTGACAATACGCACTTCTGGGCGTTCGATGAGATGTTCTACCCAGTCTAAAGTGGTCAGGTTATCTTCGTTACCGGTGGAGATCACGTAGTTAAAACCGAGGCCATAGTCACTCGCAGTGGAGACGATACCAAAGCCAAACCCCCCCGACTGGGTCACCATCGCAACGGGCCCCGATTTCAGGGTTTTCATTTGCAAAGTGCCACCGAACCCGGCACGAAAACCATTCGTTAAATTAGCAATACCTAAACAGTTGGGCCCATTTAAGCGGATATGGTACTGATCGCATATCGCTTTGAGTTTTTGTTGTAGTTGTAAGCCTTCTCCACCGACTTCACCAAAACCGGCGGATAAAACGATGACCGATAAAATGCCCGCTTGCCCACACTGTTCTAAGATGGCGGGCACTTGGGAGCCTGAAAGGGCAATTAAAGCCACATCACAGGGCTTGGGTAGGCTGGCCACATCGGGGTAGCAGGTCAAGCCATTGATTTGTTCGTATTTGGGATTGACAGGATAGACCTTGCCAGCAAATCCGAAGTCAGCCAGTAATTTGATGGGTTGCCCCCCAATACGTGTTAAGTCATTGGAGGCGCCAATGATGGCAATGGAGCGAGGGGTCAAAAAGGCGGAGAGATCTTTGGAGGCCAAAGCGGATGCGGGTTGCGTGGGGTTCATGAGGTAGAGGTTATCAAGAGATCAAATAAAAAGGCAAAGTGTAGGGGAATTGCCCCACACCTTACCTGGCTAAACAGGGCAAGTTTAAAAATGACAATAGATCCAAATGAGGGTGGTTATTTTTTATAGAATTGTTGCCCGACCATTATTCAATACCGTAACCCCGCGGGCCGGCACACTGGAGCGAAAGGCAATGACTTTGCCATCGATCCACATTTCGGTTCGAATGATCTCTCCGGGGTAGACTGGGGAAGAAAAACGACCTTCCATACTCTTAAATCGGCTTGAGTCGTAGTCGCAGCATGATTTTAAAATAGCATGACCGGCGACACTGAAGGTGGCGCGTCCGTGCAATATGGGTTGTTTATAGCCTGCTTTAGCGGCGTAGGCCGGATCGGCGTGAAGAGGGTTATAGTCTCCCGACAGACGGTAAATTAAGGCCGCTTGAGGCAGTACGGGTAAATCGCAGACTATATCGGCAGTTCTTTCGGGTATGGGGTGAGCGAGCTTTTGTGGTCCTGAAGGTCCGCCAAATCCACCATCCTTCCGAGCAAAAGTACTGGAGGTGAGGGTAACGATGAGTTCATTGGTTTTTTTGTCAAAGACGTCGCATTCAGTTTGAATAATCGCGCCTTTATCAGCGCCCTTATCTAAAATGGAGACAATTTTATTGTGCCCTACAATATCTCCAGAAATGGGAAGCGGTTTGTGAATGGTAAAACCTTGTTCACCATGAACGACATGGGTGCGAGTGATTCCGGTATCACCAGCCGCATGCCAAGGCCCTGGATAACCCAAGATAATGGCCATCGTGGGCAGGGCTTTAAGATTTTGTTCGTAAACGTATTGAAGTTGCTTGGGGTCGCAAGGGTCAGCGCCCAAACCCACACCGAGTGCGTAGAGAATGGTGTCTCGTTGGGTGAGGGTTTGTTCAACGACTGGAATTTTAAACTGAATGAGCTTGTCGTAAATGATGGCCACGGGAGACACCTCTCGTTTATTAATATGAGAAATAAAAAGATTAAAATCAACCCAAGATTTTAATGAGCTAAAGCGCTATTGTTTATACTATCATAGACTTCGGGTGCTGCTTGAATCAGCCGACAAAAAATGGGGCGTGCCGCCCCTGACTATGCAATGCGAGCGACTGGCCGGGAAGGAAGCTTTTTTTTCGAGAAGGTTTTATTTCCACCTCCCCCCCCCAGATTTTAAAACTCGAGGGGCTAATGTGAACGATAGGGCCTCGGTTGACGATGGGGTGTGGTTGAATTTGCAGTCTTGGTTTGTTAGCATCGGCTGAGTTAGCTAGTTTTTTAAAATTAGAGATGCATATTAATGTGGATGAGTAAACAAACAGTGATGGTTGGCTTGTCTAAAATTTAGGCACGAGTAGGAAAATGGCGTGTGAACCGTAAGAGATTACTTGAACGACATCATTCATTGATGAGGGTAATCAAAAACAATTATTGAAAAACCCATCAGGGTTTCTCATCTTGGTAATGATAGGAGAATAAGCCCGTGACACAGGTCAAACCACATACCCAACATGATGTGTCTGAGGATTTGATTGCCTCAGTCGATCTGGTGGCCTCTGGCGGAGAGGATATTTTTCCGGCTAAACCGAACTTGTCCTTTGTGGCCAAGGGTATTATTTTTGGTGAAGGACCGGTTTGGGATAAACGTAGCGAGCAGTTGTTTTTTTCTGATATTTGCGGTGATGCTATTTATCGTTGGAAACCCGGATCTGAGGCTGAGGAAATTCTGGCGCCGACCGATCACGCTAATGGTATGACCTTGGATCAAGAAGGACGATTAGTGGTGTGTGGGTGGGGTGGCAGAACTGTGTTCCGGTTTGAAAAAGATGGCACATTGAAAACCTTAGCGGCGCTTTGGCAAGGTAAGAAGTTAAATAGTCCTAACGATATCGTGGTGAAGTCCGATGGAATGATTTACTTTACTGATCCTCCCGGGGGTATGTATAACGTGGGCCATGTGGGGTCTGACATTCAGCGTTACCAAGAATATCAGCCTGTATTTCGTATGGCACCTGATGGAAGCCAACTCAGTATCGTGACCACTGATTTTGTGTACCCCAATGGCCTTTGTTTTTCGCCAGATGAAAAAATTCTTTATGTTAACTGTAGTCGTGAACGCTTAATTCGTTGTTACGACGTACAAGCCGACGGTTCGGTTAAAAATGGCCGTATCTTTTATAAATACGACCAACCCGAACATGGTAATCCCGATGGGATTAAATGCGATGTTCAAGGACGAGTCTGGTGTACAGGTCCTGGAGGCATTCTAGTTCATAACCCTAACGGAGATCTGGTGGCTCGATTGAGAATGAAGGGGCATCCAACCAATTTTTGTTTCGGTTCCAATGATTGGAAGACAATCTACATTACGATGCTCGGTTCGGTAACGCAAATGCGCGTTAACGTGGCCGGCGTGCCAAGCTGGTAAAGGGAGTCAACGACGATGAGTCTACAATTTGAGAAGGTGGCGGGTCCTTTTTCGGGATTGACCGGTGGCGTGCTATGGGATGGTAAATCCGTTCTTTTTAGTGCGGTCAAGGAAGAGAAGATTTATCAGTTCAATCCGGGTAACGGAAAAACCGATATTTTTCGTCGCTGGACGGGACGCACCAATGGATTAGCCCAGGGCCGAGATGGGTCTTTATATGGGGCACAGGAAGGGGGGCGTCGTGTCATTCAATTTAACCCGGATGGTTCGACTTCGCCCACCCTAGATATGATAGACGGATGGCATCACAATCAACCCACCGATTTAGTGGTGGACTCGCGTGCGCGCGTTTGGTTTGCGGACTCTCGTAGCGATGTGTTGCCTTATGGGCCGGGATTATTTCCCTACATGAAAATTAATGGTGTATTGCGACTGGAGCGCGATGAGAGCCGTGCTTGGAAGTTGGTGCAGGTGATTAATGACACTTTATTTCCGCGCGCACTGGTTTTTTCGGCAGATGAAAAAACCTTGTATGTGGCTGACGGCGATAGTAGTCAAGGTCACGCAGTGACTTTGCGTGCTTATCCTCTAGCAGAGCAGGATCAGATTGGCAAAGCTCGGATACTTTACACAATGCCTGAAGGAGAACGCGGCTTCGAAGGGCTATGCTTGGATAAAGCGGGCAATCTATTAGCTTGTGGGGGCTCGAGTGCCAGAGGCGGTGGGCCACGTCTTATGGTGTTTTCTGCCTCGGGTTCGGTGTTGCATAGTTTTACGACTCCGGACATGCCTATGCGTTGTGCTTTGGGCGGTGACGATTTAAGTAGTCTTTACCTGACTTCAGCCGATGGGCATTTATATCGGGCGCCTTACCGATTATAAAAATGTTGTAAAAAAATAATAAAAAAGCTTCGATCTGTGTTCCCGAATTAAAAAAAGGGGGGGGTATGAGGCCAATGCATTTTTTGGGTTGTCTACTGATAGTTTTGCTGGGGTTGGGGAAAAGTGACATCAGTTATGGTCAGGGATCAACCGCTAAAAGTATACGCATTGTGGTGCCTTCCCCCCCTGGCAGCTTCAATGACTTGATTGCCCGTGTTTTAGCGCAGTCTTTCAGCGAGGATTATGCACCCGGTTCCATTGTCGACAATAAACCCGGTGGTGGCACCCTTATCGGGACTGAGGCCGTGGCTAGAGCGGCCCCTGATGGACGCACCCTGTTAGTGGTGTCCTTTCCCTTTTCTGTATTAAATGCCCTATACCCTAATTTTAAATGGGATGTGATGCGCGATTTTGCCCCCCTCATCCATTTGGGCTACGCCCCTTCGGTTTTGGTGGTTTCTCAATCGAGTGTGATCCAAACGCTATCTCAGTATTTGACTGAAGTGAAGCAAAAACCGAATACTTTTTTTTACGCGTCGACCAGTAACGGTTCGTCAGGCCATTTATTTATGGAATTATTCAAAGGATTAACCAAGACGGATCTTACTCACGTGCCCTTCAAGGGAACAACGGAAGCGTTCAGTGCTTTGGTGGGAGGACAAGTGCAAGTGATCTTTATGAATTTGCCTGAAGCCGTCCCCTTTATTCAATCGGGGCGAGTGCGTGCTTTAGGGGTAACGGCCTTAAAGCGTGTGGAGTCTATTTCGCAAGTGCCGACTATGTTAGAGGGGGGTATTTCAGCCATGGAACAAAATATTTGGTGGGGCATGGTGGCCCCAGCGGGGACCGCTCGTGACAGCCTGGAAAAATTAAATGTTCAGATTAATCGGGTATTAAATACATCGGAAGTGAAAAAGATATTCGAAAAAAGCGATACTCGTATAGCGGGAGGATCCGTAGACAATTTTCGAATGTATTTGCGCGATCAGAGTCAATTGTGGAGCCGGGTGGTCAAGGACTCTAAAATTGGAGTGGATTAGTAAACTCCTAGCGTTATGACCAAATAAAGTCTATAGGAAGGTATGTAGGGATATGAAATAAGGGGGTTTGAGATGGGGATTGTCTTTTCGAGTATAATTAAAAGTTAATTTTTACCCCCCCTCAGTCTATGAATAATGCCTTAAAAGATCGGCCCCATCGCGTTTTGCGCACCCCTTTGTTGGCGTCGAGCGATCCCCAGCAATTTCGACTGACTTTGGCGGAATATTTTCATTCTACTTTTAGTTTGTATGAGTCTTTGTTTGAAACGCTGGTCGATGAGGATAGTTTTAGGGTTAAGCCCATTAATCTTCGTCATCCTTTGATTTTTTACTATGGCCATACGGCGACTTTTTTTATTAATAAATTTATCTTGGCGGGGTTAATCGATCAGCGTATCAATCCGCGTTTTGAGTCTATGTTCGCGGTTGGTGTGGACGAGATGAGTTGGGATGATCTGAATGAGGCGCACTATGACTGGCCAACGGGCCAAGAGGTCGGCGCTTATCGAGCCCAGGTGCGGGAGACGGTTGATCGGGTCATCAAAGAAGCTAGCTTGCAATTGCCGGTGGATTGGACCAATCCTTGGTGGGCTATCATCATGGGTATTGAGCATGAATTGATCCACTTGGAGACGTCCTCTGTTTTGATTCGTCAGCACGCTTTATCCCGTGTGCGCCCCGTTTCTCGATGGGCGCCCAATCGAGATGGATTAAGTATTGCGCAAGAGTTAGAGCGTACCCCCACCAATAGTTTGGTACCGGTGGCGGCAGGGCAGGTTCGTTTGGGTAAATCTTTTTCAGACCCCTTATACGGTTGGGATAATGAGTATGGGGTGCGGGAGTCTTCAGTGCCCGCATTTGAGGCGTCTCGATTCTTGGTTAGTAATGCTGAGTATTTGGACTTTGTTAAAGCCGGTGGTTATCAACAAACCGAGTATTGGGATGAGGAAGGTTTGTCGTGGCTTAAATATGCAAAACCCAGTGCGCCGACCTTTTGGGTCAAGCAGGACCATGAATGGAAATTAAGACTCATGACGGAAGAAATTTCCATGCCATGGCGCTGGCCCGTTGAGACCAATGCCCTAGAAGCCAAGGCCTTTTGTCGTTGGAAGAGCGCTAAGACGGGTTTAGTGCATCGGTTGCCCACCGAGGATGAGTGGTATCGACTCTATGATGTGGCTGGGGTGAGTGAAGTCCCCTCAGACGCGCCAGCGCGTGCCAATTTGCATCTGGATCATGGGGCTTCGTCCTGCGCGATCGATCGACATGCGCAGGGTGAGTTTTACGATATTGTGGGCAATGTGTGGCAGTGGACTGAAACGCCAACCTACCCGTTCGAAGGGTTTGAAGTGCATCCGATTTATGACGATTTTACGACTCCCACTTTTGACGGGCGACATAATTTGATGAAAGGCGGATCGTGGATTTCCTGTGGCAATGAAAGTATTCGCGATTCACGCTACGCTTTTCGACGACATTTTTTTCAGCACGCCGGACTACGTTACGTTGTGACTGATACACCGGTTACCAATCCGAATGTTTACTACGAATCGGATAAACAGCTATCTGAGTATGCTGAATTTCACTACGGAGATAATTGCTTTGGGGTGCCTAACTTTCCCAAAGCTCTGGTCGATGTGGCGATGAGCGTAATGAAGGGGCGGGCGAGGGGGCATGCGCTAGATCTCGGCTGTGCGACAGGGCGCTCGACATTTGAGTTTGCCCATTATTTTGACCGAGTCACTGGGATTGATTTTTCTGCGCGCTTTATCAACGCAGGCGCCCAGTTGGCGCGAACCGGAGAGCTTCGTTATACCCGGGTAGAAGAAGGTGAATTGGTCAGTTATTGTACGAGAAGCTTAGCCCAAATGGGGTTGGCTGATTGTGCGTCAAAAGTCGATTTCCTTCAGGGCGATGCCTGTAATTTGAAAGCGGCGCTGACGGGTTACGATCTCATATTGGCCGCTAATTTGATTGATCGATTGTATGATCCCAAGGGCTTCTTAACGCATATTCATGAGCGCTTAAATGTCGGTGGGGTGCTGATGATTAGTTCCCCCTATACTTGGTTGGAAGAACATACCAAGCGCCAAGACTGGTTGGGAGGATTTAAAAAAGATGGAGAGAATTGGACAACCTTGGATGCGCTGAAGCAGTTATTGGCAGCACATTTTAATATGCTCGGAGCGCCTCAGGATGTGCCTTTTGTGATTCGCGAGACGCGTCGCAAACACCAGCATACCGTTGCAGAGGTGACTTTTTGGGAGAGAATTCTCTAGGCGCCAAGTATTATCAATACTGATTAATACTTTTTTTCGATTCATGTAAGAAGTGTGGTGTTGGATACACTTCAGTGAAGATTGTCGGTAATGCCATCTGGAAGTAGAAGTTCATGAGTCGGTCGCACAATTCTGATGCGACCTTCAGAGCAGGCTCATGGTTTAACCTTTGGCGCTTTGGTTTACATGGGTTTACGAAACAATACAATACG
>CAITMU010000105.1 GCA_903893565.1 uncultured beta proteobacterium | reverse complement strand
CCTACGCTCGTGCCCTTAAAAAGTTTGGTGAGCATTCCCTGGTGGATCTAAACGGAGTGGTGGGCTATTACGCGATGATCGCTATGTTGATGAATGTAGCAAGAACAGCCCCTCCCCCAGTCGGAGCATTGACGCTCGATGCCTTTCCCCAATACTCGAGTTTCTCGACATAAAGGCGAGGGGGAAGGTTAGGTTAGGTTTCAATGAAGCCTCCCCCCGTTTATTCCAAAGTAATTCCTGAATCGATGACGATTTTACGAAATTTTTCAATGTCGTTTTTGATTAAGGCGGTGAATGTAATGGGCGTGTTGCCGATAATCGTAAAACCAAGACTATTGAATCGATCTTTTACCTCAGGACTTTTAAGTGTTAGGAGACAAATTTTATTTAGTTTTTGAATAAGAGCGGCATTGGTTTTCAAAGGGGAGAGTAAATGGTGCCATATTTGAAAGTCATAACCCGATACGCCTGCCTCCGAGCGCGTTGGGACATCGGGTAGCAGGGCTGAGTGTTTTGCACTGAAAATGCCGTTGACCTTGAGTCTACCGGAGGCAATAGGCTGTGCGCTAGCCAACGGGGTGAGTAGACTTAAATTGGTATCGCCTTGTAAGGTGGCCATTTCAGCGGGTGAACTACCTAGGTTGCGAACATTATTTAATTGTATTTCACTCATAGACACTAATTCATCTCGGGCCAATTCCCCTGTGCCTCCAGTTACTGCGATATTGAGGGCTAGGCCATCCGGATTGGCGCTGTACATCCTTTCAGTGCCTGCGATACTATTATTACTGGGTCCAGTATCGACCACCAAGGATTGTTGTCGCAACGCTCACTGGACTTAGGCACAATAATTCGTATGGCAGTTTCAGAAGGCCCTCCGGGTGCGACCGGAACAATGATACGAATGGGTCGAGTGCCAAAAATTTGAGCAAAAGACTTTGCATCAGTATTATCCCAAGAAGCACGTAAACTCTTTAACAACCGTAGAAAGTTGGCATGCCTGTGTTTCGTGGATGATCTCGGTTCAATAAGAGGGGGGGTAAGGAGTAATCAGTTAAGGCAGAGTGATTGATTATTTTATAATGGCCTAAGAAAATTACGTGTAATTTTAGTGCTTTTAGCTCCACGAACTTGCCATACAGGGTTGTTTTACCGTGGGGTTAATACTGTAAAGGGATGTCGAGGGAATGCGTGAAGGCGTGAAACCGAAGAAAAATAGCATTCAGCCACAAAAATTGTTGCTCAGTAAGTGGACGGCGGTCAGTCCTCAATCCCAGCGAAAACATTTTTTAGTGACCCGTGTGTTGCAACCAGAACCACCCACCTTGGTTTTGGAGTGGATCGAATTAGAGGCGGTGATGGATCGCTCGACTCGCCTTTTATGTTGGCACGATTTGAAAGACCGCCAGGTATGGTTACGGGGGTGGTTATAAGGCAGCCAGAGGGGGAGGGATGTAGCGTGTAGAGAGCCTTTGACTCATTCAAAATCTCAGGCTACGTTTTCTTAGCGCACCCCTAAAACCAACCTGGCCGCGCCCCGTTAGCGTTAGGCTTCCCGGATGGGCAAGGACATTTGCGTTTGAGTGACGATGGCCACTCGTGTCCCATCTCCACTATTAGTAATGGTGGTTTGCCAAACCGAGGTGGTGCGTCCGATGTGTAGGGGAATCGCCACTGCCTTTAATATGGGTCCCTGTCCAGCAGCAAAAAAGTTAGTCTTCGATTCCAGCGTGCCACCCCGATGATTGGGTGGCATATTAGCCACCGCTCCTGCGGCACCGGTGGCATCAGCCAAGGCCATGATGGCACCACCATTGACCCGGCCATTCCAATTACGGTGGATATCTTTGACTTTCATTTCTACGACTACTTTTTTTTTGCCCAGCGAAACCAGCCGCATACCAAGACCCGTGGGCATGCCTCCTTTAAAGACCCTTTTGGGATCTGGGGTTAATGATTTTTTGACTGAACTGGCTTTTTTAGTGACCATAATGAATATTCCCTTTTTTAGCACAAGCGGCGATTGAAACGGTCGCATTGTTTTTTTGTGAGATGATGAATTTGGTGAGAACTAAAGTGTAATCACGCAATACGGGTATTGTAATAGGGATTGATCCTACAGAGTCAAGTCGGGCAATCGGCAAAGCATAAAGTGGACTTCAAATTGAGTTAATCGTGCATCGCTTTCATGATGACCTTGAATGGATCTTTATCGACATTGCGCAAGGCGGATGAAGGAGTCTGAGGCGTTTGGGCTAGTCAAAAAAAGGTAGAGTGAACGGCGGGGGCGGTCGGTTTGGCGTTCGACTTTGTCCTATAATACCCACAGCGGTGGTTGTCGACTATATTTCCCACATGGGTTGAAGTGGGTAGAAAAGTAATAAGCCGTATAAAACAAAAAAACGCGTGGAATCAAATTAAAAAAATCTCTTCTCCCAGTTGTTGCCTATGGCTTAGTTGTAAATTTTTTTTTCTAACTATGATGGGTTTGGGAATGTTCTTTTTATCCTGCTTTAACACAAGGGCGCAAGACTATCCTGTTAAGCCGATACGATTGATTATCCCTTTTGCCACCGGAGGGGCCAATGATGTATTTGGTCGAATGATCGCTCAAAAAATGTCCCAGGCCTTTCGTCAATCGGTGGTGAGTGAAAATCATGCGGGAGCGGGAGGCTCGGTGGGTATGGAAATGGTCGCACGGTCAATACCCGATGGGTATACTTTGGTGCTGGGTAACATTGCTAACTTATCGGTCAATCCTACCCTTTACCCTAAGCTTGGCTACAATCCGTTAGTGGACTTACAACCGATCAGTCTGATTTCTAAAGTGCCTAGTTTATTAGTGGTTCATCCCTCTTTACCGGTCAGAAACGTTGAGGGCCTGATTCGTCTTGCCCGAACACAACCGGGATTTTTGACTTTTGGAACGGGTGGCGCAGGGAGCGGTAGCCACCTGACCATGGAGTTATTCAAGTATCAGGCTAAAATTGATTTAATTCATGTGCCTTATAAAGGCGTGGCACCGGCATTAGTTGATTTGTTGGCCGGTCAAATCTCGATGTCTTTTAGCTCTGTGCCCGGGGTATTGCCTTATATTCGTTCGCAGCGCTTACGCGCTTTAGCCACTTCAGGGCCACAACGGGTGGCTATTTTGCCGGAGGTTGTAACGATCAGTGAGGCGGGGTTAAAGCAGTTTGAGGCGACTTTGTGGTATGGCCTTTTAGCACCGGCTGGCACGCCCCTGTACATTGTGGATCGTTTGCATGATACGCTGATACAAACGTTACGATCCACCGAATTTCAGCAAAAATTGGCTGCTGAGGGGGCTGAACCGATTGGTAGCTCAGCGCTGACATTTAAAAATTTTATCAGTAGCGAGATTCAACGCTGGGCGAAGGTGATTAAAGCCTCAGGCATGAGGCCGGAGTAACTATAATTTTTTAGGGGGGTAGTTAAAATGTTAATCGTTGATGGACAAGTTCATATTTGGGCGGCCAATACGGCTGAAAGACCGTGGCCAGCGCGCCATGCACCGCATCGTCAAGTGCCTTTGGGGCATCAAGAGTTAATATCTGAGATGGATGCAGCCGGGGTGCATCGCGCGATACTCGTGCCCCCAAGCTGGGAGGGAGAGAGAAATGATTTGGTGCTGGAGGCAGCGCGTTTGTATCCGAAGCGATTCGCCGTCATGGGTCGATTGGATACTGATTTACCCAATGCCAAGGAGCTTGCGCAAAATTGGAAAAATCAACCGGGTATGCTTGGCATGCGTTTTACTTTTCGACGCCCGCAGTTGTCAGCGCCTTTGGTGGAAGGGCGGTTAGATTGGTTATGGAGTGAGGCCGAAAAGCGCCAAATTCACATGATGATTTTAGTGACTCATCAACAGGTTAAATATGTAGATAGTATTGCCCAGCGCTATCCTGGATTGAACATTATTATGGATCATATGGGTTTGGTTTCGGGCACCAAAGATGAGGCCGCTTTCGCGGAATTGGATTTATTGCTCGCGATTGCAAAGCGTCCCAATGTGGCGGTCAAAGTAAGCTCATTACCAGCTTATACGAGTGATGCCTATCCTTATAAAAAACTGCATCCTTATTTGCGCCGTGCCTATGACGCTTTTGGTCCCCAACGCCTTTTTTGGGGGACTGATTTATCGCGGCTACCCTGTACTTACCATCAGGGTATTACCATGTTTACTGAGGAAATTCCTTGGTTAAGTGAAGACGATAAGACATGGATGATGGGTAAGGGTATTTGTCATTGGTTAGGTTGGGATGCGCCTTGATGGGTGATTGTTAATACCTGTGAATATTGCAACCAGGTCCATGCTCGCTGCCACCGTTCGAGACAATGACAAAGTGGTCGATCATCGGATGAGATTATTACATCGATCGCAATACGAGATTATTGATGCTGGGCCCACTTTGGAGAAGCCGGGTGTTCCGTAGATGAATGGTTTAAAACAACGTCGATAAAAATCGGGCGCTTGCCTGGGCGCACTGATCGGGATAAGCGCCGGCAGCATGCCAAGCATCACCCTCAATTACCAGTAATTCAGATTGAGGTAGCTCTTGTTGCCAGGACCGTACACTGTCCACACTTCGTAGTCCATTACCTTGGGTGGTAATGATGAGGGAGGGGCAAGTGATTTTTTTGACGTCTTCGCGAATATCTAATTTTGGAACCCAGCGTAAATAACCTTGTAAGGTTGATCGAGCGGTTCGCCCTTGAACCTCATTAACCCAGAAGTTGATTTCTGCCTCACTGACATTTTGACCTAAACGTCCCTGCATCGAAGCGCGCGCCCAAGACTTTACCCCGTCTTGCTCAATTTGCTGAAGGGAAAGGCTTACGCGAGCAGCGGCGACTACGGGTGGAGTCACTGCGATCAGAGAGTGGACCCGATTGGGTTGTAGGGCAGCAAAGGCAAGAACCATCGAACCGCCACTTTTAGCCCCAATGAAATGAGCTTTTTCAATGCCTAGGTGATTGAGTAACTGCGTGATGTCATTTATTAAGGTGGCCATTTGCCATTCGTAATCAGCGGCCATCGGAGTTGATTGACCAAAGCCACGAATGTCCATCCGAATGACACGGTGATGGCGAGCTAAGTAGGGAATCCAAGCATACCAAGCAAGGGTGCTCTCAGCATTGCCATGAACTAAGACAAGGGTTGAAGGGGTAGTCCACGGGTCTGTGTGGTCATCCACAACATAATGAATTTGGGTGGTGGGGTCAACGTTAAAAAAGTGACTTTGGCTCATGGGGGTATCTAAACGCCTGGTTTATTCTTGGACGATACCGGCGATTTTTGCCACTTGCGTCCAGTTTTTGATTTCTAACGAAATAAGGTTAAGGAAGTCCTGGGCAGAACTGCCTACGGTTTGTGCGCCATTGCGGGCGAGTTGTTCCTCAGCCGATGGCGAACGTAACGCTTTGACGATGTCATGGTTTAACTTCTGAATCAAAGTGGGTTCTACGCTATAAGGTACCATGATGCCGTTCCAAGCGCTGACATTAAAGCCTCGTATTCCACTTTCATCGAGTGTCGGTAAATCGCTCATGGCAGCTGCTCTTTTAATACTAGTAACGGCTAATGCCCTTAAGCGACCGCTGTTTCTGTGCGGTGCGATTGTGAGCGTTGTTGAAAACAACAGTTGTATCTGCCCGCTGATAAGATCGGTTAGGGCCAGTCCCGCCCCTTTATACGCTACGTGGACCATATGGGTGTGGGTGAGAAATTTAAACCACTCCATTGCCAATTGATTTTGAGTGCCTGGGGCACCGTAATTTAATTTGTCACCTTGAGTTTTAGCGTATTGAATGAACTGTTGGACGTTGGAGACGGGCAGTGAAGGGTGGACCACCAAAACATAGGGCTGGAAGGCGGTCTGGGTCACGCTTTTTAAATCTTTGAGAGGATCGTAAGGAAGGTTACGATGAAGGCTCGCATTGGAGCTAAAACTTGCTGAGACAAGTAGCAAGGTGTAGCCATCCCCATTACTATGGGCCGCTAAAGTGGTGGCCAGAATGGAATTAGCCCCTGGGCGATTATCAACCACAACCGGTTGCGTCCATTGGTTGCTGAGTTCCTTGGCTAGCACACGAGCGACCACATCTGTGCCGCCACCGGGGGCAAAAGGAGTGATTAAACGAACGGGTCTAAGAGGATACTCTTGGCGGAGCGGCGCCTGCGTTCTGGATGTGACCAAGGCGCTACTTTGTATTATTACCCCACCCCCTCCAAAGGTAAGGGCTGTGCCATAAAGAAAAAATCGTTTCATGAATGGGCGCGAGAGGGCATCACTTTTCAAGTGAAGAATCCCCCGCACTGCCATAGCATCCCCAAACGATAGCAAGCGTCTGGGGATTTATGAAATAGCACGAAAGGAATTTTTCTAATTTACTTTTTGATTGTAGGCAGCAGAGTTTCCCAATTTTTAGGAAAAATGATTTTTTTGCTAGTGGGGGGTGCTTGGTCATGGTTGCCCATGTAGCCGCGTGACTGATTCCGTCCAGGATCCCCCGCGACTAAAATGCCTGTCATTGCTTCGTGAATAAAGACTCGAACTAAGCGTTCAGGGTCATCAGATTCATGATAGGTTTTAGGTAAGGTGCCTTCGGCTACTAATTTTTCAAGGCTAAAGGTGGGCGTGCTGGTCATGCTGGCAAAATGTGTAGCTTTAGCAGCGGTGACTTTAACGGTATCAAATAAAAATTTTCTCACTTCGTCCTTGCTCCATTCCCGGGCAATGACGCGAGCGATACTCGGACCCACGACAATCAGGGGGTGCCAAAATCCGCGTTTCATGCCAGTGTGCGACCAGTAAGTGAAGGTCGCTCCCATGACGTCAGCAAATTGTTGTACATGGTCTTTGGCTTTGGACCCACCGCTATAAGTGGGTGGGGTAATTGCGACCACACTTCTTACCGTGACGACACTGTCCTCTGGTTTAAAGCCTTGATCCATACCGTAGGTGGGCCAACCAATTTCGTGTGCTGTATCTTCATCCTCTGCTAAGGCGACATTGAAGCTAAAGCCAATGCTACCTTTATCGCCAGCCCCAGGGGGAATTCTATAGCCGCAGATATTTCGCAGGAACATTCTGACAAAACGTCCTACTGTCGTATTGGCTTGACGTCCGACGCGCATCACCCCTTGACCATAGTTAAAGTCTAATTGTTTGATGATCGGTCCACTGACGACGACCAAAGGCTCCCAACCCGGTGTGGAACCACAATGCTCGATATGAAAATCGGGTTCGCACATCGCCTCAATCACAGCAATGAGCAATGGCATGTATTCGGGTCGGCAACCCGACATGACACCAGTAAGAGCAATGCTTTGGATGGTGACTTCTCGACCTTCTTGTGGAACGGCACGTAATACTTCTTCGGCTGTACGATCGGTGAACTTTAAAAAAGCATCCACTCTTTGTTGGGTTGGTGGAATGATGGGCATGCCATCGGTCCATAGTTTTTGATAAAAATACTCTTGAATTTCATCTAACGTGCCTTTGAAGACGATAGAGCCTGGAGTCGGTTCCGCGGCCACTGGACTAACAGGCGCATCCGGGCCCTGAGTTAGACCCTTGATTAAGCCAGGAGCTAAAGTATTGGCAACCTTAGCTCTTAATTCTTCTTCGCTATCGACCATGGGAGCACCCGGGTATTCACCATAGGCGAGAGGAAGACCGAGACCGCGGGAAACCACATCGGCTTGCTTCATAAACGCATTGCCTATGATGGAAACGGTCGGTATACCCAATTTTTCAATTTGAGCTGCGGCCCGCAACACGGCGGGCGTGCAACTGCCTCAGGCACCGATGCCGACAATCACGGCATCAATTTTAAAGTGACGTAATTTTTCTTCGAGTGAGGCTGCAATCGCTTGTCCTTTGGGGCCGTAAAAATTTCCAAATTCACTGTATTCGACAAATTTTGCTTGAGGAAAACGTGCTTTCACATGCTCGCGCACTTGGGGGTAAATTGTTTCCCCTCGAAAAATGACATCCCATAATTCACCAATAACCTTGCCATTAAGATCAGGTATGCGAGGAGCCGTTGCTCGGTCTTCGACCGCTCGGCGTGACAAGGGCCACAAGACTTCATATTGTGGTTCAGTCGAGGTTATATCCGTCATGGCATCGCTCCAAAAAAAGTAAGGGTGGGCAAAATGTTAAAGAAATTTGGTGATGAGATTGCAAGGCGACAATAGATTTTTGACTTAAGGGGATGGATTTCCTTAGACGTTATTTCGCGGAAAGAGTGGGATGTAAACTGAAATCCTAAGTCATTGTAATTTAGCAGTAATTTTTGTAAAAAATATTTTTATGCCGCCATTGATACCGCCCCTTTATAAGGGGGCTTTTCAGCCTGACAATTACGGTACGAACTTAGTTGGGACAAAGCGTATCGCTCACATATGAGCAATTATTCTACTTTATTCAGGGCAATATCAAAAGCAAAGAAATAAGGTTTGATCTTTCGTGTTCAGTGGATGAAGCGATAGTATCTCACGCTATTATTCCATCTCATCAGTAGCAAGTCGAATGCTGTGAGCTTTGGGTTGTATTTTAAAAGGGGGCTAATTGATACCTCTTTCAATACCCGCAAATGTCTCCGCAGACAAATGAACTAAGACGGAGGTTCTCGAACTACTATTTTAAAATCCACTTTTTTTATTCTTATGATTAAGAATAAATTGGAGTTTTAATGGACTCGGGTTGGCGGAAGAGAGTGGGAGTCGAACCCACATAGAACTGTTAACAGCCCCTACCGGGTTTGAAGTCCGGCCGCCCCACCGGGAGCGATTCCCTTCCAATCTGAGTGCTAAATTTACTCTATCCTAGTTTTAAATGTTAACAGGTTTTGCTGTTAAAATAAATTTATTGGCTAAGGCGAGATTGGATATGTGAGGCCGCTTTTTTGGCATCGGCGATCACATCGTCTAGTCCTCCACCACATCCGCTTCTGACGGCACCGATAGCCCAAATGCCCGATATTGTGGTTTCTAGTTCGGTGTTCGTTTTTATAAAACCCTTTTCATCACATGGGATTTGTGAAGGAGCAAATTGTGCATTGGGGGCTAATCCAATATACGCAAAAAAACCGGCACATTTGAATTCTTCGCTTTTTCCATCTTGGTGTTGAATGGTGACTTTTTCGACCATTTGACCACCCGCGATGTGGGTCACTTCGGCGTTGAAGGTTGTTACAATTTTCGGTTGTGCCTCGACTGCTTTAATAAAATGCTCTTGTCCGGTGAAATGGGCATTGCGATGTATGAGTCGTACTTGATCGCAATACTGAGCTAGCACACAAGCTTCTTGTAAAGCGGAGTCGCCACCACCGACAACGACGACCGTTTCCTTTTGATACATCGGGCCGTCGCAGTCCGCACATTGGGAGACGCCACGGCCTTCAAAGTCCATTTCTCCAGGAATACCAAGGCGTTTGAGGTGGGCACCTGAGGCGATGAGCACTTGTTTTGCTGTATGTGTCGCGCTATCGGTTTTAACGTGATGAATACCGTTGCTGCTTTCAATACCCGTAACTGACTCAGAGAGGCTTTCAACGCCAAGATCCGCGTTCGCTCCCATGATTGTGGAGGCATATTCAGCGCCTCCGCCAGTGCTGCCTTCTGGGGCGGGTTCGAGCTCATTAATATTAATAATGAGGCCCCCAAACAGTTGCGCTTCGAGGGTGGCTACTTTAAGCCCTTGTTGTGCCAATTCACCGGCGGCCGTTAATCCGGCGACACCTTCTCCAATGACAATCACATCATAAGTTGCTGACATTACATTTCCTTTTATCTTCGGTAATAGTTGTTGGGACGACGTTGGTTTTGCCCAGATTTGTTGGCGCTGGGAGCTAATTGTGCGGGTCGAGGTGTTGTGAGTAGGGGTTTTGTGGGAATGTCAGCAGGTCCTAAAATTGGCACAAAATCCTTACGCATTTTACGAGTGTCTCCAATCCGTTGTGTGACACCGAGTCGATCTAGGAGCTCCAATATTTCGATGGCGAGGCCTCGACCAAGACCGGTCCAATCCCGAAATTGGGCTGCCGTGAAAACGCCACTGGCTTGTGCGGCGACGGTTGCCTGTGCAGTAGCGGCTAGTTTGGCTAAAGTGGACTTGGTGTAAAATCTTTCATCCGAGACACGAAAGACTTCCTGGGTTTTGGCTTTACGAAATAAAAAGTCTTTAACAATGGGTTCTTTCAGTTTCAGTAACGCCGCAAGATCTTTGATGGGTAGAGAATTAAAGTGTGCTTCTTCCAATGCGGGTCGAATACGTTGCCATAGAATTTCATCCGCAGAATTCGCCGTGGTGCTGTGAGCCGGTAGTCTGGCAATGGAGCCGGTTGTTTCGATGGTTCGTGCATCGGTCAGTGCCCTTAATAAAGTGGCAAAGGCCTCGACAGACAATTCTTTGGCTAAGGTTTTACGTAAGGTCTCCGTTTCCTCTCCCGCCGCTTGAGGGTGAGTTTTATGAAAGCCTTCTAGGCACGAGGGTATTGATTTTAACAACCTTTCAAAAGCTAAGTGGGTAATACCGGTACGAATTTCTTTGCCCAAAGTGATCAAATGCGCTTGGGTATAAAGAAGGCTCGCCTCAGAGGAAGGGAGATTAAACAGCATTTCAAATCGGCCCATATCGATGGGTTTGCCCAACGCAATGAGGGCCTCTAGGCAGGCTTGAGGAGATTCCTTTTCTAAGGCGGCAATTTCGGCGGCGAGCGCTTGCTTGCTGCGGTGCTGGGCATTCACAAAAGGGTCTAACACGATACCCCCGCCCAGAGTGCGGGTGGCGGATTGGTCTCTTAAAATAAAACGGTCACCATGCAGTGCGCCAATGGGTTTGTCTAATTTTAATTGCACCAGGGCTGAGCTTCCCGGCGCAATTTGTTCTCCGCGACGAATGACGACTCTGGCCGTCACATCAGCCGTTGCCAAATGAAGATGTACAGGCGTCCAATGCTTTAAGGCCTGTGTTTCAATATTTAATACACTGACTCGCCCGGCCAGTCGTTGCGTGGGATGGTGGATTTCATTGGCTAAGACCCAATCGCCGCGATTTAAATCCTCCAGATGGGCCCCGGTTAGATTCAATGCGCAGCGCTGACCCGCAGAGGCCTCAGTAGCATTTTTACCTTGAATTTGTATGCCTCTGACTCGAATTTCATGACCAGCCGGAGAAATGATCAGTTTGTCGCCAGTAGAAACTTTTCCATTAAACACGGTGCCCGTTACGACCGTTCCGCTGCCAGCGATACTGAAAGTCCGATCGATTGCATAACGAAAATGTTGATTGGCACTGCTGCGAAGACGGCAGTGGAGGGCCTCTTGAACTAGTGTTTCTCTTAATTGTCCCATGCCCACTCCACTGACAGCAGAGACGGGTAATATGGGGGAGTCAGCTAATGCGGTGGAGGAGAGTAGTGACTGCACTTCACGAGTCACTTCTTTCATCCGCTGCTCATCCACACGATCTATTTTTGTGATCACTGCTACTGCGCGGTTTACTTGCAGTAGATTTAAAATATTTAAATGTTCCAAAGTTTGAGGCATTGGACCATCATCGGCAGCAATCACCAGTAAGGCAAAATCAATACCGCATACCCCAGCGAGCATGTTGCGAACAAAACGTTCATGTCCGGGTACATCCACAAAGCCAATGAGTTCGCCCGTCGGCAAGGGCAAGTAAGCAAATCCGAGGTCGATTGAAATGCCGCGAGCTTTTTCTTCCGGGAGTCGATCGGTATCGACTCCGGTCAGCGTTTTGACTAGAAGGGTTTTACCGTGATCGATATGGCCTGCGGTTGCGACAATCATAAAGAAATCAGAAAAAATTTTTTATTTGGCATAAAGCGCTAGCTGTTGTAGTTGCTCAACCCATTGGGTTTCGTGATCCAAGCAGCGTAAGTCTAGAATAAAAGCCCCGTCCTTGATCCGTCCAATGACCGGCACAGGCAAACGGCGAAAGGCCCTCGAGACTTTGTCGGCGAAAGAGGTTTTGGTTTTTCCGTGAGATCGAATGGCAATACCCGCACTAGGCAGAGAGTCGATGGGAAGTGACCCGCTGCCAATTTGGCTGCCGGTGTCAACAACTTCTGCAAGCGCTGTGTTCCCTATAATCGATTGTACGATGGGGCAAAGACGTTCGGCCTGAAGTTTAATGTCTTGATAAGGTCGTGTTAAGAGTTTTATCGTAGTGACTTCTTCGCGCAGTTTGTCAGGATTGGTATAAAGTCTGAGTAGCGCATCGAGAGCCGCCAAGGTCATCTTGTCGACTCGCAAGGCGCGTTTCATTGGATTTTTTCGTATTTTATTGATGAACGCTTGGGTGCCGACCATTAATCCGGACTGGGGGCCACCTAAGAGTTTGTCGCCGCTAAACGTCACCAGGTCTGCACCTAGTTCTAGGGCCTCTTTAGGCGAGGGTTCATGGGGGAGGCCAAAATCCTCTAAATTCACTAACGTACCGCTACCCAGGTCGATAATAAATACAAACCCATTTTCATGGGCTAATTGCGCTAATTCAGCCTCGGGCACACTGGAGGTAAAGCCTTGAACAATATAGTTACTGGTATGCACCTTCATGATGGCAGCGGTTCGTGGCGTAATCGCCTCGGCAAAATCTTTTAAGTGAGTGCGATTGGTGGTGCCCACTTCAACCAATTTAACGCCTGCCCGCTTCATGATGTCAGGGATTCGAAATGAACCACCGATTTCAATCAACTCCCCTCGGGAAACGAGCACTTCTTTTTTAGCCCCTAGACTATTGAGCGCAAGGTAGACCGCGGCGGCATTGTTGTTAACGACCACGGCGCCATCTCCCCCCGCCAGTTGGGTAATCCATTTTTCCACATGGGAATCGCGTTCGCCTCGCGCGCCACCGTCTAGGTCAAATTCCAAGTTTACTGGCCTTGTCATGGCGGTCATGACGGCTTGGGCCACACTGTTGGGCATTAAGGCGCGCCCAAGATTGGTATGTAAAACCGTACCCGATAAATTGAAAACGGGTTTTAACGATGGTGCGGTTCGGGTTGCCAAGGCTTGAGCGCATTGGTGAAAGAAAGCCGCTTCGTCGAAGGGTTGGTCTGCGTTTTCGGTGAGGGGTTGATCTCGGTAGCGTTGTAAAAATTCCCGTATCAGAGCGGTTGTCAGTAAGCGCCCGTAAAGCTCGATTAAAGCAACGCAGCCTGGGCTATTCAGGAGTCGGTCGACAGAGGGCAACGCGCGACGCGCGGCGAACGCAGGATTCACCATGGCGACAATTGCCTTTGAGGGGGTAACCCCAATTGTGAGAAATCTCTATCCATCCGGATGGGCTTATAAGAATGTTGTTTTTAAGCTAAAGTGTAAGCTTTGGATTTTAGCGCAAACCCGCAAAGTCGTGTTAATCGAGGCTGATCGGGCAGTTTTACTATAAATGGAGAAAAAGATGACAAATCAGCAAGCCCATACTGATCCTGAGGGCGTGTTCGAAGTGGTTTGGCCACTGGGTAAACCCACTCATCAAACACGGCCACCGAATGATCGGCTACCAGATCTTAATCACAAGGTGATTGGAGAGCTTTGGGATTATTTATTTCGGGGTGAAGAAATTTTTCCTATTTTGCGAGAAGAATTGACCCGACTCTATCCTGGCATTCGGTTTGTGACCTATGAAACATTTGGTAATGTACATGGACCCCAGCAGCGTGAATTGATGGGGGCATTGCCTCAATTACTGCGCCAGCATAAAGTTGATGCGGTAATCAGTGCTATTGGTGCCTGAGGTGCTTGTACGCCCGCCGTGTTGCGGGCTGCTGCTGCGGTTGAGCGCCAAGGGATTCCCAGCGTTTCTGTGATTTCTAGTGGTTTTTTAAAGCAGGCGGCTGTGATTGCCAAGGGTTTGGGATTGCCAGACATGGCCATTGCTGAGTTTCCTGGCGTGCCGATGACCCAAAGTCAGGCAGTGCTTCGTGAGCAGGTGGTGACGCTTCTTTTACCCAGAATTATTGCTGGTTTATCTAAGCCGATTCAGGCTAAGGTCGTCCTTGAGGATAGCGAGCCGGCACCCCGAGACATAGTGTTTCGAGGCGGTCTTGATGATGTTCTCGAGTATTTTCATGAACATAATTGGTCTGATGGTTTGCCGGTGGTGCCCCCGACCGTAGCCCGCGTCGAACAATTTCTTCGCTTTACCGACCGACCTCCTAATGAAGTGATTGGCGTGTGTCCACCCGCTAATCGGGAGGCCAGTGTTTGGAATGTGGCGGTTAATGGCGTTTTAGCGGGTTGTCGACCCGAATACATGCCTATTTTGCTAGCCATTACCGAAGTGATTTGCGATGAAAAATTTAAGGTGGAAGATGCTGGATCTACTCCGGGTTGGGAGCCTTTGATTATTTTAAGTGGACCGATCGTCAAGCAATTGCATTTTAATTCTGCGCAGGGTGTGATGCGCATGGGGCGCCAAGCCAATACGAGTGTGGGTCGTTTTTTAAGATTAATGGTTCGCAATATTGCTGGTTTTACGCACGCGCCAGAAGGGGCAGACAAGGGCACGATTGGGCAGAGTTTTCTGGTCGCGTTGGCAGAAAATGAAGAGGCGGTCGCAGACTTAGGTTGGCAGCCTTTTAGTGTCGACCAGGGATTTAGAGCAGGTGAGAATGTCGTGACCGTTCAAAGTGTTG
The DNA here is from genome assembly GCA_903893565.1 of uncultured beta proteobacterium. Taxonomy (GTDB): domain Bacteria; phylum Pseudomonadota; class Gammaproteobacteria; order Burkholderiales; family SG8-41; genus UBA5216. Next base: position 245,580 of record CAITMU010000105.1, on the reverse strand, counting down.
TCGCCATTAGTGCGCCGACTTACTCTCAAAGTGAGCGAGCCGAGGAGCATGCGGCGCTATTGGCTGACGTGATTGGGCAAAGAGCCTGCGGGTATTGGGCGGCAGTGGGTATGTGTTATGCCAATTGGCATCCGTTGATTGTGTTAAGTCCCTCGATTGCCAAGGTCTTTTCTGATAGCGGATGGTCGAAAAACGATATTCGTCAGTATTTTTATGAGCATGTCAAAATAAAAGCCTCCACGGCAGAGCGTTATGCCTATGGGGCGGGCTTGACGGGTTTTAGAATAATTCAGTCGGTTAAGCAAGGATTGTTGAGTGCGGCCTACCATGAGAGTGATGATCCTGATCGATTAGTGCCGGTTTTTCAGCGCGCAGAATGGATTGGTATTGTGGTTGCAGGAGACCCCGCGCGTAATCAATCGAAAGGCTATGTGTGTAATCATGTTCAAGGTATTCCGACCAGCCGTTCCATTCGTTTGCCGGCCGATTGGGATCAACGATTAGGGGTGAGCGGCTCATGAACCAGACGAGGAGAGGGTATATGTTTTCTTTATTTAAAAAAATGATGATGTTAATAGTTTTTTTTAGTTTTATGGGAGGGCTACGAGCGCAAACGTATCCGGATCACGCCATACGTTTTATTGTTCCTTATGTAGCGGGAGGGGCAGGGGATATATTCGCGCGCGTGGTTGGGCAAAAATTAGCAGAAGGCTTTGGGCAAAGTGTGGTGATCGATAATCGCCCCGGGGCTAACGGCATTATAGGAACGGATTTGTTGGCTAAGGCGCAAGGTGATGGCTATAGTCTTGTGATGGCCAATAGCGCTCCCTTCGTATTAAACCCGAGTCTATATAAAACCCTTCCTTATCAAGTAGCAAAAGATTTTTCGTATATTACACAAGGCACTTATTATGCTTATGTATTAATTGTGCATCCCGCCATTCCGGTTAAAACCGTTCAAGAATTGGTCGATTATGCAAGAACCCGTGCGGTGAGTTACGGTTCTACCGGGGCCGGAAGCGCTAACCATCTGGCGGGTGAATTTCTCTCTTCAATGAATAATGTGCCATTGACCCATGTACCCTATAAAGGTAGTGCTGCCGCCTTGGCAGATTTATTGGGTGGGCAAATTCCCATGATGTTTGATACCCCTATTACGACGATTCCTCAGCTAAAGGCGGGCAAGGTGCGGGCCTTGGCTTTCACGGGAAAACGTCGATCTTTGCAAATAAGTGACATTCCCACTATGGAAGAATTAGGATACAAGGGTTTTGAAATTAGCTCTTGGCAGGGTATTGTAGCGCCTGCTGGAACGCCTAAGAGTGTGGTGAATCGAATTTACCAGGAATCGGCTAAAGCGCTAAAAATGCCCGATGTTATTGAAAAATTAGCTAAGCAAGGTGGCAATGAGATTGTGGCGAGTCAACCCGAAGCATTTGCTAAAGTCGTGCAGGAGGAATTGGTGAAATACGCCAAGATTATTAAAGATGCAGGCATTCGCTTGGAATAGTTGGGCTACTCAAAAAACTTAGGCCCTCATGCAAATTAAAAATAATGGATGAGGGCCAAGCTTTAAAGGGTGATGTAGTGCGAAGCAGCGTTCGCGACAAAAGCAGAGGCGGTTGGTTAGTCCCGCCTCCTATTCCCACAACCTTTCGGGCAAGGGCAGTCCTGCCAAAGACTCTGGTTTTAGACGTTCATTGGGTTCAATTCCCAAGCGCTCTAAAACGGCAGTCTGTTGTCGGACGTGTTGGGCTGAATGCCACGTTGATCGCTCAAAGAGTTGCGACAAGGGTTGATCACCGTAGAAGGTTTTAACTTTTTGGGTGCAGGTTTTGTTCTGAAGGTTCTGCCACCATTTTTCTAGTCGATGAATGATGGTTTCTCCATATTCAGCGATTTCTGTGCCGCGTAGGTAAGTGCCCTCGGCGGGAGGGACATTAGCCAGTTGTATCGCATACTCAGTGCCACCTTCAACGCTTTCAAGAAAGGCCTCGCCAATTCTAAAAACATGATGACTGAGTAATCGTATGGATCGATCCCGATTGTCAATGACGCGGGCGAGTAACTTATCGTCTGGTAATTGTCGAACGAATCGCTGTGAGGCACGAAGCACGATAATCCAACGTTTGATGAGCTCTTCTGGGGGCAGTGGCGTGTGCCCAGTGCCTTGAAGGCCAACGAACTCAGCCACATCCTCGAGGTTTTGGCCAAATACAAACTTGTCACCGCGTGCGATGACCGGTACGTTGCGTACCCCGAAGGCCAACAGTTTTTCCCGTCCACCTGCGTCATTTAAAACATCAATGACATCAAAGGCTATATTTTTTTTCGAAAGAAACTCTTTCGCTTTAAGGCAGGAACTTCATCCCGGTTGGGTAAATAAAATAAAATTTTCAGCAGTTGGCATTTTTGATTCCATGAGTTGATTTAAACCTTTCGATAGGATATCAAAATGAGGGGCAGTCGTGGGGTAAAGGTTGATTTATTCTTCGTTTTTATGTTTTAGGCGAATAGCCTCAGTGGCATTGGCAGACTGAGTCGTTGATTCAATAATGCCCCCGCCCAAACACACATTGCTTTCGTACACAACAACGGATTGGCCTGGGGTGATGGCCCATTGGGGTTCGGCAAAATCGATGGCACAGCTTTGGCGCGTTGCCATGGAAATGACGCAAGGTGCATCTTTTTGTCGATATCGGGTTTTAGCACCATAGACCCAATGGGAGGGCGGGGTTAGACCGCTGACCCAACTTAAGTTGACGGCTGTCAGGCGGTCAGCAAAAAGCTTTTCGTGATCATGGCCCTGCACAACAATAAGGTGGTTTTTAGAGATATTTTTTTCTGCCACATACCAGGCGTCCCCATCTCCTAGGCGATTCCCCCCAATGCCCAGTCCTTGGCGCTGACCGAGGGTATAGAACATCAGCCCATGGTGTTTGCCAACCTTAATACCATCTAGGGTGTAAATGTCACCCGGGTGGGATGGGATGTAGCGTTGTAAGAATTCTCGAAAAGGGCGTTCTCCCACAAAACAGATCCCAGTGGAGTCTTTTTTATCATGGGTCGAGAGATTCTCACGTCGTGCGATCTCGCGCACTTGAATTTTGGTCAATTGACCCAGGGGAAATAGGGTTTTGGATAATTGGTATTGATTTAATCGGTAAAGAAAATAACTTTGGTCTTTTGTGCCATCGCTGGCGCGTAATAACTGAAATAGACCGTCTTGTTCCCTGACTTGTGCGTAGTGGCCGGTAGCGATCCAGTCTGCCCCTAAGCCCAGAGCATGATCCAAGAAGGCTTTGAATTTAATCTCTGCATTGCACATCACATCGGGGTTGGGGGTGCGACCGGCCTTGTATTCGCTCAGAAATTCATTGAAGACACGATCTTTGTATTCGCTAGAGAAATTAACAGATTCGACTTCTATGCCGATTTTTTCTGCGACACTGACCGCATCAATGAGGTCCTGTCGGGAGGCGCAGTAGTCTTGGGTATCATCATCTTCCCAATTTTTCATGAAAAGACCAATGACTTCATAACCTTGTTGTTTTAAAAGCAAGGCTGCCACGGATGAATCGACACCGCCAGATAGGCCGATGACTATTCTTTTTTTGTTTTTCATGCTCGAGTCGCTCAATGATGAGGAATAACCTAAGTTAATCCCTAAAAAATAAATAAGGCAGACCTATTATAGGCCTGCCTTATTATTTGATACAGAACGACTGCTTTAATACTAAGAAACTGAATTCAGACTTTTATTTAGATGCAGCGGGTGCAGCGGGTGCAGCAGCAGCGGGTGCAGCTTTTTTGTCATCGTGTTTCTTATCGGCAGCGGCTTTTTTGTCATCGTGTTTCTTATCGGCAGCAGCTTTTTTGTCAGCGGCTTTCTTGTCGGCAGCGGCTTTCTTGTCGGCAGCTTTTTTGTCGCCTTCAGCTTTTTTGTCAGCGGCTTTCTTGTCGGCAGCGGCTTTCTTGTCGGCAGCTTTTTTGTCGCCTTCAGCTTTTTTGTCAGCGGCAGGAGCGGCGGCGGCGGCGGGCGCAGCAGCTGGAGCGGGATCAGCAGCAAAAGCTGGGGATACGGTGATGGTCAAAAACGCGCTGGCCAAAAGTGTAGCTAATAACTTAATCATAGTAAAACCTCTTCTAAAAGTATATTAATTTAAAAATTTTTTATAAAACGCACCGGAATTTTTCCAGCTACACATAATAACGTATCAGGTCATGTGAGGTTGACATTAGAGGATCATTTTTTTCACAAAAAAAGCATAAATATAAAAATATCAATAAATTCAATTAGTTAGGAATTTTTGGCAATTCGGCCCATTGAGATTCTCCCGGTTTTAGGCCATTAATGGTCCAGTTTCCAATGCTAAAACGGATGAGTCTGAGGGTTGGATGCCCCATTTTGGCCGTCATGCGCCGGACTTGGCGGTTTCTTCCTTCTCTTAAGGTTATTTTAATCCATTGTGTTGGCAGATTTTTGCGAAAGCGGATGGGTGGATTTCTGGGCCATAACCAAGTCGGCTCCCTGATGAGACATGCCAAGGCTGGTTTTGTTGGGCCATCGTTGAGTAAAAGGCCATTTTGAATTTGTTGAAGGGCTTTTTCATCGGGCTGACCTTCTACCTGAACCATGTAGGTTTTGGGCAGTTTATGACGAGGATCGCTGATTAGGTGTTGTTGTTTGCCATCATTGGTTAAAACGACAAGCCCTTCGCTATCGGCATCTAGGCGACCCGCTGCATAAAAATGGGGTTCTTTAATGTAATCTTTGAGAGTGATCTTCCCCTCATTGTCGCGAAACTGGCATAAAACGCCATAAGGCTTATTAAGAAGAATGAGCCCTTTATGGTTGATCATGGACAAAGCACAACGCCCGCTAGGGGCGGGCGTTGTTGGTTTGATGTCAAAAACGAAGTGTTGATGACGATCACTTCACGTGGCAATGGGTGTTACGACGTGTCGACCCACTTTTAGTGGGTGCCCCATGGTTTGATCGCGGCTTTTAATTGATCGTAACCGTCAATATAGCGAGGCCGTTTGTCCGCATAAATGCGATCAAAGGTTGCTAACTGTACGTCAAGCCAATCCGCCAACGCTTTATTGCCTGGATTGGCGGCTTTGTAGGCCTCATTGATCAATACAAAGTGAATGCGCGGATCGTAGGGTTGTTTTTCCCCGCCTACGGTTTCATCCCCATCGAGTAAGCGAAGCAGCATCGCATCGGCGGAGCCAAGTGTTTGTTCATAAATCGGCGCTCCCTCTATGCGGTACATAACGCTAGTCATGTCCTTACCATTGGTCATGGTAAAGCCCATATCAGACCATACTTTTTTCATATCCTTGCCTGATTTTGCATGATCCAAAACCAATTGTCCCCATGCACGCAAGACATCTGGAGCATCAGCCATCAAGTCGGTTAAGCGATCGCCATCTAGGTCGGTGGCATACACTACGCATTGACGTTGGTTAATCATGTCATGCAGCAATAAGCCGAAGTTAGTGTCCGAAATATGCTCATACACATCACCACCCCAATTTTGCATGCCATCTTTGAAGTCTTTAGGCAACAGGGCGACGATAGCGTCTACGTTTTCTTTATGCTCTTCATAGGCATCAACTGCATATTGGCGCTTTAATTTGAACTTAGTGCCTTGTAGCAACCAACGGAAGATCCCTGCGTTGACCGCGTCTTCTTGTGCTTGGGTAGGTTTGGTAGCGACCCGACCGATCTGGCCTGTTTCATGAACCATTTTTAAAAATAAGCGAGCGGCATAGGCCATGCGTACACCCGGGGTATTCATTTCTGAATGGATGTTACCCGTCGATTTTTCGACAATAAATTTCTTTTTGTCTTGAGAATAGGGCAATCCGGGCATGAAACGTATGCTAGTGATGGTGCCATAGGGGCGCACATTACAGTAAACGCCGGCGGCAGTACGAAGAGGAGCATTAGCAGATTTTCCAGCCACCACAACTTTTTTGCCATGATCATTGACCATGAAATCGCCGGCGGTGGACCATTTTAGACAGGTATAGTCCATCTTGCCGAACCACTCGAGCGATTTTAATTTGGTATCGTGGCGAAACTGCGCCATCATGGGTACGCCAAGAAAGGGTAGCCCCAATACATCTAGTGCCATGAGGGTTCCATTCAGGGCAAACATATCCGTAAACGCATGGGCTACGGGTTGCACACCACCCTGGGTGCTGCCACCCTCCCAAATGATGGCATCTTTTATGCCTTTGGGTTGCGTTGTTGATCGTTTGTAGAGGCTGTCTAGAAGTTTAAATAGATCACCGCTTTGTTCTTCCTGTGCGATTTTGAACAGGTCGAGTTTTCCAGTCATGTTGCTTATTCTCCGTTGGCATTCATTAGATAAATAAAATGGGTGATCGGTAAACTGCAACGATCTCACAGTGTTTTCCAATCCCAGATTGGTTTAACGACTGCCCAGCCCCTCTTTCATAGAAAGTAGATGAGTATTATCGCATTGATTGCTTTTTGCATAAATGCCCTGAGCAAATTTTGTGAATGAATAAAGCGCCCAGAAGCTACGAATTATCACATTGTGGTCCTTTTGATGATTTTAGGCCTAAAAAATATTGTTGGAAGGAATTTAAGGAACAAAGTTGAGTTTATGCCTTGAACCACAATATATTTCAGTCACCGATAGAAGTAATTACCGGTTTCGGAAAGCACTAATGATGCCAAAGGGTAAGAAACCAGCCTAGGAGACGTTTCTGAGAGTTTTTATTGCTGTAAATTCACGTATTTTGGGTAGGAGCATTACAGACTAGTGGCTAAGCGAAAGGGCTTAGAATAAGGCTCTGAAAGGCTAAAGTCTTGATTTTACTGAAGCAAAACTACATGGTGTAGTGAACGGTCAGAAGAAGGGGGAGGGGAAATTTAAGGTGGGCACTTAGAAGCCCATTCGTCAGCCTTCACGATCCCTAGTAAAGGCGTTTGATCTATAGTGATTGTTTTACCACAGTTCATCATACAATGAATTACGTGAGACGTAATAGGCAAAAAAATAAGGTTTTCATTTACCCCTTGAATTTTTCGTGATTACGTCCAAAATAGAAGCTAGCGGGAAGTATTTAATTAGAGACCTATAGTTTTCATTTGAGTTGAAAAGTTTAATTATGGCTGGTAAACATCGAGATGACACGGTTCTGGAACTAGAAAGAACCAAAATTAAACCCCCACCTATGTTTAAGGTGCTGATCTTAAATGATGACTATACCCCGATGGATTTTGTCATTATTGTATTACAGAAGTTTTTTGCTCTGGATCGAGAAAAAGCGACCCAGGTGATGTTGAAGGTGCACCGGGAAGGCAGGGGCGTATGTGGGATTTTCTCAAAGGATGTGGCCGCAACCAAGGTAGAGTTAGTTCGTTCATTTGCTAAGCAACACCAGCATCCTTTGCAGTGCATGATGGAAGAAAATTAATTTTTTATTGTTTTAGTGTCTAAAGGACGCCAATGATTGCCCAAGAACTTGAAGTAAGCCTACATATGGCTTTTATGGAAGCCCGCCAAAAACGGCATGAATTTATTACCGTTGAGCACTTATTGTTGGCTTTGGTGGATAACCCCTCGGCGGTTGAGGTGTTGAAGGCTTGTGCAGCGGACGTAGATGATCTTCGCAAACAATTGACGGAGTTCGTCTCGGAGCATACCCCCATATTGTCAGGTGAGGAGACCGATACCCAGCCAACTCTAGGTTTTCAACGAGTGATACAGCGCGCTATTTTGCATGTGCAATCCTCGGGCAAGAAAGAGGTCACGGGGGCTAACGTTTTGGTGGCTATTTTTGGTGAAAAAGATTCTCACGCGGTCTATTTCCTCAATCAAAAAGGTATTACCCGCTTAGATATTGTGAATTTCATTTCTCATGGTGTTAGTAAAACCGCACAGTCTGAACCGGTTAAAAATGAGGCAGAGACAGAGCATGCAGAAGAATCTGCCCCTAAAAATGGGGCATTAGAAACGTATACCCAGAACCTTAATGTCAGAGCGCAGCAGGGGAAAATAGATCCTTTAATCGGCCGTGATAAAGAACTGGAAAGGGCTATACAAATTCTATGTAGGCGCCGTAAAAATAATCCTTTGTTGGTGGGTGAAGCGGGTGTGGGTAAAACGGCCATTGCCGAAGGACTCGCTAAAAAAATTGTTGAAAATGAAGTGCCCGACATTTTAGCAAAAAGCACTGTTTACTCATTAGACATGGGAGCGTTGTTAGCGGGTACAAAATATCGTGGAGATTTTGAGCAACGGCTCAAAGCCGTATTAAAACAATTGCAAGACAATCCCCATGCCATTTTGTTTATTGATGAAATTCACACGCTGATTGGTGCAGGTGCGGCATCTGGCGGCACGTTGGATGCATCAAATTTATTAAAACCTGCATTGTCCAATGGACAATTAAAGTGTATCGGGGCAACCACCTACACTGAGTATCGCGGTGTTTTTGAAAAAGATCATGCCCTATCTCGACGATTTCAAAAGATTGATGTTCAGGAGCCCTCGGTTGAAGAAACTATATTGATTCTCAAAGGATTGAAGTCTCGCTTTGAACAACATCATGGCGTGAAATACATGGCGGCAGCGCTCACAGCTGCGGCCGAGTTGGCGGCCCGCTTTATTAATGATCGACATTTGCCGGATAAAGCCATTGATGTGATTGATGAGGCGGGTGCTGCGCAGAGGATTTTACCTAAATCAAAACAAAAAAAAGTCATCAGCAAGCACGAAATCGAAGAAGTGGTGGCAAAGATTACCCGCATACCGCCACAAACGGTTTCCAATGATGATCGCAATGCATTAAAAACCCTTCCCCGTGATTTGAAGTCGGTAGTCTTTGGTCAGGATAAAGCGATCGATGCTTTAACCACGGCTATCAAAATGGCACGCAGTGGCTTGGGTAATCCTTTGAAGCCGATAGGCAGCTTTCTTTTTTCTGGACCCACCGGTGTGGGTAAAACAGAAGTGGCTCGCCAACTTGCCTATGTGATGGGAGTGGAGTTATTGCGTTTTGATATGTCCGAATACATGGAGCGCCATGCGGTCTCGCGTCTCATCGGCGCGCCTCCTGGTTACGTCGGTTTTGATCAAGGTGGCCTTTTAACCGAACAGATTACCAAACAACCCTATTCGGTATTGCTTTTAGATGAGATTGAAAAAGCGCACCCAGATATTTTCAATATTCTATTGCAAGTTATGGATCATGGCACTTTGACCGATAACAATGGGCGGAAGGCCGATTTTCGTAATGTTGTCATTATTATGACGACCAATGCGGGGGCCTCTGAATTGACTAAATCTCATATGGGATTCACACCAAGCAAACAAGTGGGCGATGAGATGGGCGAGATTAAACGTATGTTTACTCCGGAGTTTCGTAATCGTCTTGATGCTACTATTTCTTTTGCTCCCTTGGATCGTGCTGTCATTTTACGAGTTGTTGATAAATTCTTGATGCAATTAGAGGACCAGTTGCATGAGAAGAAAGTGGACATCACCTTTACTCAGGCATTAAAGGATTATCTGGCCAAGAAAGGCTTTGACCCAACGATGGGTGCACGCCCGATGTCAAGGCTAATTCAGGATACGATTCGTAGTGCCTTGGCCGATGAGTTACTTTTTGGTCGTTTGGTTTCAGGCGGTAAACTGACGGTTGACTGGGATGAGACGGACAAAGTGAAGTTGGTATTTGCCGAAGAAAAAAAATCAGAACCTAGTGTGGTTTGATAGTAAAGTGCCAGCCCTGTAATGCGCTTGCCTATGCAGGATTATTGTCAGTGGCGCTCTTTGGGCATTTTGTCGGTGGGTGTGTTGTTGCTCTGTTTTGGCCACCTTTGTCAGGCTCAGGAGATGACCATCGGTCGTTCATTAGTGGCCGGGTGTTTTACTTGCCATGGTGATGGGGGGCATAGTCAAGATAAAACCATTCCTAGTTTGGCGGGATGGAAAGAGTCTGCATTGTTTGAGCGCTTGATGGCTTATCAGCGCTCCAATCAAAGTGCTGAGATTATGGTTCAATTGGCAAAGGGATATAGTGAAAGCCAGTTAAGAGCGATTGCGCATTCGGTGCAAAGTCTCAAACCCTAGCTACCCCAAGGCCCCTCTTTTTTTATGAATTTATCCAAGCGCCAATTTTTAAGTGGATTTGTCGCAGGCGGGTTAGGGCTGACCGGGTTTGCACACGCTCAATCACGTATGAATCAAGCCCGGGTACTGGTGATCGGAGGCGGATTTGGTGGTGCTACCGCGGCCAAGTATATAAAAGCGTGGGCACCTGAGTGCTCGGTCACGTTGGTTGAACGTGAATCACAATTTGTTTCTTGTCCGTTAAGTAACCTGATTCTTTCAGGTTATGTTGGTCTTAATGCAGTTGTGCAAAATTATCAGGCGCTGAAAGCCCGCGGCATTGAAGTGATAATGGATGAGGCGATACAGATTGATGCTGCGACCCGGAGTGTTCGGCTTGCGCGTGCGGGGTTATTAACCTATGACCGTGTGATCGTATCTCCTGGTGTGGATTACCTTTATGACAGTATTCCCGGGTTGAATGATGAGTCAGCCCAAGCCCAAGTGTTACACGCTTGGAAAGCGGGGCCACAAACACTGGCGCTACAAAAGCAATTGCAGGCGATGGACGATGGGGGGGTGTTTGTTTTTCATATTCCCTTGGCCCCTTTTCGTTGTCCGGCTGGTCCCTATGAAAGGGTTTGCCAAATCGCAGATTATTTTAAGCGCCACAAACCGCGTTCTAAAATTATTGTTCTTGATTCAAATCCAGAGATTGTTTCCAAACCTGGATTGTTCCATGCGGCTTGGGATCAATTTTATCCGAGTATGATTGACTATCAACCCAACAGCGAAATGAATGATGTTGATGCTAAAAATAAAGTCATTAAACTTCAATTCGATGATATTAAAGGGGATGTGATTAGCGTGTTGCCGCCACAGAGAGCGGCACAGATTGCACTTCGAAGTGGATTGATTACCGCCAACGGTCGATGGTGTGGTGTGGATTGGACTAGTTGTGAGTCTATCGCCGCAAAAGGGATTCATATCTTGGGGGATGCGACCTTGGCGGGGTCGTTGATGCCTAAGTCGGCCAGTATGGCCAATCAGCAGGCAAAGGTGTGCGCTGCAGCCGTGATTGCGCTACTCCAAGGTGAGGCGGTTAACCCGCAGCCCGTGATGATGAACACCTGTTACAGTTTTGTTGATGGTCAACAAGCGATGCATGTGGCTTCTTTGCATCAATATAATGCGCAAGAAAAATCAATGGTGGCCGTCAAGGGAGCCGGTGGATTGTCAACTGAGCCCAGTGTGCGGGAAGGGCAACAGGCATGGGCCTGGGCTAAAAATATTTGGGCCGATACGTTTCACTGAACTTCCCCTATGGCTAAGACGAAGGGAATTCTTGGATGGGCACGGGTTGCGTGTCGGCTCGCGCTACTTAGAGAGGCATGAACCTAAGGATTACCTTATTGAGATGAGTTCGCACGGATTGGATTTTTGAAGTATTCAGGTTAAGAGGTGGTTTTAAGACAGGCCTCTTGCAATAGGCCGTTGGGGATGACTAATCCACTCGCTCCATGATCCAGGGTAGAGCTTAGAGCCCTTTACATTGGCCCACTCCATGGCTAAAAGGTTGTGGCACGCGCTGACCCCTGAACCGCACTGGTGAACGAGTGTGCTGGGATGATTGAGTAGGTTTTGTTGCGTAAATTCCGCCTGTAATACCTCGGGAGATTTAAAGAGTCCATCAACGGTGAGATTATTTTTAAAAAATCTATTTTTGGCACCTGGGATATGACCTGCCACAGGATCGAGCGTTTCGTTTTCCCCACGAAACCTGTCCGCACTTCTGGCATCTAGCACGATCCACTCAGGGTTTGCTAACTGCTGGACGATGTTCTGACTCGATACGGTCAGGCCATTGACAAGTTTGGCTTGGTAATTCAATGGTGCCCAAGTCGGGCGTTGGTCGTTAATGGGTTGTCCCGATGCGATCCAATGTTTGAAGCCCCCGTTTAAAACGGCTACGCTAGTGTGTCCAATCCAACGCATCATCCACCACAGCCTGGCTGCGTATACCCCGTCTTGATCATCGTAGACGATGACTTGGGTTTGGTTACTGATGCCAAGAGCGCCTAATCGTAGCGCGAGGGTTTGTGGGTGAGGTAGGGGGTGGCGTCCATTCAGGCCGTTTTTAGGACCTGATAAATCTTCATCTAGATGTAAAAAACGAGCACCTGGAATATGTGACTGTTTGTAAGCCTCGCGCCCACTGTGATAACGGGTGAGATCGTGCCGACAATCACAAATGACCCATTGAGGGTTGTTTACCTGCATTGCTAAATCAGAAACGCAAATGAGGGTAGTAAAACTCATGGGCTTTGCCTTTAAAACGTCAATATTTTTTAAAAAAAATAGTCACTTGTTAGGAATAATTTCACACCGCAAAAAATGACATCACGACCGCGGGTGGTTTTAGCTAAGCCCTATTTTTTAGGGCGCTGAAACCAGATGCGGCGATAGTTGACGGTGAATAAAATCGTGAAAATGTTTAAGCCCGTCTTCAAGCGGGGTTTGATAAGGACCTTGTTCATCCCGACCTTGTTGATATAAGTGTTTGCGTCCGGCGGTCATGCGATCACAAATCTCTCGATCCTCGACGGCCGTCTCGCGGTAAGCGGCTTGTTCGGCCTCAATAAACTCCCGCTCGAAGAGTGCAATTTCTTCAGGGTAATAAAATTCAACGATATTAGTGCAGGCATCAGGGCCACGGGGAATGAGTTGGCTAATGACGAGCACGTGGGGATACCATTCCACCATGAGCGCTGGAAAATAGGTAAGCCAAATCGCTCCCTGTGCTGGAATACGGCCCTCACTACGTTGCAACACTTGCTTATGCCAACGCGCATAAACCGCGCTTCCGGGTTTGAGTAGACTTTGTTTGACTCCGCAGGTTTGAACGCTGAACCAATCTCCGAACTCCCAACGTAGGTCAGCAACATTGACAAAGCCACTGAGCCCGGGATGAAAGGGCTCGACATGGTAGTCTTCAAGGTAAACTTCAATGAAAGTTTTCCAGTTACAGGCGTATTCCTCGATTTCAGTGCGGTCATACATGAAGTCTTTAAAATCCAGACCCTGAGTGGCCATGATGTTATGAAAATCCGTCCCTACTTGCCGTTGTCCGGAAAACAACATGCCGTTCCATTGTTGCAAGCCAGTGGCGTTAAGGGGCAGGCAAGGGTTTTGTGCAAAGTGCGGGGCCCCTAACAATTGCCCATCAAGACCGTAAGTCCAACGATGCAGGGGGCATACGATGTTTTTGGCGTGTCCCCGACCTTCGAGCATGAGGGCTTGGCGGTGCCGGCATATATTGCTAAGTAGATTGATGCCCTTATCATTTCTGACCAAAACCTGAGCATTGTTATGGCTAGCCAGAGTGTGAAAGTCACCGGCTTGGGGTGTCATGAGTTCATGGCCAACATAGCCAGGCCCCTGATCAAATAGCACACGCTTTTCTAGTTCAGCAATCTGGGGATCAAAATACCATTTGATCGGAAGTTGCGGGTTTTTCAGCGCGTTGGAATGAGCAGGGCGGACGTGAGATAAGTCAGACATGTGAAGCGATAGCGACAGAAGCCAAATGGGTCATCAAATGACATGACCGATTAATGATTATAAGGGGCTGATTCTCAAGACTTTTATGTCGAAAGTAAGGAGTATTCTTCCCCAACTGGACAGAAAAAGCAACGAAAAAACCATTAACTTTATAAGTGATTGTTTATTATGGACAATATTGCCCTTAGTGATGATGGGGTGAACCCTTTTGTTTTCAAGGGCGGCAGTCCGACTGATTTTGACCATCATGCAGGGGATCTTCAGATGGAATTTTTAAGGGGACTATGAGTGTCTTCTTGCATACGTTGTTGGGTTTACTTCTGTTACTACCGCTCCAGTATGCTCCAATACGCTCCCTGGATTTGTGTTCAGTATGAATGGGCTAAGTGGATGAAAGGGGTTTGTTTTTTTGATCTAAAACGATCGGTGCTTGAGTTTTACCCTAAGGCGGGATTGATAGAACTGACAAAGATCGTGGTTTGAAAGGCTAAGACCCTACGGGTTCCTTGCCCTGAGGCCCATCTTGGCGAGATGATTGTTCATGCAGATTTCTCAATTAAAAAGGGGCTTAATTGGTATCCCTAAGAGTTAGCCCAGTTAAGACTGAGGACTTCATACGTACTGTCATTGACCACAACCCACCGATTGGGCTACCCTTTCGGACTTGGTAGCTTGGGCTGCCACGAAAACGCTTGAATTTTTTCTCCCTATTTTTCCTATGACGACTAAAGTATCCAAACCTCTTACCTATGAGTCAGCGACGGCCGAATTGGAGGTGATTGTCGCGCAGATGGAGGCGGGTCAATTGCCTTTGGAAAAGTCTCTGGCGGCCTATAAAAGAGGGTCGGAATTATTGAAATTTTGTCAGGCTGCATTAATGGATGCCCAACAGCAAGTCAAAATACTGGAAGAGGGTGAACTCAATACTTTTGAACCGAGTGGACAATAACCTGTGAACGATGACATGGATTTTCTGGCCTGGAGTGCCGTGGGCCAAAAATGTATTGAGGCAACTTTGCTCACGCTGTTGCCTTCCTTGGATGCCGCTCCGCAGCAGTTACACGAGGCGATGCACTATGCGGTTTTGCAGGGTGGCAAGCGGGTACGTCCCTTGTTGGCTTTTGCGGCTGGGGAGCTGACACAAGCTAATCCTGCAACAGTGGCGGTGGCCGCCAGTGCGGTGGAAATGATTCATGCCTATTCCCTTGTTCACGATGATTTGCCCTGTATGGACGATGATGTGCTGCGACGAGGAAAGCCGACTTGCCATGTTCAATACGATGAACCGACGGCATTGTTGGTAGGCGATGCGCTTCAAAGCCTAGCTTTTCAGGTGCTGGCAGAAAATAAGTTACATGTGGATCAGTCGGTCCAGCTAAAAATGGTGCGTTTGTTGGCGGCGGCCTCTGGCTCTCGAGGGATGGCGGGCGGGCAAGCCATTGACCTAGAGTCGGTGGGAGAGGTATTAAATTTAGAACAGCTTGAATTTATGCATAGCCATAAAACGGGTGCCATTATTCGAGCCGCCTGTCTCTTGGGACTTTATTGTGGGCAGACCGTAACACCTGCTACCCACGCTTCGGTGAATGAATTTGGTCGGTTGATCGGCCTGGCCTTTCAGGTGGTTGATGATGTCCTCGATGCTGAGGCGAGCACTGACACCTTGGGTAAGACCGCGGGCAAGGATCTAGAGCAGGGTAAACCCACTTATGTGAGCGCTATGGGTTTGGATAAATCTAAGACCTTAGCCCTTCAATTACGAGAAGAGGCCATGGAGATTTTGACTGAATTTGGCGACCGGGCGCGACGGCTTCGGGAGCTGGCGGATTTTATTGTGCTGCGAAAATTTTGATGTACGAATTACTCAAATCGATTGATAGCCCCCATACGCTTAGGACGTTGGAGCGTAGTCAGTTACCCGCATTGGTCAAGCAGTTACGTGATTATTTAATCGAGTCGGTGAGCCATACTGGGGGGCATTTGTCCTCCAATTTGGGTACGGTTGAATTAACGGTCGCCTTGCACTACGTGTTCAATACCCCCCATGACCGCTTGGTATGGGATGTTGGGCACCAGACTTATGCGCATAAGATTCTGACGGGGCGACGAGAGCAGATGAACTCACTGAGGATGTGGCAGGGATTGTCTGGTTTTCCTCAGCGAGTGGAGTCGGAATATGACACCTTTGGCACTGCGCATTCGAGTACCTCGATCAGTGCCGCCTTAGGTATGGCAGTGGCGGCCCAATTAGCAGGCATTAAACGTCAAGCCGTAGCGATCATCGGGGACGGCGCGATGACTGCGGGTATGGCCTTTGAGGCGCTAAACAATGCTGGGGATATGAACGTTGACTTGCTCGTGATATTGAATGATAACGATATGTCGATATCGCCCCCAGTGGGCGCGCTAAATAAATATCTTGCCAAATTAATGTCAGGTCGTTTCTACGCGAGAGCGAAGGGACTAAGCCGAAAAATGTTGGGTGACCTTGCCAGGCGTGCTGAAGAGCACGTGAAGGGAATGGTGACTCCCAGTACGATGTTTGAAGAATTTGGTTTCAATTACATCGGTCCGATTGATGGCCATGATTTGGATTCCCTGATCCCGACTTTGCATAACATTAAGCAACTCTCGGGACCCCAGTTCTTGCATGTCGTGACTCGTAAAGGACAAGGTTATAAATTAGCTGAGGCTGATCCGGTCTTATATCACGGGGTGTCTCGCTTTGATTCCACCAATGGCATTGTCGGCGCCAAAGGGGGAGGCAAGCTCGCGTATTTTCAGATTTTTGGGCAATGGTTGTGCGAAACGGCTAAAAAAGATCAGCGTTTGGTCGCTATAACCCCAGCCATGCGGGAAGGCTCGGGCATGGTGGAATTTGCAGCCCAATTCCCGAAGCGTTATTTTGATGTGGGTATAGCAGAGCAGCACGCAGTGACGTTTGCCGCCGGATTGGCTTGCGAGGGGGCTAAGCCGGTGGTCGCTATTTACTCCACTTTCTTACAACGGGGCATCGATCAGTTAATTCATGACGTTCAGATCCAGAACTTACCCGTGATGTTTGCCTTGGACCGGTCCGGACTGGTTGGGGCTGATGGGGCCACGCATCATGGTAGTTTTGATTTATCGTATCTTCGTTGCTTACCCAACATGACGATCATGGCCCCTTCGGATGAAAATGAGTGTTGGCAAATGCTCAACACCGCTTTTAGCATGAATACGCCGTCCGCTGTTCGATATCCCCGAGGTACGGGTCCGGGTGTAGCGATTGAGCGGAATGATAAAACTGTGTCCATTGGTAAGGCGCAGTTACGTCGCCAAGGTGAGTCAGTGGCTATATTAGCTTTTGGTTCCATGCTTACCCCAGCGCTGGTCGTGGGTGAGACATTGAATGCAACGGTGGTTAATATGCGTTTTGTAAAACCGATTGATGAGCCAATGCTACTGCTACTGGCGGAATCGCATGATTTACTAGTGACGGTCGAAGAAAACGTGGTGATGGGAGGCGCAGGCAGTGCGGTTATGGAGGCTTTGCAAAAACAGGGTCAAAACATTGCCGTTCTCAGTCTGGGATTGCCAGATCGATTTATAGATCAGGGAGATCCATCACAACAGTTAGCCTCTTGTGGCTTGGATGCGGAAGGTATTTTACGATCGATCCAGCAGCGATTGGTGGGCATAGGAAATAAGACGGGTCAATGAGTCGGGACCACAACCTTTTGTCAGGTTGATTCATGTGTATAGTGTAGGTTTAGACCGTTAGTGGGCGCACTGTGCCAATGATGTAGCAATAAGGAATAGCAGTGGATAAGAAACATTCAAGTGAAGACAAAGAGCCTGTCATGACGCCAATTTTGACCGCGGTGCGACGTGGTGAGATGGTGATTTTGGTGGATGACGCCCATCGGGAAAATGAGGGTGACTTATTCATTGCCGCTGAAAAAGCGACCCCTGAGGCGATCAATTTTATGGCGCAGCATGCGCGCGGCCTGGTTAGTCTCGCGCTAACAGAGGAACGAATGCGTCAACTCGGTTTGTCTTTGATTACGGATGATACGGGCAATCAAACCAAATTTGGTACAGCTTTTGCGACCCCCATTGATGCTCGAGAAGGGGTGGGTTCAGGGATGTCTGCGCACGACCGTGCACGCACTATTGCGGTGGCCATTGCGGATCAATCTAAACCAACGGATTTAATCCGACCCGGACGATTGCAGACTTTACGTGCCGTCGACGGAGGGGTGCTGGCTCGCCATGGACATACAGAGGCGGCAGTTGATTTGGCTCGTATGGCGGGATTAAAGCCGGCGGGTGTTATTTGCGAAATCATGAATGAAGATGGCAGCATGGCACGCTTAGCCCAATTAGAGGATTTTTCTAAACGCCACAGTATCCCAATTGTAAATATCAACCAATTGGTCACGGTGCGAGAAAATGAGCGGGTGATTACGCGCCGCGCTTCGACTTTGATGCCAACCCGAATGGCCGGTGATTTTGAATTTATGGTCTACAGTGACAATCTAGAATCTACTTTATTTGTCGCGTTGGTCAAAGGTCACGTGGCCACCGATCAGCCGGTATTGGTTCGCTTGCATTCGCAGTGCCTGACGGGGGATGTGTTTGGTAGTGAGCGTTGCGATTGCGGCGAGCAATTAGAGGTGGCCATGCAAACGATTGAAAAGGCCGGCGCTGGGGTCATCGTTTATATGTTTGACGAGGGACGCGGTATTGGTCTATTAAATAAGATCAGAGCCTATGCTTTGCAAGATCGAGGTCATGATACAGTGCAGGCCAATCACGCGTTGGGTTTTGCAGCCGATATGCGTGATTATAAAGCGGGTGCTCACATCTTGTTAGATTTAGGGATTCGAGCCGTAAATCTTCTGACAAACAACCCGGATAAAGTCAGCGCTCTAGAGCGTCACGGATTGACTGTGACAAAAAGGGTCGCGATCGAAGTAGCGCCACGCGAAGCAAACCGAAATTATCTTGAAACCAAACGCACTAAATTTGGTCATTTACTATCGATGACGCAAGACACATTGAAGTAGTCAAAGCCGTAGATAGAATCGACATGCGTGCATAGAAACAAACCAAGCGTGTTGTTTCGAGGGCTACAGCTCGACTGATTCAGAGGTTAACTTGATGGGTGTCAATCACTTTGACCCTACCGGTGTGAAAAGTTAATTTCACTACCCGAAAAATTTTGAAGATCTAATCACGGAAATTTTTGTATTGCAACGGAAAGTCTGTAATCGATTTTCGAATCAAAGCGATTGCATCTTGCAGCAGGTCTTTTTTAGCGCCCGTTACCCGTACGAGTTCGCCTTGGATGCTGGCTTGAACTTTGATCTTACTGTCTTTAATGAGTTTGATCAGTTTTTTGGCCAGAACTTGATCAAGCCCTTCCCTGACTTTGACAACTTGTTTGACTTTATCACCACCGATTGCTTCAATTTTTTCAAGCTCAAGGCAACGCACATCAATAGCTCGTTTAGCTAACCGTGCGGTGAGAATGTCCATGACTTGGCTTAACTTAAAGTCGTCATCAGCGTATAACGTCAGTGTTTTTTCTTTTTCGTTCGGTTCTACGCGTGCATCCGAACCCTTGAAGTCGAACCGATTGGTGACTTCTTTATTTGACTGATCTACTGCATTTCTAACTTCAACCTGATTGACTTCAGAAACAATGTCGAATGAGGGCATGTTTGCTCCTTATCCATAAGCGAGGGTAACCGCGCAATTATACCTGTAAGAAAAAATAAAATTGTGATAATTGCCCGTTTTTTAAAATTACGATGTTAATTTGAACCGGTGCGATGTTACAGGAAGTCCTGTTCCATCATTAAATTCTGCGGCGGCGGCCACAGCAATTTTGGCAATTTCTTCCGCATCTCGATTTTTATCCGAGTACAGTGCAAACATGGCACCCATCGCGTAGTCTGCACCACTGCCAAAGGCGTAATATTTGGTAAATTCTTGTACGGTTCTGTGTGCAGCTACGCCAAAGATACCGTGTTTGTTGGCAAGCAATACATCAACTCGAGTCGATTCTACTGGGTCGTCGGCTCCGACCGTAGCGTTCAGAAAGTATTCTTCTTTCAATACGGTATGCATACGATGCCACGTTTTGAATATGGCATTCACGCTATCAAATTTTTTTTCGATTTTCGGGCGAGAAAAGTAATCAGTCATCATCGCTTTGAAGGTGGTATTGCCAGTGATGGCTAATACGGTATCGTCAATTTTGAAGGTTTTTTGGTGATTGGCAACGTATTCAGCAGTTTCTTTTCCCGATCCCCATTTGGTCATGGTGTCCGCCACAATGACGGCAAACCCATTTTTTCGTACAACAGCAATGGTGGTCATAAAGCGGGCTTATTGAAAGTGGCAGACGTAGTCAACCAGTTCAATCACCTCGATTTGAAAGCTTGAATGAGAAGGAATGGAGAAACTTTCTCCGGCTTTTACTTCGCGAAAGTTGGACTCACCCGCCACTTTGACGCGGCATTGTCCTGACATAATTTCCATGACCTCGGCAGCGGCCGTATTAAAAGTTAAGGTGCTGGGGAAAATCACACCAACACTTTTTTTGCTGCCATCGACGAATAAAACGGTATGACTAATACATTTTCCATCAAAAAACACATTGGCTTTCTTGATGACGCTGACTTGATCAAACTGCGACATAAATCAATCCTATAAAAAATAGTTTTTAATAACCCACTAAGACATTATTTTAGACGTTTTTTCAAATTAGCACCGATACGCAAACGCAGCGCATTTAGTTTAATAAATCCGCCAGCATCGGCTTGGTCATAGGCGCCTTGATCGTCTTCAAAAGTGGCAATTGTCGGATCGAATAAAGATTGTTCGGAGGATCTGCCCACCACCATGACAGTACCTTTATACACCTTGATACGCACTTTACCGTTTACGTCTAATTGCGAGGCATCGATTAACTGTTGTAACAAAATTCGTTCTGGACTAAACCAGTAGCCGTTGTAGACCATTCGCGCATATCGGGGCATGAGGTCGTCTTTTAAACTCAATACTTCACGATCTAAGGTGATCGATTCTATGGCCCGATGGGCTTTGAGCATCAGGGTGCCACCTGGGGTTTCATAGCATCCGCGAGACTTCATGCCCACATAGCGGTTTTCAACTAAATCGAGTCGACCGACACCGTGCTTGCCGCCGATCGTATTGAGGGTTTCAAGTACGCGCGCGGGGGAGAGTTTCTTTCCGTTAATGGCAACAATATCCCCCTTCCGATAGGTCAACTCCACGACTTCAGGACGATTCGGTGCTTTTTCAGGTGATACGGTTAAACGCCACATGGAGGCTTCAGGTTCAAAATCGGGATCTTCCAATACGCCCCCTTCATAAGAGATATGAAGAAGATTGGCATCCATGGAGTAAGGGGCCCCGCCGCCTTTTCTTTTTTTGTAATCGACAGGAATGCCATGTTTATCAGCGTAGGCGAGTAATTTTTCCCGTGACAGCAAATCCCATTCCCGCCAAGGGGCGATAATTTTGACGTCAGGAAACAATGCGTAAGCGCCCAGCTCAAAGCGCACCTGATCATTGCCCTTTCCAGTGGCACCGTGTGATATGGCATCTGCGTGGGTCTTTTTTGCAATTTCAACGAGGCGTTTGGCAATCAAAGGGCGAGCGATAGAGGTGCCCAGTAGATACTCTCCCTCGTAGACGGCGTTGGCACGAAACATGGGGAATACAAAATCTCGAACAAACTCCTCTCGTAAGTCTTCAATGAAAATTTGCTTAACGCCCATCATTTTGGCTTTACGTCGAGCCGGTTCGACCTCTTCACCTTGTCCAATATCGGCGGTGAAGGTCACGACTTCACATTGGTAAACGTCTTGCAACCATTTCAAAATAACAGAGGTATCCAATCCACCAGAGTAAGCGAGCACTACTTTTTTAATTTTGTCCATAGCTTATAAAATGTGTTAATTCCATCATAGAAAAGAAGGTCAATAGATCACCCAAGGCAAAGTCAAAGAGAAGTATATCCTTTGTCTTTATTTAAGCAGAAACTAGGTTGATGAGTGTGTGGATGATTGCGGGATTAATAAAAATTCGAGTAAAGCTTTTTGCACATGTAGTCGATTTTCAGCCTCATCCCAGACGACGCTATGCGGACCATCAATCACCTCCGCCGTGACTTCTTCACCACGATGGGCTGGCAAACAGTGCATGAAAAGGACATCTTTTTTTGCCACGGATAGCATTTCGCGATCGACGCACCAATCAGCAAAGTCGCGCTTTCGTTCTTCGTTTTCGGCTTCCATGCCCATGCTGGTCCAAACATCGGTGGTGATGAGATCAGCCCCTTCGGCGGCTTTCATGGGATCTTGAAACTCTTTAAAGTGTTTATCCCCATAAAGGCCCGCCCTTTCCACTTCGACTTCGTAGCCCGGAGGGGTGGAAACATGAACGTTAAAGTCGAGCACTTCAGCCGCTTGAAGCCATGTGTTGCAGACATTGTTAGAATCACCGATCCAGGCGACGGTTTTACCTTGAATGCTGCCTCGGTGTTCAATATAGGTGAATATGTCGGCTAAGATTTGGCAAGGATGATACTCATTGGTTAGGCCGTTGATGACGGGCACTCGGGAATGGGCTGAAAAATTTTCAATGATGGTCTGCTCATAAGTGCGGATCATGACCACATCGACCATACGAGTGATGACACGCGCGACATCCTGAATCGGTTCTCCACGCGACAACTGTGTATCTCGAGAAGACAGGTTGATTACGGTGCCTCCCATTTGTAACATCCCGGCTTCAAAGGATACGCGGGTACGGGTGGAGTGTTTTTCAAAAATCATGGCCAACGTACGATCTTGCAAAGGGGTAAAAGCTTCGTAGCGTTTGAATTTGTCTTTAATCCAATGGGCACGGCTGAAGAGGTGTTGATACTCTTCTTTGGTGAAATCATTAAATTGTAGGTAGTGACGAAGGCTCATCAGGTTGGGCCAAAAAGGGGTAGGAAAAGAATATAAATATGGAAGGCGGATGTTTGTTATTTATAGGGGTTTTTCGAGTAAACGTATAATCAACGGACAAAGAATATCGATGACCTGCTGAGCATTCTCACGGGTAAATATGAGCGGTGGCAATAAACGCACGACGCTGTCAGCTGTCACGTTAATGAGTAATCCGGCTCCTAAGGCTTGCTCTACTAATGCGCCGCAGGGCCGATCGAGTTCAATGCCGACCATAAGCCCTTTGACGCGAATTTGCCTTACCCCACTCTGGCCTTGTAGTGCAAGAGAAAATCCTGCCCTAAAAAATTCACCAATGGCTACGGCATTGTCCATTAATTTATCAGCCTCGATGACACGTAGCGTTTCGAGTGCGCCCGCGCAGACCATCGGATTGCCTCCAAAGGTCGAGCCGTGCTTGCCTGGGCTAAATAATGTTGCCGCCTTTCCTGCCGTGAGGCACGCTCCAATGGGCAATCCATTGGCAAGCCCCTTAGCTAGCGTCATGACATCAGGTTTGATATTGGAATGTTGAAAGGCAAACCAAGTGCCAGTGCGACCCATACCGCTTTGTACTTCATCCAACATGAGTAGCCAATCGTGGCTATCGCATAGCTCTCGAAGCCCTTTCAGATAATCAGGGTGGCAGATATTGATGCCGCCTTCGCCTTGAACCAATTCCACCATGACGGCCACAATATTGTGGTTGTGTTCAGCAACCCGCCGTATGGCGTCTAGATCATCAAAAGGAACCCGTACAAAGCCCGAGACCAGGGGTTCGAAGCCGGCTTGTACTTTACGACTACCCGTGGCAGACAGGGTTGCCATAGTGCGGCCATGGAAAGATTTTTCTAATACGATGATATTGGGAGAGTCGATATTCTTTTTGGTATGACCAAAATAGCGGGCTAATTTGATGGCGGCTTCATTGGCCTCACAACCTGAATTACAAAAAAAGACATTTTCCATACCCGATAAAGCCGTTAATCGATCCGCTAATTTTTCCTGCAAAGTAATCGTGTATAGATTGGAGGTGTGTAGGAGTTTCCCCGCTTGCTCGCAGAGCACACGCGTTAGACTCGGGTGGCTATGTCCTAAACCGCAAACCGCTATGCCTGCCAACGCATCTAGGTAACGTTTGTTTTGGGTGTCCCACAGCCATGGGCCTTCCCCGCGTTCAAAAGCCACGGGAAGTCGAGCGTAGGTGTTCATGACATTTGACATAGATTTACTCTTAAAAAATCTGGCATCAATCCAATTTGCGGGATGTAAAAAGCATACGGCGGCTACCCATGCCGCCGTTCAAAGAGGGGTATTTTACCGTTAAGGCCTTGAAGCGCAAGTGATTTACTTCGAAATTTTCATTTTTATGAGGTTCATCCAGTGCCCTGAAAAAGCCTAATATTGAATTGATGGCCTTTTTTGAGACTGAAAGGATGAAAACATATAACGCGTATCCCGAAAAGACACAAATATAGAGAGTAGGGAATAAATAGAGGGTTTTCGGGATATTTTTTAAAAAAGTAAGAATTGCAGGCCATCACAGGCCTCCAAAATCTCAATTATTCAAAAAAATCAATGAGATAATACAGTTTTAGAGCAATCCCTGTTCTAGGGCCTTAGGTGTGTGAACTTTGTTTTCCGATTACATTTTTTGGTCAGCCCAATCCCTCAGGGTCTGCCCTTAAGATATTTTTCGTACTGAATAAATTCGCAAATATCTATATTGGCGAATCTAAGGGCATCAATGAACGCAGAAAGAAGCACAATCAGACTACAGGGGGATGGAGGAGATCAATACAAGTCTTACAAGGTCAGTGCCTATTGAAAAATTTCAATAGAAAAGACCTCGTAATTCTTGATTAGGCCATAGCCTTGACGGCAGCGGCCAATCTGCTTTTATGTCTTGCAGCCTTGTTTTTATGAATAATATCTTTGTCAGCAATAATATCGATGGTGCTCGTAGCGCGCTGGAAAATTGCGCCTGCAGCCACCTTATCGCCGGCCGCAACTGCTTTGACCACATCTTTGATTGCCGTACGCATTTTAGAGCGCAGGCTCGCATTATGTTGACGTCGTTTTTCACTTTGCCGCGCGGCTTTGCGCGCGGATGCAATATTTGCCATCTGGTAGACTTCCTATCGGGAAGAAAAAGACCGAGATAATACGGCTTACAGAAGACTTTTGCAAGGCCCATTCACCTTTAGGCGGTAATTAGCGGTAATCTTACGCTGCAGATCTTTTTTCTCTGGCTTAATGCCGGCAATTAGCTTGGAAGTGCAAATCCCTTAAATGAACTTGCTTAAATCTTTGGCCACTGTGAGTGGTATGACTTTTTTATCGCGCATCCTGGGTTTTATTCGCGATACGGTCATTGCCCGGTTGTTTGGCGCGGGACTAGCCACGGATGCTTTCTTTGTGGCATTCAAAATCCCTAATTTTTTACGTCGTCTATTTGCGGAAGGCGCGTTTTCTCAGGCTTTTGTGCCGATTTTGTCGGAATATAAAAATCGCCGTGGAGAGGACGAATTACGAGATCTGATAGACCATGTGGCAGGCATGTTAAGCGTGGTATTAATGGGTGTGGTGGTGGTGGGTATTCTTGCCGCGCCGGTGATTATTTACGTGAATGCGCCTGGATTTGTGGAGTCTCCAGAAAAATTTAATTTAACCGTTGAACTACTTCGTATCACATTTCCTTATATTTTATTCATATCACTGACGGCTTTGGCCGGCAGCATTTTAAATACGTTAAGTCGGTTCGCGGTTCCCGCCTTTACCCCTGTACTGCTGAATCTTTCTTTTATTGTTTTTGCTTTATTTTTTGCGCCTTATTTTGATCCTCCCATCAAAAGTTTAGCTTGGGCTGTGCTCTGCGGTGGGGTCCTGCAATTAGTATTTCAGGTGCCATTTTTAATGCGGCACAATGTGCTGCCCCGTTTTAAGTTAAATATGAACCATCCAGGCCTAAGGCGTGTTTTAAAGCAGATGGTGCCGGCCTTATTTGGGGTCTCTGTTGGGCAGGTGAGTTTGTTACTGAATGTTATTTTTGCTTCCTTTTTGGCGGCGGGCAGTGTGTCATGGCTTTACTATGCGGACCGTTTGATGGAATTTCCATCTGGCATGTTAGGGGTTGCTTTAGGCACCATTTTATTACCCAGCTTGTCTCGTCACTATGCCACGCGTGCGGCGGTAGAATACTCGGCACTATTAGATTGGGGCTTGAGACTTAGCTTTTTGTTGGCATTGCCTTGTGCTTTGGGGTTGGCTTTGCTGGCGATGCCCTTGATCATTACTTTGTTTAAATATGGTGCATTTTCCATGGTGGATGCCTATGCCACACGCTCTGCACTGGTGGCTTACAGTGTTGGCTTATTAGGCTTAATTTTAGTCAAGGTATTGGCCCCTGCCTTTTATGCCCGTCAGGATATTCGCACCCCCGTGAGAGTGGCTGTGGTCACGTTGATTGTGACGCAAGGGCTAAACTTTTTGTTTTTAAGGAGCATGCAACATGCAGGCCTAGCCTTGGCGATTGGATTGGGTTCTTGTTTTAACGCGGGCTGCCTGTTTTATTTGCTGAAAAAGCGCGGCATTTATCTGCCTTGCCCTGGTTGGGTTTTCTTTTTGGTTAAGTTAATGATTGCCTTGGTATGTATGGGCTTGAGCTTACATTACGCTTTGGGTGAAGTTCGCGATTGGGTCGTGGCTTCGATTCCTTTGCGAGTGGGTTGGCTGGCGGGTTTAGTCGCACTGGGCGCTTCGGTGTATTTGGGAGTCTTATGGGTGCTTGGCATAAGGCCCCGAGACTTTCTGCGCTTTGAAAATGCTTAGCCTGAATGCTAAAAAGTGGCACTCGCTCAATCGAAGTGTGCCAAGGTTAAAGGGCGGATGGGCTACCGGTATTTTTTGAATGGACTGGTAATTACGGTGCCTAAGCATTGATGGATGCCCTAACCGGCCTTTAGACGTGACGAATGCCGCAAGACCGTGCTCGTCCATGTGCACTGTGCCTTCATCAGCTTTAGTCTGCTACCAGTTCACAAAACCAATCTGTCCTCGTTCTGACTTGGTCGTCGATGTGCAAAAAACGCATAGGTTTGGAAGCCATTTGGAAATATAAAAAAGTATTCGATACGCCCGTGCATTTTTATCTAGTGTTTAGTTCTTAAAACGCCTTAATGGAAAATCGGGTGGTGAGGAAGGGGTAGCCAAGCCAAGGGATGGGCCCTATTGTTGAGTGACATTTTGTGATTGGATTTCAAAAGGGAGTTAAAAAATAGCGCCTGCTGTGGGTGTGTTATCTTAGTTAAAACACGCTATAATTCAATATTTTACGTGTTATTAGCCTGATGCGAATCACTCGTGATATCCCACTTCTTGCCCTGAGGCCTCTCGCGCTGACGATTGGTAATTTTGACGGCGTTCACATCGGCCATCGTGCCATGTTGGCCGAGCTCTCCAATGCATCACGGCGTTTGGGTGTGCCCTCTTGCGTCATGTTGTTTGAACCGCAACCGAGAGAATTTTTTGCGCCAGACAAAGCGCCTGCACGATTAACGCCGCTCAGAGATAAATTAGAGCTCCTGGCCGATTGTGGTGTGGATCAAGTGCAGATTTGTCGGTTTGATTATCATTTTGCACAGATGGCGCCTACTGAATTTATCGAACGTATTTTAGTTTCCGGCTTGGAAGTTCGTTGGTTGCAGGTGGGGGACGACTTTCGCTTTGGCGCGCGTCGTGCAGGTGATTTTGCGATGTTACAAAAATCCAGCGTCTCAATGGGTTTTGAGGTTCACTCACTGCCTAGTGTTAGGGTGGACGGAGTGCGGGTGTCAAGCACGGCTGTGCGGGAAGCATTGGCCAGTGGGCAATTGCCCTGGGCTAGTCAGTTATTAGGCCACCCCTTTAATATCTGTGGACGGGTGATCAAGGGAGATCAATTGGGCCGAACCTTGGGATACCCGACAGCCAATGTCAGAATCAAGCATAATCGCCTACCATTGTCTGGTATTTTTGCCGTGCAAGTGCACGGTGTAGGCTCTAGGGTTGTACGAGGCGTTGCCAGCCTAGGGGTTCGTCCGACAGTGAAAATCAAGGGCGAAGCGTTGTTAGAAGTTTATTTGTTTGAATTTGATCAAGACATCTACGGCCGCCATTTGAAGGTAGATTTTTTACATAAACTCCGTGATGAAGAAAAATATTCTGATCTTGAAACGCTCCGCCTTCAAATTGGGCGAGATGTGCAAAATACCCGCGATTTTTTTGTCCTGAGGGATAAAGACCTCAACGCTCAATCCTGAATGCAAACAAATGTCGATAATGACATATGATTAAAAATAATGACTGATTACAAAAAAACACTTAATTTGCTCGATACCGCTTTTCCCATGCGAGGGGATTTAGCCAAACGCGAGCCTTTAATGCTGAAGTCTTGGCAACAACGTCAGTTCTACCAGCGAATCCGTCAGGCAAGCCAAGGTCGCCCCCGTTTTGTTCTTCACGATGGGCCCCCCTATGCCAATGGGGATATTCACATTGGACATGCGGTTAATAAAATCCTGAAAGATATTATTGTGAAGTCAAAGTCCTTGTCTGGCTTTGATGCGCCTTACGTGCCGGGCTGGGATTGTCATGGTATGCCCATCGAAGTTCAAATTGAAAAAAAACACGGAAAACATCTGCCTACCGCAGAAACTCAAAAACTATGCCGCGCTTATGCGCATGAGCAAATTGAGCGACAAAAACAGGATTTTATCCGCTTAGGTGTGTTGGCTGAATGGGAAAATCCCTATCTCACCATGGCCTTTAAAAATGAGGCTAATGAGATTCGCGCTTTAGGTCAATTGCTAGCCAAAGGCTATGTGTATCGTGGCTTAAAGCCGGTGAATTGGTGTTTTGATTGCGGATCAGCGTTAGCGGAGGCCGAGGTCGAGTATGAGGATCGTCAGGATGTCGCCGTTGATGTGGGTTTTGCTTTCGCAGAACCAGAAAAATTAGCTAAAGCGTTTGGGTTGGCTGCTTTGCCCAAGACAGAGGGTTACATTGTTATCTGGACGACAACCCCTTGGACTTTGCCGGGCAATCAAGCCTTGAATGTTCATCCTGAGTTTGACTATAACTTGGTGGATACGCCGCGTGGGTTGTTGATTTTGGCTGCGCAATTGCAAACCGCGTGCCTAGAGCGTTTTGCGTTGAGTGGAACCACGATTGGCACTTGTAAAGGCTTAGATTTAGAAGAAATAAAATTTAGTCATCCTTTTTATGATCGACTGTCTCCGATTTATTTGGGAGATTACGTGACGCTCGATACCGGCACGGGGATTGTGCACTCGGCCCCAGCTTATGGAGTGGAGGATTTTCAATCCTGTCGTCGTTACGGCATGAAAGATGACGAGATCCTTACCCCGGTCATGGGCGATGGCAAATATGTTGCTTCGCTGCCTCTTTTTGGTGGGCAGATGATTTGGAAGGCCAATCCGAATGTCATCGCTTTGCTAGAGGAAAAGGGGGTGTTATTTAAACAAGCCGCGCATGTTCACAGTTACATGCACTGCTGGCGACATAAAAGCCCAGTGATTTTACGAGCAACCGTGCAGTGGTTTGCCGCGATGGATGAAGCAAAGGGCTGGGCGGGGGTTAAGCCTGAGAAAAATCTGCGGCAACTCGCGCTGGAAGGGGTGGAGTCCACACGATTTTTTCCTGCGTGGGGAAAGGCACGATTACATGGCATGATCGCTAACCGCCCGGATTGGACGCTCTCCCGACAGCGTCAGTGGGGGGTTCCGATGCCATTTTTTATTTCCAAAGAAAATGGTAAGTTACATCCGCGCACACTCGAGTTACTGGAATTAGTAGCTCAAAAAGTGGAAGAGGTCGGTATCGAAGCCTGGCAGGCCATTTCTGCCGAGGTGTTGCTCGGTAAGGCTGACGCCGCGAAGTATGAAAAAATCAAAGACACCCTAGACGTTTGGTTTGATTCCGGTGCGACCCACTTTACCGTGTTAAGACATTCGCACGAAAGTGTCAGCACCTATCCTGCTGATTTGTATCTGGAGGGCTCTGACCAGCATCGCGGCTGGTTTCACTCTTCATTGCTCGTCTCTTGCATGATGAATGGGCAAGCGCCATACCGTAGTTTGCTGACTCATGGATTTGTGGTCGATGGTTCGGGTCGCAAGATGAGTAAATCCAAGGGTAATGTGATTGCGCCACAATCGGTGATGGATGAGTGGGGTGCAGATATTTTACGTTTGTGGGTGGCAATGACCGATTATTCGGCGGAGTTGTCGATCTCAAAAGAAATTTTAAAGCGCGTGGTTGAGTCCTACCGTCGTATTCGCAATACGCTTCGTTTTTTATTATCCAATTTAGCGGACTTTGATATTAATCGTGATGCTTTGCCGATGAGCGAGTGGCTTGAGATTGATCGGTATGCTTGGTTAATGATGTGTGATTTGCAGGCAGAATTGACACCCAATGGGCTGGGAGAGCGTGAACCGCAAAGTCCTGGTCATTACGGTAATTATGAATTTCATCAGGTGGCGCAACGCTTACAGTCTTTTTGTTCGGAAGATCTGGGCGGCTTTTATCTTGACATTCTGAAGGACCGACTATACACGGCCCAGCCCTCCAGTCGTACTCGGCGCTCAGCTCAAAATGCGCTCTACCACATTACTCAGGCATTGACTCGATTGATGGCGCCGATTTTGTCGTTTACGGCAGAAGAAGTGTGGTCTGTGATACAAAAAGAACCCAGTAGTCTCTTTGAGCAAACGTGGTATCAAGGGCCTGTGCCTGAGGCGGCGATGGGGCTACGCAATCGTTGGCAAGAAATCCGTGCTGTGCGCTCTGATGTGCTTAAGGAACTGGAGCGACTGCGTGGAGAAGGTAAAATTGGTTCTTCTTTGGCAGCAGAGGTCGATCTGTATATCGAAGGCGATCTTTATGATCGTCTCTTGCCATTGCAAGAAGATTTGCGTTTTGTGTTGATTACCTCCCGAGCGGGCCTTCATCGTGGTGTGGGCGGCGCCCGGGCACTGGTTATGGAAGGTTTAGGCATTGGCGTGAACCCCAGTGCTTATCGTAAATGTGAGCGTTGCTGGCATTATCGCTCTGAGGTGGGATCTATCGCAGGACACGAAGACTTGTGTGATCGCTGCGTTCAGAACCTTGAGGGTTCTGGGGAAGGGCGTGAATATGCGTAGGTGGCTGTTATTAGCCACTCTGATTGTCATTATTGATCAAGTGACGAAATATTTTGTCATGCAGCACTTTGTTGTGAATGAAACATGGTTTGTGAACACTTACTTTAATCTTGTGCGCGTACACAATACCGGTGCGGCTTTTAGTTTTTTAGCCGATGCTGGGGGTTGGCAAAGGATATTTTTCATATCCATTTCTTTGATTGCGGTGGGTTGGATCCTGTGGCTAATGCACCATTACCCTAAACAGCTTTTGTTTTGTTTTGCATTAGGTATGGTGTTGGGGGGGGCAATCGGCAATCTGATTGATCGAATTATTTTTGCTTCGGTGGTGGACTTCATACAAGTGCATTACGAGGCCTATTTCTTTCCAGCCTTTAATATGGCGGATTCTGCGATTACTGGTGGGGCAGGTCTATTAATCTGGGATGGATTTAAGTCAAAATCAAATACGGAGCCTTCATAGGATGAAGATCCTGTCTTTTAAGCTCTAAGTAGGAATCGCTCGTCAAAGTTTGGGAGGTTATCAAGATGCAAATTTATTTAGCCAATCCGCGCGGATTTTGTGCTGGTGTGGATCGCGCCATTGAAATTGTCGAACAAGCGATTCGTCAACATGGCGTGCCTATTTATGTTCGGCACGAGGTAGTACACAATAAATTTGTGGTCGATGACCTACGCAGTAAAGGGGCGGTTTTCATTGAAGAGTTGAATGAAGTGCCCGTGGGTAGTACGGTTATTTTTAGTGCGCATGGGGTCTCCCAGGCCGTGCGTAACGAGGCTCAGAGTCGTGGCTTAAGGGTTTATGATGCCACCTGCCCCTTGGTCACCAAGGTGCACGTGGAAGTGGCTAAAATGCGCCAGATGGACCATGAAATCATTATGATCGGCCATGAGGGACACCCCGAGGTCCAGGGCACCATGGGGCAGGTAGCCGATGGGATGCATTTGGTGGAGGCGCCGGAGGATGTAGCCAAGCTTTTCGTTAAAGATCCCGAGCACTTGTCTTTTGTGACACAGACCACCTTGTCGGTAGATGATGCAAACAAGACGATTCAAGCGTTAAAAGAGCGTTTTCCGAGCATTAAGGGGCCTAAAAAAGACGATATTTGTTATGCCACGCAAAATCGGCAAGACGCCGTGAAAGTGCTGGCTCAACAATGTGAGGTGGTGATTGTGGTGGGCTCTCCCAATAGTTCGAACTCCAATCGTTTGCGAGAAGTGGCGCAAAAGCACGGTGTAGTGGCTTACATGGTGGACAATGCGACCTACCTCGAGACGAGTTGGTTTGAGAATATTAACCGGGTGGGTGTCACGGCTGGGGCATCAGCGCCAGAAGTATTGGTTCAGGCCGTGGTGGATCGATTAAAGGAGATGGGCGCGACAGAGGTCATTCATTTGACCGGTATTGAAGAGCGCGTAGTGTTTCCGATGCCCAAGGGACTCAATCAGAAGATTTAGCCCAGGTTCCTACCCGGGATTAAAGGGCCCGCACCCCTTGCGCTGGATGAAGAATTCTTTTTTTCTAGTAAGTCTTTAAACCAAGAAAAAGCCTTGATGAGGCCTTGAATTCTGCGAGCTTGATCTAAGTCAATCAAAAAAATAAAGGTCCTGTCGTCGTCTGGGGCCTTTTTTATGGTCTACCCCCCTTGAAAACGACTTTTTAATATACAAAAACCAGGTATTTATTGGTTTAGAAAAAGTGTATTATTAAGAAGTGTTAATATTCGTCTTTCTTAACAAATAATGTAGGAATAGGGCGTTTTCGCGCTTGGCTTTTGGATGAGCGCGCATTTCAGTCTAGTCATACTAATCAGACTAATGATTCAAAATAAATCTTCTTAGGTTTAACCGCTTTGAACTTTCTTCGGCAGTCGACACCGATTCAATCGATCAATACAGGGATCAATACAGGGATCATTACTCCCTGTATTCAAGCTACTCCTATCATCCCTTCCCCCATTCGACGTAATCACGGCGTCACACTGGTTGAGCTTTTGGTGGTCTTAGCTGTGATATCGATTTTGATCAAGTTGTCGATCCCCTCTTACCTTAACTTTATTTCCAAGCAAAAAATTTCGGCGGCAGAAACAGACCTCGTGTCTATGGCCATGAATATGGAAAATTATTTACTAAACCATACCTATTATCCAATCCCCAGTTCGTCTACCCCTTCAAATGCAGTAGTCACCTCAAGTAATATTACTGGGGTATCCAACATACAAGCCGTACTTCCGGGATGGGTGCCCGCGCAGTCGGCAGATTTTACATATTATGTATGGGCCGTGGACAATACGGTGACCCCGCCCACCTATACCGTTTCTGCTTCAGGTGTTTCAACCTCAGTCGGAGGAAGTTCGTGCATCCTCTCCTTGAATAGTAGCAATGTTAAAAGCATTACAAGCTGTAAAGGCGTCAGTTCATGGTAGGGGCATTTTAAATTGGTTGGTGGGCAAAGAAGAGGCTCTGGAAGCGGCGATAGAAACGTATGTCAGCCCAAAGGATTTACGTTGATAGAGGCAGTTTTGGTGATGGCTACCATGGTCACCTTATTTGTTTTTTCCGCCGTACTGGCCGATGGGTGGTTACAAAATGCACGAATCACACAAGCGCAGGGCGTTTTACAAAACGCTTACGGCATGACAAAAACCGTTGCCCTACAAAACCCGAGTGTTGCGGTGTCAGGGGATGGAGCGGCTATTGCTTGTTTTAGCACGACGAATCCCGTGATTGTGACGGTCTACCAGGGAAATAGTTGTTCGGGTAGCGGCACGCAGTCGTGGATCGATAAACTGCCCCTTGGGGTCAGTGTGACATTTAATACGCAATCGTTTAATTGCCTTGGTTTGACCAATGATGGGGTATTGATAGCACAAAGCAGTAGCGGGACAAACTGTAGTAATTCATTAAGTTATACCCTGAGTTTAACTATTAAATCGAACACAAAAAGTGTCACCAGCATCTTATTTTAAAAAAAGAGGTTCAGGCTTCATATTGATCGAGGCTATGGTGAGTATGTTATTGATCAGCTTGGTGCTGTCTGCCTCTTTATACGCCTTGGGACGGTCCTCGAAATTACAATATTCCAATATCGCACGTTCCAAATTAATTGACCAAATCAGGCGGCAAATGATTAGTAGTAGTTTGAGTGTGTGTGGAACCACACAATCATTAACGGTCTATTCTCAATCGATCTCGGTGTCCTACACCTGTACACCTTACACCGGTGTGACAGCCACATTCCCTGGGGTTTCAGGTGCGGTTTCAGTGACCGTCGCTTCTACCGTGACACAGCAGATTACGGCCTCGGCTACAGCGGACATATTGGGGGGGACATTGACGGTCTCCTCTTCAGGAAACTAAGATGGCGACCCCGTCCTCCCGAGGGTTTTCTCTTATTTCTTTGATGATTGGATTAAGTTTGGGCGTGATCGCGGTATTGGCGATGATGTTTGCCTATAAGAGCTTAGTGTCAAATGCCTTGAGTTTTACCCAAAGCACTTCCTTGGTCAATCAAAGCCTGACCAGTGCCTTAGTCCTCAATCGAATTTTAGTGCCTGCAGGCTATGGCATCGGCCCTACGCTCTCAACCCCTGGGGGAGCGGTGAATACGGATATTGTTTTGATTTCCGGGGCGAGCCTTAGTGGCCAATCGCTGACAGGAACACAGGTTTCTATTAGTGCGAGTTCAGCCTCCGGTACGGCATTGGTCTGGGATTCTAATACGTCGGGATCCATTCAGTGTTCGGGTTTAATTTTTAATTCTAATACGCTTTCTCGCTTGGGGCCCGAGGACTGTACGGGGGCGACCCAATGGAGTAGTTTGACCTGGTCGAGTTCACAACCGTTAACCGGTTCCAGTAGTTTTACGGGCATTACTTTTTCTGTCATGACAACGACCTGTTGGCCCTATATGGGGGGCACAGGAACGACGAAAAATGGCGTTCAAGTGACTTTAAATGGTTTGAGTGCCTACACCACTGCAACGACCTATTGTTTGCCTAATATTCCCAATTAAATTCGATCATGAAAAAAGTCAATTTTAATCCCCGACCATCATCACTCATGATCAATCTTGGGATTCGAAAAAAAAGTACACAAATCGGTGCCGTCACCTTGCTCTTTGTTTTATTTGCAACCTTGGGGCTACTCGCCATTTCTGCTAAGGTTTTGCAATATGCGAGGGCCACCTCTGCAATCCAATATGCAGAGCATACGATCACGCAAGCCGATATGAAGGCGTGGACTGGGGTGAGTTTGGTTTATGAAGCATTAAAAAAATTAAGCGCTTCACAAGTCGCCGCGCTAACTGCCGGTTCTGTCACCCTCAGTGGGGTGCAAAGCGGAATTTCTGTCACTTATTCGGGTAACTATTCAGGTAGTGTGCCAACCAATAACACCTACGCCATGTTTCAGGTGACCGGTTCTAGTGCTGGGGCAAATACCGTGCTACAGGCCGTGTATTCATACGTCCCCCCTACAAGCGTTAATTTGGGCAATCAACTACTGTTTGGTCGTGATACCACTTTTACGGGCAATGTGAGCTATTCGGGGGCGACGCCTTTAGCCATTGGCGTTACGGGTAGTTTAACGTTAACGAATGCCTCTATCTCAAACTTTGGTTCGGTGTGCGCGACGGGTAATGTGTCGATTAATTCTGCCATCAATGTGACTTCGATTTGCTCTAATGGCAATGTCACCTTGGCAGCAGGCGCTTCCGTTAACCAGACATCAGGCTACGGTCCTGCCACGATCAATGCCCAAGGTAATGTTTTATTAGTCAATGGTAATGTACAAGTTAACGGCACGATCAATAGTAATGGCACCGTCACTCTCGATGGAGGGAGTGGCCATGCGGACTATATTAATGCGCAAAATAATGTAACCGTTCGGTCCAATGCGAGTGTTTGTACTATTAAAAGTAATACCAATATTACCTATAGCTCTGGCTCGACCCAGTGTCCTTCTGGGGGGAGTTTTGGTCTTTATGCGAATGGAACCATTAGTTCCACTCAGTCTAATTCTAGGAGCCATATCGGGGGGGTAAGTGTTTCCTCGGTAGCGGCCTATGCGCCTGCGACCTATACGGTGGATGCGAACGCTTCAACCATTACCAACAACGTTAATATTCAATTTATAAGTAACGGCAATCAAAACGGATGCTTCAGAGTGTATGTAAACAATTACAATGGCATAACCGCTGGATATTATTATCTTTCTGGGGAAAATTTATACCGAAATAATCAAAATTGTAATGGGCAGGCGACCTATACGTTGTGTTCTAATTGCGGTTTTAATAATATTTCTTACAGTAGCGCGAGTTCGACTTGGTCAGTAGCCTGCGGTAATGGCTATAAAGGGGTATTATGGTTTAGTGGTGATTTGGCGATGGTTAACAATTGCAATAATCCGAGTTATTACAGTGCTTTTATCGCAACGGGTAGTATTACCATTTCCAATGGAAACTCGAGCTACTATCCTCCCAATTATTCTAGTAGTCAGACCTGCAGCGGCTCCTATTACCCAACACAGCTTTGTTCAGGCAGCAGTGCTTTGTCCAATGCCTCTATCGGCAATGTGGCTTTAATGGCGGGTTCTTACACCGCTGGGATTTTTTCCGGGGGCAATGTGAGCTTGAGCCCACCTTCATTGGGGGGGCGAACCGATGTATATGGTGCGATTCTTGCCGGTAACTATTTGACGGCGGGTGCTAATGTGAGTGTTATAGCGATGATTTATTCGGCAGGACAAAATACCAGTGACACATCCAGTGTGAATGCTTTTTCCAGTCAGCTAGTCATTAACGATCCAGGTGGCAGCACGGGGTCGACCGTACCGATTACCATTTCCTCCACCTCTTCTACTTCCTCGTCCTCCACCTCAACCTCTCCCAGCGTCGGCATTGTTTGGGTTTCACCCATATGAGTTAATTATCATAGGGCGATAGGCGGTATCCTCTAAGGGGCCTTCGTTGTCACGGACTAGGCTCATTCTGGGGAAGGCCCCATTTTCATGATTTATGGGTTTTATCGAGAGTTCGGTGTGGGAAACAGAGGAATAAAAGGACTGAGAGAACTCAAATCTGCGAAAAAATTCTATCGCTTAAGTTGTGTTTGGCCGCTTTTAGATCTTTTGGTCCCGATAGAAATTCAATTCCCTGTCATTTATTATACATAATCGGATTGTTATAATAGAATATTGGGTATGGAACCCTTGAATCACCCCCCTTTGGATTCGACTGCCTTGCCTCTTGTGGAGAGCACTGGCAACGGTTTAACGTCACGTCAAGAATTGATGGCTTTGTTGCGAAAGCACGACATGACTCCGACCCATCCTCGATTGTTGATCGCAGAGTTACTTTTCTCGAAGCACGAGCATTGGTCTGCAGAAAAGCTTTTCGCGAAGCTCAATCAGCCTCATCATCAGGCTTCGATGGCCACGGTATACAATACCTTGAATCTATTGGTTCATAAAAAACTATTGCGTGAAGTCATTGTGGATCCTGTGCGGGTTTTTTATGATTCCAACTTATCAGCGCATTACCATCTTTACAATGTCGATACCGGTGAGCTTTCTGATATAGGCTTTGAAGAATTGGTGATAGAGCAGTTTCCCTCGATGCCCAAGGATATGGTCACGCAGTCCATTGATATTATCGTTCGAGTGCGCCCCAAGCATAAGGCAGAGACTATCCCAGCCTGACCAATCGTTTTTAGGTCGGCGATAAAAAAATCGTCAATACGATATGGGTTAAGGTTTGAAGACTCGGTTTAGGTAAAGGTCCGATGGCCTTATCGTAGAGCGCCAAATTATGTTTCAGCGCAATCTCTATGCAGTTTGCTTGCAAAAGATGGTGAACCGGAAAACTCTCCTCCAACATCTCTTGCTGTAAGCGTTCTGCGGCTAATTCTGATTTTTTGATCGCCTCTCTCAGTTTTTGACAACCTGGAATGTTAGGGGTTGAGAGGTCGGTTTTAAGGATTTTTCTAACGCTACGCAGTGGTTCAACGACGTTTGATCGCCATATTTTAGCTTTTGTTTCGACGGCGTTAAATGTGTGGGATTCTAAAAGACGCTGTTGCACAGATAAAAAAAGACAAAAAAATAACACATTCACATCAACCCCATATTGATCCTGAAGATGTAA
Organism: uncultured beta proteobacterium; assembly: GCA_903893565.1. Lineage (GTDB taxonomy): Bacteria > Pseudomonadota > Gammaproteobacteria > Burkholderiales > SG8-41 > UBA5216. The sequence goes on along the minus strand of CAITMU010000105.1, from coordinate 207,560 downwards.
ACAAATGGGGGGTATGTCAGACTGTGAATATAGTTTTAATGAAAAACGCCAAAATGCTGATTCATTCACATTCAGCGCTGGGATTGATCCGGTAGCTGGAGTCATGTATTTAAGGGCGGTGGGGTGTCTTTCCAGCGTTTGACTTTGCCCGATTCAATGCCCAGTAAATCTAAGGCTCGTCCGACCGTTTGTGTGACCATATCCTCAATCGATTGAGGCCGGCTGTAAAAACCTGGGACCGGGGGCATGACAATCGCTCCATTGGCCGTCACCTCTTGCATCAAGCGGATGTGCCCCGCGTGAAGGGGGGTTTCCCGAAACAGTAATACCACTTTTCTTCGCTCTTTTAAGCATACATCGGCCGCCCGTACCACCAGTTCATCATCGTAACAGTTGGCGATACCGGAGAGCGTTTTAACCGAGCAGGGAGCGATCAACATTCCCTCGGTTTTAAAAGACCCGCTGGAAATGGCCGCACCGATATCCTTGGGGTTGTAGAGGACGTCAGCAAGGCTTTTTACTGCATCCAAGCTATAGTCCGTTTCTTCCACCATTGTTCGGGCCGCGGAACTAGACAATATAACGTGAGATTCAACCCCGGGTAATTCACGTAATATTTGAAGGGCCCGAATGCCATAAATCACGCCTGAGGCGCCTGTAATTGCAATGATAAGACGTTTCATATTGTGACTTATTCGATTGAGGTGATTTCGCTCAAGGCGACAAGGGTGGCAAAAACGCGGGAAAAAAGTTTTTTTCAGGTGAAAAAATAGTGGTGTGTCGAGCGCCCCTGTAGCATTTATAATGATTGTAGCAGAACCCATGCCTTGAGGATGGTGCCTGAGGGCAGACTTAAAATAATGTTTAAAAAGGAAAAAAACGTGAGACCCTTTGAAGGTATAAAAATTATCGATATTACCCATGTCCTGGCAGGTCCTTTTGCCGCTTATCAATTAGCTCTTTTAGGCGCTGATGTGATTAAAGTAGAAGATCCCCATGAGTGTGATCAAAGTCGTGAAGGCGGATCGGATCAGGATTTAGCTGATAAGAAAATGGGCCTGCAGTTTATGACCCAAGCCTCTAATAAGCGTTCCATAACGCTCAATCTTAAAACTGAAAAAGGTCGTGAGGTACTGAAAAAATTAGTCAAAGACGCCGATATTTTGGTGGAAAATTATCGTGCGGGTGCTTTTGCTAAATTGGGCTTGGGCTATGCTGAAATGAGTGCGATTAATCCGCGATTGATTTATTGCTCGATGACAGCCTTTGGTCAAGATGGTCCGCGTGGCCACATGACCGCCTATGATCACGCCATACAATCGACCTCAGGGATGATGTATACCACTGGGACGAAAGAGGTCAATCCGTTAAAAACGGGCTCACCTATTATTGACTACGCTTGTGGCACCATGAATGCCTTTGCGCTATCAGCCGCTTTATTTCAGCGTGAACGCACCGGTAAGGGGCAATACATTGACAGTGCCATGCTTGACGTCGCACTGATTTTGATGGGCTCACACATCACTAATTATGCCCGCACCGGCAAAGAGCCTGGGCCCAAAGGCAATCGGATGGAATACGCCAGTAGCCAGTACTACGAAGCGAAGGACGGCCCGATGATGATTGCGGCGAGTAACAAAGGTCAGCATGAGCGATTTTTTACCGCGATAGGTCGCCCAGACATTGCTAAGCAGTCCTCCTACAAAGAGCGTCGCGAGCATTACAAAGAACATACTAAAATTGTAGAAGATATTATTGCCACTAAAACGGCGCAGGAGTGGGAAGACTTTTTGCAAAGTCGTCACGTGCCTGCCACACGAACCCGAAAAATTGGTGAGGCCATTAAAGATCCGCAATTAAAGAGCCGTAATATTTTGCATACGCATGAGCACTTACCTGGATTAACCGGTTCGTTGACCGTACCAGTGATGGCGTTTAAATTCGAGCATGGAGGCCCCCGAGTCGAGACCCCACCGCCAGGATTTGGTGAGCATAACGAACAGGTGCTGGGTCAATTGGGCTACAGTGCGGCAGATATTAAGGCAATGAAAGAAGAAGGCGCGATTTAAGCGTAGGCCTTCTGAGACCCTCGTCGCATGGTAGATTGGGGCGAGGGTTGATTTAAAATGCCCGTGATGACGCTCGCAGAATCTAGGGGAAGAAACCCGTTTAGTGAGCCACTCACTGGCCTCTGTAATTATAAGGAATCGAAAAATGACCCATGGGATCGGTTTTGTTGATAAAAAAGTAATGGCCCAATTGACGGCGAAAATGTTAATTGAAGTCAATGCCGTGCAGTTCATGGAGCAAAAACCCTTCATTTATACCTCGGGTCTGGCTAGCCCTGTTTATACCGATTGTCGGCGCTTGATCTCCTTTCCTAGAGTGCGACAAACACTGACTGATTTTGGTGTGGCGACGATTTATCGCGATGTCGGATTTGAGCAATTTGATGCTGTAGCCGGTGGTGAGACGGCAGGTATTCCCTATGCCGCGTGGTTTGCCGATCGGATGATGCTACCGATGCAATATGTTCGCAAAAAGGCAAAGGGCTTTGGCCGTAATGCTCAAATTGAAGGCGTGATCAGTGAAGGTCAACGGGTTTTATTGGTCGAGGACCTTGCCACTGATGGGGGAAGTAAAGTGAATTTTTGCAAGGCACTGCGAGCCGCAGGAGCGGTGTGTAATCACGTGTTTGTAAACTTTTACTACAATATTTTTCCTGAAGGCGCAAAGTTGCTGGATGAGTTGGGGGTGACGATGCACGCGCTGGCGACCTGGCAGGATGTGTTGGAAGTGGCTAAAAAGGCCAATACCTTTGATCCCAAAATGCTGGTCGAAGTGGAAAAATTTATTCATGATCCTCGCGCGTGGTCTAAGTCACATGGGGGAACTGCGGGCGCTTCGGGAGAATAGTGTTTATTAATGGGCGAGAGGGCTTATGATAGTCTACGATTTATTAAAGCCCCTACTTTTTCGACTGAATCCAGAATCGGCGCATAACGTTGCCATCTGGGCTTTAAGGCAAGGATTAGTAGGCGGGTATCAAAAAGCCGACGACCCGATTTTGGCTACTCGCGTTTGGGATATGGCGTTTCCCAACCCGATCGGTTTGGCTGCGGGATTCGATAAGCATGCACAAGTGATTGATCCGATGTTAAATCTGGGTTTTGGCTTTGTAGAGGCGGGTAGTGTGACCCCGCTACCTCAACCGGGAAATCCCAAACCGCGCTTATTTAGGTTAACCCAAGACGCTGCTGTGATTAATCGCTTTGGCTTTAATAGTCACGGGCTGGATTATTTTGTAAATAATTTAGGTCAACGAACTCGACGTGGAATCGTGGGCGCCAATTTAGGTAAAAATAAACTGACCCTAGATGCGGCCTCTGATTACGAAAAAGGCATTGAAGCGGTGGTGGGATTGGCAGAGTATTTGGTGTGTAATGTTTCTTCGCCCAACACGCCGGGATTGCGGGGACTTCAGGCTCGCTCACAAATCGATGAACTCATCAAACGAGTGCTAATTGCTCGAGAAAAATTCGGAAAAAAATTAAAGCGTCTTCCACCGCTCTTGGTCAAGGTAGGCCCTGATTTGGATGAGTCGCAGATGGCAGATATCGCAGAAGTGGCTCTCATGAATCGGTTGGACGGACTCATTTTAGGCAATACGACCCTCACTCGCCCCGGCCTCTCCAGTCTTGATGCCGACCAGGAGGGGGGGCTTTCGGGGGCACCCTTGATGAGCCTTGCTACGCAATGCTTATCCCATTTTTATCGATTAACGGAAGGTAAAATACCGCTGATCGGCTGTGGTGGTGTAGCAAACGGGAAAGATGCCTACGCCAAAATTCGCGCTGGTGCGAGCCTAGTGCAATTGTATTCTGCTCTGATATACCAAGGGCCATCGTTGATTTTGACGATTAAAGCGCAACTCGCTGATTTGATTCGAGCTGATGGATTTTCTTCCATTGCACAAGCCGTTGGAGCGGATCATCGTTAACACCGTTTTTTATGGGGGCTTGTGATAAAATCCCTACTAAATCCTCTTGGGTTGTGGTTTTTGCCGTTGTAGCTCAGCTGGTAGAGCAGGCGCTTCGTAAGCGTCAGGTCGGGGGTTCGATTCCCTCCAACGGCACCACTGTTAATTCTATAAAAGTCTACAAAGACCCTAATTAACAATTAAAACAATTACTTAAGGTCTTTTTCTTGACTATAGCGCTCCAAGGCAAAGCATTGAAATATATGCCCAATGGGCGATTTATTCAGATGGATGATTCGTATTTCATTGCTACTACGAAAAACGCATCAAGAGGTCCTTGGGATCACACAGTCCTTTAGAATACCGTGAAAGCCCTCGGACTTGCAGCTTAAATCAGCCCAACTGTTCCGCCGCAGCCCCACTAGATCAGCTTTCAACCGGTGTCAACAGTCGTCACATCACCAATGACTCTATCGCTTGTCGCAACATTATTTTAGTAAAGTATTGACAGACTAATTCAAAAAATTGCGCGGCGCATGTGTCACTACAACCACAAGCATACATGTAAATAAAAATTACATATTCATTTAACTGATTTATTCAGAACTTCTTTTTAAAAAAATCCATTAAGAATTTTTTCAATTTAAATTATAATCATATCAAATAGAAAAATAAGCATGCACACGTCCCACCTAAGATGTAAATTACATAACATCCATTTGATATTCTATAAATGGATGCTATGTTAAAAAAATCTTCCTGTGTGTATGATAAATGTGACGGAGTGAGATTAATTTTTTATAAAGTTAAGCGCTGTGACCTTCCTATTTCTCCATGAAGACTAATGAAGATCATCCTATAGGGAATCTAGGTTGGCGCTTGCTGCGAAAGAAAAGCAAGCTGCCCTTGGTTTATCATAAGATAAGCTATCCACAGGGTGCTAGCATTTTTCGCAAAATGTTTGCCTTCGCCGGGCCAGGCTATTTAGTTGCAGTGGGCTACATGGATCCAGGTAATTGGGCAACATCAATTGCTGGTGGTTCGTCCTTTGGATACACACTACTATCAGTGGTGATGCTAGCTAGCCTAATGGCAATTGTGTTGCAATCGTTATCTGCACGGCTTGGTATAGCTACAGGACGAGATCTAGCTCAAGCATGCAAAGATCACTACTCACCGGCCAAATCATTCTGCCTTTGGGTGCTAGCGGAGTTAGCAATATGTGCGACTGATCTTGCTGAAGTCATTGGTACTGCCATCGCACTTAATTTATTATTTGGAATTCCGCTTGCTTGGGGCGTAGCAATTACAGTGGCTGATGTACTGCTGATATTGTTATTACAAGCACGTGGTTATAGATACATGGAAGGATTTATTGTCTCACTGATACTACTGATTGCTTTTTGCTTTGTATATGAATTGGTTTTGACCAACCCTAACTGGACCAATGTAATTGCTGGGTTTGTACCATCGCTTCAAATCGTCACTAATCCTGAAATGCTATTTATTGCCATCGGTATCCTTGGTGCAACGGTAATGCCACATAACCTGTATCTTCATTCGGCGTTAGTGCAAACGCGCATCCTTGATGAGACTGAAAGCGGTCGTCGCGAGGCAATTCGTTATGCTACGATTGATTCAACTATTGCGCTAACGTTCGCATTATTAATCAATGTCGCAATTCTGATCGTTGCTGCCGCGACATTTTATGCGCATGGATATACCCATATAAAAGAAATTCAAGAAGCGCATAAAATGCTGACCCCTTTACTTGGCGCGAGCGCTGCTAGCATACTATTTGCAATAGCTCTGCTAGCATCAAGCCAGAGCTCTACTATTACAGGCACGCTCTCAGGGCAAATTGTGATGGAAGGTTTTCTCGATATACGACTTCCTTACTGGCTACGGCGCTTCATTACCCGGTTGATTGCTCTTGTTCCAGGAATGATTGCTGTTGTATATTACGGTCCATCAGGAACGTTACAATTGTTAGTGATATCTCAAGTCATTTTGAGTCTACAACTTCCATTTGCAGTCATACCGTTGGTAAAATTTACTAGCGATCACACTAAAATGGGGGCTCTTGTCAGCCCTAAATGGCTAACGGTAATTGCATGGATAATTACGGCCCTAATTATCATGCTCAACCTGAAACTGATTTACGACACGCTTTTAGGTGCAATCATTTTTTAAATCGTTTTAATAATTGGTTCGTCAGCGGGATCTGAGAGTAGATTTCAGTGATTTATGTGCTACGGTTGGCTGAAAAATCGATAGGATTTTCGGCAGGTAGCATCAAGGGCTTTCAGTTCGGAGTCGGAGATACGTGGCAAGAGCAGGGGGGCGCCTTCTTGTTCGATCATGTCGCTAATCAGTCTATCGATAGGCAAGTGCCTTAACTACATTATTGCAAAAGGCATTGATTGGGCGTTAAAACGCCCACGCATAGCGGTAGTATTAAACCTAATTCCACAGCCATGGACAATGAATGGACGGAGCTCAGAGTAAACTCTACAACAACCATAGTAGTATTACCGGTGTACGTTACGTGATGCTTACACTGTGACTCTCGCCGTTAAAATTGTCTTAAAGCATGGAGCGTTCGTGTTGGTTCTAATTAGTGAATGAAGCGCCGTTTGCTGGACTAGTCAGATTTGAGTCCGGCGTAAGCAATGATTTTCTTCAAACGGCCAGACTCTAAACGCATGAATTTTCGGAGCGCTTCCGGAGTTCCCGGTGCGGGCTCGGCGCCCTGGCTCGCCAAGCTTTGTGCCATTTCCGGCTCACGCAGTATCTTTACAACGTTAGCATTCAGCTTCGCGATAATGTCTTGCGGCGTTTTGGCAGGAGCGAATAATCCGTACCAAGAGATATTCTCGAAACCCGGGTATGTCTCTGCGACCGTCGGGATATTGGGCGCTGCAGGTGAGCGTTGTGCGCTGCTAACGGCCAAGCCCCTGACCCTGCCGCTTTTCACCAGCGTCATCACCGACGGTTGCATGGTGTTGAATACGAACTGCAGTTGGCCTGCGAGCAGGTCGATAAGCGCCGGAGCACTGCCCTTGTACGGCACGTGCAGAAGTGTGATGCCCGTCATTGCGCTCAGAAGCTCAGCGCCAAGATGGGGGGCGGCGCCTACGCCGCCTGATCCATAGGTGATCTGACCGGGCTTGGACTTTGCTAACTCGACCAGTTCCTTGACCGAATTTAATGGCAACGTGTTATGGACAAGCAGAATCTGTGGATTGATTACCATTAGGGTGACCGGCGAGAAATCCGTAAATGGATCATAAGGAGGCTTAATTTTAAGAGCGGGGGCGTTCATTAGAGAGGACCCGCTCCCAACCAGAAGGGTATAGCCATCAGGTGCTGATCTTGCAGCAAGCTGGGAGCCTATCATACCGCTTGCACCATCGCGGTTATCGATGAGCGCCGTTTGTCCCAAAGCCTCTGTCAATTTGGCGCCGACGAGGCGAGACAGAGCGTCGGCGGGGCCACCAACCGAGGAGGTGACGATCAAGCGGACCGGCTTATTGGGATAATCTTTTCCTGAACTTATCGGATGGATTTGCGCCGATATGGCGTAGTTCGTAGCCAACAAACAAGCTCCGCACAGCATAGCAATAAACTTCATACCCCTTCCTCCGCAACCACCGACTCTACTCGTTGGGCTATTGTTAATTGAATTTGAAAACGGCCCCCTGCTCAAGAGGCAAAAGATTACTAGCGCACCAATCAAGCATTTGAGATGTCACTCATTTTGTAACCTAATTTTAGCACTCGAAATCTTTTGATGCCTGTTAGCAATTTAATTCAATTGTCATTACCCTGTTTTGTGAATGTAAGATAGGTGGGCCCATATTCTTATAATCCGACTTCAGTTTTTGGATGTCCTTAATAGATTGCTTACCCAACATTGATCAGATATTTAAAAGAGGTGATTTGATCGGAAGTAATGTCATCGGCCAAGCGTAAATTGTCAAGCAAGTCACCGGCGTTTAGCCTGAAAAGAATGAGCTCGACCGTAATACGTGTGGTCGCCCAACAACGCATCCGTCGTCACGGTCGCCAAGACACTTTGGGCGATGTTGTCGCTCCCAAGGAAGTGAAAACTCAGTTGGTCACCACGCAATTGCGCACCCAACAAGGGTTGACTGACACCGGCCATCGTGAGGGTGCCCCCGACCTGCTGAAAACTCTGACGCAGGCTCAATCTGGCGGGAACAAAACCTTCATAAGGCAGGAAGTCCCATTCGCCTTCCACCTGCGCTGGAATGATCCACAAAAATCCCTGTTCCGAACCTGCGCTCACGATCTGGTCGGGGGTCCATTCCTGCATGTCGAACGCATTCGCGACGATACGCGTGCCCGGCTTCATCTTCAGCAGCGTGGGACGAAGTTGCAAGTTCAGTTCTGGCAGCAAATACATGGTTACCACCGTGGCTTCGCTGAAGTCCTCGACAAAGATATCGCCCCGGATGATCTTGACCTTGTCGGCCACGCCAGCCTGTTGTGCATTCTTCTGGGCAAACTCCGCGAGCTTGGCGTCGTACTCGACCCCCACGGCACGCGCCTTGAACTGCTGAGCGGCGGTGATCGGGATTACCCCATCGCCCGAGCCTAGGTCGTAGACGATGTCCTTGGCTGTCACTTGTGCTGCGGTCAGCATCTTGTTGACCATGTGCTGCGAGGTGGGCAGCCACATCACATCCTTGCCGGACTGGCGCAGCATCGGCTTGAAACTAGCGTCTTTTTGTCCCACCCCCGCGCAACCGTAAAGGACAGAGAAAGTCAGACCAAGGAGAATAAAGTGGCGGCAAAAATCCATGCAGGGACTCGAGAAAATAAATTCTGCAGCCAAGAATACCCGAAAGCGGCGCCAAGCTGTTGACACCGATTGAAAACGGATCTCCTTGTAAGGACATTACCACTCCAAAATTGACCTAGGTGATTTAATGGCCCTGCTTAATTAATAAGCAGGCAGTTAAGTTTTACCGAGATCCTGCCAAGGATCATTTTTCTATTGAACAGAGGGGTGTTTCGATTTTGCAAAATATAACGCACGGTGATTTTGGTTGGTAAATCTCCATTTAGCGTATTAAATTCAATATGTTATAATAAAAATTCATTATTGAATGCGGATTCCTGATAATCCATCAATCAGCATAAGCGGGGTGAGAACGTGATGTTTAGATTTTTTTTCTTGTTATTCGCGTTATTCATAGTTTTACCAAATGCTGTTGCTCAAAAAGACGACACAGGTAATTGTTCGGCGCCCGCGGCCCCTAATGTCAATTGGTCAGGGTGCGACAAAACTAAGGCTAACTTAGCCGGTGCGAATTTGAATAAAGCTAATCTAGCCAATGTGAACTTTGTTGGTGCGATTTTGACTGGTGCAAAATTAGCGGATGCGAACCTGAAAGGCGCCACCTTGACCGGTGCGAATTTGAGTAAAGCCGTTTTAACGATGAGCAATCTAACGGGTGCTAATTTAAGTGGTGCCGTATTAAAAGAGGCGAATCTAATTAGTGCCAATTTGTCGCAAGTCAATTTTTCTGATTCTATTATCTCTAATGCCATCCTGACCGGCGCACTTTTTAAAGATGCGATCCTCATTGGAGCGCATTTGATGGGATCCAATTTGACGGAAGCCAATTTCGTGGGGGCTAATTTGACCAAAGCCATCTTGACCGGTGCGACTTTTGTGGGAGCGAATTTGTCCGATTCCAAGTTAACCGAGACTAACTGCACCAACGCTATCATGACGGGTGCAAATTTAACTAAAGCGGTGATGATTAAAACGAATTTGACGGGTGCGACCTTGACGGGTGCTACCTTAGTGGGAGCCAATATGATAGGGGCTAATTTATACGAGGTTAATTTCTCAGAAGCTAATTTAAGCGGCGCCAACTTAACAGGTGCTTGGAATAATTATCGAGTCAATATGAGTAATGCCAATTTGTCTGGCGCAAATTTGACTGGGTCTACTTTGCATGCTTTGGGCGGGAATATGAACGGGGTGACCGTTTCGGTGGCGACGACTTGGGTTTCGGGTAAAAAATGTTCGGGCAGTTCTATTAGCTCCTGTTAATCATTCAACAGTGAATTCCTTAAATAGTTAGCATCCCTGACTCAAAATCCGAACTTAGAATAACGGTGATTTGGTATTCAAAATTCTCAAAAAAAATTCAAGCATCTAATCCGTTTATTGGATAGTGCTTCGGATCCTATGGTTGTTATCGCATGAGCATGCTGTCCAAACCTTTAGTGTGCCTTTGGATGAAGCCATTGCGATGGGCAGCTTGGAGGACGATCCCCTCGTCTTTTACCCCATGTTAAGAATTTTGTTGGTTAAAACCTCTTCGCTGGGCGATATTGTCCATAACCTTCCGGTTGTGAACGATATCCTAACGCATTTTCCAGACGCAAAGATTGATTGGGTGGTTGAGGGTTCTTTTGCGGCTCTGCCCGCGCTGCACCCACGTATTCATCGGGTCATTCCCATTGCGATTCGTCAATGGCGCCGTAATTTTTTCTCTTTATCCACTTGGCGTGCGATCCGACAGTTTGTGAGTCTTTTGCGACAAACGTCTTACGATATCATTATCGATTCTCAAGGCCTTTTCAAAAGCGCTCTCGTTGACACACTGGCTAAAAAAAATCGCCAATTTTTTGACCCTGTATTGCAAAGAGGCATACATGGTCTCGATCGGCTGAGTTCAAGAGAGCCTATGGGTTTTATCTATGATCATCTGTATTCAGTGTCTTGGTCATTGCCCGCGGTAGTGAGAAACCGTAGCCTTTGCGCGCAGGTTTTTCATTATGAAACGGTCCCACGATGGAATGACACCCAAGCCCAAGAGCCGATTGACTATGGTTTGTCGATTCCGCCTTGGCCGGTTAACCTTCTCAGACCATTGCCCGAAGAGAACTATTGTGTTTTATTACACGCAACCAGTGCAGACTCGAAATTATGGCCAGAACATTATTGGGTGGATTTAGGTCAACAATTACGAACGCAAGGACTGACTTGTGTATTACCCTGGGGCAATGAGCACGAAAAGCAGCGAAGCCTTAGGCTTCAAAGCGCTATTGCCGATTCTATCGTGCCCCCTCAATGGGACCTTAATGCATTAACCAGTGTGCTCTCAGGGGCCCGGTTGGTGGTTGGGGTCGATACAGGATTGACCCATTTAGCGGCCGCTTTAAAAGTGCCAACGGTTGGTATTTTTTGTGCGACGGATCCGAAGGCGACCGGTATTTTTGGCTGCCCTCGATCGATGCATTTGGGCGGCATTGGTAAGCCCCCGATTCTGGAAGCGGTTTGGAAGGCGAGCCAGCATTGCATGAGTCTTGCCTGATGCGTTTACTTTATACCGTTCTTCTGTATTTGGCCTGGCCTTGGATTTGGTGCCGGTTACGTTGGCGCGCATGGCGTTTTCCGATGTATCAGGAGGCATGGTTAGAGCGTTCGGGGCATTATGAAAAAAACAACGACAATGCACGCCCATTGATTTGGCTACATGCCGTATCGGTAGGAGAGACTTACGCAGCAAAACCGTTGATCGACCGTTTGATGGCGCAATACCCTCAACATCGTTTACTACTGACTCAAATGACACCGACGGGGCGAGTGGCAGCTAAGGCTTTATTGGGAGATTCTGCCTGTATTCATTATTTGCCCTATGATTACCCAGATGCGGTAAGACGTTTTTTTGTGCATTTTAAGCCCCAGGTGGGGATTTTGATGGAAACAGAGATTTGGCCTAATCTCATTCATGAGGCCCATTGCCGCCAGATTCCTATGTATTTGGTGAATGCACGTCTGTCTTGGCGCTCCTATCGTCGTTATCAAATTGTTGGGCGTTTGTTATCGCAAACGCTTGCTCAATTATCAGCGGTTGCGGCACAAAGTGAGGAGGATGCCCAGCGTTTGATAGCCATGGGAGCCAACCAAGTCTCTATTTGTGGAAATTTAAAATTTGATGTCAAAACCCCCTGCGATGTCACTCTTCAGGCCAAAGAGTTACAAGATTTATTTCAAGGCGTAAATGCCCCGATGGTGCAAGGCGGTGAGGCGCAACAAGAATCAGCCCCATCAAAAGCCCCTCGATTCGTATGGCTTGTGGCCAGTAGCCGAGAGGGGGAAGAAAAATTGCTCCTCGAAGAAGGAGCGCATTTATTTGCCAACGTGCTACCAGAAAATAATTCCCTTCTGCCTCATGAAAAGGCTCTAAGATCGGGTTTATTGGTGATTGTTCCAAGGCATCCCCAACGCTTTGATGAAGTCGCTACGCTTTTAGAGCGCTACCACATTGCCTATCAACGACGCAGTGATCGACAGCCTATCCGCGATAGCACTCAGGTGGTATTGGGCGATACGATGGGGGAAATGTTTGCTTATTATGCGGCCTCTGATGTGGCCTTTATTGGTGGTAGCTTACTCTCCCATGGGGGGCAAAATCTGATTGAAGCCAGTGCTATGGGCAAACCGGTTTTGATTGGTCCTCATACATTTAATTTTTCAAAAGTGGCTGAAAATGCCATAGCGATGGGGGCTGCCAATCGCGTTAAAGATGCCAAAGCGTTGGTTTTAGCCGTTAAAAACATCATGAAAGATCCCCAAAAACGAAGTGCCATGAGTTTAGCGGCATCTCAATTTAGTCAGGCTCATCGGGGCGCTACTGAAAAAATCCTTCATGTGCTCCGATTTTAGTGGGAGATCGTTTGGTGTCTTTGATAGATTTGAGTTTCGGAGACTACGAGATCGACGAGTTGATCGGTAGGGCTCATGGGTATGGTGGATACCATTTGTAGATCAAATACAGGGGCTAGGATTAGGGGTTTTTTTGCTAATGATGCGATGAGTCGATCATAGTAACCCCCGCCATACCCTAACCGAAGTCCGTTAGCCGTAAAAGCCACACCCGGTGCAATAATGAGATCTATTTGATCGGGATTCATTTTTTTGCACTGTAGTGGATCCGGTTCTTCGATCCCCCAGATGCCCGGCACTAAGGTGCCGTTTAAATGTTTAACCTCATATAACTCGAGTATTTTTTTGGAGGTATTGACCCGGGGTAACACGAGTTGTTGTGTGCTCGTCGTCTGTAAAAGGTGCTGGAGGAGGGGAGAGGTATTTAATTCGCTCCCCATGCTGACAAAGGCAAGAATCGATTTTGCCTTCATAAATGAGGGCAAAGAGATAATCTTTTGACAGATCTGTATGCTCAACTCAACACGTAATTTTTCACCTAGCGCATTTCGCTGCGCTAGGATTTTTTGACGCAGATTTTTTTTATTCGTTGCGAGGCTCGAATCCATGAGTGACATGAAAAAAAACGGCTGGCACTGGGTTTAAAATTTAGGAGGGTGGATCGATTTGAATGGGGTTGGCTTTTAAAATTTTAGTCCATTTCATTCTTTCTTTTTTTTCAAAAGCACTAAAGTCTTCTTCGCTGGGGTTGGCTACTTCAATTCCTAAGGCTGTCATTTGATCTTTAAAATCGAGGGCACTCAGTGAATTTTGTATTGCGATCTTTAGTGTTTTTAGTAAGGGTAAGGGTAAGTTTGAAGGCCCACTCACTCCGAACCATTGTATAACTTCAAAGCCCGCAAAACCCGATTCAGAAACACTGGGAATGTCTGGGGCGGCTGAACTTCGTTTTAGGCTGGTGACGGCAAGCGCTCTCAGACGCTTGGTTCGGATATGCGGTAGTGAGGTGGAGATTCCACCCAAGAGTAAATCAACATGTCCTCCTAAAAGATCATTGATGGCAATGCCCGCCCCTTTGTAGGGGACATGGAGCCATTGGATATGGGCCACTTCTTTGAATAATTCGCCTGCAAGGTGCGATGACGTACCGTTACCGTTCGAGGCATAAGTGAGCGTGCTGGGTTTTTTCTTGGCCAGAGCGATTAATTCTGCGAGGTTAGTGATCCCAGTCTGCGGATGTGTAACGAGTATATTAGGTATTAAAACAGCCAAACTTATGGGAGTGAAGTCTTTGACGACGTCATAGGGTAGATGAGGTTGCAAAATAGGGCCAATGACTTGGGTGCTGGACGTTGACAGTAACAGCGTGTATCCATCAGCGGTTGATTTTGCAGTTATTTGCACCCCGATGATGCCTCCCGCACCGGCACGGTTATCCACCACCACCGCTTCTTGAAAGTGAAGGGTTAGTTTTTTTGCCAATGCGCGGGCCACGAGGTCGCCAGCGCCTCCGGGGGAAAAGGGAACAATCAAACGTATCGCTTTGCTGGGATAAGGGGCTGCAGCAATAGGGGGCATCAAGACGCCCCCCAAACCGACCCCCAAGGCCATTGGGATCGTAAGTGTTAGAAGGTTACGTTTATTGAAAATCTGCCCCAACAAAAATAAATTTTTGGGGGCAGAAAATACTTTCAATAAAGAACGCCATTTGGATTGAAACGGGAGGAATTTAGAGCACACCTGACATGCCACCATCCAGATTAATGCTGGTGCCGGTCACATAACTAGCAGCAGAGGAGGCTAAAAAGACAATGGCTGAGGCGGCTTCTTCCGCTTCTCCAAATCGACCCATAGGGATTTGTTTCGATTCATCGTTGTAATATTTCTCGGGACTGCGAGACTCGCGAACCATGCGTCGATCATGTTGGCCGGATTTGATCTTGCCGATGCAAACCGTGTTGACGAGGATATTGTCTGGTGCGTATTCCTTGGATAAGGATTTTGTCAGCACTAAGCCTGCTGCACGTGACATGGAAGTGGGCATGGAGCCTGCGCCAGGCTGCTTAGCGCTGGAGATGGTGATATTAATGATACGCCCACCGCCGCGTTTTTTCATGTGGGGAATGGCCAGTCGTGTGCAACGAATCGCACCAAACACTTTTAATTCAATATCGTCATGCCATTGTTGGTCTGAGATTTCTAGAAAATTGCCGCGCTGGGAGGTGCCTGCATTATTGACTAATATATCAACCGAGCCCCAATGTTTGATGACTGTATCAAAAAGACGGACGATATCCTCACTTTTGAACATATCGGCACTCACCGCTAACACTTCGCCCCCGAATTTTTTGATTTCTGCGGCGGTTGCGTTTAGTTTTTCTTCACCGCGTGCGCATATGGCGACTTTTGCACCTTCTCGAGCCAGTAGTATGGCTGTGGCTCGGCCAATTCCATCACTGCCTCCGGTAATCACGGCTATCTTGCCTTTTAATCCTAAATCCATGGTGAAATCCTCTCTGATCAGCTTTATAAAAAATGAATTATTACGACCCTACACGGGGGGAGTGTCATTCTAATCCCATTTGTGTGAGATCTTGTCTTTCTATAGCAAAACCCATGAGCGGGGAGGCTAAAAAAAGCATTTAAAGAGTCTTTATTTAGGGCGGTGTCCCTCGGCAAAACGATCGAGCATGGCTTGACGTTCAGGACTTGCGACCGATATTTGTAACAGGGCTTCTTCTTTAATGACCCCTTGGCTCAGAGGTAGGTTCATTGCCTGACGGATCGCCTCTTTGGCCATAGCCACAGCTGTCGGGGGGCGCGTAGCGAGTTCCTTTGCTATGGCTCGCGCTGTGTCTAACACGTGATCCTGTGGGGTAACATGGGTGACCAGTCCCATTTCAAGCATCTGAGGCGCTGATAACCGGTGTCCATTTAATATAATCCAGCGCGCTCTGAGGGGGCCTACCAAACGAGTGAGCATTTGTGTGCCCCAACCGCCGGGTATACCACCCCACTGCACTTCAGGTAACCAAAATTGGGCGTCTTGGCTCGCGATGACCGCATCGGCAAGTAAGGTCAGTTCAAATCCTCCCCCGGCAGCATGGCCATTGACAGCCACGATGAAGGGCTTTGAAAAGGCGGCCACCTCATCCCAGAAAGCGAGTAAGGGGGCACGAAATTTCGCATCTTGCCCTGGGTTTTCGCGCCGCTCTTTTAAATCGGCACCAGCACAAAAGACATCGCCTTCCCCCGTTAGTAAAAGGGCACGGGCCTGCGGATCGGCAGAAACTTTCGCGAGTAGGGCCCGTAGCTCTTTGAGCATCCCTTGGTTAAGGGCATTTTTTGCTTTTGCACGAGCCATTTTGACCACAACGACGTCGCCGTCATGTCCTACCAACAAGTGTTCGAAAGTTGATTTAGTCATTTTTTAACTTTAAAAGTAACCCATCCCTAAAATGCCGCTGGCCAAGTCCATTTGGTCAACGAGTTTACGGCTGACGAGGTTTCTTAAGGTTTCTGTTGTACCGCCGCCAAGACTACCGTAACGGGTGCCACGGAAAAAGCGCGATACAGGAAATTCATCCGTAAAACCATAGCCACCATGGACCTGAACAGCCTCTGAGGTGACGCGGATGGACATTTCATTGCAATAGATTTTTGCCATGGCGGCCAAGGTCGGATCGGGGAACTGTTTTCCGGAAACAGCCGCTCTATAAAGCAGGCCGCGTCCAGCCTCAATTTGTATCATCATATCAGCCGCTTTCCAACGCATGCCTTGAAATTGGCCAATCGCTTTACCAAATGCTTTTCGGTCACGCATGTATTTGATGGACTCTTCGAGCGCGCCTTCCGAGATACCCAAGCAAATGGCGGGGTTTAAGCAGCGCTGAACGTTAAAGGCAGATAACAAGCGTTTCATTCCGTTATCGCGCAATACGAGGTTTTCTAATGGCAATTCAATGTTTTCAAAGCGCACGTCGGACAAATACTCTCCACCCATGGTGTGGTAGGTGGTGTTATAGGAAAGCCCGGGTACGTTTCTAGGTACTAAAACGCAGCCAATCCCTTCCGCCCCTGCCACATTGTTGACGCGGGTAAATACCACGAACATTTCGGCAATATCGGCGCGACTAATTAGGGTCTTAGCGCCATTCAAAATCACCTTTCCCCCCTTGATCTCACAGTTCGTTCGATAATTCGGTACATCGGTGCCGGCATCGGGTTCGGTGAGACAAATGGCTAACATCGCTTCTCCGGCGGCAACCCGGGGGAGGATATCTCTTTTGATCGACTCAGGTGCGTAGGTGGCGATGATGCGCGATTGCGCTCCGACTTCCCCTAAAGCGCCCATGGCTGTGACGTAGCAGACTTTACCAATCTCTTCGAGTACGAGCACACTATCTAGGGTGGTCATACCTGAGCCCCCGTACTCTTCGGGAATAGACATTCCAAGAACGCCGATTTCACCCAGACGTTTCATGTTTTCTGCGGGCCAAGAGCCATCAAGGTATTTGATGGCACGCGGGGCGAATTCTTTTTGACATACCTTACGTACCGTTTCAACAAAGGCTCGTTGGTCGTCACTGATCGTAAAATCCATACTGTCTATCTCCGTTAATTAAGATGGAATAAAAAAATTAATTACTGATAATTTTGGCTTGTTGGGCCACATTGCGCCACTTATTTATATCCTGGACGATGAATTTATTAAATTCATCGGGGGTTAAAATGCTGGGTTCGGCCCCTTCATTTTGTAAGCGTTTTGCCGCTTCTGGATCGCGTAAAATGGCAGCGATCTCAGCATTCAGTTTATTGATAATATCGGTGGCAATTCCTGTAGGGCCCAGAATACCCCACCAGATGCTGCAATCGTAGCCTGGGATGCCACTTTCTGAAACGGTGGGCACGTTAGGCAGTAGTGAGGATCGTTTAAGATTGCCAAGGCCCAAGACTTTTAATTTTTCCGTACGAATAAAAGGAATCGTTTGGGTGATGGTGCCAAATAATATTTCCACTTGTCCGGCGATCACGTCCATCATCGCCGGCCCCCCTCCTTTATAGGGGACATGGATGATGTCCACTTTTGCCATGTGTTTAAATAATTCGCCGCCAAAATGATTAAAGCCCCCGATGCCTGAGGATGCGTAGCGTAATTGGCCTGGGTTTGCTTTGGCGATCTGAATCAGTTGTCGGGTGTTCGTGGCAGGAAGCGAGGGGTGAGCGGCAATCACGTTAGCACCGGAACCGATCATGGCAATGGCGGTAAGGGACTTAATGGGGTCATAGGGCAGTTTATGAATCGAGGGATTCATGGAGTAGGAGGTGGAGACTTCCAGTAGGGTATAGCCGTCGGCCGCCGCACTAGCCGCCAGGGTAGCGCCGATGATGCCGTCAGCACCGGCGCGATTTTCTACGATTATTTGCTGACCTAAGCGTTCTGTGAGTTTTTGAGCGATAAAACGACCTACGATATCGTTACTGCCCGAGGGAGGGAAAGGAATAATCAGGTGAATGGGTTTAATAGGAAAACGGGGGGTCATTTGTGCCCTGGCCGTTGGTCCTAAGAAAACGCCACACAATAGAATTGCCGTCAGCACGTAAGAACCCATATTTAAAAAGTCGCTAGGCGCGTTCTTTCCTTGAGGGGTATTTTGTGTCGATTTCATCTGAGCTAGGTTTCCAGATTGGGGCATGGTCGGTGATTGTGCAAGAAAAACGGTCGAGAGTGCGAAATTATAAGCGCCTTACCCCGCACTGCCAAACGCGGTTTTTTGTGATCTATACTGTTTGACGCTCTGCGAGCCCTAGCCTAGACTTCGGGGTGTTAGAAACCATCGATTTTTTATTTTTTTTATCACCCACAAGAGCGAGATAACCACGATGAGTGTATCCCCCATAGCGATTAAACAACAGGACCACTGGACTCAAAAAGGGGATGTGCGTCTTTTTTTGTTTGAGAAATCTGCGGCCGTAGCAGGCAAGCGCCCCACCATTTTGTTTGTTCATGGCTCTTCTATGGCCTCACAACCCACTTTTGATCTAAAAGTGCCTGGGCGAGCGCATTCTTCGGCTATGGATTATTTTGTAGAAAAGGGTTTTGATACTTGGTGTGTCGATATGGAGGGCTATGGCCGTTCGGATAAAAAACGCCCCATAAACTTTGACATTGCCAACGGCGTGGATGATTTGGAGGCGGCCACCGATTACATTCAAAAAACCAGAGGTGTTAGCCAATTTCTTATTTATGGTATTTCTTCTGGAGCACTGAGAGCAGCCCTTTTTGCGCAACGATTTCCGCAGCGCGTGAGCCGTCTGGCTTTGGATGCTTTTGTCTGGACGGGTGAAGGCAGTCCCACCCTAGAGGAGAGGAAAAAGAAACTGCCAGAATTTAAAAAAATCAATCGTAGGCCCATGGACCGTGCTTTTATGCACTCGATTTTCAATCGAGATCATCCGGGCTGTGCTGAAGAGCGGGTGATTGAGGCCTTTGCTGATCAAGTGCTGGCTTTAGATGACTCAGTGCCAACCGGCACTTATGTGGATATGTGCTCAAAACTACCGATGGTGGACCCCAGTCACATTCGTGCGGCCACTATTATTATGAGAGGGCAGTTTGATGGGATTGCTGGCTTTGATGATCTCATCGAGTTTTTTAAACGATTGCCAAACCCTGATAAGCAATTTGCTGTGATGTCCGGGATTTCTCACGCGAGTTTCCAGCAGATTAATTACATGACGGTTTATCATATTTTGCATGCTTTTTTCAGTCAACCTGAGCCCATTTATGTCGCCTAAGGCTTGGCCGTTTGGATCGATTCATTTGAGATATTTTTAGGAAAAGAAATTGAAACTTCATGATTTAACTGCCACGCAGATAGTGGAGGCGATCGCTGATAAAAAGACCACAGCCGAGGCTGTTGCCCGTGATTGCCTTGAACACATCGAGGCGCGTGAATCCCAAGTCAAGGCCTGGCATTACCTAGATCCCGACGCAGTGATTAAACAAGCACGCGCGGTCGATGCGAGAGCTTCGATAGGAGCCCTACACGGGGTGCCAGTGGGCATTAAAGACATTATCGATACCTGTGATATGCCTACCGAGTATGGTACGCCGATTCATCAAGGTCATCGTCCTCGAGTCGATGCGGCGGTGGTCGCTTTAACACGTCGTGCGGGTGGTCTCATTATGGGTAAAACCGTGACGACGGAATTTGCTAATCGACATCCCGGTAAAACTTCTCATCCGCAGGATCCGGCCCGCACGCCTGGTGGCTCATCGAGTGGTTCGGCTGCCGCAGTGGGGGATCATATGGTGCCCTTAGCGTTGGGCACCCAGACCACGGGCTCCACCATTCGACCGGCTGCCTATTGCGGATGTGTGGGCTATCGACCCACGTGGGGAGAAATTCGTTGTTCGGGTGTGATGGAGGCGGCAGGCTCCTTGGATACGCTCGGATTAATAGCCCGTAGCGTTGAAGATATCGTCCTTTATAAGGACGTTATGATGGGTATCGAGCCGCAACGTTTGTCACCCACCCTGATGCAACCCCCGCGTATCGGTTTTTGTAAAACCCATTTCTGGGATCAATGTGATTTGACGACCCAAAAAAGTTTAGAAGACTGCGCCGAACATTTGGCACGCGCAGGTGCGAAGGTAAGCGCCGTCACGCTACCCGCAGAGTTTGAACAAGTCGAACAAGCCCACCGTTGGGTCTCGAGTTTCGAGTTTGCTCGCAACAGGGCCTGGGAGATAGATCATCACTATTCCTCGATTAGCCAAACTTTGCGAGACAATCGATTGAAGGATGGATTGGCGTGTTCGATTCAAACTTACCGACAATCTCGCCAGATCTTGGCACGATTACGCCGCAGCATGCATGATGTCATCAATGATTTTGATGTGTTGTTAGTCCCTGCCACATCGGGGGAAGCCCCGCTTGGTTTGAATGCGACAGGAAATGCCTCTCACTGCCTTATTTGGACTAGCACCCATGTGCCTTCGATGACCCTACCCTTATTTAAAGGTCCTCATGGTCTTCCGGTGGGCGCGCAATTGATTGCCGCGCGAAACAACGATCGATTACTCTTTGAGGCGGCACGTTGGGTGCATAAACAGTTCTTAGCGTAGTGTTTATTTAGCCTTTTATTTTTATCGCTCTTTTTATGACCCCCATGAAAAAACCTCTTGAAGTTCTGCGTCTCTATGCCCCTCATGATTCGACATTGATGGGTGTGTTTCATAGTCGGGCGAAAGTGGACCCGGATCGCGAATTCATTTTTTTTAATGGCCAATCTTGGACTTGGGCGCAATTTGCCCATCGTGTTGAACGCACGGCCAGTTTTTTCTTATCCCAAGGCGTAGCCCATGGCGATCGGGTCGCCGTGATGGCACGCAATTGTGATGGTCATGTGCTGGCTTTGCTCTCTTTGGCTAGTATCGGGGCGATTATGGTTCCGGTGAACCCTGAGTTTGGTGTTGAAGAGGCGAAATATGTTTTAACGCATTCTGAGGTTTGTGCCGTGTTGGCCTCTAAGGATACCCTGCCCGTGGTGAGGCAAGCGATCCAATCGCTGCCAATGAAGCCCTGGATTGCCTTACTTGACGAGGCTCACGAGGAGGTGCCGGCCCTCGAAGCTTTGACGCAAGCCATTCCAACCCCATTAAGTCCTATGAAGGTGAGTGCCGAGGATACTGTCCTCATCGTCTACACCTCTGGGACGACGGGTTTTCCTAAAGGTGCCATGCACAGTCAAGCGAACTTTGTAGCCGGCGGTGAAGCCTTCGTTCAGCGGGTTTACTTGCAAAATGATGATCGCGTGATGGTGGTTTTGCCCATGTTTCACATTAATGCTAATTTTTACTCCTTAGCGGGTACTTTGGCATCCGGGGCGTGTCTGATTATTGTGCCAAAATTTTCAGCCTCTACTTTTTGGCAGGTGGCTGCCGATACTCGAGCGACCCAAACCAATATTATTGAAGCGATCGGCACCATCATTAAAAACCGACCCCGTACGGAATATCGCAAAGATCATCGATTGCGCGCGGTTTATGGGGTGCGTGCGAATTTTGCGGATACTTTTCGCCACGAATTTGGCATCCCTCATCTGATTGGTGGTTATGGTATGACAGAGATCCCTGGGGTGACGTGTAATCCGGTCGAAGGGGTGCAAAAATGGTCGACCATGGGACCTTTGGGTCGTCATCCAGATCCTGATCGAGCGTGGGCCCAGTGCCGAGTGGTCGATGAAAACGGGGGGGATGTCGGGGTCGATTGCGAGGGAGAGTTGTGGGTTAAAACCCCGATTGTGATGAAAGGATATTTTCGTGATCCAGAACAAACGAAGGCCGCCTTTAACGAGGGCTGGTTTATGACTGGGGATGTGGTCAAGTGTGATGCAGAGGGTTATTACACGTTTGTTTGTCGAAAAAAAGATATTATTCGTCGGCGTGGAGAAAATATTTCAGGGGCAGAATTGGATCGCGTGATTGGCCAGTTTCCCCCAGTGCTTGAAGTGGCGACTGTGGCAGTGCCAGCCGATTTAGGGGAAGATGATATTTTGGTGGCGATTGTATTAAAACCTCACCAAAAAGCCACTGCCGAGCAAATCGCCTTGTGGTGCCGAGAACATTTAGCGCCGCAAAAAATTCCGCGGTATATTCTCTTTGTGGATACCTTGCCTTATACCCCAACCGGTAAAATTCAAAAGGCGGTGTTAAAGGCCGATAAAGGCCTAAAACTTCGCGCTATTGATTTGCAAATGCCATCTAAAGCGACATAAAACCATTTTTGTTAAAGAGCCACTCGAGATCAAAGCGGTCTCATTTTAAGACTCCACAATGACCCGAGTAGTTTTTTATTAAATCTTCCAGCGCTTGACGATATCCCAATCCACTTCGAAGCCAAAACCGGGTTCATCCCCCAAAGTAAGTTTCCCCGCTTCTAAGTGTGGCTTATGTTTTAAAACTTGATGCCAGAAGGGGTCGCGAGCGTGGCTCGGGAAGCTCTCGACGCAGTAACCATGGGATTGTGCTGCCATGAGATGGCCGTGGATTTGCGGGTCATGATGATAGGCGATTTGTACCCCATGGGCTAGGGCATAAGCCGCGATACGAAGGCCCTCGGTGAGCCCACCCGCTCTCGTGCAATCCCATTGAACATACCGTATTCCTCCTAAATCGACTTGATCGCGAACGGCCCAGGCGTGGATCTCACTTTCTCCGCTGGCCAAGGGCACGTGCGTGGTTTGGGCAAGACGACCGAGGGCACGGGTCGAGTCATACCAGTGGATAGGTTCTTCAAACCAAAAAATATCATAAGGCTCAAAAGCCTTGATGGCCTTTTCGGCTTCTTTGAGGCTATAGGCCCCATTGGCATCTACCATGAGGTGTGCGTTACCGATGGCTTTTCTAACACCGCTGATGCGTTCGACATCACCGGCGATACTTAAACCCCCGCATTTAAGCTTGACCGCGCTATAGCCTTGGTCGACATAACCGGCCATTTCGTCGATGACGGCCAGAGGCGATCGCCCTTCCTCGTAGTAGCCGCCACTAGCGTAGGCCGGCACTTCGCGCTGGTCTCCTCCCAACAAGCGCCATATGGGCATCTTCAATGCTTTGCCTTTGAGATCCCAAAGGGCTAGATCAATGCCGGCCAATGCGGCCATCACGAAGACTCTTTTGTTTTGATCAAAAAGGGGTCGCGTGACCTCTGTGGCCCCTTTTTCAAGGTGAGGCACCGTGAGATTGAAAATCTTATCCCAAACCGCTTCGTGGGCAAGAGCATCCATACCTTGGATGATAGGCGCTAGGGATTCAGTGATTTCGGCAATTTCTTTGAGCGGGGTTTTGTTAATCGTGCCGATGCCGATAAGCCCGCTGACCGTTTCTACTTCAACCAGAATAGTGTTGTAGGTGCCCCAGGGCGCACGAGAGGTCCAGTAGACCTTATCCAAGGGCATACTCATGGCGTGGGCTCGAATGCTTTTAATTTTCATTTTTTCCTTCTTATGTGAACGCTTAAGAGGCGAACACTTTATCATAGCTATTAGCCAGTGTAATCGAATGGAGTCACTGGGGCAGCGCGGTGGTTGCATTAGACTATAATCGTCAAATACCTACAGCGAAGGAACTTTACATGGATTTTTTTATTAGGCGACCTCAGAGGGGTTGGTCATGGCGCTTATTTTTAAGCGCGGCTCTTGTGTGGGTGCTTGGCCTGTCGACGCCCGTGTCCTCGCAAAGCTACCCGTCAAAGCCCATTCGCTTGGTGGTTCCCTTTTCCCCAGGCGGAGGCACCGATATTATTGCTCGTCTTCTGGGTCAGGAATTGACCGTTTTGATGGGTCAAGCGGTGGTGATCGATAATCGCGGCGGAAGCGGCGGCACTGTGGGCAATAATTTGGTGGCTAAAGCCGATCCTGATGGCTACACCTTGGGCTTGTGTAGCTTGTCGTTTTCCTATGCCCCAGCGCTCTATGCCAAATTACCCTACGATACCGAAAAAGACTTTACCCCGGTATCTATGGTCGCAACCCAACCCTTTGTCTTTACCGCACACCCCTCGCTCGGGATTTCTACGATGCTGGAATTGGTGAACTTGGCAAAAGCGAAACCGGGGTTTATTCACTACGGATCGGGTGGTGCTGGGGCGTCGTCCCATTTGGGGACCGAGTTGCTACGAAGCATGACAGGCATTGATTTAGTCCATGTGCCCTATAAGGGCACGGGTCCTGCCTTATCTGCGGCGATTAGTGGAGAAATTCAATTGCAGTTGATTGGGATCTCTTCGGTTGTCGCCCACATGAAATCGGGTCGACTTAAGTTTTTAGCGGTCAGTGGCGCCAAACGCTCTCCAGCAGCCCCTGATATTCCTACAGTAGCCGAAAGTGGTGTGAATGGTTATGTTTTTGACGTGTGGTATGGCACCGTACTTCCCGCCCACACGCCAGGGGCCATTGTTCATATTCTTAATACACATATAAACCATGCCCTCAAAGTCCCTTCCCTCGTGCAGCGTTTTGCCACTGCGGGCTTGGATGCTGCCGGTAATGATGAAAAGCAATTCAAACGCCAAATCCATGAGGAAATCGTGAAGTGGCGCAAAGTGGCCAGTACGGCCCATATTAGCGTTAACTAGGAAGCATAGAATGCAAAGAAAAACGATTGGCTTAGGCATTATCGGCTCGGGTCGAATCGGGACCCTTCGCGCTCGTTTGGCGGCGGAGCACCCTGCGGTCCATTTTTTAGCCACTGCTGATATTAATATAGACAATGCCAGAACATTAGCCGAAAAAGTAGGCTCGAGTGTTTACTCAAATAATAATCTAGACATTATTAATCATCCTCAGGTCAACGCCGTGATTGTATCGACCGCTGAAGGGGAGCATACGCAGGCCGTGTTGGCCGCTATCGCAGCCGGTAAACCCGTGTTGGTTGAAAAACCCATTGCACTTAACACGGCCGAAGCCCAAGCCATCATACAAGCGGCTGAAAAACAGAATGCCAATGTGAGAGTGGGATATAGCCGACGCTACAAAGAACGATATTTAATTGCCAAAGAGCAAATAAATCAAGGTCGTTTAGGAAAAATTACGGGTGCTTCTGCCCGAGTATTTAATTCTAGCTCCCAAGCGCTTGCCATGCTACAACGGGATCCCCATGCGACCCCAGTGGTGGACGCGCTGACCTATTATGTCGATCTCATGGGATGGTTTCTGGGAGATGCCCGATTAGTGGAAGTGTATTCACGTGGCACCAAAGGCGTGCTGAAGGCCGCTGGCCACGATGTTCATGACGTGTGCTATTCAGTACTCAGTTACGAAGACGGAACAACGGTTAATTTGGGTATTAGTTACGCCTTGCCACAAAAATATCCTTCATTGGGACATGCCGCGCGGGTGGAGTTACTGGGAACCGAAGGGGTAATGATTCTGGATGACGACCATACCGATCAAATCATGTACACCAACAAGGGCATTCCTCACGTGTATTTGCCTAATCATGAAGTGAATATGGTGTTTTTGCAAAGTGGCACGCCGGGCGACTGGGCTTTAGGGGAGTTATGGGGGCCGTTGGCCAATGAAACGCGTGCCTGGCTAGATCATTTGTGCATGGACAAAGCTTGTGTGTTGGCAACGCCTCGGCAAGCGCGAGCCAATTTGGAGGCGACCCTCGCTATCGAGTTATCGATGGACAGTGAAAGGCCGGTGCGACTGCCTTTGGCAGGTTAAGGCAGGCAGAGCAATGGGAATGGGGTTGCAGCGTCTTTTTCATTGGATATTTGTGATGAAAGCCCCATTAATTTTTTTAATCCCATTGGGGTTTGTTTTTTTTCTCGCGGGTTGCGCTACGAGCGTTACAAACCATACGCCAGTGGTGGGGGAGCTTAATCAGCCTGCCCACGCCCCTACTACGATTCCTACCCCTCCCCGATTTTTTGTACCTCGCCCCCCACTAGTTAATCCACCGATTCGTCCTGAAGGTCAAGGGGGGGATGCGGGGATCC
The DNA here is from genome assembly GCA_903893565.1 of uncultured beta proteobacterium. Lineage (GTDB taxonomy): Bacteria > Pseudomonadota > Gammaproteobacteria > Burkholderiales > SG8-41 > UBA5216. The sequence goes on along the minus strand of CAITMU010000105.1, from coordinate 181,354 downwards.
CCCCTTCGATTGCCCCGCAGAGCGAATCACCCACTAAAAACGTTGGACCTGAGGGTAGCGGGACATACCTTAAGCCCGGATTGAACGAAGAAAAAGAAGCGAATGCGCAAATGATTTTGCCTTTTCTTGCCGGTGATATTGCGGATAAGAAAGGCTGGGCTCAGGATATTTCTTACGCATTCGATTTTTTAAAAATTGCGGCAACTCCGGAAAACATCTGTTCTGTGATTGCCATTATTCAACAAGAGTCCTCTTTTCAGGTCGACCCGGTTGTCAGTCACTTAAGCAAAATAGCGCTTGCCGAGCTCGAGAAAAAAAGACAAGCCCACATGATCCCGTTATTTGTTTTTAATTTGGCTTTGAAAAAAACCTCTAAAACTGGCCAGACTTATTTTGATCGAATCAAAGCACTCAAAACAGAAAAGCAATTGAGTCAAATTTATATTGATATGATTGATGAGATTCCTTTTGGGAAATTATTATTTTCGAATTCAAATCCCATCACCACGGCAGGCGCTATGCAGGTGAAAGTGTCTTTTGCTCAACAATGGGTAGAGCAGGCCCACTACCCCTATCCCCTCCTCGGGACGGTCAGGGACGAGGTGTTTACGAGAAAGGGTGGGGTGTTTTTCGGGATTGCGAGGCTTTTAGGTTACCCCTATGCTTATGCGTCAAGATTATATTATTTTGCCGATTACAATGCCGGCCCTTACAGCAGCAGAAATGCTGCGTTTCAGTTTGCGTTATCAAAGTTGAGTGGCTTTCGACTAGAGCTTGATGGCGATTTACTGGTTTATCGGCAAGACAGCTCCCCATCGGCTGAAATCAGTCAGACTAAAAAAGCCTTGTTGTCGATTAAAAAGAAGTTGCAACTTTCCGAGGAGACAATTTTTTCTGATTTAAAAAAAGAAAAACTCGCGGAGTTTGATAAAACCAAACTATGGCAAAGCGTATTTGCTTTATATCATCAAAGATTTGGCGATATCACAAAACAAATGCTACCGCGTATCACGTTAAAAAGCCCGAAGCTAAGTCGGACCTTATCAACGGCCTGGTTTGCCGAAGCGGTTGAGGTGAAGTATGAGCGGTGCTTGCGCGTCAAATGAGATCGAATGCCTCTGCTATGGCGTTGTGATGGATCTTGGGCCCTGTAAGCAGAAATGAACGATTGGTGAAGCTTCTGTCGCTTAAGCTAGCATTATTGTGCGTCATTTGCGGGAGTACGGGCTAACGAGACAATGGGGGCTTGGTCTAGTGTGGCCTGAGAAAAGAAATAAACGCATTGACCTTGCAAATCGTCAATAATAGACTCTCATTTGTTTTTTAATTCCATAGAAGAGGAGAATCATCGTGGCCCTGAAGAAACCCAAAATAATAGATACCCGTGAAAAAAAGAGTCGTAAACTGACTCGTAAGGACGTGCAGCTGGCTGCTAAAAAATATAAAAATTGGGGGCGCTGGGGTAAAGATGATGAAATTGGGACGCTTAATTTCACCACCCCGGATCATATCGTTGCTGCTGCCAAGTTGGTGCAAAAGGGTAAGGTGATGTCGTTAGCGTTGAAATACGATAATAACGGCCCCCAAGGTGCTAAAAGTAAATACCCATCCCTAGGCCGATTTAATCCCATCCACTTAATGACGCGCACCGGTACGGATGCTTACGCTGGGATCCTTGACCACCGCAAAATCCGTGGAACTGATGACATTATTATTATGCCCTTGCAATGTGGAACGCAATGGGATGGACTGGGCCATATTATGTATGAAAATTACATGTGGAATGGCTATGATTGCCGCAATGTGTCGAGTGCCGGAGCGGCCAAGGCGGGTATTGAAAAAACAGCAGAAAAAATGGTCGGTCGTGGTGTGTTGCTGGATGTGGCCCGCGCAATGGGAAAGAAACATCTACCGGATGGTTTCGCGATCACCAATGAAATACTAGATTACACCGAACAAAAGCAAGGCGTTAAAGTGGGTCGTGGCGATTATCTTTTGGTGCATACGGGCCACGTACAACGTTGCTTAGACAGTAAAAGTTGGGATGGATATTCGGGCGGCGATGCACCGGGATTTGCTTTCGAGACGGTGTCTTGGTTACACAAAAAAGAAGTGGCTGGGGTTGCGACCGATACCTGGGGCGCGGAGGTACGTCCTAATCAAACGGAAGATACCAACCAACCATGGCATTGGATAACGATTCCGATCATGGGATTGACCGTGGGAGAGATCTTTAATCTCACAGAGCTTGCAAAAGATTGTGCAGCGGATAAGCGGTATGAATTTTTATTTGTTGCTCCTGCTTTACCCATTACGGGGGCGGTAGGTTCTCCGGTTAATCCGTTGGCCATTAAGTAGACGATTCGAGCGCATTGGGGTTTTTGGTGGTCACTAAGCGAGGTTTTTTGAGTAAAGCCTCGCTTAGCTTTTATATTTAAGCCTTATTGATTGTGCGCCCCATCCTACCAATAATGAAAAAACAATTGTGTGTAACCTTGGCCGCGACTGCAGTTTTGAACGGGATCGTTTCCCGCTTTTTTATGGGTGAGTTGACAGTGAACCCTAGCTTTTATGAAAAAATGCCTTTTGATACTGAAAAGGATCTAGTCGCCATTACACCATTCATACCACCATTCATACGATTTGCCATGCTTTTTGTAGCCTATCCTCTCCCCCGCTTCATACGCTTTTAGCGCGTATTTCGAGCCTAGTCAGCTTTAAAGAATAATCGCTGATGGATTTTTTGTCCTCCTATCAATTGAAAACGGGAAGGATCCGACTTCATTTAAACGCTATTATTGGGGCGATTCCCTTATAATTCGTGTGGGGATAACAAAGAAAAATGGTTAAATAGAAAACGAATCTACAGTCCATTGCGTTGAGCTCTCATTGTTCAGTGCCCTGTCTCATAAAAAGCCAGTACAATTGTATTCAACAGCGATGTTCCAGCGTTCGCTGAATAAAAGGCAATATTGATGACTACTATTGATCTTCACAATCATGTTATCCCCTCTACGGTACTGGATGCGATTCGTAAAAATCCCCAGCGATTCAAGACCCAAGTGTATGAAAAAGAGGGTAAAACTTATTTTGACGTACACGGCAAATCAGCCGAATTAAAACCCGAATTTTTTAATGTTGAAGCCAAACTGGCTTGGATGGACCAGGTAGGACTTGATATCGCAGGCATTTCTGTGGGCCCTCCCATCTATTTTTATAACCTTTCTGCGGATGCCGGTCTCGAGGCGGCGCAATTGGCCAATGATGGTATTGCGCAAATGGTGGCCAGTGCACCCAAGCGTTTGCGCGGCCTTGCGCATTTGCCCATGCAGGACCCCGATGCAGCCATTATCGAACTAGAACGGGTGGTTAAAACGCATCACTTCAAGGGTATTGAGATGGGGACATCCATTGAAGGGGTTGCGCTAGCGGATAGCCGTTTTAGGCAAGTGCTTAAAACAGCAGAACAGTTAGGATGTTTTATTTTCGCGCATCCTTATCAGTGCCTGGCTAAAGGGGGGATGGATGATTACTACTTAAGTAACTTTGTAGGGTTTCCTCTTGATACAACGTTGATGGTGACCCACCTCATGTTTAGCGGTGCAATGGATGAGTGTCCGAATTTGAAGATACTCCTGGCCCATGGGGGCGGATTCGTACCCTATCAAATAGGTCGCTTTATTCATGGACATCGAGTCAGGCACGAACCAAAAGTTCATCAAAACAGTGGACCGGAGCAGTTGCTTCGACGTTTTTACTTCGACGCTTTGACGCATGACCCTCAGGCCGCACGACATTTAATTAACCGAGTGGGGGCAGATCGTGTGGTGATTGGTACAGATCACCCCTTTGATATGGGGCCAGATTGGCCAATGGCTGAAATTGAAAAAATCCCTGGGCTCACAGGAAAGGAAAGAGCACAAATTGGGAGTTTGACGGCACGCATGCTGCTTGGGGAATAACGGGTTTAGATTGAATACAATAGGTAATAGTGAAGTAAAAAAGGAAAAAAGGAAAAAAATGCATTCACATCAAAAAGTTTTAATCAAGGGTTTGTCTCTCGGTTTTTGTCGGATGATAGCGTTATTGGCACTGAGTTATTGCTCGTGGGTGGTTGCCGATGTATATCCTCATAAATCTGTCAGAGTTGTGGTGCCTTTCGGTCCGGGTGGTGGCAGTGATATAACGGCACGGATGTTTTCGCAAAAACTCTCCGAAGCGTTTAATCAACAATTCGTGGTGGATAATCGCGGAGGTGCCGGCGGCTTGATTGGGATGGAAATTACTGCAAAATCTCAACCGGATGGCTATACTTTAATGATGATGTCGGCTAGTTTTGCAGCAACATCGGCACTGCATCAACCCTCATGGGATCCGATTAAAAATATTATCCCTGTCGTGCAATTTGGCACAACCCCCTTTGTGCTCGTGGCCCATCCTTCGGTCAAAGCGAATACTGTGAAAGAGTTTATCGCTTTGGCAGGCAGCAAGTCTAATAGCTTAACTTATGCCTCAACAGGCCTGGGAGGCATTACGCATTTGGCCACAGAGTTATTAATGGATATGACAAAAACTAAAATGGTTCACGTGCCCTACAAGAGTACTGGAGCGGCGATTATTGATGTGTTGGCAGGGCAAGCGCCGATTATGGTCGCTAGTATGTTGCCGGTCGTGCCGCATATTCAAGCGGGTAAATTACGAGGCCTGGCAGTGACCACCGTAAAGCGCTGGTACTCGTTGCCTGAAATACCTCCTTTAGCGGAGACTGTACCCGGATATAACGTAGAACTGTGGTTTGGTGTGATGGCGCCACGGGGCACTCCTGCCTCAGTGATTAAGGCGGTTAACGCTGCGATTAACAAATCCATCGATTCAACAGAGGTTAAAAAAACTCTGGATAAAGATGGCATGATTGCCGCTGGCGGTAGTCCAGACCAATTCGGAAAAAGAATTATCACGGATTACACAAATTGGGTCAAAGTGATCAAAGCCGCAAATATCTCCGTCAATTAATAGACTGTAGATGGAGCGCTGGCTGGCTATCTTATTAATTTCTGGAGGTACTGATGTATTTGTCAGCTAAAGCCATTGCTGCCATGCAAGCTATCAGGCGAACCCATTCTTTAAATGATCAGGCGATACGATCCGGGAAGTCGTTGGGTGATGTTGCTGGTTTAAAAAATATTGGTGTGCATTGGGTCAGCCTGGAACCCGGGCACCAATCAACGGAATACCACTTCCATCATTTTGAAGAAGAGTGTATTTATGTGCTTTCTGGGCATGCTACAGCCCTGTTAGGGGATACATCGATTTCTATTGGCCCAGGTGATTTTTTAGCGCATCCCATTGATCATATTGCTCATCAGATCACGAACGACGGTTCTGAAAACTTGATTTATCTGATGATAGGGCAGCGTTTGAATCAAGACATCACGGATTACCCTAAAAAGAAAAAAAGGCTCTACAAATATTCTGGCAAAAGAGATGTGGTGGATCTCACGCAAGAAAAAAAATAATCCCCCCCTTTCTTGTGGGGGGAAGAGCCTTCAGATTTCGATATCTAATCGATTAAAACTCTATCGATTGCGACAGGGGGATCTCGTTGTGAGGGAATCTTTTTCCTAAGCCCCCCCTGAGTCTTTTTACATTTCCAGTGGTAGACGGATGGCTTGCCCGGTGGCGACTGATTTTTCAATGGCAACCGTTGTTTCTAAATTAATTCGCGCTTGTTCTGGGGTGGTATGTGAGGTAGGAGCGCCGGTGACCAGATGATCGATCCAAGCGCGCGTTTCATTGCCTAAAGAGCCCCAGAAATTGCCCAATGCCCAGTCGCCTGCTGAGTTACTACCCAGAAAGGCCATGTTCAGTTCGTGCCCAGGCACATAGGGGTGGGGAATACCTTTTTCGGTAAATAGAATATGATCTTTATGGTCATCATCGATGAGCATAGTGCCTTCTGTACCCAAGAGCTCCACACGGTCTGATTGACCTTGAGTGGGGAAATTGGCAGGTAGGGCGTAACTGATACCAAAATTTAAAACAGCACCGTCAGCAAAAGTAACAATAGCCCAAGTGGCATCATGGGCGTTGTAGCCCGCTTTTTTAAAAATGCCATACTGTCCACGAGCCACCACTTCCACGGGGCGATTGCCTTCAAGAAACCAACACATCAAATCGACGTAGTAAGTTAATACGTCTAGCACGGGGGTGGCGTGTGGGTCGCGCTTAAGAATTTGAAAGGTTTGTGCCCGGGAGTTATAAACACGAGCCATTCCACTGATAACATTGCCTAAGCGACCCTGGTTCATTTGTTCCTTAGCCCGCAGAAAACATTCTTTGTAGCGTCTGCTGTAACCGAATCGAAGCTCCCCGCCGGTCTTTGCTAAAACTTCCATGATTTCATCGGCAGCTTTGAGCGTGAGTGCTATGGGTTTTTCACACAACACCGGCTTACCTAATTCGAGGGCTCTGATAATGGGAGCCCCGTGTAAAGCCTCTGGCGTCGATACAAACACAGCATCCACATCGGGGTGTTCAATTGCAGCGTTATTGTCGCTCGTATGAAATTGCGCTCCGGAGAGCTCAGCTAACGCTTTGGCTCGAGCCGGATCTTGGTCCGAAACCGCTAAAAAGCGAACCGAGGGGTGCATGCCAGAAAGTCGTGCTCTCAAGGTGCCAATGCGACCTGAACCAATGACCGCGATGCCGATAGATTTTTTAATCAAGAGGGATCTCCTACAGGGGGTTTTTAATAGATACGGTGCAAAGGCGGCTGATGGCCTTTGATAACGCGAAGCGCATTATCCCATGACGACTTAAAAAGCGTTTGAAACGATTGCAAGGTAATGCCTGCAATGTGCGGGGTCAGTAGCAATCGATCGGCGTGCTCTTCGGGCAGATGTAGCAAAGGACTCTGGGCGGGCAAAGGCTCTTCTTCAAACACATCGACTGCAGCGCCTCCTAGGTGCCCGCTTTGTAGGCTTTCAGCGAGTGCTTTTTCGTTAACCACCGCCCCTCGAGAGGCTTGGATAATAATTGCACCGGGTTTCATCAAACCAAACTCCCGAGTGCCGATTAAGCCTCGAGTCTCATCAATGAGTGGCACATGTACACTGATGACATCGGACTCACGCAGTAATTCCTGCAAGCTGACGGCGCGCGCTCCCAGCGCATTGGCGACGGCACTGCGATCCAGATTGTCAGTGTAGATGATGTGGGCCCCGAAGCGTTTGAAAGAGGCCGCTACGTTTTGACCTATGACCCCAAGACCTATAATTCCAACCTGCTTACCCTCGAGTCCTGGTAGATTTTGCTTAACCATCCATTGCCTACTGGTGATGTAGTGTCCAGCCTTTATTTTTTTATCGGCCCAGGAGAAGCGACGCATGAGGTTTAACGCATTGACCACGGTGTATTCGGCCATCGCACTGTTGCTGCCACCGGGTACATTGGCCACCGCGATATGTAAGGCTTTCATTTGAGCCTCATTGACACGGTCGACGCCCGCCCCCGTAAACTGGACCAATTGCAACCGAGTACCATCAAAAAGCGAAGGTGGCAAAGGCGGACCGGCGGCTGGCACGAGCATCACGATGGCTTCGCGGCACAGGGGGCCCACGTCGTCATCGCTGGGGGCTCGATAGGCAATGTTTAATTCTTGGGGAGGCGTGACGCCAACACTTAAAAAATCTAGTTCAGGTCGTAAACAAATGACATCGTAAGTCATGGCTTTGAATGAATGGATGAGATAGTTAGAGGCAGTGAAGGGGGGGGTATAGAGGACTTAAATCTTTAAATGTTTGATCTCGGCCGTGCCTCCCTGGGCTTTTTCCAGGAGGGTAAATATTTCACTGCATTCTTTATCGATAGCAGAAGCAATATCACTGAGCATCTTAAGTGCTTTGGGGACATTGGCGTGCTCTGGCGAGCCATACCATCCGGTTGGGGCAATGGTCTTAATATCGCGTAGCACCGGTTGGTAGCTACGAGTTCGGCGCAGTTTATCCCATTGCCGGCCATGGGTGTGGTCTGAGGAATTGTCGATACGATCCAGATGAACGAGATCTGGCTCATAGGCCATGACCGCTAAAGCCTCAATTTCCCCACCATGCGTCAACCCCCCACAATCATGTCCATACAGTTCTGCCGCCACATAGCAAGCTTGAACCACGATGACATTTAAGCCTACCTCACGATGCAATTTTTCGGAGGCGATGGCCAGGGAGGGGATATTGCCTTCGTGCCAATTCAAAATGATGAGACGTTTAGCCCCATGTTGCGCGCAAGATCCACATGTCTCGACGACCACTTGCTGATAGGTTTGTGGTGACAGCGTGAGCGTGCCCTCAAAGGGCATATGCATCGGAGTGACCCCGAGCGGGCCACCGGGCAAAACCAATCCATCCATTTTTTCAGCAACCGCATGGCTAATGACATTAGCGGAGTAGATGTCTGTACCGGTAGGTAAGTGAGGACCGTGCTGTTCGACGCTACCCGCAGGCAAAATAACCAATGGGTTTTTTTGTAGTTGTTGCGCAATTTCAGGTTGTGTCAAATCAATGAAGTAGCGTGTGGGTAGCATATTAGATTCCCATTTTTTTCTTGGTTTCGGAGATTACGTCATCGACGTTGATCGTTAAGCCCCGTTGATCAACGGAACGAAGCGCGGCATAGACCATGGCCACTGCCATATTCGCATTCTGGGCGTTTAATTCATTGGGCTTGGCAGACACACAACTTTGGGCAAAAAGTTCTAGTTCAGCTCGAAACATATCGCTTTCAGGTACGGGAATTTCCTCCCGTTTTGCCCAGCCCTCTTTGCCTCTTTGTATGTAAAGTACTGAGGCTTTGTGAAGTAAATGAGGAGTGTCCCAAGTGCCAAAGTCGATTTCGTAGTGCATAAGACCTTTGGAGCCAAAAACTCGTAAAGAAAAAATACCAGGCGAAGTCCAACTTGATCCCACGTAGCCCAGTTTTCCATCCGCGAAACGGATAGTGGTCATGGATTGATCATCGACCTCAGCGCCCACAGGAGAGAGTTTTGAAGCCATAGAGCTTACTTCCGTGACCTTTCCTCCTAAAAAGTGCAAGACGTCAAATTGATGAATCGACAATTGGGAAAGATTTCCCCCCGGCGCGCGATCCTTATACCAACGCCATGTTTGAGGGGTGAGTTCGAGTGCGCGTTCATTAGAAAAATTAGCTTCCATGAAGCCAACCCGGCCTAATTGACCGGAGTCGATATGCTCTTTGATCAGTCGTATACCGGCCATTAATCGAGCACTGTGCCCGACTGTAACGCTGACCCCATATTGGGTTTCAAGGGATTCGATTCGAAGCCCATCTTCGAGCGTTTGTGCTATCGGCTTTTCGGTATAAATATGTTTTTTAGCCTGGGCGACTTTTTCTGCTAGCGGCCAATGTTGTTCATTAGGAACCGTGAGTATGATGCCTTGAATTTGTGGATTGGCCAGCATCGTATCGAAGTCATCGACGGCAGGCACTCCAAATTCTTTGGTAAAAGCAGAACGTTTTTCCAGCGAACGGCTATAACAGGCAACGATTTGTAGTTGATCCGATTTGTTAGCGACCGCGCGAGTGAGCACCTTAGCCCAGCGACCTAGCCCAACAATGCCTAACTTGACAGGGAGATTCATGAACGATGGCCTTGAATAGAAAATAAAATGTGGGGGCGGGAGAAACCCTAAGCTATTTTTTGTTTCATCACTTATGGGATATTATCCTACAACTCTTGAAAGGATATCACGGTCAAAGCCAATTGAATCCAAGGGCAATAGAATGGATGGCGAATGCCTTAATGTCTGCTAAACTATTGAAAATTGAGGTTAAAAAAAGAACCATGCGAAACGCTTGGCACCTACTGAGTGACCCACCCCTTATCGAGTATTAGGTTTTTCAATGGGTGTGTTGGCGATCACTATTTTGAATTAATGTGCAGAGTTAGTCACTTTTCGAAAAGGAATTTAGTCATGCAGCATACAAAATTAGGGCTCCTCGGAGGAGGATGGTTGTTGTTCTTTTCGTTGGCCCAGGCGCAAAATTTTCCTATCCATTCCCTACGCGCCGTTGTTCCTTATGCCCCAGGGGGATCTACTGATGTGGTGACGAGAATTTTAGCTCCTCATTTGAGCGAAATTTTAGGGCAACAGGTGGTTGTCGAAAATCGCCCCGGGGGTTCGTCAATGATTGGGTTGGATATAGCAGCAAAATCGATCCCAGATGGTCATACTTTTGGAGTGGCTAATATTTCGTTTGGAGCGAACCCCAGTTTATTTAAAAAAATGCCATTTGATTCCGTTAAGGATTTGTTGCCAGTGTCCCAATTTGCTTTGGTCACTTTGGTGCTTGCGGTTCATCCTTCATTGCCGGTTCGAAGCGTGAAGGAGTTTATTGCTTTGGCAAAAAAATCACCTGGTGCATTAAATTATGCGACGGCCGGTAACGTTAGCGCTAATCATTTAGCCACTGAACGGTTCAGTTCTACGGTGGGTATCACTATGACCCACGTACCGTATAAAGGGGGGGGGCCGGCCGTCATAGCACTATTGGCCGGTGAGACGGATCTATTGTTCGCGACGATTCCTTCGTCTCTCCAGCACATCTCGAGTGGCAAGCTAAGAGCCTTGGGCGTCACCAGTCTTAAACGTAATGGTGCATTACCCAATATTCCTAGTATTGCTGAGGCAGGGGTGGCTAATTTTGAGGCAAATGAATGGAATGGTGCTTTGGTGCCAATCGGGACGCCTCGGGCTGCGATTGACAAAATTTATCAGGCAGTAGCCAAGTCCCTTGCGCTGTCTGAAGTAAAAGAACGCATTACAACGCTAGGCGCTGAAGCGGTCGGGAGTACGCCGGAAGAATTCTCGGCTTTTATTCGCAGTGAGTTTTCTACTTGGTCCAAGGTTATTAAAGCGGTGGGGATCAAAGTCGAATAAGACGAAAGCCTCGGGTCAGACGGGTCTTGATAATTTGCGTGTTTGACGAACATCGTTGCTTTTCGTAACGATCGATTGCTGTATCAGAGGGCTTTAGGCGTTTTCACGTATTAATGTAAAAGATGCAGAGGCATTTTTTCATGCGTTTTTAAATCTCATTGGGATGGGTCAATGAGGTTGCCCCCTCTTGGAGAAAGGATGCGCTAGGGCATCTATCAAAAGTGTAATCTCTAGGGTGCAGTGGCACCGGATAGTTTGATGACTTTTGCCCATTTTGAGATTTCATTTTTAATGTATTGAGCAAACTCAGCGGGTGTATTGGAGTCTGGGTCTGCCCCGGCAGTTTCGAGTTGTTGACGAAATTCTGTCGTGCTGAGGATGACTTTGATAGAGCGACTCAGTACTTGAATCGCATCCGATGGGGTACCCGACGGAGCAATAACGCCATACCATGAACAAGCCTCGAAGCCTGGGATACCTGATTCAGACACTGTGGGTAAATCGGGTAGTAAGGCAGAGCGCTTAAGACTCGTGAGCGCAAGAGGTCGTAGGCGAGCGGTTCTTAAATGAGGAATCGCCGTGGGTGCAGTAGCAAATACCGCCTGAAGACGTCCTGCTAGTAGATCTACCATGCCTGGACCAGCCCCTTTATAAGGGATGTGGGTTAAACGTACACCGGACATGGTAGCAAAAAGTTCGCCAGCCAAGTGGGTGGAATTGCCAATGCCAGCCGAGGGGTAGAGTATTTTTCCGGGGTTGGCTTTGGCTGCAGCAATTAAATCGCTGATATTGTGAATAGCGAGTGAGGGATGGACAGCCACGACGAGTGGACTAATGCCTACCCGGGATATGGGAGAAAAATCACGAATAGAGTCGTAGGGTAATTGAGGGTAGAGTGTTGCGTTAATGGCCTGAGAGCTACTGGACATTAATATCGTGTAACCATCTTTGCTAGCGTGAGCGAGTAGTTCCATGGCTAAGATGGTATTCGCCCCGGGGCGATTATCGACCACCACTGATTGATTAAGTTTGAGACTTAAAGCATTGGCGAGTGCCCTTGAAATGATATCGTTACCCCCGCCTGCAGAAAAGGGAGAAATGAGACGTATAGGACGTTGCGGGAAATTACTACTATGGGCGCAATGAGCACTTAACAAAATGATGAGAAGACAAAGACTTCGATGTCTGAGAGAGATTTTTTTCATTTTTAATCGAGCCTTGCGCCTGTGGCCTTGACCACGGTGCCCCATTTTTGAGTTTCTTGCCGAAGTGTTTGCTCAAAATCCTCAGGGGTAGAGGCGATAACGGAAGCCCCTTCTTGGCTCAGGCGTTGTTCAATACTCGGTTGTTTTAAAATGTTTTTTATTTCGCTATTCAGTTGCATGATGATTTTTTTAGGGGTGTGGGCTGGAGCTAATATGCCATACCAAGTCACTACCTCATAGCCTGGAATACCTGACTCCGATATTGTCGGTAAATTAGGTAAACTCGATAGACGCTTACTCGCCGTGATGCATAGTGCACGCACGCGGCCGGCTTTAAGAAGGGGTTGAACGGGGACAATGCCGGCAAAGCTTGCTTGTACGTTGCCCGCGATGAGATCGACCATCGAAGGCCCCATTCCCTTGTATGGAATGTGCTGGGCATTGGTTTTAGTCATATATTTGAAAAGCTCAACAGCCATGTGTCCCCCGCTACCATTGCCGGCAGAACTGAAGTTTAATTTGCCAGGATTGTCTTTGCCATAGTTCACCAGATCTTGGGCTGAATTAAAGGGTAAGTTTGCATTGGTCACTAATAGTAGAGGGGCGCTAGTGACATGGATCACAGGCTGGAAGTCATCGACCGCGCGGTAGTTTGCTTTGGGATTAAGGCTCACATTGGTCGTATGGGAGGAATAGGCCATTAACAGGGTGTAGCCGTCGGGGCTAGCGTGTGCGGTCATTTCTGCAGCCAAGACCCCCCCACCACCACCTCGGTTATCAACTACAACCGGCGTTTTTAGCGATTGTGACAGACGCGGGCCAATGATACGGGCCAACAGATCTGTCGAACCTCCCGGTGGGGCAGGGGTAATGAGACGAATCGGTCGATTCGGGTAATCGGAGCTCGAAAGCGCAGCTGTGTTTTGCGCTTGGGCATGGCACACACACAAAGCCTGCACAGACAATAGAAAAGCCAGGAAAAAGCCTAAATGAGCCCTATAGGGAGGGGTGAGCCTATGCATGGTTATGTTAACTAAGGTAAGTTTCAATAGCTCAATCTTACCGCATTGACCGCGGTTTGGCTTTGACTGAAAAAAAGAGCACGGTAAAAATGGCAGCGGGAAGGCAATCTCTAATGCCAATAGCCTTTTAACTGTGTAATGGTAACGAAACAAACGTCATCATTATTGTAAATCCTCCAGTAGTAGGGGATATTTTTATTTCAGTGTTACCGCAGGTTAGGTAGCGAAGTGCCCACTGAAAAAGACAACACAAAAACATCTGTATGGGCGGGGGGGGCCAGTCAGTGCCAATCTTTAGGGATAAAAAATTGGTTATTTCGCCAACTCTTGCTGACACAGCTTTAATGCTTCTTCCGCTTCGAGCCATTGAACTTCGGCTTCTTTTAATTTTTGATAATAGGCCTTATTGGAATCCATGGGTTGATCGCTTTGGAGTGTTGTTAGATTCGCTTGTGCCTTGTCAGTCGTGAGAACCTTTGTTCGGCAGTCAGTGACTTTACCTGCATAAACTAAGTGGCTTATGAATAATAAGTTGCATGAGAGAAAGCTTAAAATAATGAGGGTAGAAAATGAAGGGGGCAATGTCAATGTGGCTTCTTTAAGTGAAGATAATATAACGAAAAGTCTATCACGGAGGGTTGCACTTTAATGGGCATTTATTATTGATAACAAACCTTACAAACGTTACATACGGATGATTACTCAATGCTCAATCTTTGAAATGGATGGCAATCAAGGCATTTCATTGGTGCGGGATCAAGATGAGAGGTGACCGGGTATTAGAGTATGGGTTTTGCCAGACCCCTTCAAATGACACCTTTTCTTAATTTTTATCAATAAGATGAGCCGATTCCTTAACCTAAGTTGCCGGTTAAAAATATTGATAGAATTTGGAAGGAGGCAAATAATATACTATTATTCCATTATGTGAATGCCTAGCATGGTCCCTTAATGGGATGGTCAGATCAAGAGTAAGAGAGTTATTTGGGATAAACCTACGATACTAATGACGGGTTTGTCCTTTGAGAATTGAGTATACAAACTTTTCATTATGAGGAAAAACAATGGATTCTTTTTCAATTTGGAATTGGATTATAGTGTTGATCATTTTAGTACCAGTACTGATAGTGCCTATCATTTCAATCATGATATTTGGTTTCCAGAGTAAGGTTTTAATAAAACATTCTGAGTCAGGCTTGACCAAAAAAGGTTATGTTGGTTGGAGTTGGACTTATTATTTATTTGGTTGTTTAGTTCCAATTGTTAGAGGAGAGATTGGAATAGGTTTGCTACACTTTGTTTTAACTTGTATTACTTTTGGAATATTTCAAGCCATTATGTCCTGTCTTTATAATAAGCAACATATATCAAGGATGTTGACCACGGGTTGGGTATTGGCAGATTCAGAGCAAAAAAACGATTATGCAAAACAAAAGTTAGGAATCGTTTCTTAATGATGATGTGGCGTTAAAAATGCAAAAATATGTTTACATCTGATCGATTGCGTTGAATAAGCCTACAATCGCAAAACGAAGATACAATCGTTGGCTACGTTAACCCATACGATTGGGACGATATTCGGATCGCACTTTTAGAAAAGTCATCGCAACAAGGGCAGCCATTGTATTCGTGAGTGAGCCAATTGAGCGGGGACATTGAACACTCAAAAACATCGAAGCCCTACGTAAAATGTTCGTGTGACTCCCCCCGATTTTTAAAATGACTTCAGTTTAGTTTGTCGATTCAATAAAAAGAGCCGGTTGCTTCGGTACCTTGTGTCGTTCCCAGTGCGGGATGGCCCAATCCCATAATGTGCTGACGGGGGCATTCATTAAAGACTGAGGCGGATTTTGGCCTAGAAATTGGAGTGCTTTAAATAGTTCAAGAGCCCCATTTTTTTTATTTAAAGCGGGAGCTAGAGTTTGCTTCGAGAGTTTTTCTCCCTGATGATTGACTACCACAGGCAGATGGGCATAGCGGGGTGTGACAAAGTGTAGTTGTTTTTGTAAGTAAATTTGTCGAGCCGTTGAATCGAGTAAATCTGAACCACGGACCACATCGGTAATACCTTGAAACGCATCATCGACCACCACGGTGAGTTGATACGCATAAAACCCATCGGCCCGTTGGATGACAAAGTCGCCCACACTATGACTTAGCTGTTGATGGACACTGCCTTGCAAAAGATCGTTGAAGCGAATTAATGCATCATTGACCCGTATGCGATGACTACGGGGTGAGCGTCCTTTTTTGATCCCGTTTCGACAAGTCCCAGGATAGATTTGTTCAGCACCACCAAAGTGGGTGGAATCTGCAATTTCTTTGCGAGAACAGGCGCAAGGATACAGTTGGCCTTTTAATCGGAGGGCTTCAAAGGCTTCCCGGTAAATGTCTTTTCGCTCACTTTGTTTTAAAACTTCCCCATCCCATTGGAAGCCCAAAGCGTCTAAAGTAAAAAGAATGTCATCACTGTGCAGGGACGAGCAGCGCGCAGTATCTAGGTCCTCCATCCGAACGAGCCACCTTCCTTGTTGGTGACGGGCCTCTAAATAACTGCCGGTGGCTGCGACCAGTGAGCCAAAATGGAGTGCTCCCGAAGGAGAGGGGGCAAAGCGTCCCCGATAGGGTTTCTGGATTGGGATAGCAAAGTTCTGTGGTTCAGGCGGTATCGATGAATCCATGAGATTGACTGACTGCAATCTTGACTAAAATGTCGTTGTTTTCGAGGGCAGACGCTGGGGTGGTTTTTGATAATTAACGGGGTTTATTGCTGCTAAATACTTCATGCCATTTTAACGTTTCTTTTGCCAAACGAAGATTAAAGGCTTCCACCGTACTGCCCGCCGGTTCAGTGCCCAAGGTGCTCATGCGTTGACGAATTTCTTCACTTAAGAAGGCTTGGTTAATGGCCTTATTAAGAACGTTAATCACAAATTTAGTAGTGCCAGCAGGGGCGACCAACCCATACCAATCGGTATGATCAAATCCGGGGAAGGTGTCTGCAATAGGCGGGACCTCGGGGATCACGGATAGACCTTTAGCGCTTCCTGTTCCAAGGGCGCGAAGCTTGCCGCTTTTGATATGAGGCACTGCCGGAGAAATGGCCAGAAACATAACGGGCACTTGTCCTCCAATGACATCGGTCAGCGCGGGCGAGGCGCCTTTGTAGGGGATGTGCACGATATTAAGTTTAGCGACACTTTTAAATAATTCCATACCAAGAAAAATAGCACTACCGACACCGGCAGATGCGTAGTTTAATTGTCCTGGTTTTGCTTGCGCTAGGTTGACCAAGTCCCTGACGGTTTTGACATTTACACTGGGATTAACCACTAGAACACTCGAAGAAAGTCCAGCTAAGCTCACTCCTGTAAAATCACGAAGTGTATCGTAGGGTAGTTTTGAATTAAGCGATGGGTTTGAAACATGTGCGGGGTTGGTAAACAAAAAGGTGTAACCATCAGGGTTAGATTTGGCAACCAGTTCAGTGCCTAAAATGGCCCCCCCGCCCCCACGATTATCGACCACTACGGGTTGACCCAGATCGATGGCTAAACGGGGGGCTAAAAGCCTTGCCATAATATCGACCCCTCCGCCTGGTGCATAGGGTACGACCCATCTTACGGGTTTTACCGGATAGGGTTGCGCAAAGCTAGAAAAGCTTGTCGTGATGGTGAGTAGTGTTATAAACAGTGAATGGATTTTCATGGGTCAGTCGATTGAGAGTAGAGTCAGAAATTCGTCAACGGCGAGCGATTGTAGGGTGGTAAAATTTTCAGATAAATCAATAATCGTTTGTGCTTGTTTTTGAGGGAAAAGATTTTTAGTGTTTTTATTAAATTTTCTTTGTAATAAAGGCAGTCCCTCTTTTCGTCTTTTGGGGTGACCGATGGGATATAAGACTTCGTAAACCGCGCTTTGACTCCCATCCTTAAATGTAATCTGAATGCGGTTGGCATTGGCTTTTTTTTCGGGGTCATAAAAAGCTTGAGTGTAGTCGGTTGATTCAACAAGATCGGTAATTGAACGAAGCGCATCAATGCGCGGATCCAAAGCGATAGGTTCCAGATAGTCACTCGACTGCAGTCGACCATATAATAAACCGATGGCGATGATGTATTGTAGGCAGTGATCCCGTTCAGCAAAGTGTTTTAGGGGCCCGATTCTGTTGAGGATAGATAGCGCGTAACGGTGAGTGTGGACCGTAATGCGGGCAATGTCTGTAATTTTATTGCAAACGAATGGATGTGCAGTAATGGCTGCCTCTGCAGCACTTTGAGCGTGTAGCCCTGCAGGGTAAGATAGTTTAAATTGAACATTGTCGATGACATTGTGGCTGAGCGAGGTTTTTAAACTTAAGGTTTGTCCTTTAAGGTGGATGCTCTCAAAGCCCCAGTGCTGAGCACTTAAGGCTGTGGGATAACCCATTTCACCGCGCAGGCTTGCCCACGCTAACCATACGCCACGTGCGGCCGCATCACCGGCGGCCCATGATTTTCTAGCTCCTGCAGCATCACCGCGTCGAAAAAGAGCCAAGGTCTGAGCGTCAATCCACGCATTGGAAATGCCATTCATGAGTTCTTGTCGATTGCCACCCATAAGAAGCGTGCACAAAGCGGTCGCACCAATTTTAATGAGAAGGACATGGTCTAGTCCGAGCTTTGCTGTCCATTCTTGATCAATCGCCAAGCCACCCATAATTTCATAGGCTTTGATAATGCAAATATATAGATCTTTAAGCGTATACGGTTTTAGATGCTGGGAGCGACGAAGCCGACTTTGGTGATCAGCCACACTAATCAGGGCGCCTAAACAGTCAGAGGGATGAATGACGGTTTTGCCATAAAACGCATCATTAAAATCAAGCCAACGGATCAGCGTGCTGGTACTGAAAGCCGCCTCAACAGGATCTAATTGCCAATGAGTGCCAGGGACCCGTGATCCCAGGGGCACTAAGGTGCCTTTGACGGTAGGACCGATTAAGGCATTACAATCGCTATGCTGACGTGCATCAAAAGCACATCCCAAACTATCAATTAAGCAATAATGCGCTGCTAACAGTGCTGCGGGGTCGACGACTTTATAATCAAAGACATAATCGGCAATCTTTTTGATGAGAGGGTCAAATTGGGCTGACTTTGCCTTAGAGCTAGAGTGGGGCATAGGGGTTTCATAGGAGCGACAAAAGGATAGGCTGGGGCGGAATGGTTAAAAAAAACTCTAAAAAATAAAGGGCGAACTAAAAGGCCTCGCAGATTTTCAGATTAATGATAAATGGGCTATGGTAGGACTGAATTATGCCTGACTCGTTGGGTTCAATCGAGTCAATTGCTTAGTTAGAAAACAGTGTTTTTTATCCAGACCCTTTTTTTAGGGATGAACCTCTAAGAAAGTCAACGGGTGATCCGTCCTCTTTACTGTGATTGGGAGACAATGCAGACGGTTGTCAGAAAGTGAGCGTAGGACGAATTGGGATGCTAACGATAAAAAAAGGGGAGGGGCGAGGTTGGGTGAGGTTGTAGCAACGCCCGATAAAAATGCTAAAGCTTGATATAGTGCTTGGGGTGCTTACTGTAGCCTCGGTGGAGCCTGACTTTGAGTCGATTTCTCCTCAGAGACTATAAGCCCCAGTCAATACACCTAGAGGGGTGATGGATCGCATCAACAAGGAGGTGGTGGTAAAAGTGTTGCAAAAAACAGAAATAAAAAACAATTTTCTGACAATGGCCGTTGAGTCCGCCGGTAGTCGTATCGAGGTATTTGCCGTGAAAATAAAATCTGATATTGAACAATATAAACGGATTTTTAAAGAACCAGCAGCACATTGAGAGTTCTTCCGTTAATTGATGATAGAGCACCCATACATGGATAACGCAAACCAATTAAGTTTAACGCATCAAATGGCACAAATGATTGTGTCCACGCGATTTGACGATTTTTCAGAAGAGAATGTTAAAGTCGCCAAACGTTTCCTGTTGGATACCTTGGCAGTTTCTTGGGCGGGTTCCGATGCACCAGGCTGCCAAGAAGCGTATGCACTGAGTGTGAGTGAGGGCGGGCGCGCCGATAGCCATGCCTGGGGTTATGGTGGGCGTTTGCCAGCGATGTCAGCGGCGTTTATGAATGGGATGAGTGCCGCAGCACTGGATTATGATGGTATTGGTAGCGGGGCCTCTGTACACGTGAATATTACCGTGTTACCGGCGGCAATGGCCATGGCGCAGCGATTGGGCGCGAATGGCAAGGATTTTTTGAGCGCCTACATTATTGGCGCAGATCTGACTTATCGTTTGGCGCTTGCTGCAGACTCTCCGAATGAAGGCTTTCATTATGTGCCTTTATATGGTCTTTTTGGTGCCGCGGCTGCGGCCAGTCGACTATTGGGGTTGACGGTCATGCAGACCCGACACGCCTTAGGCATAGCGTTTATGCAGGGCTGTGGTACGCAACAAGCGAACATTGACCCCTCTATTTCTAAACGGATGATGTCAGGCTTTGCTGCGCGTGCGGGCGTCCATGCCGCCTTGTTGGCGAAACTCGGATTAACCGGTCCTGAAAAAGCAATTGAGGGTCGTTTTGGCCTATTTAATATGTATCAATCAGGAAAAGCGGAGACCATTCTCGAGGCCTTGGGTGAGCGGTTTGATAATGTACAAAGCTCTATCAAACTTTATCCCAGTTGCGGGGCTAATCACACGACTATTGCCGGTATGCTTGATTTGATTCAAATTCACGATCTGAGTCCACAAGAGGTGTTGTCTGTGGAGGTTACCCTGCCCCCTTATGCAGCTCGACTGGTGGGGGGGCTTTATGATCCGACTGATAACCCTCAAGTCGCCGCGCAATTTAACGTGCGCTATACCATTGCCTGTTTACTCGTTCGTCGGCGCTTGGGGTTAGCTGAAATTCAACCCTCGGCGGCACGGGACCCACTAATTAATGCCGAGGTGAGCAAAATAAGCGTGAAGGTTGATGAGACCTTGACAACGAATCGTGGGCCGATCGAGCTTCGATTGCAAACACGAACCAAGGGTACGCTATACCGTCGGGTCGAGCATGTGCCGGGTAGCTTACAAGCCCCTGTGAGTGAGGATATCCTGGAACAAAAAATCGTGGATTGCTTTCAATGGGGTGCGTATCCACTGGATCATGAGAAAATTAAAACGCTTAGACAACGCGTACAAAATATTCAAGCTTGCGACAATATGAACCTTTTTTTTGATTCGATTATGTAGACCGAATGAAAAAAGTCATATCCCTACGATGAGCGAGGAAAAACGTGGCAGGGGGTAAAATAAACGAATGGATTTGATGTCGATTTTTTATTCCATCCCCCTGCCCAAGGCTATCACTTTTGAATCGAAAGAATCGAAGGCGATTGGTAACCCCTAGAGCGCCTTTTTTTGATCCGATTTAAGTCTTATTATTTTGTTCTGCTTCCCATTCTTCTATCGCCTGCTTAGCCCAACGAAAGGCCTCGATACCGGCAGGCACTCCGGCATAGCAGGCAATTTGCAACAAGACTTCTTTGATCTCGTCTTTAGTCACCCCATTGCCAAAAGCACTTTTGATGTGAAGTTTAAATTCATGTTGACGGTTAAAGGCGGCTAAGAGACCAATATTCAAGAGACTACGGGTTTTGCGGGGTAATCCAGGGCGACTCCAGATCATTCCCCAAGCCGTTTGGGTCGCGTATTCTTGCATGACCTTACTAAAATCATCCGTGTTGGCACTTAACGATTGGTCAACATATTCGTTACCCAACACTTCTCGTCTAATGGCCATGCCTTTTTCGTACAGTTCGCTGGTCATGTTCGACTCCTAAGTTAAGGGGTTAGCTGGGGAACGGATCCAGGGGTTTTTTTCCTTCAGGCAGTGCTGTTCTGGCTACATTGAGGATAAGGGCCAGCATGCCGTAATAGCCAGCAATCGCGAGCAGATCCACTAGACCTTGTTCACCAAATTGTTTGATAGCGCGTGCGTAGCTCGCATCACAAAGACCTTTGTGTTCCAATGCCTCGGTCAGTGTGTCATAAACAACGGCCTCATCCTCTGCCATACCAACAGGGCGACGGCCCTCAGCGATCACATCGGCAATCTCAGCTTTGAGGCCGGCATTTAGCGCGTGGGTATAGTGAGCTTGCCATTCGTAGCTCTGAGTCCAGAAACGGGCTGCAATTAAAGTCGCCATTTCACAGATTCGCCGTTCCAGGGGGCAGCCATAGCGCAAATACTCCCCTACTTTTTGAACCGGACTCATCAGCGCAGGGCTTCTTAGGAAAGCCTGAAAAGGGCCACGTAAAGCGCCCCTGGGACC
Organism: uncultured beta proteobacterium; assembly: GCA_903893565.1. GTDB lineage: Bacteria > Pseudomonadota > Gammaproteobacteria > Burkholderiales > SG8-41 > UBA5216. Next base: position 159,855 of record CAITMU010000105.1, on the reverse strand, counting down.
GGAACTGATTTCTGCGGCGGCTTTTTTTTGTGCTTCAGTCATTTTTTCTGGTGCAATTGCTGGCATCCGTTCAGCTTTTTGTTGACTCATCATAGACTCCCTGTTCGCAACGTGAGGGTTGCATTGGTAAAGGACAATTGGCATCGTGTTTGGATTATAGTCATTGACTGCATCGAATGCTTGATGGCATTTTCTTGTTCAGTCACGACTTGACCCCACGATCATTTTACCCCGAGTGATGTATTTTTAGTGGGCTTGTTGTGCTTCGGGGGTTGCTCGCAGTATTTTTGGTGGATTTTTTGTTGTTCAATGAGTTCGTAGGAGTCAAAGCCTTTTCATGTCAATCGATCAATGTCGTATACTTTACCTCATTGTATATTTCTGAGCGCTTGGCTACCGATTGTGAAAGGTTCCTCCACGCTAGCGCTGTGGGGAACGTTAGGAAAAACATTGGCCCTATGACATTAGCCATGAGAACACAGTTGCCCTATATTGCAGATAGCACTCGAGTGTTTGAATCGGTGGCTGATTTGCCTTGGGCCTCGTTTTTGGATAGTGGCCGGCACGGGAAGGCCGCATCGCGTTTTGATTTTATTGTCGCCGAGCCTTACGTCAGTCTTATCACGCGAGGGCCTTTGACCGAAGTACACCGGCAGGGTGAGGAAGTCTTGCGATTAACGGAAGATCCCTTTGTGCTGATTCGTCGATACTTAGACATTAATCCTGCATTCGGTAGCGATTTACCCTTTTCCGGAGGTGCTTTAGGGTATTTTGCCTACGATCTGGCTAGACGAATCGAGAAATTACCTTCGATTGCTAGCATTGTGGATCCGATACCGGACATGGCGATTGGAATATACGATTGGGCGTTGGTGGTTGATCACGAAGAAAAGAAAAGCTGGTTAGTCGGACATGGACGAGATCCCCAAACCAAATTGAAATGGGAGCGATTAATTCATTTATTGACGCATCCTGCGCCCCAATCCAATCGTATGCCCTTTGTGAGGCATTCAGGGGTTGAGTCAAGCTTTACTCGCGAGCGCTATGTACAGGCGTTTGAGCAGATCCAACGCTATATAAAAGCGGGAGATTGCTACCAAGTCAATTTAGCGCAGCGCTTTAGTGCCCAAGTCAGCGGTGATCCGTGGCTCGCTTACCAGCGATTGCGTTGCATGAATCCTGCCCCTTTTAGCGCCTATTTGTCGACACCCTCAGCCACCATTCTTTCCACCTCTCCGGAGAGTTTTTTAAGCGTCCATAAAGGTCTCGTACAAACCAAGCCGATTAAAGGCACGCGACCCCGGTCTGGACAGGAGTCGATGGATTTAGAGCGCATTTGGGAATTGAAACATAGTGAAAAAGACCAAGCCGAAAACGTCATGATCGTGGATTTATTGCGTAATGATTTAGCAAAAAATTGTGTGCCGGGCTCTATCAAAGTGCCGAGTTTATTTCAAGTGGAGAGCTTTGAAACGGTGCATCACTTGGTCAGTACGGTGACCGGACAATTGCAAGCAGGGCGCGATGCCATTGATTTGTTGCGTGAGGCCTTTCCTGGTGGCTCCATCACCGGCGCGCCTAAACTCAGAGCGATGCAAATTATTGAAGCCTTGGAGGGCATTCGTCGCGGTCTTTATTGTGGCGCGATTGGCTATATTGGATTTGATGGCGATATGCAGACGAATATTGCGATTCGCACTGTAACGATTAATGCCGGACAAGCCAATTTTTGGGCTGGTGGTGGTATTGTGGCCGATTCGGTCGAGTCGAAAGAGTATGAGGAAAGTTTTGATAAGGCACGGGCATTACTTAATTTTTTAGATAGTGTAGATACTAATCTATATTCGTCTTCGTCATTAAAAGCAATACAATAGTGGTTCGTAGGGTGTATGGGGTAGGATCGATTGATCTAAGAAATTATTTTCTTATTTTGGGGGGTGGTATGTTTTCATTCAAGTCGTCAAAGTATGTGGGATATCTAGGGTTGAGTTGGGCGCTATGGTTTGGCTTTGCCCAAGCCGAGATGGCTTATCCTAATCGACCGATCCGACTGATTGTCCCTTTGCCCCCGGGTAGCTCGACTGATTTTATCGCACGCACTCTTAGCCTTTCCTTGAGCCGCTTATATAAGCAGCAAATTGTGGTGGATAATCGTCCTGGGGCCGGTGGATTAATTGGTAGCACCATGGGGGCCAAGGCCAGTCCAGATGGATATACTTTTTTGATGGCAGCGCCACCACATACCATGGCTCCCTTGCTGATCTCCAATCCGCCTTATCATCCGGTCAAAGACTTTACCCCAATTGCTAACACGGCCTTGGTTTCTAACCTTTTGGTGGTTTCTCCGTTTTTGCCAGTGAAGAATGCCCGTGAGTTAGCAGGCCTCATCCATAGTAGCCCTGGAAAATATAACTATGCTTCTCTTGGCGTGGGTTCTTTGGCGCACATTGGGGCTGAGATCTTTAACCACGCAGCCCAAAGCAGAGCGCTTCACATTCCTTTTAAGTTTATCGGCGATGCGATGACCGAAACCTTGGCTGATCGAGTGCATTACTTATTGTTTACGGTTCAGTCGGCTACCCCGATTGTGAAGGAAGGACGATTACGCGCTTTGGCCGTCAGTGGCAATTCACGCTCCGTGGTGTGGCCTGATTTACCTACCTTTGCTGAGGAAGGGATGCCGGAGGCGACTTGTGAGGGTTGGTTCGCATGGATTGGTCCGGCGGGCCTTCCCAAGTCTATTGTGACAAAACTGTCGCGCGATATTTTTGAAGTATTGCAACAACCTCAGACGCGTGACATTTTAGCCCGAGGTGGGGCTGAGGTGCCTAAAGATATCGGGGCAGAGAGTTTGTCAAAACTGATGTGGCTCGAATACGATCGTTATGCGCGCTTAGTGAAGGACGGTAGATTAAAGGCGCAGTAACTCTTTCCGATATCGTTATGGGAGGTTTTATGCATGCCAAGGATCCGGGGCCTCTGTTTGAATATCCAATTGGTCAATGGCGGTGGTGAGCGTCTTTAAAGGGATTTTGCCTTCATCCGCCAGTGCTTTGAGGGCAGCTAATGTGATGTGGGCGCTATCGACTTCAAAAAAATGTCTTAATTTTTCACGGGTATCACTTCGACCAAAACCATCGGTCCCCAGTACGGTGTAGGAGCTTTTGACCCAAGCCCTGATGGGTTCGGCAAAGGCCCTGACGTAATCCGTGGCGGCGATCACGGGCCCCGGATGGTCTTGTAGACATTGCTCTACCCAGCTGACTTTTGCCTCGGAATTCGGGTGTAAACGGTTCCAGCGTTCTATGCTTTGCCCCTCGCGTGCTAGTTCGGTGGGTGAAGTTAAGCTCCAGACGGTGGCGCTAATTTGATAATCATTTTGTAATCGTTCCGCGGCTTTAATGACTTCACGCAGGATACTGCCACAGCCCATCAGTTGTACACTTAAAGGCTGAGAGGGGGCTGCACGAAGTCGATACAGACCTTTAAGGATCCCGTTTTCAGAGCCTTCAGGCATGGCAGGCATAGGATAGTTTTCATTGGTCACGGTTAAGTAATAAAAGATATCCTCTTGTTGTCCCAGCATACGGCGCATCCCTTCTTGAATGATGATGGCAAGTTCATAACCATACGTGGGGTCATAGGTGATGCAGTTGGGAAAAGTGGCTGCAATGACGTGGCTTGATCCGTCTTGGTGTTGCAATCCTTCTCCTGACAAGGTGGTTCTGCCGGAGGTGGCGCCAATTAAAAATCCCCGCGCACGGCTATCGGCAGCCCCCCAAATAAGATCGGCTATGCGCTGAAAACCAAAAATAGAATAAAAAATATAAAAAGGAAGCATAGTGACGCCGTGGGTGCTGTAGGCGGTGGCTGCAGCAGCCCAAGAAGAAATAGCGCCTGCCTCAGTGATGCCTTCTTCCAAGATTTGTCCATTAATGGCTTCTTTGTAATAGAGAAGTTCATCCCGGTCTTCAGGCTCATACATCTGACCCGTAGAGGAGTAAATGGCAAACTGACGAAATAAAGTCTGCATCCCGAAGGTGCGTGCCTCATCGGCCACAATAGGCACAACGCGTGGACCTAATTCAGGCGTTTTTAATAATTGGGAGAGGATTCCCACAAAGCTCATTGTGGTCGACTCTTCCCGATTGTGGCTGCCTTCTAGTGATCTAGAAAATTGGGAGCGAGACGGAACCGTGAGTAGGCTGGCTTTGCGCTGTCTTAAGGGTAGCGGGCCTCCTAGCGCATGGCGACGAGCGCGAAGGTATTTTAATTCATGAGAGTCTTCTGCCGGTTTGTAGAACTTCAAGGCGGCCACATCTGCGTCATTGATGGGCAACGCAAAACGATCACGGAAGGCAAATAATGCATCGGTTTCTAATTTTTTTGCTTGGTGGGCTGTCATTTTGCCCTGTCCCCAGTGACCCATTCCGTAGCCTTTTTTAGTTTGCGCCAAAATGACGGTCGGTCGACCACGTTGATGAATCGCTCCATGATAGGCAGCATAAATTTTTAGAGGATCGTGCCCACCTCGTCTGAGGCGGTCGATATCGTTGTCTGATAGATTGGCTACCAGAGCTTGCAGTTCAGGGTATTTGTTAAAGAAATGTTCGCGATTAAAGCGCCCGTCCGTTGCCGCATATTTTTGTAATTCACCATCGACGGTTTCATGAAGTCTTGTAATTAAGATGCCTTCTTTATCTCGAGCAAAAAGGCTATCCCATTCAGAACCCCAGAGTAATTTGACAACACTCCAACCGGCACCCGTGAATAGACCTTCCAATTCTTGGATGATGGAGCCATTGCCTCTAACAGGGCCGTCGAGTCGTTGTAGGTTACAGTTGATGACGAAAATCAAATTATCGAGTTTTTCGCGGGAGGCCAGCGACAAAGCCGCTAAAGATTCTGGTTCATCCATTTCACCGTCGCCGACAAAAGCCCAAACTTTGCGATCGGAGGCAGGGCAAATGCCTCTATTTTCAAGGTAGCGCATAAATCGGGCTTGATAAATGGCGTTGAGTGGACCTAAACCCATAGAGGCGTTAGGGAATTGCCAAAAATCAGGCATGAGCCAAGGATGAGGATAGGAAGAAAGTCCTCCGCCTTGGGTCTCTTGTCGGTATTTATTGAGATGATCTTCATTTAATCGTCCCTCAAGAAAAGCGCGCGCATACACGCCTGGCGCACAATGGGGTTGAAAGTAGACAAGATCGCTGTTGTCTCCTCCCTTAAAAAAATGATTCATGCCGACCTCAAATAAGTCGGCAGCTGAGGCGTAGGTGGCGATATGGCCGCCCAGATCCGGGTGCTGGCGGTTGGCTTTGACCACCATGGCCAGTGCATTCCATCGCACCAAAGCCGTAATTCTTTCCTCTAAAGCAAGATCACCTGGAAAGGGGGGCTGTTCATGGAGCGCAATGGTATTGATGTAGGCCGTGGTTGCGTTAAATTTAAGTCCCCGACACCGCCTACGGGCAGCATCAAATAATTGTTGTAATAAAAATTCAGCTCGTGCTTCCCCCTCATGGGTTATCAGCGATTGTAGAGACTCTATCCATTCACGGGTTTCTTGAGGATCGGTATCGATGGGGGATTTCATAAGGTTTGGCGGGAAGGGGTCGGTTGTTATTGTTGTTAGATAGTAAAGTAAAAAGAGAAATAGAAATTTGTTATTATGGTTAATCAAACCTACATTAACGCAATAAAATATCAAAAAATGACCATTAAAAAGCAAAAAATAGCCAATTCCAAGGCAATTGCTTTGGATGCTATAGATCGAAGCCTTCTTTTTCACTTGCAGCAGGATGCCCGTCTAACGAATGCCGAATTAGCTGAAAAAGTGTGTCTCTCGGCTTCGCCCTGTTTGCGGCGCGTCAGGGAATTAGAGCACGCAGGGGTTATTCGTCAGTATGTCAGCTTATTAGACCCTTTAAAATTGGGCCTCACGGTGAGTGTGTTCATTCAAGTCAGCCTTGAAAAACAAATGCGAGGCGCACTCGATACCTTTGAAAATGCGCTGATGAAGCGTGAAGAAGTGATGGAATGTTATCTGATGACAGGGGATTCGGATTATTTGTTGCGTGTGGTAGTTTGCGATATGCAATCTTTAGAAAGATTTATAGTTGATTACCTTGCAAAAATACCTGGGGTATCGAGTATCCGTTCAAGTTTCGCATTAAAACAGGTTAAATATAAAACCGCGTTGCCTTTGCCTTCATAGAAATACGCTTCGAATGTACAGGGTGAGCGTACTTTTATTTAAAAAAAAGAAAGTCCCTCTTTGTTTTATGCGTAGCAAAAATTATTGAAAAATCGTTCGAGTGATGAGGGTGAGTCCATTCACCATAATTAATAGTCCCACTAAACGAATGACCAGAACCCGGTTGAATCGACTGTGGCTTCTTAGTCCGCAGACCATCGCGACGGCCATGATAGGCAATAATGCTAAGATGGCAAAAAATACCTGAAGGTTAAATAAGCCTATCAGGGAAAACAACACAATACGGGCCAGGCTAGTGAAAGAAAAGACGGCTGGCACGCTCGCTCGTGTTTGCTCAGCACTCGCGCCCCTACCGTTGAAGAAAAAAACATACAGAGGTCCGCCCACCCCTAACGCTGATGAGGTGGTTCCGGCAAAAAGACCAATGGGAATGCAACTCCAGGGGGGTAAATGAATGAGACCGTGTCGATTGATGAGGTAAAAGCTACCAAACACGGTAATGAGTAATCCTAAGCACAAGGATAGCCAATGGGTAGATAAGTGTGTGAGGACAAAAGCGCCTAATCCTAAACCCACCATTAAAAAGGGTAGTAATCGGTAGAGTTCTTTTTTCCATACTTTGTCACGTAATTGATGGCGCATGAATATAGCGCTGATGCAATCAAGACTGACTACGACGGGAATGACAAATTTCAAAGGCCACAGCATTGCCAGCAAGGGAACGGCTAAAAGGGTAGAGCCAAATCCACATAGCCCGAAGACAAAATAGGCTAGAAAGACAATTATTGGGGCAAAAATGAGGATTTCTGTGCTGGGCATGGGTCGGACTGTAGCATTGAAGCTCAGTGATATCTAGAAGCAGTAAAATAGAGCCTTATTTTTTTAAGTGGCATGGGTTCTGTGATGGTTGAAAAGGAAAGAAAGAGGGTCATGGCGTGTATCAGATGCTTGCCTTTATTGGGGTTGGCATGGCCAGTTATAGCCTTGCCACTGCCGCCGCAAGCATCGATTAAAGTCGCACCTTCATCAGCGGCCCCTTCGGCCTCTTCCGACTCCTCAGGTCCATCCACTGCCCCCCATTCGCTTGGTCGAAATGAGTTGTTGCAAAGGGTTAATGCGACGCAGATGCAAATGCAAATGGACCGATTGCAATTAAAGCAAGATCGGCAAGCCTTAGAAGTCTTGCGCCCGACTGGAAATAAAACCAAGATCGAAGCGGCTAATTTAAAAGTTCGAGATAGTTTGGCTAAATTTAATAATAGCCAAGCGAATTGGCATGATGCGCAGAAGCTTTTATCGCAATGGGATAAACCGACCAATGATGCTGCGCGATTAAATGGCGAACTGATTCGAGAAAAGCGCAATCAGCAAAAAGAAGCTCGTATCGTTGAACATGAGCAGGAGCAACGTCACCGCGTTCAAGCGCAGGCACAAGCGCAGATTGAAAAAAATGCACTACACGCAGAAAAAAAATTGCAAAAGCAAGAGCGCGATATAGCCAAGGCGAATGCCGAGCCGATCCGTCAAGCGCAGCAGCAGCAAAAACAAACCAATCAATTAATGCGTGAAGAAAGCGCTCAATTGCGCGAATTAAGAGACAATGAACGCAAAGCAGCGAGACAAAAAATAGAGAAAGTTGAAAAAATAGAGAAGCCAGATAAGACAATCAAAAGGGTTGAACCCAAAATAACACCGATTAAGAGGTGGTATGAATTTTGGTAATGAAAATTGAGTTTTAGAAAATGGATCTCAATGTAATTTGGGTTATAGGAAAAAAGTGATTCGTAGTTTTTTGCGAGTGCTATTAATACAGACACTCAATTTTAAAAAAAGCTTTGAGAGAGGTTTTTAGTCAATGCCAACTGAATTAATATTAGTGCGTCACGGTGAAACTGCTTGGAATCGAGAAAGACGGATGCAAGGTCAAACCGATACCCCTTTGTCGTCCAGAGGGGTGGCGCAGGCCGAAGCTTTGGGACAGCGCTTTTTGACGATAGCATTCGACGCGTTATACAGCAGTGATTTAAAGCGGGCCCAAGATACGGCTTTGGCGATTTCGCGCTCATGCGGAAAGCCTGTAGGGCTCGATCCAGGCTTAAGGGAAAGAACTTTTGGTATTTTTGAAGGTCTTACCTATGAAGAAATAAAGCTCCAATATGCAGATTTGCATGTGCGATTTTTTAATCGAGAGGCTGATTTTGCACTGCCAGGCGCAGAAAGTCCCCGACAATTTTATGAGCGAAGCTTGGCTTGTCTTGAGGCCATCGCGCAAAAGCATGAGGGCAAAACCGTGGTTGTTGTGACGCACGGGATGGTGCTCGATACGCTTTATCGAGCATCCCATCAGTTAGCGTTGGAAAAAAAGCGAGAGGCCCCTTTATTAAACGCCAGCCTCAATCGTTTTCGATACGACAGTGGGCGCTGGGTAGAATTGGTTTGGGCAGATGTGGCCCATTTGTCAGAAGTCGGGTTCATGAGTTTTGAGTCACGATCGAATTAGACGCTCATCCCATTGGTCAAAACCCTCAAAAAGTCTTTTTTATTTTTTCTAGGCAACGGTAAGGGCGTTTACTTGATGAATTTTTTCTAGAAAGGTCAATATCATGAAAATGTGGAGTGATAGTTTTAAAGATCAATCGGCGATACCTGTGCAATATGCTTTTTGTGCGCCAGACAGTCAGTCCCACTGCATCTTAGGTGCTAATAAAAACCCTCATTTCGCTTGGGATGAGGTGCCTGAGGCTACGAAATCTTTTGTACTCATTTGCCATGATCCTGATGTGCCCAGTCGAGGCGACGATGTGAATCAGGAAGGACGCACGATTGCAGCCTCATTGCCAAGGGTTGATTTTTATCATTGGCTTTTGGCCGATATGAATGCTTCGATGAGAGTGATTAATGCTGGGGAATACTCTAATCAAGTCACCGCTCATGGTAAGCCTGGGCCTCAGAGTCTTCATGGGACTTTACAAGGAATTAATGATTACACCGGTTGGTTTGCCAGCAATAGCGACATGGCGGGGCAATATTTTGGTTATGATGGCCCCTGTCCTCCTTGGAATGATACGATTGTTCATCATTATGTTTTTACGCTGTATGCGTTGGACCTTGCTCAGGTTCGTGTTGTTAGCCCATTTAATGGCGCGGCGTTACGGGCTGCGTTGGAGGGGCACATTTTGGCTACAGCCAAATGCACGGCTCTTTACAGCCTTAATCCTGAGGTTCGATTCTAATTATTTTTGTCCTCAAGACCCGATCTTGTGCGGGGGTAGGGGACTTATTGGTTTACATGATGCGGGGTCTGTTGATCGACCTGCGACACGGGGCGAAGACTGATCTATGCGTTATTCTGCTGAAGCGCTGGCTTTAAGAAAACTAAATTTACCAGTACCACATTATCCTGAGGGTTTGCCGATTGTGGCGAGGCGGGAGGAAATTGCACGCACTATTCGCGAAAATCAGGTGGTTATTATCTGTGGCGAAACGGGGTCGGGAAAAACGACACAGCTGCCTAAAATTTGTCTTGAGTTAGAGCGTGGCGTGAAAGGCATGATTGGGCACACGCAGCCACGTCGCATTGCGGCCCGAACGGTTGCGAGTCGAATTGCTGAGGAACTAAAAAGTCCTTTGGGTCAAGCGGTCGGTTATAAGATTCGTTTTTCTGACAAAGTCTCTTCTGGCACCTATATTAAATTGATGACAGATGGCATCTTGTTGGCAGAGACTCAAGGCGATCCGCTATTGAGGCAATATGATACGCTGATTATTGATGAGGCCCATGAGCGAAGTCTAAATATTGATTTTTTGTTGGGTTACCTTAAACCCGTGCTCGCAAAAAGAGCTGATCTAAAATTGATCGTGACCTCTGCGACAATTGATGCCCAACGCTTTGCCCAACACTTTTCTACAACTGAAAAACCTGTTCCTGTGATTGAAGTGTCTGGTCGTATGTATCCGGTTGAGATACGTTATCGACCGTTAAAGCAAAAAAATAAAGATCTGAATGAGCCTGAAGAAGATCTTGAGACGGCGATGAACGATGCGGTAGATGATCTGTTAAGGCAAACGGGTAGTGGGGATATATTGATTTTTTTGCCGGGTGAAAGAGAGATCCGTGAGGCCGCAGATTCGTTAGTCCAGCATAAGCGTGCGGGAGTGGAAATCATGCCATTGTTTTCTCGCTTGTCTTTTGAGGATCAAGAGCGAGTTTTTAAGCCCCATCACTCTCGCCGCATCGTTTTGGCCACCAATGTGGCAGAGACCTCTGTTACGGTGCCTGGAATTCGATACGTGATTGATCCTGGACTGGTGCGTTTAAATCGTTATAGTTATCGTAACAAAGTTGAATTGTTGCAAGTAGAGAAAATTTCACGCGCCTCCGCTAACCAAAGAGCTGGGCGCTGTGGACGGGTGGCTGCGGGCATTTGTGTAAGGCTTTATACCGAACAAGAGTTTGTGGCTCGAAGTGAGTTTACTGAGCCCGAAATCTTAAGGTCTTCATTAGCCTCAGTGATTTTAAAAATGAAATCACTGAAAATAGGCAATGTCGAAGATTTCCCATTTCTAGAGGCGCCACAACCCAGAATGATTCATGATGGCTACCAGCTTTTGTCTGAGCTCGGAGCCGTTGACGAAGCGCGTGAGCTGACCCCGATCGGTTGGCAATTAGCGCAATTTCCCATTGATGCTCGCATAGCCAGGGTCATCATTCAGGCTAAACAGGAAAACTGTTTGAATGAAATTCTTATCATTGCGGCCGCCTTATCGGTCCAAGATCCTCGAGATCGGCCTTTTGAGCAGGCCGAGGCGGCCGACCGGTCGCATCAATTGTTTCAAGATGAGCGCTCAGACTTTTTAAGCTATTTAAAAATTTGGGATTTTTTCACTAAAGCGGTTGAGAATAAAAAATCTAATAAACAACTACAAAATCATTTTCAAAGCCATTTTCTTTCCTATCGACGACTTCGTGAATGGCGTGATATTCATAGTCAATTGGTGGCTTTGACGCAATCATTAGATTGGAAAGTGAATCAAATTGTTGCAGGTTTTGATTCAATTCATCGCGCTTTATTGGCGGGGCTGTTGGGTAATCTGGGATTTAAAAATGAGGAAGGGGAGTATCTGGGGGCAAGGGGTATTAAGTTCTCTATTTTCCCGGGCTCTGTACTGCGTAAAGCTCAACCGAAGTGGGTCATGGCAGCTGAATTAGTAGAAACCTCGCGATTGTATGCTCGTACTGTAGCCAAATTGGATCCTGAATGGATTGAGCCCATCGCACAGGCTATGGTTAAACACCATTATTTTGATCCGCATTGGGAAAAAGAACGCGCGATGGTCATTGCCTATGAGCGTGTGAGTTTATATGGATTGACGGTAGTGGCTAAACGCAGTGTTCATTATGGCCCGATCAACCCCTTAGAGGCCAGAGAGATTTTTATACGTCGCGCCCTTGTGGAGGGAGATTTTAATACTCGCGCGGATTTTTTTGTTAAGAATCAATTGTTGCTAAAACAAGTCCAAGAGCTCGAGCATAAAACACGTAAGCGAGACGTTTTAGTGGATGAGCAAACCATTTATTCTTTTTATAACGCTGTGTTGCCGGCCGATATTTATAACGGAGCGGCTTTTGAGCGTTGGCGCGAGGAGATTGAAAAACAACAACCCCGGGTCCTTTATTTGACCCGTGAATTTATCATGCGTCACGCGGCCACAGATGTCACCGAGGTTCAGTTTCCAGAAACGTTGACGGTAAGTGGTGCGATTTATCGGCTTCGTTATCGCTTTGAGCCGGGACATGTTTTGGATGGCGTGAGTTTAACGGTGCCTTTACATTTACTCAATACGCTCCAAGAAACCCCGTTTGACTGGATCGTGCCAGGATTGATTCGAGATAAGGTGGGTGCCTATTTGAAAGCCTTGCCTAAAAATTTTCGACGTCAACTATTTCCGCTTCCCGAGCAAGTGACTGCTTTTTTGGAATGGGCGGATACGGCTAAACCCTTTTTAGCCGTGTTGGCAGAGTTTGTCGTTCGGCGCTGTCAGCAGCCCCTCAGTGTCGCGGTGTGGGATGGGGCAGACATTCCTGTACATCTGAAGATGAATTTTAGGGTCATTGATGATGCGGGGCGAGAATTGTTGGTAGGTCGAGATTTGGCGGCTTTACAATTGCAGTTAGGGCAAGCCGCTGAATTAACATTTGCAAAATTAAGTCAGAACGAAACGAGCTTAGAAAGAGAGAATATTCGAACGTGGGATTTTGGGGACTTGCCAGAGAAAATTACCTTTCATCGAGCGGGTCGAAAGCTCACCGGTTACCCAGCGCTGACCGATGAAAAAGACAGTGTGGCGATCAAGCTGTATGACGTTGAATCGACAGCGCAAGCACAGATGAGATGGGGGGTGGTTCGTCTCATGCGCTTGGCGCTTAAAGATCAGATGAAGCAATTAGAAAAAGCATTAAAAGGTTTTGATCAATGTGCTTTGCAGTTACGTCCCTTGGTGGGAGTCGAAGCGTTGAGGGCGGATGTGCTTTCCGCAATCGCTGATCGAGCCTTTATTGGCGAAGATCTTCTGCCCCGCAATCAAAAGGACTACGAGTTGCAGTTAAAACGGGGTAGAACGCGTTTGCCAGCGGTGAGCGAAGGAGCTTGTCGTTTGTTAGCGGCAGTTAGCTCGCAATTTCATTTAATCAATCTTCAGATAAATCAAGCCAAAGGCGTTTTGCAGCGCCCGGCCATGGATTTGCAACAGCAGATTTCGCAACTTTTGTTTCCTGGTTTTTTGGGAGCGACGCCTTGGCCTCAATTATCACAGTTACCTCGTTATTTAATGGCGATGCAAAAGCGCCTTGAAAAATTTCCACGAGATATGGCGCGCGATGCTTTGCATGCTGGTCAACTGAATCAGTGGTGGAAGCGTTATGAGGCCTTATTAGAAAAAGATAAAGCGATGGGCGAACGGGCGGAGGCTCTGAGCCAATTTAGGTGGCATCTTGAGGAATTGCGCGTCTCCTTGTATGCCCAAGAGTTAAAAACGCCTTACCCTATTTCCTATAAAAGATTGGAGAAATTTTGGCAGTCATTAACTTAAGTGAGTCTCGATGTGCAGTGGTCGAATGGACGGTTATTTCAAAGTGGATAGTCAATGTCGCGACTGTAGCGAGTGTGTTTTTTTTGCATTTAGTCAGCGCTCCTTGCATGGCTCAAACGCGACTGTATCCCACCAAACCGGTCAGAATTGTGACCGGTTCGGCCGGCACGAGTGGCGATTTGTTATCTCGATTTTTAGCGCAATATCTCATTGAACATTGGGCCAAACCGGTCATTGTAGACAACCGTACGGGTGGTGGTGTGGTGGCCGCTGAGATGGTGGCCCGTGCTAATCATGATGGGTATACCCTGCATATGGCGCAACAGTCCTCTTTTGCCGTAGCGGTCAGTCTTTACGCTCATTTGCCCTACGATCCTTTGCGAGACTTTACCCCGATTACCTTGGTGGCCCATATACCGCAACTATTGATTGCTAATGCGTCACTACCTTTTCATGATGTGAAAGGTATGTTGGATTATGTGCGGCAACGACCTGGGCAGATTAATTATTCTTCAGGAGGGGTGACAACCACCGGGAATTTGAGTTTTGAGCTCTTAAAATCAATGGCCGGATTAAAAATGGTGCATGTGCCTTACAAGGGGGTTTTTTTAGCAACAACCGCGGTATCAAGTGGCGAGGTTCAGTTATCAATGGTGCCCGTTACGGTGGCCCTAGCGCAGATTACGACAGGAAAAATAAAGGCGTTGGCGATATCCTCCAAAGTGCGTTTCAAGGCTAATGCTGAAATTCCCACCTTGGCTGAATCGGGCCTTGCTGGATTTGAGGCAACAACATGGTTTGGCATCGCAGGACCGGCTCAATTACCCGCTTCGTTGGTGAGCGAGGTGAGTCGGCAGTGTAATGCCTGGTTGGCTCAGAGTAGTTCTCGGGATTGGTTTGATAAGCAGGGGGCACAACAAGCCGGTGGCAGTCCAAATGATTTTAAAATTTTCATGAAAAATGAAATAACCAAGTGGTCTCGCTTAATTCACGCCGCGGGCATTAAAGCGGAATAAAAATATAGTGCCTAAACTTTCCTTGTGGGGCGACTTCCCTTCCCCCCACAAAGACTTTACTTATTCGCCCACTAACCAGTGCACTTTGAGTCCGCCGGCATTGTTAACATTTAAGACCGACCATACCCAACGTAATAAGGTTCGCATTTCGGTATCAAATTTCCAAGGGGGGTTCACAATCAACATACCGCAACCCGGTATGGTGGAGGCGTCGTCAGGGAGAATTTTTAATTCAAATTGTAAAACCTTACGAATACCGGCTTCCTCGATTTCACGTTCAAAGCCCCGAATCACTCCTGGGGCCATCAGGGGATACCAAATCGCATAAGTACCAGTCGACCATTTAGCGTGCGCTTCCTGTAATGCTTTGGCTATTCGAGAGAACTCTCGTGATCGATCAAACGAAGAATCGATGAGCACGAGGCCACGGCGTTCTGGGGGCGGTAGATGCGCCTTTAAGGACTGGTATCCATCCATGAGCTTAATGTTCACTTTTCGATCGTGTTCGAACAAATCGTAGAGGGCAGCGCAGTCCGTTTTGTTCAGCTCGGTTAAAACCATTCGATCGATGGGGCGTATTAATTGCCTTACGATGCGAGGCGAGCCCGGATAAAAGCGCGGGTGTCCATCCGGATTGTCGGCATGAACGATATCCATATAAGGCTTCATGGCCACAGGGGTGTCGGTGCGTTCCCAAAGCTTTTTAATGCCGCTTTCGTACTCACGACCTTTTTGTGCCCAAGGGTGGGAAAGATCATAGCGACCTATACCGGCGTGGGTATCGAGGTAGAAGTAAGGTTTGTCTTTTTTATTCATTGAAACAATAAGGCGTGTTAGCAGTATGTGCTTGAACACATCAGCAAAGTTTCCGGCATGAAAAAGATGGCGATAAGAGAGCATTATTGTTTTTTAGTTAAGTAAGGACTACAAAAGTGATGGGAAATAGACACATGAAATGAAGATTAAAGCTGATTATATTTTGTAGCGCGCCCCTTGGATTTTTCAATAGGATATTTAATTTCATTAATACGAAGCTTTTCGTGAGCGCTTTGTACGAGGTCTATCTGAAGTTTGTTAGACAGTTGTAGTAGATATAACAACACATCGGCGCACTCCATAGCGACGGCCTGACGACGAGGCTCATCGAGTTGAATCGATTCTTGCTCGCTTAGCCATTGAAAGTGTTCCAGTAACTCACCTACTTCGACACTTAAGGCCATCGATAAATTTTTGGGACTATGAAAGATGGCCCATTGGCGCAAAGTAACAAACGCTTGGAGTTTTGTGCTAAGCGCTTGAAGTGAGTCTTTTGGTTCTAGCATGGTTTTTCAGAGGGCAATGATGTGGCAAGAGCCGGTAGGGGTCTATTGTAACCCTAGCTCGGCTTCCGCATGTGATTTAAAGTATAATAAAAACAGTTAGTTAAAAGGTATCACGTGATGCAAACGATCCCCAAGTTGTTGCTCAAAGCGACGACTTTTTCTGCTCAAAAACATCGCGACCAACGTCGTAAAGATGCTCAGGCTAGCCCGTACATCAATCATCCCTTGGAGTTGGTCAGTTTGCTGATCGAGGAGGCTAGAATTGAGGATCCAGCGGTTTTGATGGCTGCGTTATTGCATGACACGCTGGAGGACACTCAAACCACGGTTCAGGAACTAGTGGCTACTTTTGGAGGATGGGTTTGCAGCCTAGTGCTAGAACTGAGTGATAATCCTCATTTGAAAAAGCGTCGACGCAAGGCACTACAGGTTAAACATGCCAGACGTTTGTCCAAAAGGGCGCGTTGGATTAAGTTAGCCGATAAAATTTGTAATTTACGTGATGTTGCTAGCAATCCTCCTCCGAATTGGTCTTTACGTAGGCAGATTGATTATTTCGATTGGGCTCGGAGCGTCGTTGGGGGGTTAAGAGGTAGTCACCAGCGCCTTGAGGCCCTTTTTGATGAGGTGTACTCCCGACGTCCTTATCCACAGCGTTGGCGTCAGCATAGAAAGCCTGCCGTTCATGGCGCCTATCCCTTTTGTGTCGACCTCTGAATGCATTCTGACAATGCGGCTTCCGGGGCCCGAGCGCTAAAGTGAACGCTTAGGAACGTGTTAAATTTGTCTAGAGGGCGCCCGACTGCTAACATCTCACATTGGCCAAATGGGCCTTTGCTGTGGAGTTTATATGTTGTTTAGAAGCATCGTGTTGGTTTTTGCTCTCGTGGGCTTTTGTCGGGTGAATGCGGCTTATCCAGATCGTCCCATTCGTTTGATTGCTCCTTTTGCACCCGGTGGGAACATTGATATTACGGCGCGTACGGTCTCCCCAGGCTTAACTGAGCAGTTAGGTCAGCCCGTGGTGGTTGAGAATCGGGGCGGAGCTGGGGGCCGTATCGGAACGGAATTGGTAGCGAAGTCCTTGCCGGATGGGTATACCCTATTGTTAGGATCTAGTGGATCACTCACGGTGAATCCGTCCTTTTCGACGACAACCAGCTATGACCCTATTAAAGATTTTGCTCCCACTTCACTGGTATCCATTGTGCCTTTAGTTTTAGTCGTTCATCCTTCGATGCCGGTAAAAACCGCTCGGGAATTTATTGACTTGGCGAAGAAAAAACCTAATTCCGTGATGATGGCCTCCGCAGGCTCTGGTAGCAATACTCATCTAACCGGTGAACTTTTTCAGATTACGGTTGGCATTAAATTAACCCACGTCCCCTACAAAGGTAGCGGCCCGGCCTTAGTTGATTTGTTGGGAGGGCAGACGCATTGTATATTTGACCAAGTGTCTACTTCAGCCAGTTATGTCAATATGGGTAAGCTGCGCGCTTTGGCCGTGGCCTCTAACAAGCGTTCCCAAAGCTTATCGAGCATACCAACGATGGAACAGGCGGGAGTAAAAGGATTTGAAGCGGCCACTTATACGGGGATTTTTTTGCCCGCTGGCACGAGCAAAGAGATCGTTAATCGAATTTACAGTGCATTGTTACGGGTATTGGAATTACCCAGCACTCGGGATGCTTTTAATCGATTGGGGGCCGAAGTGGTCAGTAGTACCCCTGAAGAACTGAGTTTGAAGTTGAGCCAGGATTTGATGAAATGGCGTAAAGTGCAATTGCAAACAGGAATCCGTTTAAATTAAAAACGTTCTGTGGCTTTTTTAAAATAAGCACAGGGTATGATAGTTGGTTTCAAATGAAAGGAGTCAATATGGGAAAAGTGTTCTTGGTCGCACCCGATGCGCCAATTGAGGCAGTAGAGCATTTAAAATCGAATCGTCAGATTCAAGGTAGAGGCATTCGTTTAGGCGTTCTGGATAATAGTAAGGCCAATGCCGATTATCTTTTGAATCTCATTGTGGAGGGAGTGAAAAAGGAATTTCAAGTTGATTCAGTGGTTATAAAAAGAAAACCGACTTCCAGTCGCCCTGCTACGGATGAGGTGCTGGATGATCTAGCTAAAGAAGCTGACTTAGTCGTCAGCGCCATGGCCGACTGAGGCTCTTGCACGTCGTGGAGTGTCCACGACATGGCACAGTTGACAAAACGTGGTTTGATTGCTGCAGTGGTGTGTTCCGATACCTTTATGAAACTGGGAACCGCTCAGGCAAAGGTCTTTGGTGTACCCGATCTTCTTTTATTAAAAATTCAGCATCCTTTGGGCGGGCTAAATATGGAGAAAGTCATAGAACGCGCGAATGTTGCTTTGCCCCAATTGATTAAAGCCGTGAAGGAAAAGCAGTCATGAGTTCACTGTCCACTTTGTTAAAAGCGCCTGGCGCATTGATTGAATGTGATGATGACCCTGAAGCAGTATTGGAGTATATGTGTGAAAGGGGTTGGAGTGATGGTTTGCCCGTGATACCCCCAACGCCTGAACGCGTTGAGCGCATGCTTACCTTTTGTGACCGTGATTTTGATAAGCCCGTGATTAAGGTGCCCCCGCGTTTTGGCGCTGCCACACCGATTCGTGTGGCGGCAAATGCTGTGATGGCAGGGTGTAAACCAGAGTATTTTCCTTTGGTCTTACTCGCTTTAGAAGCGATGGCCGAGGAGCAATACAATCTGTACGGGACGCAGGCTACAACGCATCCTTGTACGCCGATGTTGATTTTTAACGGTCCGGTGGCTAAGGAAGTGGGCTTAAATTCAGGCCACAATGTGATGGGTAATTATTTCCGTGCTAACGCAGCCATTGGACGTGCTGTTCGCTTATCGCTGGTTAACATTGGAGCGGCTATTCCTGGCACTGGTGATATGGCTACGGCTGGAACGCCCGCGAAATTTAGTTTTTGTGTGGCCGAAAATGAAGAAAATAGTCCATGGGATCCTTTGCATGTAGAGCTTGGTTTTCCGCGGGAATCGAGCACGGTGACGGTGGTGGCTGCTGAAAGCCCCCATAATGTCAATGATCATGAGAGCATTACTCCGGAGGGCATTTTAACGATGGTGGCGGGCACAATGCCCAATACGGGATCTAATAATGCTTACTACGAAGGCCAACCAGTGATGGCATTTGGGCCTGAACACGCCCAGACCATTGCCAGTGCGGGTATGACCAAATCGCAGGTCAAGCAGTGGTTATTTGACAATGCCACGATCGCTTTGTCGAAGTTTTCAAAGGAAGGGATTGAGCGTCGATTCCGTCGTAAATTAGCCCAACAATTTGCCAATGCCCCACTCGACACTCTTGTGCATATGTGGGCAAAGCCAGAAGATTTGATCATTATTGTCACGGGTGGGGCGGGTAAACATTCGCAGTGGATTCCAACCTTTGGTAATACAAGGGCTGCTACTCGAGTGCTCAAGCGTGAGGATGGTGAGCTGGTGAGATCAATTAATGATTTAAAACGGGGTTAGAAAAATAAGGAGTCAATCGAGCGAGTCAAAGTGATTTTGTATTCTTGACTATGATATTTTATTGATCTCAAAAGAGGGAATGTCTTTTAGCCACTGCATTAGAATCTTTTTTAAGGTTAATGCAGTGGCTTTTTTATGGGCTTTAGTCAAGCCTTTATCAAGTGGGTGTCAGTCCCTTTGTTTGAGACTGAGGCCGTTCACAATAGCCTCTACGATCGGCTCGTAAGCCAGTCTAGCTGAGTAAAGGGAAATATTGATTGGATTGGACGTAGGTGGAGTGAATAAATATTTCGCGTATTTTTTTGCGATCTTAGTCAGAAGAGACTTGTAAAAAACAAGGTCCAGTGCTGTTATGCTTTGATAGACAGGCATTTTATTTAACCCCATATTTAGCGCGGTAGTGTTGCCCTAAGACTTTGCGGCTTTGTGTTTGAGCTAAGGGGTTCGTACTGTGTTGAGCACTTTTGGGCGCGATGGGCGACAATGTTTTTTTTGGTTGGGACTGCTGCGCCTTGGTAAGCCCGCTACGCTTGGAGGAAGATTTAAGGGGCATGTTTGATTTTTAAGGTAGGGACAAGATTTTTGACTACTCGAAGTCGATGAAAATGATGGATCTGCTATGAATCGAAATGCAAGATTATACGGCCCCCGTTTGTCAGGCAGCAAAAGTAAGGGGGGCCAAGTTTAGCCTCAGTGCGTGTTTTTCAAAGGATAGATCATGGGTGATCGTTTGAGAATACTGTTTGATAGCCTCGCAAAGGCTCACCGTAGGGCTTGGTTTATCGTTCTGGGAGGTTTGATGTTAAGCCACGTTACCTGGGGGCAGGTATACCCGAATAAACCGATACGAATGATTGTCCCCTCTCAGGCCGGGGGTGGGGCGGATATCATCGCACGGGCATTGGCTAATAAAATGTCTGCTTCGCTCGGGCAGTTGATGGTGATTGATAATCGAATGGGTATTGTAGGCGCGGATATGGTGGCTAAATCCCTAGCCGATGGGTATACCTTGCTCTTTACGACCTCTGCACTTGCAGTTCGTGAAGCGGTTTATCACAACTTACCTTTTAATAGTTTGCATGATTTTCAACCGATCAGTCAGGCTATTACACAATCGAATGTTTTGGTGGTTCATCCTGGTGTGCCCGCTAAAACGGTTCGGGAATTGATTGCAGTAGCGAAAAAAAATCCAGGTCTTTTAAATTATGGCTCAGGCGGCAATGCCACCTCAGCGCATTTGGCCGGGGAACTATTTCGGTTGTTAGCGGGTATTCAAGTCGTGCATGTGCCTTACCGTGGTGTGCCCGCAGCCTTAGCAGATACGATTGCTGCTCGTGTGCAATTTACTTTTGCCAGTCCCGTCTCAGCCCTGCCGCAAGTCCGAGAGGGCCGATTGCGATTATTAGCATTCACCACGGCAAAGCGAACGCAGGCTTTTCCTGACGTGCCCACAGTGGGGGAGTCGGGTTTATCGGGCTATGAGTTTATGGGGTGGATGGGATTGCTCTGTCCTATAGCCACGCAGTCAACTGTTGTGCAGAAGTTATATGAAGAAGTAAAAAAAGTGGTTTTTCAACCCGAAGTTCGCCAACACTTCGTCATTGAGGCCGCTGAACCCGTGGGGAGTCGCCCAGAGGAGTTTCGTTCCCATCTTGAGGCCGAGATTAAACGTTGGGCGCTGGTGGTGAAGCAAGCGGGGATCAAAGCCGATTAGACCGGATAGGGAGGGTTTGACAAAATCGTTAGCGCTTAAGATGCCTACTTAAAAATATTCGGGTTAATTCCATAGTTCCTACTGGTTTAGACACACCGATCTGCTCGCCGATGTTTGCAAAACGAGAGTTTTAAGAATGGGTATTGTCGCCTACCGCTTTGGGGCAACTAGGCAAGCTAGGGAGAAGTGGCTGCGCCGATCATCTATAGCGCAAGGGATGCGAGGACATTAATGACGGGCACGAGCCTAGCCATCGATGACGGATGGATTGCGCAGTAGTTAAAGCCTAGGCACCCTCTGTCAGTCGCAGTGGTGTGAAGCTAGCGGCGTTGGTAGCTCGGTTTTGCTGAACGTAGCGGTGTTGCCCGTTCATCTTTATGGCGAAAGCTAATGCGTCCCTTGCTCATGTCGTAGGGGGACATTTCTAGGGTCACTTTATCTCCGGCCAGTATACGAATACGGTGTTTACGTATTTTCCCTGAGGCATAGGCGGTTACTTCATGTCCATTGTCCAACGTGACACGAAAAATCGTATTGGGTAAGACTTCGTTAACGACCCCCTCAAATTCTACTATTTCTTCTTTAGCCATGTGATTTTTCTCCTTAGGACGCGCAAGCGGTGTCAGTCACACCGTATCGACCCGCCCTACTTTTACTCAGTAGGGCGCTGTCAGTATGGAAAGGCGCTGGGGCGCAATTAGGCTGCTTTAAGATTAATGGCAGAAAACCGTCCATCATTGCCGCGTTCGGTATCAAAGGAGACCGTTTGATTTTCGGCTAATGTTTGCATTCCGGCACGCTCGACGGCAGAAATATGAACGAAAACATCTTTAGATCCATCTTGTGGAGCGATGAAGCCAAAGCCTTTGGTGGAGTTGAAAAATTTAACAGTGCCAGTAGCCATACGCTCTCCTTAAGGGCTGAGTCCTTCCCACAATGGGACAGGACAACAAATCACCAATCGAGGAAGACCAACAAAGCAAACCCGTTTGAGGGGTGGAGCGGGACTAACCGACAATCAATTGGAGCGCGGCAGTATGGGCGTGAATTGGTGAATTAGCAAGAAAAACCGTTGCCGGACACTGAGTTAAAAATAAAGCATCGATTTATTTCAAAGTTTGGGTCATTTGCGAAAGGCTTAATGCACGTAATTGGGGTGAACGAAGCCAGGCTAGGATAACGATAAGCGCTGCTGACACCGATAAGCCAATGACGGCAGAGGCAGGCCCTAGCCAGTCAGCGCAAGCACCCGTACTCAAGGCGCCCAGCGCCATGAGTGCCGGAAAAATCGGCAATAAGCCTGCTACACGCCCTCGTAACTCGATAGGTGCGCTCATTTGGATGGCCGTATGACTACTGCTCATATTGATCATTTCAGCGGCCCCAGCAATGACTAAGAAAAAGGTGGCCATGTAAATATTGCTACTCAAAGCAAAGCCGATCAAGGCCATGGCGAAAACCAATACCGCTATTACCAGTGTGAGCCCCACTTTTTCTAGGCGGGTGGTCCACACGGATGCCAGTCCACCTAAAACGCCACCAATGCCGACCGAAGACAATAAAAGACCGAGACCCTCGGGGCCGGTGTGAAAGACCTTAACGGCAAAAACGGGCATCAGAGCGCTAAAGGAAGGAATTAACAGTAGGGCTGGAACCATGCCAACGAGCATGAGTAAACGAGCCACAGGGTCACTGAGGGCATAATGAAGTCCACCCATCAGGTCGGTGCCTAGGCTTTTCGGTGAGGATTTGCGCTCACTTTCAAAGGGGGTGTTGAGTAGTAAGGCAAAAACCCCAACCCCGATAGCCAGTATCCCTTGAAGTGTAAAGTTCCAAGCCGCTCCCACCCAAGCAATCAAAAATCCCGCACTGGCAGGTCCTAGGGTTCGCATCAGGCTAAAGGCAATGCTATTAAGGGCTACCCCGTTGGCCACAGTATCGCGCGGTAAGGTGGCAAACACTAAAGTGTTGCGTAGTGTTCGGTCAAACACCATGCCCACGCCAGCCAACAGTGTGAAGGCAAATAAGTGCCATACCTGTAATTTTTGAGCAGCCAGTAGGTAGGCGAGAGCAAAAGAGATGACGACCATCAGTAGTTGACTGAAAGCCAATGCACGTCGTCTATCAAAGCGGTCGGCCAATACACCAGCAACGGGACCGAGTAGTAGCATAGGTAGCGCGCGCATGGAGAGCACGGCACCCAGTATGGCACCTGAGTGAGTTAGGTCGTAGACTACCCAACCGAGAGTTGCTTGTTGTAACCATTGACCTGCGGTTGAACAAAAGGTGCTGATCAAGAGCAAACGAAAATCACGGAAACCTAAGGCAGCTAAAGGCACAGAAGGGGTTGGCACGTGAATCCAATCTTAAGAGGAAAAGGTGACGCAGGGTGGGGCAAGGCAGTCGTAGGTCATCCGACTTGAAAAATGACTGAGGCTTGATCGAACCTGGAGAGAAAATTATTACAAAGAAGGTCGATCAAAAAAGGGACGGCAATTGAGGTAAAGGGCAATGAAAAAAGCCGGGCAAAAGCCCGGCTTTTACACAAACAGAAATCGACTAGGCAGCTTGAATATTGCTAGCTTGTTTTTTTCCTTTGTTGCCGTCGGTAATGTCAAAGGTCACTTTCTGACCTTCTTTCAAGCTTTTGAAGCCTGACATGTTAATTGCTGAGAAATGGGCAAAAAGATCTTCGCCGCCGCCATCGGGAGTAATAAAACCAAAGCCCTTAGCATCGTTAAACCATTTCACTGTACCAGTTGCCATTGTGCACGTTCCTTAAAGATTTAGAGTTGAGTAATTCAGGGGAACATCCCCTCCAATGTTTAGGTCTCAAAGCTTCCCAAGGACGAACATCCAACAACAACTGAAAATCCAAACCCTTAGCACTCGGAAATCTAACACCGTTCATAATTATACACATAATTGGTTTTTTGGGTGCTGGGGTTCGAATTTCGAATAATTATTTTTTCTCTAATCATTTATTTCAATTAAATCATGGTTTTAATTGATTTTGGTGAAAAAAAATACCTAAAATTGACACTTTAAGACTTGATTTTTTCGTTATTGGCTTTTAATGACTGGTTTTTGAGGGTAAAAATAGCGTTCCCAAACAAAGATATTGATGCTAATTTGCAACAAATTCATCCCTTGAGGGTCATTGTTCAGGGGAAGTTAAAGGATAGGGTTACTTTTTTAATCGTTTTTGGAGGAGTGAGGATTATGAAGATCGCTAATAATGTGACGGAATTAATTGGCAACACACCCTTGGTGCGTGTGAATCGAATTGCTAAAGATTGCGTTGGAACCGTAGTGGTTAAGCTTGAATATCAAAATCCTGGACATAGTGTAAAAGACCGAATTGGTTTATCTATGATTGAGGCGGCAGAGAAGGCGGGAAAAATTCGTCCTGACACCATCATTTTAGAGCCGACTAGCGGTAATACCGGTATTGGATTGGCGATGGTGTGTGCTGCTCGGGGCTATGCTTGCACGATCGTGATGCCAGATACCATGAGCAAAGAGCGGCGCATGTTGTTGCGTGGATATGGCGCGCAGTTAGTGTTGACGCCGGGATCAGAGCGGATGAATGGCGCCATTAAAAAAGCGGAAGAAATGGCAGCGGCTGATCCTCGTTATCTTGTATTACAGCAATTTGAAAACCCTGCCAATCCAGCCGTACACCGATTAACGACTGCCGAAGAAATTTGGCGTGATACGGATGGGAAGGCCGATATTTTGATTAGCGGGATTGGCACCGGTGGGACTATTACGGGGATAGGGGAAGTGTTAAAGGCACGTAAACCTACGTTTCAATGTGTGGCGGTTGAGCCCGATGCTTCGGCTGTTTTGTCGGGAGGTCAGCCGGGCCCACATCCTTTGCAAGGCATTGGCGCAGGGTTTGTGCCTAAGGTGCTTAACACTAAGGTGTATGATGAAGTCATACGCGTAAAAAATGATGATGCGATCTTGATGGCGCAGCGCATGGCCAAAGAGGAAGGTTTGTTAGTGGGCATTTCTTCGGGCGCAGCGATGTGGGCCGCCATCGAAGTGGCTCGTCGATCGACGAGCCAGGGCCGCCTCATTGTGGTGATTATTGCCTCTTTCGGCGAGCGCTATCTGAGCACCCCATTGTTTGCTGGCTTGGGTGACTAAACACGCAAACCAACGAGCAAATCATTAGAGTGTTGTATGAAATGGGTTTTGTTTGGCTTCATTAACGGCATAAAGGCCAGCTGAACTGATTTCATACGCTATCTGAAGTATCAATCAACTTCGAGTAATTCGACTTCGAAAATGAGTGTTGCGTTCGGTGGGATGACGCCGCCAGCGCCGCGTGCCCCGTAGCCTAATTCAGGGGGAATGGTCAGTTTGCGTTTGCCACCGACTTTCATTCCTTGGACGCCTTCATCCCAGCCCTTTATGACGTGCCCGACTCCTAGTGAGAAACTAAAGGGTTCGTCACGATCTTTGCTGGAATCAAAGCTCTTACCTGATTCGAGCCAACCGGAGTAGTGCACGACAACCCCTTGTCCTTTGATGGCCTCCTCACCTTCACCAATGGTAAGTTCTTCTATGATTAAACCGCTAGGAGTCGTGGTAATTGTCATGATGTTCCTTAAATATCCCTAAAATAGAAAAGTGGGGATTATGCCTTGGTTTTTTAGGCGATGGATCATCGTTGTAAAGGTTTTTTTGTTTGGGTGATTTATTTTGAAAGAAAGGGCCTGAGTTTTTCTTTACTTTCGATGTAAGGTTCAAGTAAGCCTATATTGAGAGACTCAAGTGACTTACGAAATGTGAGCGATACAACCTTATCGCGTTTGTAATGGCAATTTTGCCAAGATTTTCAGGTTTTTCTTTCAGGGGCATTTCATTGTTTAAATTTCTTAGTGTGTTGTTTTCATTTGCTATTCTAGGTTTGGCCCATGCTGACGTCCAAGATGCTCCTATCCCGACGGAGCCCAATTATGTTGGTATTATCATTTTTCTGGTTTTGGCGGTTGGCGGAACCATCTGGTTTATTTGGAGCATGATGAGAAAGAAAAATGACGACGACAAAAAATAAAGGGTAATCCTTTTTTTTGACAGCGTTAGACGATTGAGTAGGAAAAATTTTCAGTGCTGTGTTTCGGAAACAAACAGCAGAAAAATTTTCTTTATTGCATCCGGTTAAAATGCCCTCATTAAAGATCCTGAAATAGGGATTAATCTGGGCTGAGTAGCAACACTATTAAAATAAATACCAGCGGCTGAAAAATTCAGCTGAAAGCGGGAAGCCTTGGAGTGGGCGGCAGAGCGCTTAAGCAAGGAATACGCGCCACTGAAGGCGCAATGATCTTAATTCATTAAGCAGTGGGCAACGCTGGAAGGACCCGAAGTGGATGACTTGCATTTATTTTAAATTCAGTCCACTTTGATGTATTAAATCCTTCCACTTTGACACTTCACTTTTAATATAATGATCAAATAAGGCTGGAGAGTTCGTCACTGGTTCTAGTCCATCTTGACGTAATCGTTTATTCAATTCCGCTTTGTTACCTGCCTTATTGATCGCATCAGATAGCGTTTGGACAATAATTTGGGTGCTCTTGCGAGTGGCCACTACACCATACCATTGACTGACTTCATAACCTTTGAGTCCGAGCTCCGATAGTGTCGGCAGCTCGGGGCTTGCGGTTGATCGTTGCTTGCCAGTGACAGCTAGCGCTTTGAGTCGACCGCTACTGATGTGTGGCCCTGCATTGAGTGGGGAGGCAAACTGAAATTGAGTGCTTCCCCCCAGTAGATCCGTCAGGGCAGCCGCCTCCCCTCGATAAGGAATATGTGTGGATTGGGTAAGGGTAATGCGACTAAAGAGTACGCCAGCCAGATGGCTAATGCCGCCTGTGCCAGAGGAGCCAAAGTTAAAAGAGCCGGGGTGGGTCTGTAATTGAGTGATAAAGTCTTTTAATTGAGTGACTGGCAAATGACTGTTGATCACTAAGACTAAAAAAGCGGCAGTGATTTGGGATATGCCACGCAAAGAGTTTGTTAAATCATATGGCAGATTAGGATTAGAGGCTGAGTTAATGGCATGGGACGCGGAGATTAAGCAAAGGGTGTGTCCATCGGGTGCTGATTGAGCGCAAAGATCAACACCCATGGCACCTGCCGCTCCAGGGCGATTATCGATAATGACCGCGCGTTCCAGTAGTCGGCTCATTTCAGGTGCATAAATTCGAGCGGCAATATCAGTGCCCCCACCTGGGGAAAAAGGAACAATCCAACGGATGGGGCGCTCAGACAGTTGCGCCTTTGCAGAAAGAAATGGGTTGAAAGCTGTGAGCATTGCAAAAAAACCAAGGATTAATAATCTACAATGTTTCAAATAAAGAGAATGAATCGGGATCATGGCATTTTTTATTAAAATGGCTAATACCTATAAAAAAAAATAGCGCTTAATTTATGTTTTTTAAAAATGTAGGCCTGTATTTTTTGAATTTTCTTACTGAGACGGTTAAGCTTAAGGGGAGCTGAGATATATCGGTATGATGGCCAACTGATCATGAGGATTGTTTTTACTTAAGGGTTGAGCAAGAAAAACAGTGGCCAAGCTTGAATTTTTGTAGAGTTTTTGTATCGGCAATGATTAAAATCCTATGACAATAAAGATAAAGCCTGTGTTAGTTTGGCAAGTTTATATGGTGCGTTGCGCAGATGATACGCTTTACACGGGAGTTGCTAAAGATGTCGACAAACGATTAGCGCAGCACAATGGGTTAGCCCCCCAAGGGGCTATCTACACTCGATCCCGTCGACCGGTGATCCTGGTATATCAAGAATCGGCCAGTAATCGGTCAACGGCGTGTCGGCGGGAGTATGAACTCAAGCAGTTAAGTCGTAGCGATAAATTAAGTCTCATTCATCAAGCGAATCTATCGAAACCTAATGAGTCCAGTCCATCCCAAGTCAAGCGCATTGTAAAAAACAACAACGCCCATTCAATGGGATTTTTAAAAAAATGAAATGTAATTGGAATAACAATAATTGGAGGGAACTCAGTAATGATTAATGTAGCGGTCGTTGGTATGGGGTGGTGGGGAAAAACGGTGGTCAACCTGATTCAGAAAAGCTCGAAATTGAGGGTGGTCGCAGGGATGAACCTAAATGCAAAACTGGATGAAGATTTTGCGCGGGAGCATGGATTTCATATGGTTTCAGATTATGCTGAAGTGCTCGCGGATTCGAGGGTGGAGGCGGTTATTTTATGCACGCCACATTCCCTGCATAAGGATCAAATCATAGCGGCGGCTAGAGCGAATAAACACGTCTTTTGTGAAAAGCCCCTGGCGATGACGCGAGACGACGTGGAGCAGGCCTTGGAGGTGATTAACGCGCATCACTTGCAAATAGCCGTAGGCCATGAGCGACGATTTGAACCCCCGATCCAAGAATTAATGCGTCGATTAAAATCAGGACTTTTAGGCGTGCCATTGCATATTGAGGCTAATTTTAGTCAGGATAAATTTTTAACCCTGCCGTTAGATAACTGGCGTTTAAGTGCCAAGGAGGCGCCGGGTGGACCTTTGACTGCAACAGGCATTCATATTTTAGATTTATCGATTAGTGTTTTTGGGGAAGCAGAAAAGCTTTGGTGCAGCGTGAAGCAATTGGGAAGTCAATTGGTCAATGGCGATACGCTTAGTGCAATGGTTCAATTTAAGCAAGGAGGGCATGCCTTGTTAACCGCAATTTTAGCCACCCCATTTGATGGTCGATTTGCGGTGTATGGAACTAAAGGTTGGATTGAAGTGCGTGATAAGGCACACCCCGGTACCCCAGAAGGCTGGACGTTAACGCAAGTCTTGTCAGGAGGGGAAAAAACACGGATCGAATATGAGCCCTGTTCTAGTGTGTTGGTGAATCTAGAAGCTTTTGCTGATGCGATTGATCAACGCGCCCCCTATCCCGTACCCCAAACGCAGATGATTGCCAATATCGCAGCCATGGAGGCCATGATCCGCTCAGCGGCTACGGGAGAGATTGTTTCGCTGTAGCGAATTAGCCATGATGAAATAAGGTGAATGGGGCTAAGGCGGTTAAGGTCCCAGTTAGCACCTATCTACAAAGAGGGTAGGGTTTAAAATATCCGGCACTGCGAGATTTTTGAATGTACAATAATATTAATAAGGATGTGGGGAGTGTTCGTCGTTGCTTATTGAGTGGATCGTGGACCCAGTGCCCAACCCCTTAAATCAGTCAGCCAAGAGTGCTGAATAATAAAAACTTAACTCATCTGTAAAGAGGTAATCGATGGCAACTAAAAAAGTAGTTCGAAAGGCAGCAACCAAAAGTGTTGGCCTTAAAAAATCCGTTAAAAGCGTATCGAAGAAGAAGGTCGCTACCAAAGGTTATGACCATACTTTTCGCGCCATTTATGATCGTGACATTCCTTGGGAGTCGGATGATGTTCGCGGAATTTTGACCTTACCCAAAGGGGTTAAAGTCAAGGTCTTGAACTATGACCCGGTAATGAATCGTATCGACATGAAGCAACGCTTCCCGGCCGGTTATGTGGAACCTAAGCATACTCACAAAAGTTGGCATTCGATTCTCGTGACCAAGGGACGTATGTGTGTGGCTGGTAAGGATTTGCGGCCTGGAGATTATGTGTTTGGTTGGGATATTCCCCATGGGCCTTATGAATATCCGGATGGATGCGAAGTGTTTATTGTCTATATGGGAGACGCTAAACATGTCTGGGAAAAAGAAGATTTATTAAAGCATAGCAATATTTGGAAGCCGAAGACAGCGGTAGGTAAGAAAGGGGTTAAAAAGCACATTCAATCGCGTAAGGCTGGATTGACCTGAGCGTTGGATTGGGGTTGAAACGCATCAAGAGCCTTAGGGATTGATTGAAAAGGCGCTGGCGCTCGTTTTGACACAGCTGATAGACGCATGGGTTTGGGGAGAAATCGACTAATGGATTCCTCCCTTTGTTTTTTTGCGCCTTGCACCGTAGGGCATTTTGAAATTTCAGTCATGTGAGGGTGGAATTTTGGCAAACGCGGCTTGACCAAAGCGAGCCAAGCTTTCTTCATGCAAAGGTTTAACTGATTTCGCAAAGGCTTGACGCGCCTCAGCGGATAATTCGATGACTTCTCCTCCTTCGGCTTCGATGGCTCGTCGTGCGACAAGCTCTTCTTCGATGGCCCATTCACGTTGCATGAGAATGGCCTTGCGGGCTGCATCACGCATGCCTTGTTGCAACGCTTCGGGCCAATTGTCAAATTGCTGACGATTCATGTAAAGGCCCCGTGATAAATAACAGTGTCCAGTTAAAGTATGAAAACGGTGCACTTTATGTGCGCCATAATCCACCGTATTGGCTAAGGGATTTTCTTGGGCATCCACTGTGCCGCTGATGACGGCTTGTAACCCTGGCTTAAGGTCCAAGGGGCAGGCGGTGGCTCCCATGAGTTCAAAACTTTTGCGGTGTATGTCTCCTGGCATTAAACGAACTTTCATATTTTTTAAGTCATTTAAGTCTTGAATGGGCTTGATACGATTTGAAATATGGCGAAAACCATTTTCAAAGTATCCTAGGACGCGATACTCAGGAATGGTTTGTTCTATTTTCTCTGTCATCCATTGACCCAAGGTGCCATCCATGGCTTCTCGAGCATGCTTGAGATCGTTAAATAAATAGGGTAAATCACCCAAATCCAGCTCAGGCACTCGATCTGCAAGGTAGCTCGTGGATTGATAGGACATGGATAAAATACCTTGTTCTGCCATCCACAGTAAATCAGCAGCCTTGTAACCAAAGTCCATAACATTCCATACGAAATGCACTTCAACCTGAGAGCGGAAATGGTCAGTGACCGTGTCCCCTAACACCTTCATGGCGCGACTACACGCTGTGTGGGCGGGACCATAACCGCCTAACGTAATGCGAATGGGTTTTTTCATGGGGCTCGCCTAGCAAACTAAAACGACTATTTTAACTGACTGGGTAGCGGTGTTACCATCCAAACTTCGGCAGCCTATTGTGAGGATAAAAACCATGAGTCAGCCTAACATTGATGTACTAGACGCAGTGCGCACTCGTCGATCTATCCGCGCTTACAAAAAAGATAGCGTTGAGCTAAGCGTGCTTGAATCTATTATGACCCGCGCGGGTTATGCTCCAAGCGGATCTAATCTCCAACCCTGGCATGTTCATGTGCTGACCGGTCAAACGTTACAACGGGTAGGGGGTAGAATTCAAAGTGCTTTTTTAAATGAAGAAAAATCTCATCAGCGCGATTATGATTACTATACGGATCCGGTGCTTGAACCCTACTTGGATCGACGAAGACGGTGCGGCTGGGGGTTATATCAAACGTTGGGCATCGCTCGCGGGGACCATGAAAAATCAAGAGCCTATCGTGCCTCAAATTATGTTTTTTTTGGGGCTCCGGTTGGGTTGGTCTTTACGATCGATCGATCTCTGAAGATAGGTAGTTGGCTTGATTACGGTATGTTTTTGCAAACGATTATGTTGGTGGCCCGTGGATTTGGGCTACATACTTGTGCTGAGGCATCCATTGCGAGTTACCCTGATATTGTGCGCTCGGAATTGGGTATTTCTCCCGAGCGTATCGTATTGTGTGGAATGGCGATGGGTTATGCGGATGACAGTGCGGTGGTTAATACGTTTCAACCAGAACGTATTAATCTTAAAGATTACACAACTTTTTGTGATTAATGATACTTATGTTTAATGATCGTAGGCGAGGTGGGTGCGGGTGTAATCTTCAATGGATGGGATTAACGTTACTGCTTATGCTCTCTGTGATGCAAGTGAGCGTAGCGGCTGATTTTCCTACGCGCCCAGTGCGGTTGGTCGTGCATATTGGAGCCGGCAGTAGTATGGATATTATCGGGCGTGTATTAGCACAAAAAATGACTGATTTTTGGGGTTACCCTGTTATCGTGGACAACCGAGCGGGAGCCGGCGGTATGTTGGGTATCGATGTGGTGGCCAAAGCCCCTGCAGATGGCCAAACAATTTTGTTTGCTTCGAGTAGCATGGGCATTGGTGCTTCTTATTACAAAAAGCTCCCCTTTGACCCTTTACATGATTTTGCTCCCATTACCCAATTGACCTCCCGGTATAACGCGTTGGTTGTGCCTAGCACTTCTGCAGTCAATGGGTTAATGGAGTTAATTCATTTGGCAAAATCTAAACCAGGACAGGTAAGCTTTGGTTCTGGAGGGGGCACCGGTAGCTCAGATCATATGGCTGGAGAGCTTTTGGGCTTGATGTCAGGGGTGAAGCTATTGCATGTGCCGTATAAAAGTGGCCCACAGGCCATCGGAGATCTGATGGCCTCCCAGTTAACATTCTATATTGGCGGGATACCGGTGAGTTTGTCGATGATTAAGAGCGGAAAATTAAAGCCACTAGGGGTGAGTAGTTTAAAAAGGATTGCGCAATTGCCTGAGGTTCCCACGATGGCAGAATCGGGTGTTGCCGGTTATGAAGTGAATGTATGGTATGGGTTACTAGCCCCGGTTGCGACCGCCTCATCGACAGTTGAAAAAATAGCACGTGATGTGAGTCATATCATTAAAAGTCCACAGATGAAGTCGCGCTTACTCGAGCTGGGCGTGGAGGCGGAAGGCTCCTCCCCCGATGAATTTGGGCGTTATTTTCGAGCTGATATTGCAAAGTGGGCCAAGGTGGTTCGTGTCGCGAAGCTTAGCGCTGAATGAAGACTTTACTGATTATTTTCCATTCCATGACTGATGGTGCTCGGCAAATGGCTGAGGCAGCTGCTTTTGCGGCACGAAGTCAGAATGACATTGTTGTACGTTTGATGCATGCTTCTGAGGCAAAGGCTGAGGATTTGTTGGGGGCCGATGGTTACTTGTTTGTGACCCCTGAAAATTTAGCGGCGATCTCAGGGGTGATGAAGGATTTTTTTGATCGCAATTTTTATCTCGTGTTAGATCAATTGATTGGCCGGCCTTACGCTACTTTAATTTGTGCGGGTAGTGATGGACACAATGCAGTGAAACAAATCGATCGTATTTGTCTAGGGTGGCGGCTTCGTAAAGCACTCGAGAGCGTCATTGTGTGCACTCAAGCACAAACCCCTCAGGCCATTATGGCTAAAAAAAACATTCTTGAGCAAGACCTAGTCCGTTGCCAGGAAGTGGGTGAGGCATTGGCTAGCGGCCTGACAATGGGTATTTTTTGATGTTTTATTTAAACAGACTCCTTTATGTGCTGATTTTGGTTTTAGCCGGTTGTGCCTCGCAACCCCCGACGGGTGGTTTAAAGCATTACACGCAACTGCCCTTAACCGAAAAAGCCTCCGTTAATTTCACTGTCCGACGTCCTAATTTCGTGGTGATTCATCACACCGGTGGTGGT
This sequence comes from uncultured beta proteobacterium, assembly GCA_903893565.1. Classification (GTDB taxonomy): domain Bacteria; phylum Pseudomonadota; class Gammaproteobacteria; order Burkholderiales; family SG8-41; genus UBA5216. The sequence continues at coordinate 126,561 of CAITMU010000105.1, read as the reverse complement.
AGTGCACTAGGGGCGTTAAAAACGTTAACTGATCCTGAGACGCAAGTCAGTGCCCATTACCTTATTGGTCGGGATGGGACATTGTATTATCTGGTGGATGAATTGGCCCGTGCCTGGCACAGTGGAGATGGGTATTGGTCAGGGGTGACCGATATCAATTCGGTTTCTATCGGAATTGAATTGGACAATAACGGCAGCGAAGCGTTCACGCCACCGTTGATCAATACATTGCTTAAGTTATTAGGTGATTTGAAAGCCCGGTATAAAATACCGACGGCTAATTTTATTGGTCACGCGGATATTACCCCAGGCCGTAAAGTGGATCCCAGTCGTTATTTTCCCTGGAACCTATTGGCACAGCAGGGGTTTGGCTTGTGGTGTGAGCCGCCTTTTCCCAAGGTATCAGCCGATTGGATCGATCGCGATCTATTGTTTGCCTTGGGCTATGAAGCGGTCAATCTAAAGGCCGCTATAGGGTCTTTTCGACTGCATTTCGCCCAACCGTCAAACGCGCTTCAGTTATCTGAAGAGGAGCGAGGGTTGTTGGTTTGTTTGATTGGGCAAAAACAAAAGCGTTAGACCACTAAAGGCGCAAGATTCAATGAGGAACCTGCACAGGGTGAGCTGATCATTGTCTTGTTTCAAGAGCATTCCGGCGATGACTGAGTGTATATTGATTGGGCAACCTCAATCGATAGGCAATAGGCTTAGGACACTTACTCTTTCAAGGGAAACTGGGAAGACTTAATAAAGTTTTCCCACAGATCGACTTGTCGGGAAAAAGTGACTTGAAATTGTTCGGGCGTATTCAGGGACGCTACATCGGTAGCCTCTAGAGCGAGTTTGGATTTCACCTCTGGTTGATTCATGTAATCTACAACGTGCCGATTAATTAAGTGTGATATTTTGATCGGGATGCCTGCAGGGGCATAGAGGGCGTGCATGTTGTCTATTTGGAATCCCGGTAGTGTTTCAGCCACTGTGGGCGTGTCGGCAAAGGCAGGTAAGCGTTTCAGTGATGTGACTGCGAGTAAGGTTAATTTACCGTTTTTAACATGCGAGATTGTGCCTAGTCCACTCGCAAAAATGAGCTGAACTTGCCCACTCATGACATCAAAAATCGCTTGCCCTGTACCCCGATAGGGGATATGGGTCATGGTAAGGTTGCCGGCCATAAACTTCATTAATTCCGTGCCCAGATGGGCAATGGAGCCCATGCCAGAGGAAGCATAGCTAAAGGCCGTGGGGCGGGAGCGTGCGAGGATAAGAAACTCTTTTAAATTGCTCACTGGCAGTTGTGGCGCGCAAATCACCATAAATGGCATACTGGTCATTTGAACGATGGGCGACAAGCTTTTTCGTGTGTCAAACGGGACTTTTTTCATGGGCGTGGCAGTCACAATAAGGCTTGCGCCGCCAAACAGGGTGTAGCCGTCAGGGGGGGCTTGCGTTAATAACGTGATGCCGATAATGCCATTGCCCCCGGCGCGATTATCCACTACAAACGACTGACCTAAGCGTTGACTGAGCCATTGGGCTGCAGCGCGACTAATGATGTCAGCCCCGCCTCCGGGTGAAGAGCCAACGATTAATCGTACGGGCTTTTGAGGGTAATTGGTCGGTTCAAGAGTGTAAGCATGAGCTAACCCGCCCTGAAAACCAAACAAAAAGATTAGTGACCGCCAAAGACGACGGCAAGTATTGCCGTATTGTGAACGGTATTGAAATGCCATTGAGATTTTTTATCCTCTTGGCTAAATAGTGGTTGAGATGAACTCCTTGATTTTGACGCTGGCTGAGTATGAGTTCCCGGATACGGGTAAGTAGACTGAGTGGGTGCCATCCCCACCTGCGACTAATATATTAATATCCTCAGGCTTAACCGTGATGGGTAGTAGGGTATCAGGGCTCAGTATGCCAAGTTCTTCACGGCGACCATTTTGCACTCGTCCTAAATCTTTAGCGGCCAACCGGGAGGTTTTTAGTTTGGAGGCTTCCCATAAACGTTCTTTTACGTTCTGCTTTGAAAGCCCTTCCCGATTGAAAAGATGAGCATGCTCGGGACTGAGTATTAACCAAGGGGCCCCACCGTGCACGTAATCACTACTGGCGGGAAAGGCCATAGTGTCACCGATCACGCGGATAAGATCGTTCGCGTCTTTAGCATGGGTATTCATGTTCCAAGTGCCTAATGGACCCACCACGGTGACCGTACTATCATTTTTCTGAAAACCACGTTCTACATGCAAGGCTTCCCAAGGGCTGGCTGCTTCGTTCTCGGCACAGCAAAAGGTGTATTTTCCGGGCTGACCATGGGTGGCTTTGTCCATGTCGCCGGGAAGTCCTCCACCGATATTTTGTAGAATCAGACGTAGCGCTCGCCCCAAAGTGGCGTTGGCCCAATGTCCAGGTCCCAAACAGTTGCCTTGTGAATTGATTTTCAGTGTGTCGGCGATTGGCCCGTTCACAATGAGCCAAACCGCGGCTGGGTTGGTGGTAGCTTGTATGCCGTTTAGATTAAAGTGGGGCGTAGATACGGCTTCGGTGGCAGCAATGAGCACGGGTAAATATTCAGGATAACAACCTGCCATGACGGCATTGATCGCGATGTATTCCACTGTGGCAGCACGAAAGGCGGGTGCCACTTTGCTGATGATGTCATGGCGATGACGATCTGTGCCTTGGAGCATGGCATCGACTCTTTCAGGGGTGGGCGGGATGATGGGTAATCCATCGCTCCAGCGATTATTCATGAAAAGTCGATTGATTTCTTCTAAAGTGTCTGGTGCCTCCAGCAGTGCCGCCCCTACGGAGGTTGGCTGGCGTAGAGTGCTAACCGTTTTGCCTGTTTGGCACAGTAGTTTTGCCACTTCGGTCACGCACTGGGCGGCTAGTTGATGGATTTCATCACGACTTCGGATACCAAAGGGGTGAGGGATCACAGCGATGGGCAGCTCTGCAAACCCCAGCGCTTTTGCTTGAGCACGACCGAGTCCTTCAAAGGCGGTTGAGCAAATGGTCAGTCCCACTTTACCTTCTTTACTCACTGCGACACTGTCGTGGATACTCCACGATGTGCAAGAACCTCAGTCCCCAGAGCCTGTAATGACGGCATCGCACTCACTCACCATTTGAGCCAAGACTTCTGGTTTGACTGGAACTTGTCCGGGTTTGCGGTGAGTGATGACTTTTTTGACCCCATAGTGCTTGGTGAGTTGTTCGCTTAAATCTTCTACTAAAAACTGAAAATTAGGTTTGGCATTATCAATAAACCCCACCACTTTGCCTTGCAGACTTTCTAGTCCAGCCAAGAGCGTCGCCTCTGGGGTATCGATAGGCGCAACAGGATTGTAAAGAGAGCAATTGCTTGAGTGCATGAGGGAAGACTCCTTAATTTTTCCCTATGATAAACCTCTCAAAGCGATCTGATAAAGCAAATTGCGCTCTGCAATCCGCATCGTGGTAACGTGCTAGGATGGGAAAAATATCAATTGGCTTAAACGGGAGTGAAAATTGAAAAAATGTTTGTCGTATGACGATCCTTTTTTGGGGTTCTTATGGGGTGTGTTAGGCGCTGCATTATTCAGTGTTTCGTTGGCTCACGCTCAAAGCTATCCCAGTAAACCGATTCATCTCGTTTTACCCTTTCCGCCTGGCGGGCCAACCGACTTATTGGGGCGAACGATAGGACAAAAATTGGCGGAAAATGTGGGGCAACCGGTTGTTGTGGATAATCGACCCGGTGCGGGAGGTAACCTCGGGGTGGATTGGGTTGCAAAGTCACAACCTGATGGCTACACGATAGTGCTGACCTCGCCATTGATCGCTATTAGCCCTTGGTTGTATTCGAAGTTAAGTTACGATCCGATGAGAGATTTAGCCCCGATTGCTTTGACGGCAACGATACAGAATGTATTAATCGTTCATCCGTCCGTACCGGCAAAAAATGTGTCCCAAATGATTGCCCTGGCCAAGGCCCATCCCCAGCGCTTGAATTATGCCTCTGGGGGAACGGGAACGACCTCCCATTTGGGTCTGGAACTTTTGTGTAGTTTGACTCACATTCAGATGGTTCATATTCCTTTCAAAGGAACGGGGGTGGGGATGATTGGATTGTTAAGTGGACAAGCCGATTTATTGTTGATTGCGGCTCCGATTGGGGCAACACAAATCAAAGCGGGCAAGGTCAGGGCGTTGGCGGTGCTCGCATCTCAGCGTACCCCGGTTTTACCCGATGTGGCCACAGCGAAGGAGGAAGGGGTCGATAATCTGGAGATGCCGATTTGGTATGCGATCATGGCCCAAGCGGCCACCCCCAAAGATTACATTTCTCGTTTAAATAGTGAGATTGTGAAAGCGTTAAATAACAAAGAGCTTAAGGATAAATTTATGAGCGCCGGTATTGATGCCACACCGAGCACGCCTGAACAACTCTTAGCCTTTATAAAAACAGAATCGGCGCGTTACGGCAAAGTCATTCGGCAAGCCGGGATCAAAGGCGAATAAAAAAAATATCAGATTTTAATAACCAATGTAGGCGATGCGAGGGAGGAGAAACAATGAAATATAAAAACAATGGATTTGTTCTTTGTGGGGTCCTAGTGACCCTGTTATATGCGCTCTCTTTACAGGCTGCCGATCCGAAATGGCCCATCAAACCGGTGAGGGTGATGGTCCCCTTTGGTCCTGGGGGCACGACCGATGTGATTGCACGCATTGTGGCGATGCGTATGACGGAGCTGACTGGGCAATCGTTTATTGTGGATAACCGCCCAGGCGCTGGGGGAAATATTGGCACCGGGATTGTGGCTGGCGCGGCTCCTGATGGTTATACCCTCTTGGTGTCGAGCTCGGCTTATGTGGTCAATCCCGGTCTTTATAAAGTGGTGCCCTATGACCCTTTCAAAAGTTTTATCCCAGTGACTAATTTTGCTGCATCGCCCAGTCTTTTTTCAAGTCATATTTCGGTCGCAGTTAAAACCCTTCCTGAGGCGATTGCATTAGCCTTGGCAGAACCCAAAAAATATAGTTTCGCCACACCTGGTATCGGTACCACCCCACATTTGGCAGTTGAAATGTTAAAGTCTGCTCTTAAAATAGACCTAGGTAACATCCCCTACAATGGGGCGGGCCCATCGGTCACCGCCCATTTGGCCGGACAGGTGTTATTCGCCTGTTCTGCCTTGCCCACTCCGTCCCCTCACGTGCGGATGGGTCGATTGCGTGGATTGGCGATGGCTTCGGTTCAACGCCACCCCTCTTTTCCCGATATTGCGACGATGGAGGAATCCGGATATAAGGACCAGTTATCCGATACGATTCAAGGGTTTTATTTTGTTGCGGGGACCCCTCAGTCGATTGTGAACGATTTTTATAAAGATTTGGTGAAGATGGCGCAGATCCCCAGCATCAAGGAGCGCGTTACAGGTCTTGGGTTTCAGTTTGTCTTAAATACCCCAGAACAATTTGCCTTGCAAACCCAAGAGGAAGTGCAAAAGTGGACACGGGTGATTCAGGAGGCCCACATACAAGTCCAGTAATACCACTTAGTTTTTCTATATTTGTTTTATAAATAATTTTAAAAAAGCTCAGGATTTTTTTATGCGTATCGTTGATATTCGCGAAACTGCCATTGCTTTGAATTCCAGTTTACGCAATGCAGTATTTGATTTTAGTGAAATGACCACCTCGGTGGTGGCTGTGATGACGGATGTGATTCGGGAGGGTAAGCCGGTATGCGGTTTTGCCTTCAATTCAACAGGGCGCTATGCCTGCGGTGGGCCGATGCGGGATCGTTTCTTTCCGCGCTTACTCAAAGCCAATCCAGACAGTCTGCTGAATGAAAAAGGGGATAATTTCGATCCTGAAAAGATTTTAGCCACTTTGATGCAGCGGGAAAAACCGGGCGGGCATACCGAGCGCTCGGTGGCGATAGGTACTATTGAAGTGGCTTTTTGGGATGTGATTGCTAAAATTGCCGACAAGCCTTTACATGCCGAGCTACGAGAACGCTACAGTCAGACTCAACCTAAGATGGATAAGGTGCCCTGTTATGTGGGAGGCGGGTGGTATGCGCCAGGCAAAGGGATTGCGCAACTGTTAGACGAAATCCGCGATAAGCTCGATAGCGGATACACGGTGATGAAAATAAAGGTCGGTGGTGCGAGCCTCGCCGAAGATGTCGCACGGGTGGAGGCGGCTTTGCAGTTACTCGGTTCTGGGGATTGCTTGGCAGTGGACGCTAACGCTGGACTGGAGCCAGAACGTGCCATTCAGTATGCCAAGGCATTGTCTTCCTATCGCCTTAAGTGGTTTGAAGAGCCCAGTGACCCCTTGGGATATGCCGATTTAAGTGACTTTATAGCGCAATATGGTTCTGCGGTGGGTACCGGCGAAAACCTTTTTTCTACGCAAGACATTGTGAATTTAGTGACCTACGGTGGCATGCGTGCACAAAGGGATTTTATCCAAATTGATGTGCCGCAGTCCTATGGCATTGTGCAATTTTCACGCACTTTACAACGTCTAGAAGCGATGGGTTGGTCGCGTTCATCGATTTTTCCACATGGGGGCAATCAGATGACATTGCAGATTGTGGGCGGATTTGGTTTGGGTGGCTGTGAGGCCTATCCTGGTGTGTTCGGTCTATTTGCTGGATTTGCTGATGAAGCGCGAATTGAAAATGGTTTTTTAGCACTTCCAGAACGTCCCGGCATTGGTTTTGAAGCGCAAAACGACCTGTATCAGAAGATGAAAGCACTAGTGAGCTAAAGTCAACCCAATGCCCCTTCGATGTTAATGACTTTGGGAGCATTGGGCATTGCTTTTTTAGGCGGCTTGCAGTGCCATTTCGCGTGATGCTAATTGTTTTGTTTTGAGTAGCCAATCTCGGTAATCATCCAGATCACCATCAAACGGCTCAAGCGTGCCGTCTGCCACAATGAGAAATTCGTCGGTGGTGGCGCGTAGTAAATGTCGGTCGTGGGACACTAACACTAAAGTGCCCTCAAATTGCGCCAAGGCAACCGTGAGGGCTTCACGGGTTTGTAAATCGAGATGGTTAGTCGGCTCATCGAGTAGCAAGAGATTCGGTTTTTGCCAGACGATCATAGCCAGTGCGAGGCGTGCTTTTTCTCCGCCAGAAAAATGCGTGATGGGGCTTAAGGCCATTTGCCCTGCAAAATTAAACCGACCTAAAAATCCTCTTAGTTCTTGTTCACGGGTGGTGGGCGATAGTTGGGCTAAATGCCATAAGGGTGATTGATCGTCACGAAGCATTTCAATCTGGTGTTGAGCAAAATATCCAATCACCAAGCCTTTATTAAACTGGGTGTTACCCGACAGGGGCGCTAATTCCCCTGCGATCGTTTTAATGAGGGTTGATTTACCGGCCCCATTAATACCTAACAATCCGTACCGTTGGCCGCTTTGAAGTGAAAATTTGATGTGATTTAATATGATGTTGTCGGCTTGTCCTTCTGATTGATAGCCGGCGCATACGTCATCCAGAACCAATAAAGGATCCGGTACACGTAAGGGTTCACGAAATTCAAAAGAAAATGGAGCGGAGACATGTAACGGTGCCATGTCCTCCATCTTGGCGAGCATTTTCATGCGGCTTTGTGCTTGGCGTGCTTTGCTCGCCAAGGCTTTAAAGCGGCTGATAAACGATTCTAAATGAGCTCTTTCGCGGGCTTGTTTTTCAGCCATACCGGCTAGCAATACGACAGCGGCAGCGCGCTGACGTTCAAAATCAGAGTAGTTGCCCGTGTAACGTTTAAGCTTGGTGTTGTCGATATTTAAAATGACATTGACCACACCATCCAAGAAATCGCGATCATGCGAAATAATGACCAGTGTACCGCTATAGCGTTTAAGCCAGTCTTCCACCCATATAATGGCATCGAGGTCTAAGTGGTTGGTCGGTTCATCGAGCAACAAGAGGTCGGAGGGACACATTAATGCTTGCGCAAGATTTAAGCGCATGCGCCAGCCCCCAGAAAAACTGGCCACTGGCTGATCCATCTGCTGATGACTAAATCCCAATCCGTTCAGTAGGCGCTCTGCGCGGGAACGGGCAGTATAGGCATCCGCATCGCCAAGCTCGCCATAGATCTCTCCAATACGCTCCCCGTCATTGGCCTCTTCGGCTTTAGCCAGTTCACGCTCGAGTCGACGTAATGTCGTATCCCCATCCATGGCATATTCAATGGCAGGGCATTCTAGGGCGGGCGTTTCTTGGGCCACGTAGGCAACGCGCCAACGTGCTGGAAAATCGACTTGGCCTTGGTCGGCTTGAATTTCGTTGCGTAGGAGCGCAAAAAGGCTAGACTTTCCTGTGCCGTTGGCACCAATCAAACCTATTTTGTCGCCGGGATTTAATGCTGCATCGGCTGCTTCAATCAAGACTTTAACGCCTCGACGCAGCGTGAGTTGGGTAAAACGGATCATGTGCTCATTCTCAGTGGTCAGGCTCAGGGGCGCATTTTACGCAGTTTAGTGCCCGGAAGGTAAAAAAACCTGACTCATGAACGGTTGCATGAATTTTGATAGGCCATAGGAAGGGCGCCACCCGTGGTGGGAGGACGCTATAGCTATTGGTTAATCGAGGTTATTGGCGAACGAGGATGGGTCGACTGATGGCCTGAGTTGTGCCGCCCCAAGTGGGGGCGTAGGCGGCTTTACGACCCACGCCACCCACCACCACGAGCATGAGGTCTTCTGCTTTTTCTGCGACTCGGATGATGCTGGATTTGGGATCGAGCGCAGCGCCCATTCGATGCTGACGCAGTGCTGGGGGTAGTTTATCCACTGATAGGATGGCTTGCTCCCAAATCGCTTGTTTAACCTGTGATTTGCTATACCCATCCCGATCAAACATGGCAGCCCATTCAGGAGGCAAAAGACACAGGGGTTCGCCTCCTCCCAAAAGCCCCGCTCCGCCAGATACGCCCGCTATTAACATGGATTGAGCAAAGGTGGTGGCTAGCCCACTGGCTTCTTGACTGTCAGAGTCATTGACTTCGACCGTGCCGGCAATCCCTACGACAGTCAATACGCTGGCATTTTTTGCAAAGCCACGTTCTTCATGTAGGCTTGACCATGGGGATTGGGTTTCGTTTTCTGCAAAGCAGCAGGTATATTTTGCGGGTTGCCCCAGTGTGGCCATATCAACTTCCCCAGGAATGGCTCCTCCCACGTTTTGCAAAATCAGGCTCATGGCGCGGCCGATGGTGGCATTAGCGCGATGTCCTGAACCGAGTGCATTGTTTTGGCCATTCAGTTCAATGGTTTCCACGATAGGGCCATTAATAATATACAAAGGTGCGGCAGAACCCGTGGTGGTGGCAATACCCACTAAATTAAAAGCCATATCGGAAAGGGCTTGAACGCCAGCCACTAAAACGGGGAAGTAGGTATTTTTGCAGCCTGCCAAGACAGCGCAAATAGCAATGTCTTGGGCGGTGACATTTTCAAAGCCTGGAGGCAAAAGGGCAATTTCTTCACGTGCCTCAAAATGGTTTTGCTCGAGCATGGCGGCGACGCGAGTCGCTGTGGGGGGTACCAGCGGCAGACCATCGCTACGGTAGTGGGTGAGTAATGTCGTTTGTATGCTTTCCCATTGATCGTCATGATGACCTGGCCAGATATTCATTACGATGCCTTTTATTTTTTTGCTGTGAATTGATGCATTGCGGTGTGGTCTGACTGGGCCCCCAATTGTTTTTCCATATCATCCCATATGGCAGCGGTTGGTTGAGCTAAGACGGTGCTAGTGCCCATGGCTTGAGCGACCTCGAGTGCGGTGCGTACGTCTTTGGCCATTAAACCGGTGGAGAAGCCAGCGTTAAACGCCCCTGAAAGCATATATTGCTTACACTTATTTTTGGTCGTGTTATTCATGCCGCTAGAAGTGTTGATAATGTCCACAATGACCCCAGGGTCCAGACCAAAGGCGGCACCCGCGTGCATCGCCTCGCAGGCAGCAATTAAGCCTGCGGCGGACACATAATTGTTTAACGCCTTGGTGGCGTGACCCGCACCCAAAGGGCCAGCATAGTAGACTTGATTGCCTAGCTTTTGAAGCATCGGTTTAACTTTCTCAAACAAGACTTTATCGCCACCCACCATAATCGATAGCGTCGCGGCGATAGCCCCTTTTACGCCATTGGACACAGGGGCATCAATGAATAAAAATCCTTTTTTATGCAAAATATCACCCAGTTCTCGGGTGCCCATCGGTGAAGAGGAGCTCATGTCAATGATGAGACTACCGGGCTTGAGATGTTCAATAATGCAATTTTTGCCACTATCATTTTCACCCAGTAATGCCTTTCGAACGAGCTTGCCATCGGGCAACATAGTGATGATGGTGTCGCTGCGTTGGCCAAGATCGCTTAAGTGACTAGCGACCTCGATTTCATGCTGACTGGCTACAGCCTGCGCTTTGCTCGCATCAATATCGAATAAAACCAGTTTATGACCGGATTTAGCTAAGTTGACCGACATGGGCGTGCCCATGGCACCGATTCCAGCAAAGCCGATTTTACCTAAGGGGTGAGTCATATGCGTGAGGACCTTTTTTAAAAATGGGATCTTAAAGTATTTTACGGTTTAAAAAAATGGGAGGCATGACGTTTTTTTACAAGCCTACGGGGAGCGTTGTGCCGAGCAGATGGGTTTTAGCCAAGTCCAATGCCTTGGCTGCAATATAAAGATCTTGTACGCCCATGCCATGTGATTCGTAGAGCGTAATTTGTTTGTCGTGAGTTCTGCTAGGAGATTTGCCAGCAAAAATATCGCCAATTTCAATGAGTTGATCCCATTGAACCACGCCTTTTTCGATGGAGGCAATCAAGTCCCCGCATTCTTTTTGTGCGGTTCCTCGAGAGTCTACTGTGATGAGATCGCAGCGTTTGACCGTCCGTTCATCGATCTCAACGCGCGACAATGTGTTAGAGCCAGCTGCGTTGATATGTTGCCCCGGTTCTAGCCACTCGCCTTTTAATACGGGAGTAGCTGATTTCGTGATGACATTGATGATATGGGCTCCCTGGACAGCTGCCTGGGCCGATTCTGCGGGTAGGACATTGAGATTTAATTTTTTGCTCATGGTCTGGCAATAAGCAAGAAGCTTTTCTCGTTGGCGAGAAAACACTCTCACCTCAGTGATCGGCCGCACTGCACAGACCGCTTCTAGTTGACTGCTCGATTGATATCCACTGCCAATTTGCGCCAACACCTGTGCTTGTTTTGTGGCCAGGTACTGAGTGGCTACCCCGCTAGCAGCACCGGTGCGCATCATGCTCATCCAAACCGCTTCAATCATGGCCTCGAGCTTACCGCTTTGGATATTGATCAAATTAACGTAAAAACTTTTCCCCGTGGGACGCGTGTAGTAGAACTTAAAGCCTGTGTAGCCAATGGCTTTAGAGCTGGCTTGCAGAACGTGTTGAATGCCCTCTTCAGTGTAGATACGCTGGCGGGGTACGTCGATGGCGTGTTGTAAGGCTCGATCTTTTAATGATTGCTCAGCCGCTTGTAAAAAAACGGACATCGTGAGTAATTGTTGAACCTCAGCTTCATTAAGATAGTAAATCATAATGACTGCGCTTTAAGGGCTTCTTCTCGAATCGATGAGAGCGATGCGCGTGGAGAGATCGCATCCGGGTCGACGCGAATTTCTATGAGTGCGGCAGTCGGCGCACTCCAGGCGCGTTCAAAAGCAGGGGCAAAAGCTTCAGTACTTTCTACAATTTCACCGTGCAGTCCGTAGGCACGGGCGAGAGCTGCAAAATCTGGATTTTTGAGCATAGTACCGCTGACTCGTGTGGGGTAATGTCTTTCTTGATGCATGCGGATGGTGCCATACATGCCATTATTGACGACGATGAAAATAACTTTCGCTCCATATTGCATCACTGTGGCCAGTTCTTGCCCGTTCATCAGAAAGTCTCCGTCCCCGGAAAAAGAAACAACGGGTCGGGTAGGACATAAAATGGCAGCGCCCACGGCAGAAGGCACCCCGTATCCCATCGCGCCACTGGTTGGGGCCAGTTGTGTACGAAAACCCGGGTAGCGATAAAAGCGGTGTACCCACAATGAAAAATTACCCGCTCCGTTGGTCACAATGGTTTGAGCGGGCAGACGTTGGTTAAGCCAACAGACAATTTCACTCATGTTAACGGGTCCTGGCACTTTGACGGGACGTTGCCATAGTTCGTAATCCTGGCGAGCGCTAGCAGTCCAATCGTCCCAACTGGGTTTTAGCGGCGGCAGTTTTCTAGCGGCTGCAGCAAACTCCGGCATGCCAGAGTTAATGAGTAAATCTGCTTGATAAACACGCCCTAACTCTTCGGCGCCGCTGTAGATGTGTACGAACTTTTGTTTAGGCCTTGGAATGTCTATAAGACTGTAGTTAACAGTGGTCCATTCCCCGAGTCGGGTCCCAATGGCAATTAAAAGATCGCTTTGTTGAATTCTTGCTGCTAAGGCTGGGTTAAGGCCCACGGCCACATCACCAATGTAGTGTTTATCACGATTATCGATCATGTCCTGTGCGCGGTATGAGCAGGCGACCGGGAGATTAAAGTTGCGAGCGAAACTTAAAAAATCTTCGCAACCGGTTTTGCTCCAACCCCCACCGCCGAGAATGACTAAAGGTTTTTTCGCTTTCGAGAGTAGGTTACGAAGGGTGTGTAAATCCGTCTCACCTGGGTTGGCCGCGACCCGTTGATAACAAGACAGTGAAAGTTCTGCCGTCACTTGCTTTTGCATGTCTTCGGGTAATGCCAATACCACGGGACCTGGTCGCCCCGAAGTGGCTAGATGAAAGGCGTGACTGATCATTTCCTGAACTCGGTCGGCTCGGTCAATGCTCGCGACCCATTTGCACATTTGGCCATACATGCGACGGTAGTCGACTTCTTGGAACGCTTCGCGTTCCACCACATCGCTGCCCACTTGGCCAATAAAAAGAATTAAAGGGGTTGAATCCTGGAAGGCCGTGTGCAGTCCTACCATGGCATTACTGGCCCCTGGACCTCGGGTCACGAAGCAAAGCCCCGGCCGCCCTGTGAGCTTTCCATACGCATCGGCCATATTGGCCGCGCCGCCTTCTTGTCGACAAATGATGAATTTAAAATCATCGGTGACATCATGCATAGCATCGAGTACGGCCAAAAAGGATTCACCGGGTACGCCAAAGGCCATGTCGGCCCCATGTAGTCTTAAAGAATCGACCAGCAATTGGGCGCCGGTGCGTTGACGGGGAGTCGGCGAGTGGGTCATAAAGCCTCCGAGTGGGTCGGTAAATTATTTTTAATGGGCCCCATAGCGATAAAAAGAGATGGGGCTGCGCTAAAAGCGCACAATGTGAAAGATTAGCATAAAGGCAGCTACTTTTAATTTCCGATTGTGCTCCAGTCGCTTAGTCTAATTCACCGACTAGAATGGCCAGTTCTGCTCCATGGACCAGGTGAATAGACTGCCCTAGAGCGTATTGATAAGATTGAGGAGAAAAATCGCTAGCGCAAATGGAAATGGCGTTGTAAGCATTATCTTCTTGCATCGCCTTATTTAGCTCTTCGAGAGCAGAACTTCCCATTCTATGGCCTTTCCAGCGTCGGCATTGGAGTAAAGTGATACGACCTTGCTGTAACAATTGGAAATCATAACTATTTTTTTTAACGGCCACGACCTCATAACCTTGTCGCCGATAGGCCGCACAGATAAGGGTGCTAAAGCTTGACCAGTTCATCTGTGTTATTTTTTCTAGTCGTTTATTTATTTTTTCCGGTGATAGGGTTCGCCACTGTCGGTAAGCCACGTAGAGAGCTATAAATAAAAAGGGTAACCCAACAAAAGGGGCAATCGGTGGGTAGGCCAACTGGGTGAGTCCAAATAATACCACCCCGACCATGGCAGAGGTCCACCAAGGTTGTCGAAGAAGAACGGAAAAAAGGGTGCGTTGGGCCATTGTGTGCTTTCGTTGAAAAACCAAGTCTCCCATTGTAGTGTCTCCCTTCCCAATGTGTAAGCACTGTCTTACACTGAGGGTCTAAAAAAGGGAGAGTCATGGTGAGCAATGAGAAAAAAGGCCCATTAGTCGGGGTGAAAGTCATCGAATTGGGCACACTAATTGCCGGACCTTTTTGTGGGCGAATGTTGGCTGAGTTTGGAGCAGAAGTCATTAAGATCGAGTCCCCGCAGGGTGGGGATCAATTGCGCCAATGGCGAAAAATGTATAAGGGGACTTCGCTATGGTGGTATGTACAGGCGCGTAATAAAAAATCGCTGAGTTTAAATCTGCGTGAACCCGAGGGACAAGCGATCGTGCGTGAGTTGGTGCGTGAGGCCGATATTGTGGTGGAGAATTTTCGTCCTGGTGCTTTGGAAAAGTGGAATATCGGTTGGGAACAGTTGTCGAAAATCAATCCCCAATTAATCATGGCCCGGTTGTCAGGCTACGGGCAAGACGGGCCTTATCGCGATCGTCCCGGTTTTGGTGTAGTGGCGGAGGCCATGAGTGGGATGCGCTATGTGACGGGATACCCTGAGCAACCGCCCGTACGATTAGGTATTTCCATTGGCGATGGAATTGCGGCTTTGCATGCCGTAATCGGGGTGATGATGGCTTTACACCACCGTAATGCTAATGGGGGTAAAGGGCAGGTGGTAGATGTGGCTTTGTATGAGTCGGTATTTAATATGATGGAGAGTTTTATTCCCGAGTTTGATGTGTTGGGTTACAAACGCGAGCGCGCTGGCAACGCTTTGCCTGGTATTACCCCCTCCAATACCTATCCCACCCGAGAAGGCAAATTTGTCATTGTGGGGGCTAATAATGATAGCCTTTTTAAACGGATGATGATGGCTATCGGCCGAGAAGACCTCGCTCAGGATGTGACTTTGAGTACTAATACCGGCCGCGTGCCTCGAGCCGCCGAATTGGATCAGGCCATCACCCAATGGACCCAAGCGCACGATTTACCCGAAGTGTTAGCCGCTCTAGAGGCGGCAGAAATTCCGGTTGGGCGTGTCTATGATCCAGAGGATATTGTGAATGATGTCCATTACGCTGCACGTAAGATGATAGAAAAGTGGCCCTTACCGGATGGTAAATCGATGCGTATTCCTGCAGTGACTCCCAAACTGACCGATTCCCCCGGCGGCACTCGTTGGTTGGGCCCTACCTTAGGGGAGCATACAAACGAGATCTTGTCGGGCCTAGGCTACAGTGAAGAAGCCCAAAACGCTTTGCGCGCCAAAGGGGTGATTTAGGCCAGTCGGTCTCCTCCCTTTGGGTAGGCGATTGACCCAAGAGTATTTTTGTATCAGAAGCGCTTGGTCAACTCTTTAAGACTGGCTGAAACACTGGTTTAACCACTGACTAATATCGCGAACTTCTTCCATGCAGACCGAATGCGGCATAGGATATTCATGCCAATGAACGGTGTAGTGTGCGTCTTGAAGTCGCTTTGCGGCGCTAGCCCCCATGGAGTAAGGCACGACCGGGTCTTCGGTGCCGTGGGCCATAAACGCTGGAATTTTGGCATTGGCAGCACTGGCCTCTTTCTCAAAACTTTCCGTGCAACTGAGGTAACAAGATAAGGCCATAACGCCCGCAAGGGGTTTGGGGTATCGTAGGGCCGTTTGCAACGAAATGACCCCTCCTTGAGAAAAGCCGGCGAGCACAATGCGCTCACTAGGCGTGCCGCGCTCGATTTCTCGTTCAATCAATTGACCAATCTGGGCTTGAGATTTTCGGATGCCATTTTCATCTGGCTTTTTTTGTCCTTCCCCTAAGTCCCCCGGAGAGACGTCATACCAAGCCCGCATGATAAATCCATTATTAATAGTGACGGGAATTTTAGGGGCATGGGGAAAAATAAAACGAATACTGGGGCTTTTATTGAGCTGTAATTCCTGAACGATAGGCACAAAATCATTGCCATCGGCTCCTAGGCCGTGCATCCAGATGACAGAAGCCGTGGGATGAGGGGCTGTTTCTAATTCTATCGTTTCTAAATAATTTTCCATGCATTAAGCCTTTCTGATAGCCGATTTTGGACGAAATACTTTAATAATCTTTTCATGCGTTTCGATGTAGGGTCCTTCAATTAAATCAATGCAGTAAGGAACGGCAGCAAAGATGCCATTGACGACAGTATTGCCTTGATCGTCTTTGAGGCCCTCGAGTGTTTCTTTGATCGCTTTGGGCTGTCCCGGTAAATTAATGATGAGAGATTGTTTGCGAATAACAGCCACTTGACGAGACAGTATGGCGGTAGGGACAAATCGAAGGCTGATTTGGCGCATTTGTTCACCAAAGCCGGGCATGGTTTTATCGGCAACGGCGAGGGTGGCCTCTGGTGTGACATCGCGTCGTGCGGGACCGGTGCCGCCGGTGGTTAGTACGAGGTCGCAGTGCGCCTCATCAACCAGTTCAATTAAAGTCGATTCAATCTGGGATTGTTCATCGGGAATTAAGCGAGTGAGCATTTTCCAAGGGCTTTTTAATGCGTGTGTAAACCAATCTTGCAAAGCAGGAATGCCTTGGTCTTGGTAAACCCCTTGGGAGGCACGGTCACTAATCGATACTAAACCGATCAGTAAGGATCTGGATTCGGGAGTGTTCATGGGGAGAGTTTACAGTGAGGGGTCTTCTGGCACGGAAACCGTTTCATTCATTGGGTTCGGGATGAGGGCGCGCAACATTTGAAACAGAGCGCGATAATTTTTGGGAGGTTTATTTTGTTCTCGTTCTCTTTCAGTGTTGCGGATCAGAGTGCGCAGTTGTTGTATATCGGCGACCGGATATTGCTGAACTAGTTCGCTAAGACTTTGGGGCTCTAGGAGGAGTCGATCGCGCCATTGCTCGATGCGATGAAGGTAAGCGACTTGTTCAGTGGAGCGGTTATTCCATCCATCAATCCGCGCTTGAATCGGTGTGGGGTCTATGTTGCGCATGAGTTTTCCGATGTATTGAAGCTGTCGGCGTCGACCTTCATGGGCACGGATTTTTTGTGCGGCAATGACCGCATCAAGCAAGGACTCAGGCAAATTGACTTGAGATAATTGATCCGAGTTCAATTCAACTAAAGCGGAGCCGAGTAATTGAAGCGCATGGGCATCATTTTTTCGTTTCGTTTTACTGGGCCCTTCGTCGTTCTCGACGAACTGAGGTGGCTCTGCGTTTTCAACGTTATTTTGGGCGGGCATATTTGTCTGTGGGGGTAATCAACCTGTTATGATATAGATGTTTTTCACTAAAAAATGTAGTTTTTCTAGATCAATGACTTTCTTTTTCTAATCGATTATGCCTAAAACCGGATTTTCCCACGACAGTGAGCGTTTGCGTAGTCTGACCCAAGACGCCATTGACCATGCACGGCTTAAGGGAGCCACGGCCTCTGAGGTTGAGGTAAGCGAGGGATATGGTCAGACGGTGACGGTTCGTCACGGTGAAGTTGAAACCATTGAATACAATCGTGACAAAGGCATTGGCGTTACCGTCTATTTAGGGCTCCAGCGGGGGCACGCCAGTACTTCGGATTTTTCTCCTCGTGCGCTGAGGCAAACCGTGGAAGCCGCCCTGTCCATCGCACGATTTACTGCGGCAGATGATTGTTCGGGGCTGGCTGACGAGGCCTTGCTCGCGCGCGATATTCCAGACCTTCAACTCTGGCATCCCTGGGGGATCAATGTTGAAGAGAGTATTGAGTCGGCGCGCCATTGTGAGGCTGCGGGGTTTGCGACGGATTCTCGAATTAGTAATTCGGAAGGGGCCTCGGTTTCAACCCAAGAATCACATTTTATTTATGGGAATTCCTTGGGTTTTTTGGCCGGTTACCCGAGTTCCCGTCATAGCATTGGTTGTTCCTTTATTGCGGGGGAAGACGATGGGATGCAACGTGATGATTGGTATGACGTTACGCGTTCGCACGTGGATCTGAGTTCGGCCGAATCGATTGGTCGCCAGGCCGCAGAGCGTGCGGTTAAGCGGTTAGGTGCCCGTAAGATTGCTACCACCCAGGCCCGGGTTTTATTTGAAGCGCCAGTGGCAGCAAGCCTTCTCGGGCATTTTGTCTCGGCGGTTAGTGGGGGTAATTTATACCGGAAATCCAGTTTTTTGTTAGATAGCTTGGGTAAGACGATCTTTTCTCCGTGCGTGCAAATTGATGATTTACCTCATATTATCAAGGGCTTGGGCAGTAGTCCTTTTGATGCAGAGGGGGTTACCACACGGGCCAGAAGTGTGGTCAAACAAGGCGTGCTGGAGGGGTATTTTTTAGGCAGTTATTCGGCACGCAAGCTCGGCATGCGTTCAACCGGCAATGCCGGGGGCAATCACAATCTTATTTTGAATGATACCGGTGAAGATTTTGCTGGGTTATTGAAAAAAATGGGAAACGGTCTTTTGGTGACTGAGTTAATGGGGCAGGGAGTCAACCAAGTCACGGGGGACTATTCCCGTGGAGCGGCAGGATATTGGGTGGAAAACGGCGAGATCACCTTTCCGGTTCATGAGATTACCATTGCCGGTCATCTGAGCGATATGTTTAGACAGATTGTGGCTGTAGGCAATGACACGTATTGCCGAGGTTCACGTCAGTGCGGCTCGATTCTCATTGATCAGATGACCATTGCCGGCAGCTAGTCCATGAAATTTCACCGTAACTGTTTTTTTAGAGGCAAAAAATACGGCTGATGGTGGTTTTTTGTTAGCCTACGCAAAGCACTTGTTCTGTGATACCGTAATGAATATGAAGCGATAAGAAGTATTTTTTAGGCCTGTCAATTTGTCCCCTTAAGTTCTGGGGTTGCGTGGCCAAAGTAGCTATGGAAGAGTGTAATGAAATATTGGAAAGTGTTGATATTGGTTTTTGGTTTATTTTCTACGTTGAGCGCTGTTGCTCAAGAGTTGCGTTTGGCTTACATCAATGGCGTTAGAATAGAAAATGATACAAAACGTGCCTACGATGTGGCTGAATCTTTGCGTTTGGAATTTAGTTCTCGTGAGCAAGAGGTTCACAAACTTGAATCGCGAGCCAAGGCGTTGCAGGCAGAATTGGCTGCGGCCAAGACCCCTTCTGAACGAGATAATAAGCAACACGAACTACAGATTTCGGGTCAACGTTATGAGCAAGTTGCGCGAGCTTTTGTTGATGATCTTGAGCGGCGCAAGGCCGATGAACGGCGTAAGTATTTTCTCGAAGTCACTCAAGTCGTACGCAAAATAGCCGAATCACAAAAATACGATTTGGTCGTGCAAGACGCCGTTTACGCCACCAAGGCCGTGGATCTGACCGAGGCGGTGATTAAAGCGATGGGTGGCCCTGCGCCAAAGGCTAAGCCTTAGTCTTTTCCTGGTCTTTTAAAAATGGATTGCCTGTGGTTGTGCCTTTGGATTCGAATCGGCGCTTAACGCACGAGCCCAAATTTCCAGCTGATTTCTTCTAAAGCATTTCGGTTAAGGATCGCCTTTAGGCTTATCGGCCCCGCTTCCGACGCATTTGGACTGATGGAGGGCGATCAAATAATGTTAAAATCAGCCTTTTAACCTCTTTCATTCACGCTTGGCAAAAACGCTATGTTTTCATTCTCGAAAGACACCATTAGTGCGCTCGATCCAAAATTGTGGGCAGCCCTCGAATCCGAACGTCATCGTCAGCAGGACCACATAGAATTAATCGCTTCAGAAAATTACGCTAGTCCTCGAGTGTTGATGGCGCAAGGCTCCATGTTGACCAATAAGTATGCCGAAGGCTACCCGGGCAAGCGTTATTATGGTGGGTGTGAGTTTGTTGACGTAGCCGAACAGTTGGCCATCGAGCGAGCTAAGCAATTGTTCGGTTGTAGTTATGCCAATGTTCAACCGCACTCAGGGGCTCAAGCAAACTTTGCTGTTTTCAAGGCCTTTTTACAACCCGGTGATGCGATTTTAGGTATGGCCTTGGATAGTGGTGGACACCTGACCCATGGCTCGGGAGTGAATGTCAGTGGACGTTATTTCCAGGCCTTTTCTTATGGCCTTGACCCGAACACGGAGGCCATCGACTACGATCAGGTCGAAGCCATGGCCATGGAGCATAAGCCCAAATTAATTATTGCCGGAGCTTCGGCTTATTCTTTGCATTTTGATTGGTCGCGATTTCGTGCGGTTGCTGACAAGTGTGGTGCATTATTGATGGCCGATATTGCCCACTATTCCGGCCTGATCGCCGCTGGGGTCTATCCGAGTCCAGTCGGATTTGCCGATATTGTCACAACCACCACTCACAAGACCTTAAGAGGGCCGCGTGGGGGGATGATACTGGCCGATGCGAAGTATGAAAAGTTGCTCAATAGTGCGATTTTTCCCGGTACGCAAGGCGGACCACTGATGCATGTGATTGCAGCCAAGGCAGTCGCTTTTCAAGAAGCGTTGCAGCCAGACTTCAAGCGCTATCAGCAGCAGGTGTTAGTCAATGCCAAGGTGATGGCTGAAGTGCTACAAACGCGGGGTCTGAGGATTGTGTCTGGGGGTACTCAAAGTCATATGTTCCTCGTTGATTTGCGTCCCAAACACGTCACGGGCGTGCAAGCCGAGACGGCCTTGGGTAAGGCCTGTATGACCATCAATAAGAATGCCATTCCCAAAGATCCCCAAAAGCCCACCGTGACCAGTGGCATCAGAATCGGTTCGCCGGCTTTAACGACTCGCGGCTTTGGCGCTGAACAGGCGCAACAGGTGGCTCATTGGATTGCGGATGTTTTGGAAGCACCCGAAGACGAAGTGGTATTAAAACGGATTGCTGCAGAGGTTAATCGCTTGTGTGCTCAATTCCCGGTTTACGGGGCATAGCCTTTTATGAAATGCCCGTTTTGTAATCATGACTCGACTCAAGTCATTGACTCTCGTGTCAGTGATGTTGGCGATAGTATCCGCCGTCGTCGGCGTTGTGAGTCCTGTAATAAGCGATTTACGACTTACGAGACAGTAGAGTTACGTATGCCGCAAGTGGCGAAACAGGATGGAACGCGCACTGAATTTGATGCCTATAAATTGCGTACGGGGTTTTTGCGTGCACTGCATAAACGGCCCGTACCAACGGATCGGGTCGATTTTGCTGTGTCAACCGTGACGCAAAATTTACTCGCCCTCGGAGAGCGAGAAGTGCCTGCGCACTTAATTGGTGAGATGGTCATGCATGAGTTGCGTCAACTCGATCATGTGGCTTATATACGCTTTGCCTCCGTTTATCGTAGTTTCCAGGGGGTTGATGATTTTAAGGACGCGATCCAAGAAGTTCAAAAACCCGGTGTGGGAAAATAATAAGTTGGGCGCCCTGTAGGCGTCCGATATGAGTGCTTTGACTGGAGGCTAGGGTGGACGAACAAACCGCGATGATTCTGGCCTTAGATTTGGCTAACCGCGGTCTTTATACGACCACCCCCAATCCGCGTGTGGGTTGTGTATTGCTTAAGCAGGGGCAGTTGGTGGGCCAAGGGTGGCACGAACGTGCGGGTCAGGCGCATGCCGAAGTCAATGCTTTGCGAGAGGCGGGGCAACAGGCTCGAGGGGCGACCGCTTATGTGAGCTTAGAGCCGTGCTCTCATCAAGGGAAAACGGGGCCATGTTGTGAGGCTTTGATTCAGGCCGGTGTGGTCAAAGTCGTGGTAGCGATGCAAGACCCTAATCCATTGGTGGCCGGTCAAGGGTTACAACGGTTACGTGAAGCCGGGATTGAAGTGGAAGTGGGATTGATGAATGCCCAAGCACAGGCTTTGAATTTGGGGTTTATATCGCGTATGCGTCGCGCCAGGCCTTGGGTGCGGGTCAAAGTAGCTGCCAGTCTGGATGGTAAGACAGCCTTGCTAAATGGCCAAAGTCAGTGGATTACCGGCCCAGAAGCGCGTGCTGACACGCATCATTGGCGGGCACGCGCCTGTGCCATATTAACCGGTATTGGTACGGTCAACGCCGATGATCCGCAGTTAAATGTGAGAGCGGTCCATACGACTCGTCAACCGTTTCGGGTGGTGGTGGACTCGCATTTACGTATTTTGCCCAAGGCCCAATTACTGGCTGAGGGGACTTGGGTCGTTAGTGCGATCCAAGACGCAGTAAAAATGAAAACGCTCGAGGCACGGGGTGCAAAAGTGTGGTGCATCCCCAATAAGCACGGTCAGGTCGACCTGGAAGGCTTGATGATACATTTGGCTGCTGCTGGTGTGAACGAGCTACACGTCGAAGCGGGGGCTCAATTAAATGGCGCCTTGTTGGCAGCCGGTTTAATTGATGAATTATTGATTTATTGGGCTCCGACGGTGATCGGGCATAAAGCGCAAGGTATGTTTGATTTCCCAGAATTAACCGTCTTGTCCAACCAGCATCGTTTTAAGAGGGTGGAGTTTAGCGCGGTTGGTGAAGACATTCGCATTGTCCTAAGGAGGGCGGCAGTATAATGTTCACAGGAATAATTAGTGCGGTAGGAAAGATTGCCTCGGTGGAGCCAACATCGGGAGGGGCGAGAATTACCGTCTTAGCCCCTCACTTACCCTTAGAGGCTGCGCAACTGGGGGAGAGCATAGCCGTCAATGGCGTATGCTTGACGGCTATTAATTTTTTTAATCAAAGCTTTGATGCCGATGTGTCTGCAGAGACTTTGCGTTGTACCGTCGGTTTTGAACTAGGATCCCAGGTTAATTTGGAGCGAGCTTTAAGGGTCAATGATCGGTTGGGAGGTCATATCGTTAGCGGCCATGTGGATGGGGTCGGCACGGTCATAAGCGCCACAGAGGTAGGGGATAATTGGACTTTTTGGTTTGAAGCGCCTGCCTCTATCGCGCGTTATGTGGCGGTGAAAGGCTCGATTTGTATTAATGGCATCAGTTTGACGGTGAATGAGGTCATACAATGCCGTTTTTCTGTCAATATTATTCCGCATACTTTGGCGCATACCAATTTGCAAGTCTATGCGAAGACGGGTGCCCGAGTTAATTTGGAAGCAGATACGGTGGCTCGTTATGTAGAGCGATTGAATCAATTTGGAGTGTCATCATGAGTCAAAAAGTAGCCGCTGCAGCGGTTTGTTCGACAGAAGAAATCATTGCTGAAATTCGTGCAGGACGAATGGTCGTTTTGGTTGATGAAGAGGATCGCGAAAACGAAGGTGATTTACTGATTGCCGCAGAGCATGCGAGCCCCGAGGCGGTTAATTTTATGGCCCGCTACGGGCGGGGTTTGATTTGTTTGACGCTCACCGAGGAGCGTTGTCAGCAGTTGAATTTGCAATTGATGGTCTCCAATAATCGTTCTCCACTAGGAACAAATTTTACCGTCTCTATCGAAGCGGCAGTAGGGGTGACGACTGGGATATCGGCTGCCGACCGCTCGGCAACGATCCTGGCTGCGATCCGGCCCGATGCCGGACCGCGTGATTTGGTGCAGCCGGGTCATATATTTCCTTTGCGAGCGCAAGAGGGGGGCGTATTGGTGCGAGCCGGACATACGGAAGCGGGGTGTGATTTAGCTCGTTTAGCGGGACTATCGCCAGCGGCCGTCATTTGTGAAATATTGAAAGACGATGGTGAGATGGCGCGACTCCCGGATTTAATCGAATTCGCAGCCCAGCACCATTTGAAAATTGGCGCCATCAAAGACTTGATTCAATACCGTGGCCGTACCGAATCATTGGTTACGCGTGCTTCACAACGTGAAATTAAAACCGTTCATGGGATTTTTACTCTTTATGCTTACAGCGATCGCATTGGGTGCGAGACGCATTTAGCGTTAGTCAAAGGATTGATCCGTTCGGACAGTGAAGTGTTAGTGCGTGTTCATGAGCCGGTTTCTTTGATTGACTTACTCGATGCCGGTTCAACGACCCACTCTTGGAATTTTAACGACGCGATGGCCCAAATTGCTCAGGCTGAATCTGGGGTGGTGGTGTTGTTGAATCGTCAGCAAAGTGCTGAGGAATTACTTCAAAGGGCAAGACCGATTGAGCCTGGAGCGCCCACAGCAAAAGTGACTTTGCGCAACTACGGCATTGGCGCCCAAATATTGCGTGATTTAGGAGTAAAAAAAATGCGTTTACTGTCTATTCCTAAGCGCATTCCCAGCATGGCAGGGTTTGGCTTGGAAGTAACAGGGTATTTGCAACCTAAGGATTAGTTGAATAGCGAAAAAAACTTCCCTATCGCTTGGGGTTGTTGAGGTCGTTGACGAATCAGGACCCAAAGCCAAGGATTGTGGGAAAAAAGTCGTGTTTATTCAAATTAGGATCCATTGAAAGGATAGGAATACGAAATGAATTTGATTCAAGGGGTGGTTCAGCTTCAGTCGCAGTTAAATGGCAGTGGCCTACGGATAGGAATAGTGGTGGGACGTTTTAATCACGACATTGGGGAGGGCTTGGTGAGTAGTTGCTCCGCTGAGTTGATTCGTTTAGGGGTAAAGCCCGCTGACATTACGGTGGCCACCGTACCGGGTGCGCTGGAGATCCCTCTGGTGTTACAAACAATGGCGCGCAGCGGTCGATTTGATGCTCTCGTTGCTTTAGGGGCCGTGATTCGAGGGGAGACTTATCACTTTGAAATTGTGTCTAATGAGTCATGTGCAGGTATCACTCGGTTGCAGTTAGATACTTCGACGCCCATTGCCAATGGTATTTTAACCACAGAAAATGATGAGCAAGCGCTAGAGCGTATGCATCCAAAGGGAGTCGATTGTGCTGGGGCCGTTGTTGAGATGGTGAATTTGTTACGGGCTTTAAAATGAGACTATCTGGGAGTATTGTGATGATGAGTGTCATGAGGCGACACCTGTCATGAAAACCGCCCGCTACCGTTCCCGTGAATTTGCGCTGCAGGCGGTCTATCAGTGGTTGGTCTCCAAAAATCAACCCGCATTAATCGCGCTGGATATGATGCAGTTTAGAGGTTTCGATAAGTGTGACCCGTTGTATTTTCGTGACTTATTAGAGGGCACTGTTAAGTCGGCAGAGGCCATTGAAAAGGATTTGACGCTGTGCTTAGATCGACCTCTTGAGAGGCTTTCCCCCATAGAGCGTGCCATATTGATGATTGCCGGTTGTGAGCTCCTGACCCATCCGGAGGTCCCTTACCGTGTGGTTATCAATGAGGCGGTTGAATTGGCAAAACGATTTGGGGGGACGGATGGCTATAAGTATGTGAATGGGGTGCTGGATAAAGTGGCGTTGATCATGAGGCCTATCGAAGTAAAGGCCTTGAGTGGTGTCGATTAGTGTGCAGTCCCAGGGCGGTGTTGGATTCTTTTTTTATGGGCTTTTAGAAAATTTTTCCGAGTCGTTGGTTAAGTGGAGATAAAAGGATGGATGGTAAATTAAAAAAACGCATTATCATGTTCTACTCTGCTGGAGTAGTGAATTTATTGATTGGGATTTATGTTCTGTTTTTTGGACGAAGCTTTTTGCCCGACGATAAAATTACCATGCTTATTTTATTTTTCTTAGGATTTGCTGCCATTGATTTTTGGATGCCGCAGATGATTAAAAAGAAGGCCGCAGAAGAATTGGCTAAGCAAGAGGCACTTCGTCAAGGAACCGGTGCCTCAGATTCGAGGTCCTCGGCTCCATAGTGTTGGGTGGATGTAATCATCATGTCCAGTGAATTTAATCTTATCAAAAAATATTTCACGCATCCTACCTCGCACACGCGCTTGGGTGTCGGAGATGATGCCGCTTTGGTCAAGGTGCGTGATGGCCATGTGATGGCTATTTCTGTGGACCTGTTAATTCAGGGCCAACATTTTTTCCCGGATGCGGAGCCTGGATCGCTTGGTTATAAAAGTCTAGCAGTTAATTTATCTGACATGGCGGCGATGGGGGCAAGGCCACGATGGGCCACTTTAGCCTTATCGTTACCTCATGTTGATGAGGTTTGGTTGAAAGCATTTTCTCGAGGGTTCATGCAATTGGCAAGGCATCATGGGGTGGACTTGATTGGTGGTGATACCACTCGTGGCCCGTTGAGCATTTGTGTTCAGATTATGGGGGAGGTCTTGCTCGGTAAGGCATTACGCCGTTCCGGAGCGAAGGTTTTGGATGACATCTGGGTGTCCGGTTTTGTGGGAGATGCAGCATTGGCGGTGGCTGCTAAGAAAAAAAAATTAACCCTCACCCCTACGCAATGGTCATCGTGTGAGAAGCGACTCGACCGGCCAACGCCAAGAGTTAGCTTGGGATTGGCGTTGCAATCGATTGCGCATAGCGCAATCGATGTCTCTGATGGTCTTGTGGGTGATTTGCAGCATATCTGTGAGGCCTCTGGCCTTGCTGCGGTGGTTGAACTGGAATGCTTACCCCAATCGTCTGCTATGCGTTGCTGGTCAGGGAAAGCCCTTGGCTTGCAAGCATTATTGAGCGGGGGCGATGACTATGAGCTTTGTTTTACGGCTCCTGTGTCTCGTCGAGCCGCAGTGCGACGGGTGGGTCAAAAAGAAAAAGTGCCCTTGACACGGATCGGTAGAATGATCAGTCCTCCCCTTGGCGTGTGTGCCGTAGCGGTGACAGATCAAGAGGGTATTCCCATTGCGCTGAAGCGTCGAGGGTTTGATCATTTTGACCACTGATACACCACTAAAACCGGTGATTTGCGATCTACGCTTTGTTTATTCGCATCCGGCGCATTGGATTGCTTTTGCAGGTGGAGTGGGATTAATCCGTTGGGCGCCGGGCACTTTTGGTACTTTGTTGGCCTGGCCCTTGTTTCCTCTGCTCTCACCCTTATTACCCTTGAGCTTACAGCTGGGCGCGGTGGGATTGCTGATGGTCTTGGGTTGCTGGGCTTGTGGACTGAGCGCCCGCCATCTGGGCATCCAGGACCCTGGGGGTATCGTTTGGGATGAAACGGTCGCTTTTTTATTAATTTTGATTTTTTTGCCTCAAACGTTGATCTGGCAAGGGGCTGGATTTGTGGTGTTTAGAATATTGGATATTTTTAAACCTTGGCCTATTTTTTTAGCTGACCGGCATATTAAAAATGGATTTGGGGTGATGTTTGATGATCTTTTAGCGGCGGCGTTGACTTTACTTATTTTGCTGCCAATGTCTTCCTTGTTTTCGTGAGTGCTTAATGAATACTCAAACAGAAATCTTTGATTTGGCGCAAAGTCTTGGCCATGCGCTAGAAGCTAAACAATGGCTGTTGGTGACAGCTGAATCGTGCACCGGTGGAGGCATTGCACAGGCGGTGACCGCCGTGGCGGGGAGCTCCCAGTGGTTTGATCGTGGGTTTGTGACATACACCAACCAATCAAAAAGAGAAATGCTCGGAGTGAGCGGGCCGACGCTGGAGTCCTACGGGGCGGTGTCTGAGCCGGTGGTGAAAGAAATGACCGAAGGGGCTTTGAAGTTTAGCCATGCACAGGTGGCCATTTCGGTCAGTGGTATTGCGGGTCCCTCTGGCGGTACGGTGCAAAAACCGGTCGGTACAGTGTGTTTCGGATGGGGTGTGAAGGGGCAAGCCCTACAAACCCAGACGTTATGCTTTGACGGAGATCGGGAGTCGGTTCGTTCTCAGGCCATTATTTTTGCTCTCCAACAACTCTTGACTCTAGTGCAGCCAAAACTTTGAACAGAGGGAATAAAAAAGGTTTTTAGTGGCTCAGTTTTTGATACCAGGGGGATGTTACAGTCATTTTTAATCGGATTAAGTTTGCAGATTTAATATTTTTTTGATTCGACAATAGGCTTAACTTTTTGATATTAAATGATTTTTTAATAAACGACGTTATTTAACTAAATACTGTAAAAATATACACCATATTTTAAAAACTGTGCCATAATATTCACTGACTAATTTTAAATTAAAGCTCATGACTAAAGAAAAAATGAAAGAAATGAACATGGAAGACAACAAAGGTAAGGCCCTTTCTGCCGCCCTCTCTCAAATCGAAAAGCAGTTTGGTAAAGGTTCGATTATGCGTTTGGGTGAGTCTGATATTGCCAAGGATATTCAAGTGGTGTCTACCGGTTCATTGGGGCTGGATATCGCCTTGGGTATTGGTGGCTTACCCCGAGGTCGGGTGGTAGAAATCTATGGCCCAGAATCTTCTGGCAAAACCACTTTGACATTGTCGGTCATAGCCCAAATGCAAAAATTGGGTGGTACGGCGGCCTTTATCGATGCCGAACATGCTTTGGATCCGCAGTATGCGGGCAAGCTAGGCGTTAAGGTGGAAGATTTATTGATCTCGCAACCGGATAACGGGGAACAGGCGCTGGAGATCGCCGATATGTTGGTGCGTTCTGGCTCGGTTGATGTCGTGGTGATTGATTCGGTAGCCGCTTTGGTCCCGCGAGCAGAAATAGAGGGTGAAATGGGTGAACCCCAAATGGGCTTACAAGCGCGACTGATGTCGCAGGCTTTGCGTAAGCTCACGGCTAATATTAAACGCTCCAATACGTTGGTAATTTTTATCAATCAGATTCGTATGAAAATCGGTGTCATGTTCGGTAATCCTGAGACCACCACGGGTGGTAATGCATTAAAGTTTTATGCTTCAGTGCGAATCGATATTCGTCGAATTGGTGCCATTAAAAAAGGCGAAGAAGTCATCGGTTCGGAAACACGGGCCAAAGTGGTTAAAAACAAAGTTGCGCCGCCCTTTCGTCAGGCTGAATTTGATATTTTGTACGGGGAAGGTATTTCCAGAGAAGGGGAAATTATTGAGTTGGGTGTAGCGCATAAATTCATTGAAAAATCAGGTGCCTGGTATAGCTATGGCAAGGACCGTATCGGACAGGGAAAAGACAATACCCGTGAGTATTTAAGAGAGCACCCTGCTATGGCAGAGGAAATAGAGGCTAAGGTGCGAGCGGAGTTAGGTGTCAATACAGGTGTTGCAGTGGCGGATGGAGGGGATGCTGCAGAACTCGAAGAAGACGCATAAGACGAGTGTCTTAAACACGTCATCCAGTTCTGAAACCTGTGTGAACGCAGATGCTGTTAAAGGGCGCAGTAAGACTAAAACGCCTGCTCCCCTTTCTTTAAGAACGCGAGCCTTACGTTTACTCTCCCGACGTGAATTTACACGAAAGGAGTTAGAGGGGAGATTGATAAAGTTTGATAGCGAGGGCTTAACGGCGGATTCGTTGACGGTTTTACTCGATGACTTAGAGTCTCGTGGCTGGTTATCTGATCAGCGCTATGCGCAGGCCTTC
This sequence comes from uncultured beta proteobacterium, assembly GCA_903893565.1. GTDB lineage: Bacteria > Pseudomonadota > Gammaproteobacteria > Burkholderiales > SG8-41 > UBA5216. Next base: position 97,366 of record CAITMU010000105.1, on the reverse strand, counting down.
GTTAGACGTCGTGTGGGACAGTATGCCAAGGCGGCCATTGCGCAGCAATTAAAGCGGGCAGGCGTTGGTGAAGAGGATCGTCAACAGGTGCTTGAGGAAATGGGTCAAGAAGACGAGTTTGATTTTGCTTTGAGCTTGGCCGAACGTAAGTTTCGACAGCTGCCCACCGATGATAAATCAAGGGCCCGGGTGTTGCGGTTTTTGCAGTCCCGAGGCTACGCCATCGGACTGGGATTGCGGGTATTAAAGCAATTAGGTCAAAAAAAATAACCTCACTGCCCCGTGTCAACTTAACAAAAGATTTATACAAGTTTTTAAAAAAGAAAAGTCGATTACCTTCTCTCTTAGGTGTGGGGAGTTCACTAGCCGTTGGCCCCAGTGCCCTGCAAGACTAGTCAGACGGTCAGGGATGCCATTTTGCAGTCGCTCGCCACGTCCAAAGCCCGCGTCTGCACGCTGACCTTCGACATTGGGCTGGAGTGACCCCGACTCAGAAAGTTTGATGACTCCCTAAATACCAACATGGTAAAACTACTTTTTATTCTTTATTTCAACAAGGAATTTCAGTAGATTGTTTTTGACGTTTTCTGGAACTTTTCCCTGCGCAATATCTGAGGCGATTTTTCTCATTTTAAGATCTTTAATTTCAGTAAAGTCAAAAGTAGAAACCCCGTCTTTTGCTTTTATTTGTTTTTCACGCTTTTTTTTGGTCAGCGCGGGCGCTGATACGGGTTTCTTGGGATTCATTCTTTTTTCGCAGAATTGAGTTTTAGGTTTATGAGATGACTGAATGTGTTGACGTCGACTTCGTTGGTTGGTTTGAGTGATATCTAGAGGATACGGTATATCAGTAGCCCCTAGGTTATCCAGCTTGAAGTCTATGCGTCTTGCCGTGGATATTGCAAAACTTTATTGATGAGTCAATGTAATGCCGTGAGAAAAATCTCACAACCTTAAAAATCCGATCTAAAAACGCTCCATAGCGAATAAATCAAAACTTTCTTTTCTCGCCATCATGCAATCTGCCCACTTTTTCACATTGGCCTGAACGCCCTCGTTTTTTCGCATATTTTTGATGATTTAAGGCTCTTAAAAGACTTTTTTCGCTAGACCTACATTTGTCTAAGACAGGTTTCCGCTTGAACTACGCGCTTGACTCGCTTAGTGATGGATAAATACGTTAAAATTCAGCACTATAGATTGCCTTTTGCCGTTGTGCTTTGAGGTCCCTGAAGTCAGGTCAGTTGTTGGTTCTAAAGGGGATCAAACCTTCGGCGATCCATTCCAGGAGTTGGTAAAAATGAATAGTAGTGAAATTAGACAAAAATTTTTGGATTACTTTGCCAGCAAAGGTCACGCTATCGTGGCCTCCAGTGCCCTTATACCTGGCAACGACCCGACATTATTATTTACCAACTCTGGGATGGTGCAGTTTAAGGATGTTTTTTTAGGTCAGGATAAAAGAGCCTATCTACGCGCCACTACATCCCAGCGCTGCGTTCGAGCTGGGGGTAAGCATAATGATTTGGAGAACGTCGGCTATACGGCGCGTCACCACACTTTTTTTGAAATGCTCGGTAATTTTAGCTTTGGTGACTACTTTAAGCGCGATGCCATTCATTTTGCTTGGGAGTTACTGACGGTTGTCTATCAATTACCGAAAGAAAAATTGTGGGTGACTGTTTATCAAACAGACGATGAAGCCTTTGATATTTGGTCCCAGCAAATCGGTGTACCTGTTGAGCGAATCGTACGCATCGGGGATAAACCGGGTGGTGGATCGGATAATTTCTGGCAGATGGCCGATACAGGGCCTTGTGGGCCTTGTAGTGAAATATTTTTTGATCATGGTTCAGACGTCGCTGGGGGACCTCCCAGTTCAGCCGAGGCTGATGGGGACCGTTATATCGAAATTTGGAATTTGGTGTTCATGCAATTTAATCGCGATGAAAAGGGGCAACTGCACCCCCTTCCCCGGCCATCAGTGGATACGGGGATGGGCTTGGAGCGCATTGCAGCCGTATTGCAGCACGTACATTCGAATTATGAAATCGATTTATTTCAAGATTTAATTCGTGCAGCGGCTCGCGAAACAGGGACGAAAGATTTACATAATAATTCTCTCAAAGTGATTGCCGATCACATCCGTGCGACTTCTTTTTTGATTGTTGATGGAGTTATCCCTGGAAATGAAGGTCGCGGATACGTATTACGCCGCATTATTCGTCGTGCCATCCGTCATGGTTATCAGTTAGGACAAAAACAGCCCTTTTTTAATCAATTGGTGAAAGACTTGGCCAAACTGATGGGGGCGGCCTATCCTGAGTTGTTACAAGCCCAATCGCGAGTCGCTGCGGTGTTAAAGCAGGAAGAGGAACGTTTTGCTGAGACACTAGAAAATGGTATGAAGGTGCTTGAAAGTGCGTTGACACGAGAAGATAAATTGCTCGATGGCAATACGGTATTTCAGTTGTACGATACTTTCGGTTTTCCCGTTGATTTAACCGCCGACATTGCCCGTGAACGGCAAGTGCGAGTGGATTACGCAGGCTTTGAAGTGGCCATGGGTCAACAGCGTGAAAGAGCGCGAGCGGCCTCTAAATTTCAAATGGACACCGCAGTTGAATATACGGGGGCTAAGACCCTATTTAAGGGCTACGAAACCTTGTCGGTGCAAGATGCCGTCGTGTTGGCTATATATCGTGAGGGCGTATCGGTCCATTCACTCGACAGCGGACACGCAGCGATAGTGGTGCTCAATTACACCCCTTTTTATGCTGAATCAGGCGGCCAGGTGGGTGACTCGGGGTTATTGGAAGCCAGTAGCGGCACGTTTATTGTCTCCGATACGCATAAAATTCAGGCGGATGTGTTTGGGCATCATGGCAGTTTGCAAACGGGCGTGTTATCGGTGGGAGATAAATTGCTAGCGAAGGTCGATACTCAGCGGCGCACTGCCACTATGAGAAACCACTCGGCGACTCACTTAATGCATTTGGCATTAAGAGAGGTGCTCGGACCTCATGTTCAGCAAAAAGGCTCGCTCGTTGATGCAGAAAAAACACGTTTTGATTTTTCTCATTCTTCCCCGCTAACGCAGGAGCAAATAGAGCAAGTCGAAACACGTGTTAATCAGGAAGTGGTCAGTAATGCCAAAACAGCCGCCTCGGTGATGAAATTTGATGATGCGGTGAAGCTAGGGGCGATGGCTTTGTTCGGTGAAAAATACGGTGATGAAGTGCGTGTGCTTGATATTGGCGCTTCGCGTGAGTTATGTGGTGGCACACACGTAGAGCGCTGTGGTGATATTGGATTTTTTAAAGTGACCGCTGAAAGTGGTGTTGCAGCGGGCGTGCGTCGGGTTGAAGCGCTGACCGGGTTGGGGGCATTGCAGTGGGTGCAGCGTCAGCAAACGGTTTTGGGCCAAGTCGCCAGTGCGCTAAAGTCCTCGTCGCAGGAAGTGGGTCAAAAAGTCGTACAAACGCTCGATTCGATGCGACAACTGGAAAAAGAGTTAGCGAAATTAAAGTCAAAGCTTGCCTCCTCCCAAGGCGACGAACTGGTGAATCAAGCCCAGGAAGTTAACGGCGTGAAGGTGTTGGCGGCGAGTATGCCAGGGGCGGATAGTCGGGCGTTGCGTGAAGGGGTGGATAAATTAAAAGATAAATTGCAATCGGCCGTGGTGGTATTGGCCAGTGTGGAGGGCAGTAAAGTCTCATTGATTGCGGGGGTGACGGCTGATTTGACCGCGCGACTTAAGGCCGGGGAATTGGTGAATCATGTGGCTCTGCAATTAGGTGGTAAAGGGGGCGGGCGTGCCGACATGGCTCAGGCGGGGGGTACGGATCCCACTAAGTTGACTGAGGCACTAGCCTCAGTGCTTACTTGGGTGAAAGAGAAGACTTAACGCAAAGTGCTTGCAAGGTTTTTTTCGTGCGGGTATCGTCTTTTAATGAATCGATACCTTAGGCCTATTTTTTTATTCTCCCCTTGAGCGCCATTGAGAAAGATATGTCAAACCCCCTACCGGCTTTAGCACCGGGCCTCACCGGTCTTATTGAGATTGTGGTCGGTACACGAGATACCGCGGCCCATGTTGGTAGTGGGAAAATAGGGGTCTTAGCGACCCCGATTTTAGTGACATTGTTGGAGTCAGCCGCACTGCAAGCGGTTGAGTCATTGATGGCACCGGGACAACAGACCGTGGGTACGCGACTCGATATCTCCCACACCGCAGCCACACCCGTGGGGCTGCATGTCAAAGCGATGGCAAAATTAATATCGGTGGACGCACGAAAGTTAACGTTTGATCTATGGGCAGAAGACGAATTCGAACCAATTGCGAAGGGCACTCATGAGCGTTTAATCATTAGTGTGGAACGATTTGATCAAAGAATGCAAAAAAAAGTGCCCCGTTCTCGTCCCAGTGAGTAAGTAGCGCTCTATTAAAACGGTAATTGCAAATCAGGTTTGATGTTAAGAAAGGCTTGCTTAAAGGCGGCTTGAATGCGTTGCAACGATTTTTCAGATTGCGCTTCAAATCGCAGTACGATCACCGGGGTCGTATTGGAAGGACGAGCCAGACCAAATCCATCCTCATACTCGACCCGAATACCATCGATATCAATGGTCTCGATCGAGCCCTCGAAATGGGCTTGGGTTTTTAAAATGTCCATCAATCGATAGTTTTCTCCCTCCTGCGTTTGGATATGCAGCTCTGGGGTATTCACCGCGTCCGGTAAGCTATCTAAGGCAACCGACACGTTGTTCACTTTAGACAATATCTCGAGCAGTCTCGCGCCAGCGTATAGCGCATCATCAAAACCATACCAGCGGTCTTTAAAAAACATGTGACCGCTCATCTCTCCGGCTAAGGGAGCCCCGGTTTCTTTGAGTTTGGCTTTAATGAATGAATGGCCCGTTTTCCACAATAAGGGGCGACCCCCATGAGAGCGAACCCAGTCAAAGAGGTTGCGCGTGGATTTGACGTCAAAAATAATGTCTGAACCGGGGTTGCGACTTAACACCTCAGCGGCAAAGAGCATTAATTGTCGATCGGGGAAAATGATATTGCCTTGTTTGGTCACAACACCCAGTCGATCGCCATCGCCATCAAAAGCCAGTCCAATCTCAGAGCTGCCTTTGCTAAGCGCCTGGATGAGATCTTGAAGGTTTTTCGGCTGTGAGGGATCGGGGTGATGATTGGGGAAACGGCTATCGACATCGCAAAACAAGGGTTCGACGACACAACCCATGCGTTGATACAACAGGGGGGCTGTGGGGCCTGCGATACCGTTGCCACAATCCACGGCAATTTTCATAGGACGAGCAAGTTTGACGTCTCCCAAGATACGTTGCAGATACGCCTCAGCAATATCGTGTGTTTGATAGGTCCCTTGGCCTTGGGTGAGTTGACCTTTGAGGATGCGTTCTCGTAATTGCTGAATACGGGGACCGGCCAAGGTTTCTCCGGCTAACACCATTTTGAGTCCATTGTATTCAGGCGGGTTATGTGAGCCTGTCACCATGACGCCCGAGTGCGTATTGAGGGCATGGGTAGCGTAGTAGAGCATGGGGGTTGCCACCATGCCAACGTCGATCACATTCGCGCCGCTGGCACGCAGTCCCTCTGACAGCGCGTTCGAGAGCTCTGGACCGGATCCACGCCCATCTCGACCAATGGCGACGGTGCTTTGTTTTAACTCGATCGCCTCGGATCCGATGGCGCGCCCAATATTGTGTACGGCCTCTGGGGTGAGGGCACTTTGAACGATGCCACGAATATCGTAGGCTTTAAAAATTTCAGCTGGGGCGAATAATGACATGGTGGGTTTTTCCGGTCACAAAGCAATAAGAAAAATGAGATTAGGAATAGCGTTAGAAATAAACATTAAAAAAACTGCAGTATTCGTTGGGCCAGCCATGTAATAGAGCCAGGAAACGGAGCACTGACAAAGCCCACATGACCCCCACTGGGCGGGCATATTAACAGGATGCTATCCGATAGTGTATCAGCGGTTGGAAGGAAGCGGGCGGGTAAGAAAGGATCATTTAAGGGGTTGATCATGAGCGTTGGTAGACGGATGGATTGGAGCCACGGTTTACTAGCAGAGCGTGTGTAGTAGTCATCGACCCCTTTGAAGCCATGCAAGGGGGCCGTGACCAAATCGTCAAAGGCGCGTAGTGTTTTACAGGCCAAGAGACTGCGCCGATCACATAAGGCGGGATAGCGTTTCATTTTCTGCAGCGTTTTTGCTTTGAGGCTAGCAAGAAAATTTTTCGTATAAAACCGATTAAATCCTCGTCCCAGACAGTCGGAAGCTGCGGCCAAATCCACGGGCGCGCAGATGGCTGCCGCACTGTTTAGTATGGGATGGGCTTTTTCCGCTTGCTCCCCTAGCCATTTCAGTAGCGCATTGCCCCCCAAGGACACACCGACCGCATGAATCGGTCCTTGTCGACTTAAGCGCAGGCGTTTTAAAATCCAATCAATTTCAGCGCTGTCACCCGAGTGATAGGCGCGCGGTAGTCGATTCGGTTCCCCACTACAGCCACGAAAATGTACCACCACCCCGTGCCAGCCAGCCGTTTGTACGGCCTGCATGAGAGCGCACGCATAGGCACTACCTGAGTGACCTTCTAGCCCATGAAATAAAACGACTAAAGGGGTCAGATTAGGGGCGTTTAAGTGGGCAGATTCATCCTCAAGATCGATCCAATCTAAATCGATAAAATCAAAATCAGGGGTTTCCCATCGCTCGCGCCAATAGCGAACGGCGGGTTTTTTTACCCAGCGTGAAGCGTAAATCGTTTGAGCATGGCCACCCGGTAGCCAAAAAGGCGCACGGTAGTGGGCAATGCCGTCGGCGTCATTTTGTGGGGAGGAGGCCATGGAGGGAAGACTAAAAAAACGCGAGCGATTAATCGCCAAAACCGTAAAGGATTTCCGGGTTGGTCACGAGTATTTTTTTTCTGGTGAGGGGGTCGGATACCCAATCACAGAAAACATCCATCAAGTCCCCATCGTTGGGAATGGGAGCGCTAAATACCGGGTGCGGCCAATTGCTGCCCCAGACGCAACGATCAGCACGTGAGGCCACTAGGGCCTGAGCCAAGGGCTTCATATTGCGGTATTGCGGTGCAGGGTCTGCAGTGCGACGATACCAACTGGAGATTTTGACCCATCGATCTTCTCGCTGAGTGAGTTGACGCAGCAAAGTCTGAAAACCAGGGGCTTGAGGTCCTTCTTCGCCGCGTGCGCCGCCTAAGTGATCAAACACAATCGGGCAGGGGCATTGCATTAAAAGCGTTTCAATGTTCGCTAATTCAGCGCTCTGACTCACATGTAATTGAATGTGCCAACCGAAGGGGAGGATTTTTTTGGCCAAGGGTTCTATAGCCTCCAAACCCCCATAGCCTTTGACGTGGGTTGATAGGCGCACACCACGAAATCCCCCCAGGTGTAGTCTTTCGAGTTCCGCAGTGGGGGTGTCCAAGGTAATGGCACCAATGCCCCGAGCCCGGCTTTGTCCTAAGCGAGCGATGATATCAAGGGTAATACGATTGTCCAGACCAAAGGTGCTCGCATTGACCTGTACGGTGCGGGCAATACCCAATACTGCACACATGTCGAGATACTGCTCAAGGCTTGCCTGTGCGGGGGTGTAGCTACGCTGCGCAGTCAGGGGATACTTATCAAACTCGTCAAAGACGTGGCAGTGACAATCAATGACGCCTTCTGGCAAGCGATGGCGTGGAGGGCGCGGATTAATATCCGGTCCGGGGTATTGTGTTTGGGAAGGGTTGGGGTTTGAGGACAAGATTAAAATGAATGTAGGTTAGTAGTGCGAAGAAAAGCTAATGGCATCGCGCTTAGCGAGTTCTTCTAAGTCAATGTAAGAGCGCTTAGTGGCCTTGTCGACACTGAATTGCAATTTTTTATTGGATTCTGTCGTGCCTCGAATCGCCAGTAACTGCAGGGATTCTTTGACTTCCCATTCATGGGATCCAGCAATGCCCGGAGGGCAATAAAGAAAGGAGCCAGCACCCACTTCGTATTCTTTGCCTTCGATGTCACGCACTGTGGCATGACCGGAAATGATGTAGTAGAAGGCTTCGATGGGATGCCAATGCAAAGACTCGATGGAGCCCGGAACGTAGGTCGCCAAGCCCACTCTTAATCGGTCTGTGGGTATCTCAGCGCAACCAATGAGGCGCTTCATATTTTGCCCGGGTATGACGCCCACCCCCCCTTGAATATCCGCTTCGTTGATGACTTTTAATGTGGATTTAACTTCCATAAGGGTTCACTCCTAAGATAGCGGTTGGCTTAAAAAAAGCGGGGGTAGCCCGCTTTTTGGGATAAACGCCGGTGAGGGTTAGTTGGGCACCCATCAGCGCGGCATTTTTCAAGCAATCGTGTAATTAGTGAGCATAGCTCGGATCAATGCGATCGAGTTTACGCAATAATGAGGGCCACTCGAGCATGCCCCAGCGCCGGCGCTGAGCATTGGAGTAGCCCGCTTGCGTCTCGCGCACCACTTCGTCTGGCGGTAAACAAATTTCGGTTTGACACGACAGCGTGGTCACTTGCAATTGGCAAGCTCTTTCAAGACGAAAATGGTTGTTAAAACATTCTGGAATACTAGGGCCAACCGTCAGTAGACCATGGTTACGCAAAATCATGGCTTCTCGTTGTCCTAAGTCCTGCACCAAGCGCTCCCGTTCATCAAGGCGCAGCGCAGGGCCTTCGTAATCGTGATAGGCCACTTCTGCAAATCGCATGGCGCTTTGCGCTAAGGGCAGTAATCCTGTTTTCATGGCTGAAACGCTCATCCCAGCAATGGTATGGGTGTGGATCACACAATCAACATCATGGCGTGCGGCGTGGATTGCGCTATGAATGACGTAGCCGGCCTGATTGACACCATATTCGGTGGCATTGAAAAGTTCTTTGCCATCGATATCAATCTTGATGAGACTGGAGGCGGTGACTTCTTCGTAGAGCATGCCATAGGGATTAATTAAAAACTCGTTGTTTGATCCTGGCACGCGCGCAGAAATGTGATTGGCAATCATTTCAGTCATGCCATACTCAGCCATCAAACGGTAGCAGGCGGCCAAGTTGACTCTGACTTCCCATTCGGCCGCACTCACCGAATCGCGCACGTTGGTCTTGATATGGATTGCAGGAGCAGTCATGAATTTTCCCTTAAAGCAAAAAAACAATTGAACAATAACGCTTCAAGCGCGGTGTCCGACGGATTGAGTCGCGTGTAAAAGGGGATTCGCTTGATATTAAAAAGCGAATATCCCCTTTTTGCCCTCAACCGGTTGTGACTTAACCGATGTGTTATTAACCCACTTTTACTGCTTTACCTGCGGTGGTTCCTGACAAACGGCCAAAGACTGCGCCTGAGGTTAAGCCTGTACCACCGGGATAATTATGGTAGAAAATCCCCCCGACTAACTCGCCCGCGGCATATAGCCCGTGGATCGGAGTGCCGCTGGTGTCCTCTACCTGACCTTCGGTGGCCGGATCGGTGCTGATTTTAAGACCACCAAAGCTAAAGGTCACGCCACAGGTCACGGCATAAGCTTCAAACGGGGCGGTATCAACGGTGTTGGCCCAGTTGGTTTTGTTATGGGCGAGTCCTTCGGTATGACGCCCATCTTTGATCGCCATATTAAAAGGCTTGTCATCTTTTACTGCTTTATTGTATTGCTGAATTTCTTGCAAGGCGGCGTCAGCATTGACCCCATCCATCAACTTGCACAATTCTTCTAGTGTATTGGCACGCACCTTGGTGACTTGCTTGATCCGATATTCATCACGTAAGGCAGGAATAATTTTGGCATCAAACACTTGCCAAGCAAACATGCCAGGCTGGTTCATAATCACGCGGCCGTATTTGGCGTAGGTGTAATTGCGAAAGTCAGCACCCTCGTCAACAAAGCGCTTCCCATCGGCGTTAATCATAATGCCCCAAGGGTAGCTGTGCTTTTGAAATTGATCACCGACGGCTAAGTCACCAAAAGGTGGGGCGTTACGATCCCAACCCACGGCGTGGCAACCCGACCAGTGACCAAAGGGCATGGCGCCTATATCTAAGGCCATTTTGATGCCCAGACCCGTGTTAAAGCGGGTGCCGCGCACTTTAGCAAGATCCCAGCCGGGGCCGAGATAGCGGGAACGCATTTCCGCGTTCGATTCAAATCCACCACAGGCCAGAACGACCGCCTTGGCGCGAATCTCCACGTTCTGTCCCTTATGCCGAGCTTTAACCCCCAATACATTGTTGTCGTTATCGGTGATCAGTGAGAGGGCAGGCGTTTCGTAGAAAATTTTGATCCCTTCACGTTCACAGGCCTTGTGCTCATTGGCCACCAAGCCTTCGCCACCACCCCAAGTCTCGGCGGCAAGACCGCCCCAAAATTTGTAACGGGTGTTGTTGTCGATTTTGTAGGATTGGCGACCGTAGCTGGCTTGAAACTTTACGCCTTTTTTGCGTAACCAGACAATGGTGTCAAAGCTGCGGCGAATAAGAATTTCACAAAGATCCGGATCGGTCATCTCCTGGGTAATGCGCGCCATGTCATCAAAGTAGGCGTCTGCAGTGTAGGAGCCATAATCATGGGTCTTTTTTTCCTCTTCCGTCAATTCAGGAATGATCTGCGCCAGATCATCGACGCCGTTGTACACAACACGCATCAAACCGCCCGTATAGCGGCTGTTACCGCCACAGTCGTCGATAGGCGCAGCTTCTAGCATAATGACGCTAGCGCCTTGTTCACGGGCGGCTAGGGCCGCGCTAGCCGCGGCATTACCGGCACCCACAACGATTACATCGGGATTACCAAAATCAGGGAGGCTCATAAGTTATTCCTGTTAATACATTAAGTGGTGAGTATGAATAAGAGGCGCTGTGCCAAAACCAGATTCATCGGTTTTTAGGGCACGACCCTACCTAAATTATACATTGGAGCCCCGGAAAAAGGGATAACAAAAGTTCGCAATATGTCGCCCTTGAGCTGAATCCGGGTTAGTGCAAGGTTTTACTTTCTTTGGTCGTGTTTTCAGTCGCGGGGCTCGGGGCATTCGGGGCCGGGGAGGCGTGGTGGACGGCCATGCGCCAACCCCGTTCAGTGCGAACATACATGTTAGTGGCCAAAATGGCGCTACGAACCGGGCCTTGACCTAAGACGGTGATTTGTTCGTAGACACTGTGCACGGCGAGCATCGGCCCTTGAAACACATGCTGGGAGTGAAGTTGAAAGCTCAAAGATTGGTTGTTGGTAAAGAGCTTCATCCACGACTGACGGACATTTTCCAGTCCCGCAATGCGCGGTCCACCCGGATGAATGCAATAAATATCATCATCATCGGCCCAAACGCTCATCATCGTTTCTAGATCGCCTTTATGGAAAGCATCATAGAAGGCTTGCTCGGCTTCCTGGGGCGTGGAATAAATCGTTTTACTCACGGTCGTAGGCAAGGTTTTTGAGCTCAAAAAAATAGCTAGAGGATTATCGGGTTGAAGGGGTTTAAGGGGTTGAAGGGATTGAAAGGACTTAATGCTTGGTTTTGGGTTTCAGGTTAGGGAGGATGGGAGTGTTTGGTTTTAAGATGAGTCCAAACACTTGTTATTATCCTGCCTAATTCTATCAAATCAACGTGCCCGCATCACAGGTCATAGGGCTTAAAGTGAATTAAATGTTGTGTTCGAGGGCTAAAAGCCCAAAATAGCGATGGACTCATCTGGGAAATCCACAAAGAATTACTTTTTTAGTCATCGAATTAAGGGGGGGATGTGGTGAAAAAGTCAGTCAGTCAACAAAAAATAGGCTCTACCGCTTTTCATGCGGTCACCGGTGGTTTCTGCTTGGGTGCGGCACTGCTCTGTGCAGACAGTTTTGCCGTTTCCGGCGATCCCAAGGATGCGAAATACCCCTCGCGGCCGATCCGCCTCTTGGTGCCCAATGCGCCGGGCAGTTCAGTGGACGTATTGAGTCGAATTTTTGCGGCTAAATTAAGCGAAATGACAGGTCAACAGGTGGTGGCCGATAATCGTTCGGGTGCAGGGGGGATCGTGGGGATGGAATTGGCTAAAAATGCCCCTGCCGATGGCTATACTGTGGTCAGTGCGACGACCGCGGCTTCCACAGTGGCCGTCTTATTACAAAAAACGCCCAGTTTTGATCCCTTACGCGACTTTGAGTGCGTCTTGCAGGCGGCAGTGACGGCGAATGTTTTAGTGGTTCATCCGAGTGCGGCGGTGCAATCGGTTGAAGATTGGGTCAATGGGGTGAAGTTAAAGTCAGGACGCGTCAATATGGCCTCTGCGGGTAGCGGTTCGCAAAGCCATTTGTCGGGTGCGTATTTGATGTCAGTGGCCCATTTTTCTTCGCTCCACGTGCCTTACAAAGGGGGGGGGCCTTCTGTGGCCGCGGTGTTAAGTAATGAGTCTCAGTGGACTTTAACCCCGGCGCCTGCTGTCATTAATCACTTAGCGAATGGCAAATTACGCGCCTTAGGGCATAGTCTGCCCGTCAGATCGGCTTTGTTGCCAGGTATTCCAGCGATTGCAGAAACTTTCCCAGGCTTTGATTACAGTGGATGGCAGGGTTTTTTGATGCCATTGGGTACGCCGCGCTCTGTGGTGGAAAAATTTCGTAGCTTTGTTCTAAAAAGCGGTCAGTTGCCTGAGCTTAAAGCCTTGTTAGCCGCACAGGCAACGGAGGTGGTGATGGGATCTGCGCAGGATTTTCGTCATCTGATTGAGCAATCCATACAGAAAAACACCAAAGTGATTCAAAGTCTTGGATTAAAACTCGAAGAGTTGCCATAAAATGAGGTTATTTTATTCATTCAGTGATGTAGATAGAAAGGTGATTGAGCGCCTTGGGTAAACGTGTGGGTGGATGGGAGATTGCGCTGTCCTGGGTGGATCGGGGAGTTGGGTGTCCATGTCATCCGGCAATAGGGGAGCTTAGCTTTTAAGGGTATCAATGATAAGTCAAGAAGAGCGGTTGTTTGTGGGTGTGGATTTTGGTACGACCAATACGGTGGTCAGTCTTTGTGATTCGGCTGGGAGAACGCAAACCTTGAGTTTTTCTACCAGCCAAGGGCAAGAGCAGACGTTTCGTTCACTTTTATGTTACGTCAGTGCCGAAGACGGGGACGACTTTGGTGTGTCTTTGTCGCAGACCCATTGTGGCCGGGCTGCCATCGAGGCTTTTTTAGAGTATGGTGAACAAGCCCGTTTGATTCAGTCTGTGAAGACTTTTTTATCCAGTCAAAGTTTTTCTAAAACGCATATTCAGGGTCGTGAATTAACGCTCGAGCACATGGTGGCCGATTTTTTAAAAGGCCTGATGCAAGCGCTGGGCTGGCCGCATGGTGGGGCTCGTGAATGCATTCATCCGATTACGGTCGGCCGCCCCGTCACTTTTGCGGGCGGCGGTAGTGCTGCCGAAGAGGCGATTGCCGTACAACGACTACGCACCGCTTTTGAATGGGTCGGTTTTAAAGATATTCAATTGGTGTACGAACCGGCGGCGGCGGCTTATTTTTTCTCACGCCGATTACAGTCTGAGGCGACGGTGTTAGTGGCCGATTTTGGGGGAGGGACGAGCGATTTTTCTATCGTTCGTTTTAATCCTAAGGACGGTAGCAGTCAGCCCTTAGGTCACGCCGGGGTAGGCATCGCTGGGGATCGACTTGATTTTTCTATCATTGATCATGTGGTGGCCCCGGCGTTGGGCAAAGGTTCTCTTTTTAGGCCTGAGGGTAAGTGGTTGGAAGTGCCAAAATGGATTTATTTTGAATTCGAGCAGTGGCATCGATTGTCTTTTTTAAAAAGAGATTCGGTGTTACGGGAACTGAAAAAAATCGAACTCACGAGTGACAGCCCTGAGAAAATTGCTAATCTTCGTTTATTTTTAGAATACGAATTGGGTTTTCATCTGTATCAGGAAATTAATCGCTGCAAGGCGCAGTTGTCTTTACATCCCAGTGTTGATTTTGAATTTAATCATCCGCCGATTCATATAAAAAAAACCATTCATAGAAAAGATTTTGAGCAGTGGATTGAGCCCGATGTGCGAGCCATGTTGGGCGCCTGTCATGAGGCGCTTGATCAGGCGGGCGTTTCTGTCGAAGACATATCCGTAGTTTTTATGACGGGGGGCACTTCTTTCGTGCCGTTGATACGACAACAATTTTCTGATTGGCTAGGCCCAGAAAAAATGGTTCGCGGTGATGAGTTTGTGTCCGTTGGTAGTGGGTTGGCGTTGCTGGCGAGGGATCAGGCGAGACAACGTTAAGGCTCAATGAAGGGGCCGCAGGATTTTAGGTTCATACCTTTGTCGTGTTTTTTAAGATATTGATGCCGTCGGGAGGACTTTGGGAATGAATTCAAATAGCTTTTCTGGGTTCATCGCCTTCATACATTGGAAGTGACCCAGAGGACATTCACGTTCAAAGCACGGACTACAGGCGAGTGACTCGCTCACAATGTGCGCTTTGTCTGATAGCGGTGGGGTGAAGTGGGGGCTGCTGGAACCATACAGCGCAATCAAAGGGCGGTGTAGTGCTGCCGCCACATGCATGAGCCCCGAGTCATTGGTGACGACCAGGCTAGCGGTGGCGATCAGATCGATCGCCTCTACTAAGGAGGTTTGGCCACACAGATTGCGACAAAGTCCAGAACTCAGTGCTTGGATTTCCTCTCCCAGTGGTTTATCTTTCTGGCTCCCTATGCTCCAAACCTCGTAGCCTCGCGCGTCCAGTTCGCGGCTCAGGCGAGCAAAGTAGGCCGTAGGCCAGCGTTTAGCGGGGCCATATTCAGCGCCTGGGCAAAGTAGCGCTAAAGGGCGCAGTGCTATGGGCCAATTTTTACTCTGATAGGTATGGCGCTCAATGGTCTGTGCGGTCAGGCAGGGGTTGGGTAGCGGGGTGGGGAGGGGTTGGTTCGGTTTTTCTGCTAGTAGCGCAAAGCGCTGGGCCATTTGTGGGAGTTTTTGTTTGTCCAAAAGACGCAGGTCATTTAAAAGCCCATAACGCATTTCTCCTCGAAATCCGGTGCGTAGAGCAATATTGGCCCAAAAGGGAATCAACGCCGATTTAAGTGAGTTGGGTAAAACGATAGCCTGATCGTAGCCGTTTTCTCGGAGTCTACGCGCCAACTGCCATCGTTTGATAAAGCCCCATTGACCGTGCGAGAAATCGGCGGCAATGGTCTGGTGAACCTCGGGCATCCGAGCGCAAACCCCTAGGCTGGCAGGCGGGGCTAAGAGGTCAAGGGTTAAAGCGGGATGTTTTTGATGAAGTCGCTGAAGCAGGGGGTGGGCTAAAACCATATCACCCACCCATGACGGAGCGACAACCAAAATTTTCATGGATGGGGCGCGCAGTTAAGTGATTTAACCGTGCGCTGAGGTGACCGCTCCGCCCTCAAGGGTGTAGTGCGTACCGCAATAAGGGCAGAGGGCTTCTCCCGTTTTTTCAATCGCCAAGAAAACGCGAGGGTGAGCATTCCACAGTACCATGTCCGGCATCGGGCAGTGCAGGGGTAGGGCCTCGTGCGTGACTTGAATCTGACGGGATTTATTTTCCGTGGGAGTGGGGGTCATGAAGTGGAGCCTCTTAGAAGGGAACGGCTGAGAGCCATTCTCGGTGTGCGTCTGATTGGCCACTGACGAGTTTGAAGAACGCGTTTTGTAGTTTTTCAGTCAAAGGGCCGCGCTGACCGGTGCCAATGGTGCGCCCATCCAGTTCGCGAATGGGCGTTACTTCGGCGGCAGTGCCGGTGAAAAAAGCCTCATCGGCAATGTATAAGTCATCCCGGGTGATTCTTTTGGAACTGACGGTATAACCTAAATCTTTGGCTAATTGGATGATCGTGTCACGAGTAATCCCAATTAAGGCGCTGGTTAATTCTGGTTCATAGATCTTCCCATCTTTGACCATAAAGAGGTTTTCCCCTGAACCCTCAGCAACAAACCCATCGACATCTAACAGCAAGCCCTCATCGTAGCCGTGTTCGGTGGCCTCGAGATTGGCAAGAATAGAGTTGGCATAGGTGCCGGAATATTTAGCTCTGGTCATTGACACATTGACGTGGTGACGGGCAAAAGAGGAGGTTTTAACGCGAATGCCTTTTTCAATCGCCTCGGCGCCAAGATAGGCGCCCCAGGGCCAGGCGGCAATGGCCACGTGAACGGAGTTGCCTTTGGGTGAAACGCCCATTTTTTCTGATCCGTAAAAAGCAATCGGTCTGATGTAGCAGGACTCGAGTTGATTTGCACGCACCACTTCTTTTTGTGCCTCCATCAACGTGTCTAAATCATAGGGGATTTTCATCATGTAAATGTGAGCCGAATTCAGTAATCGTTGGGTATGCTCACGAAGACGGAAAATAGCCGTGCCCTGGGGGGTTTTATAGGCTCTAACGCCTTCAAAAACGGCCAAGCCGTAGTGTAGGGAGTGGGTGAGCACATGGGTGGTGGCGTTGCGCCAAGGGACGAGTTTACCGTCATACCAAATTTGTCCGTCGTGGTCTGCCATAGACATACTGCTGCTCCCAGAAATTTTTGTGAGTCGTCGAAATCATGTAAAAAAGTATTTTAACGCATTCAATGCGCTATGCCGAATACGATTTTCCATAATTGCACGACGGATTTAGTTTCTTGTTGCACGGTCTCGGGGTCGACCCGCGCATAGCGTTGGTCCTGAAGACGTAAAGCGTGCTGGCGCTTTCGAAAGCATCGATAGGCGTTAATCACCGATTCGGTGAGTGTTTGAGGCAGCAGCTCGAGTTGGGCTGCTAATCGTAAAAGCGCAAGATTACCCAAGTTGTCCATGAGTTCGGGGTGTTGGTGAGCGTACCCCATGACCAAGTATTGCACGATGAATTCCACATCGACTATGCCGCCCCGGTCATGTTTAAGGTCGAATTGGGTGCCGCTATTGGGGTGTGCAGAATGCATGGTTTCGCGCATAGAAACGATCGCTTCACGCAAAGCGGGCAACGGTCTGGCTTGGGTCAGTTGTTGCTTTCGGATGGCCTCAAAGCGCGTAGCAATTCCGGGGTCACCCGCCACCCATCGGGCCCGGGTTAACGCCTGCTGCTCCCAGGTCCATGCTTGTTGCCTTTGATAGTGTTGGAATTGGTCGACAGAGCAGACTAAAAATCCACTGATGCCATCCGGCCTTAGCCGTAAATCAATTTCATAGAGTTGGCCGGCAGCCGTTGTCGTTGAAAGCCAGGCAGTGATGCGTTTGGCAAGACGAATATAAATGTCTCTGGCTTCAGGCGCCGGATCATCATATAAAAACACCAGATCCAGATCGGAGGCGTAGCCTAATTCCTTGCCGCCCAGTTTGCCATAGGCGATGATGGCAAAATGGGCTTTTTCGCAGTGTCGATGAGTCAGTTCATTCCACGCATTGGATAAGACTTGCTCGAGCACCAAGGCGGCCAGTTCGGAGAGGCGATCGCTTAACGTTTCTAGGGGCAATGCCCCAGCGATATCTTGGGCAATGAGGCGCAGGGTTTGCGCATGTTTGAAGTGACGTAAAACATCCATTTGTCGCTCAAGATCCTCGCTTTTTGCGAATTGGGTGCTTTGATCTAAGGTCTGGGCGAGTTGGGGCCAATCTTCGGCGGTAATGGGTTTTGAGGTAACGAGCAATTCATCGAGGAGGATGGGAAACTGGGTTAAGTACTGGGCCACCCAAGCGCTGGCATCAACCAGATCCGTTAATTTCAATAGGGCTTGGGGGTATTGTTCGAGAAGGGCGAGATAGGATTCACGCCGGGCAATGGCTTGGAAAAAAGTGACCAATCGTTTGAACGTGAGGTCTGGATTTTGAGCTCGCGCCGCACTTCGTAAAGCCCGTGGCAGCAATCGATCGAGGCGATATTGACTGTTGGCCGGCATCTGGCGGTAGCGGGCGCTATCCCGAAGACGAAGCAACATGGCTTGTAGTTCTGCTGGATCCTCAAAACCTAAGAAAAGTGTGGGATCGAGCGTGGCAGGCTCGGGGGTGTTGTCTTGCTCGGAGAGGGGGGGGGGCGTCGAGGAGGCAAGAGGGGGCGCTAAAAGCGCGTCAAAATGCTGCGCTACTGTGTGGCGGTGTAGTTCCAAACATTGGCTAAAGTGGCTCAATTGACTAAACCCCATGACCTGACTGATGGACTCTAAGTCTGGTGCTTGGGAGGGTAAATTGTGGGTTTGTTGGTCATCGCGGTATTGTAGGCGATGCTCCAATTGCCTTAAAAATCGATACGCGTGGCGTAAGTCCTGTACGGCTTTTTGGGGTAATAAGTTTTTTTGTTCGAGCAGGGCCAATACGTCGAGGGTGGGCTGACAGCGTAGGGCCTCATCATGCCCCCCTCGAGTGAGTTGAAACACTTGTGCGATGAATTCGATTTCTCGAATGCCCCCTCGTCCGAGCTTGATGTTGTCTTGCCGGTCGCGGCGTTGTAGCTCATCGCGAATTTGTTGCTTCATCTGGCTAAGCGATTCAAATGCACTGTAATCAAGGTGGCGTCGAAACACGAAGGGATTGACGAGTTGGGAGAGGGTTAAGGGTTGATCGCCAATGATTAATCGCGCTTTTATCCAAGCATAGCGCTCCCATTCGCGTGCCTGAGTAATAAAATAATTTTCCAGTGACTCAAAGCTTGTGACCAGCGGACCGCTCTCGCCGTATGGCCTGAGCCGCATATCGACGCGAAAAACAAATCCGTGATCTGTTAACTCGGAGAGTAGACCCATTAAACGTCGACCGACGCGGCTAAAATACTCTTCATAGGTGGTCTGCTGAGGGCCTGCGATTAAGCCGTCTTCTGGAAAAACAAAAATCAGATCAATATCGGAAGAGACATTGAGTTCGCGCCCGCCCAATTTCCCCATGCCGATCACATGCAACGACATGGCCTGACCCTGGCTGTCAAGGGGTTGGCCCCATCGTGGGCTCAACTCTTCTGTGGCTTGCTCCAGGGCGGCCTTCAGTGCGTATTCAGCCAGTTGGCTCATCACACTTGTGACTTCGTTTAAATCAGCCCAACCGGCTAAATCCCGAATCATCAAGGCACACAAGACTTGTTGTCGTAGAAGGCGAAGTCGCGCGGATACCGTGTGTGTGGGATGGGTGCTGTTAATGCGATGGGCGAGTGGGGCAACCGTGAGGGGAGCCTGTAGTGCTACGCACTGTAGGAGTTCAGGGTTTGCGCGAAGGCTTCGTTCGCAGTAAAAACTAAAATCTCTGGCACGGGAGGTGGCCTTCAGGATATCGTCGTCAGTGGGAGATTTTTTTGATTCCATGGGCCTTGAAAACAAAGTAAAATGAGACACACATCAGGGATGTGTTTCATTTTCAGATTTTAACAGGCAACGAGTGACGATTCTGGGATTTAACCGTTTCATCTGGCATCCGACCCGCTGGCTTTTACGTCAGTTTGGTGTTTTGATGCTGGTGGCTGCCGGTTTACTGGCTTTAGCCGCGTTATTTGTTCGCTTTTGGTTCGTACCCCACATTGAAAATTACCAAGATTGGATTGCTCGATCGGTGAGTCAGTCGATGGGGCAATTGGTGACGGTGGAGCATATCAGTGCGGGTTGGGAGGGTTTAAACCCTCTATTAAAGCTTGACGAAGTGGTGCTCCATGATAAGGCGGGTAGGGCCGCGTTGCGATTACACCGAGTTGACACCACCGTGTCTTGGCTGAGCCTAGCGCAACTCCGTTTGCGATTAGATTCGTTAGACTTTTACAATCCGAGGCTTGATATACGTCGCGATCGATCCGGTATGTTATCTGTCGGTGGGATCGAGTTAAACAAAGACAGTCAAGGGGGAGGGTTTCTCGATTGGGTCTTCGATCAAAATGATATCGAAATTCACAATGCCACTGTGAACTGGACCGATGAACTCAAGGGTGCGCCGACATTACGCTTTGAGCAATTTGCCTTACATTTGAACAATGAGGGTAAGCATCATCGTTTTGCGCTTTACGCGCTTCCTCCGAGTCGCCTGTCTTCTGCCCTCCATTTAAGCGGGGATTGGGTGGGGCGGTCGGCACAAAATTTTTCGCAGTGGAGCGGTCAACTCACAGGGCAACTTGCGTATGTCAACCTAGAGGCATTAGGGGCTTGGGTTAACTTTCCTTTGAACGTAACAAAGGGGGAGGGATCGTTACGTATGAAGGTGGATTTCACCCCTCAAGGATTGAGTAAAGTATTGGCTGATCTTACTTTGTCACGACTTCACGTGAATAAAAGTGAACAATGGCCTGCCTTGGATCTGGCTCAGTTAAGTGGGCATGTGAATTGGAAAAAAACGTCGCAAGGTTTTGAGATAAGCACTCAAAATTTGGTATTCGATGTGACCGGTCACCAACGTATTAATCCCATGAACGTGATGTTCAAAACCCATAGGAATGAAAAAGGGGAGGTAGGGTTAACTCAGTTGGATGTGAATGAATTGGATTTGCGTTCCATGTTTTCTTTACTGGGGGAGGTGGCGTTGTCTCCTGCCTTGCGAGAGCAATGGTTGTCCTTGTCACCGCAAGGCAGTGTATTTAATGCCTCTTTGCAATGGTCTGGGAGTTGGCCTGAGATAAAAAAATATTCCGCTAAGGCGGTATTAAAAGATTTTTCCATTTTAGCCTCAGAAAAATCTCCCGGCGTCACGGGTTTGAGTGGATTAATTAATCTAAACGATAAAAGTGGTAATGCCCAAATCGAGGGCAAGAATTTGCACCTTCATTGGCCCAGCGTTTTTCAAGAAAATCTTGCCTTCGATTCCTTTCGTTCTAATGTGAATTGGCAACGACAGGGTGCCGGTTTTTTGTGGCATTTCTCCCAAATCGACGTCAAGAATAAAGATGTATCGGGGCAGGTGAGTGCCGATTATGAGTCGTCTGTAGGGCAACCCGGACGAATAGATATGCAAGGGCACTTTGATAAAGTGAGTGCAGCCTCTTTGACGCGCTATCTGCCCATGGCCTTGGGTCGCACTGCAAGACCTTGGCTTGAAGCGGCTTTTTTGGGGGGAGAATCAAACGATACCCATTTTAAAGTCCAGGGTAATTTAAAAGACTTTCCCTTTGCCAACGAACGCCAAGGGGTGTTCCAGGTGGTTTCCAAAATTCAAGGGGGGGTCTTGCATTATGCCAATGCATGGCCAAATTTGGAAAACATCAACGGCACGCTCACGTTCATGGGTAAGCGTATGAATGTGATGGCAACATCGGCTAATTTTTTCGGCTTGAAATTATCCCAAATCAGTGCTGACATTGCCGATTTGACGATTCCCAGAGGCAAGGTGGTGAGCTTATCGGCGCAGGCTGAAGGGGCGAGTAGTGAGTTTTTGCGCTTTGTCGATTCTAGTCCGGTGTCCGGTTACATTAATCACTTTACCAGCGACATGAACGCAGAAGGCGCAGGCAAGTTGAGCTTGAAATTGGAGCTACCCCTGTCCGACTTGGCGCATAGTCGGTTTACGGGTCTTTTCCAAGTGAGCAACAATAAGTGGGGCATTGATCAAGGCTTGCCCCCCCTGGAAAAATTAAATGCCCGTTTGGAATTTAATGAAAATGGAGCTACGCTGACGAACGCAAATGCGGTTTTTTATGATAGCCCCCTTAGCTTTTCAGGTAACACCCAAAAGGATGGATTATTGAATTTGGCTTTGCGCGGGCGTTTTGATTCCGAGTTAGTACGACGTCTGGGCGGGCCTGAATGGTTGGAGGCCTTACAGGGTAGTGCAGAGTGGCGGGGGCGCTTGAGTGTTAAGAAAAAGGATGTAGATATTGTATTGGAGTCTAATTTATTAGGGATCACTTCCTCATTGCCGGCCCCCTTAACCAAATTGCCCAACGAACGGGCTAACTTACGCATAGAGCGTCAAGTGCTCGGTAATGGCCGAGACACGGTGCGTTTAACGTATGCGGATCTCATCGACGCACGATTGAATCGCTCGGGGGACTTTAAAAGTACGCAGATTGATCGCGGTGTGGTGAGTTTTGGTGGCGCGGCACCGAGCGCGCCTAGCGGTGCGCCGGCCAGAGAGGGCTTGTGGCTGACGGGCCGATTAAAATCGGTGAATCTGGATGGTTGGATGAAATATTTATCGACCAATAGTAGTGGCTCCAGTGGCGGTAAAGTAAAAGAGCCTTTCGTGCTGGCCGGAGTGGATGTTTTAATTGGACAAGCGCAGTGGTTAGATCGAAAGCTTTCTAATCTTTCGATCGTCAGCGCGCTCAACGATCCGACTCACTTCCAAATGAGTCTTCATAATCCGGATATTGATGGGAGTGTGGATTGGCTGCCTAAGGGTAAGGGACTTTTATTCGCGAAATTTAAAAAATTCACTCTCTATGATTCTTTGAATACGCAGTCTTTGTCGAAATCAAAAACCAAATCGTTGATCGAAGAGCAGTCGAGTTTGCCGGCTTTGGATATTACGGTGGATCAATTTATTTTGGGCACAAAGCTCATGGGGAAACTGGAATTAAAGGCCTCCTATCAGGGACGAGACTGGTCTATTGATCAATTGAAAATTTCCAATGAAGACAGTATTTTGAATGCGACGGGACAGTGGCAGTCATGGATGGCTAATCCCAAAACGAAATTAAAACTCAGTTTGAAGGTCAACGATATTGGCAAAATGTTGGACCGTTTCGGCTATCCGGACAGTATCTCGCGTGGTGAGGCGACTTTGGAGGGGGGGATTAATTGGAATGGAGCGCCCCAGCAATTAGACTACTCTACTTTGTCGGGGGAATTTAATTTACAGGCTTCGAAGGGACAATTTTTAAAAATGCGCCCCGGGATCGGTAAATTATTGGGTATTCTCAGTCTACAATCGTTGCCTCGACGCTTAAGTTTGGATTTTCGTGATATTTTTAGCGAAGGACTTTCCTTTGATGTGATTCAAGCCAGTGTCAAAATGGATAAAGGGGTGTTGCATACGGATGATTTTAAATTAAACAGTACGGCTACCCGTGTCGCCATCAATGGATCGGCCGACTTGAAGGAAGAGACTCAAAATTTGCACGTCAAAGTCAATCCGCATCTTTCTGATGGGGTATCTGTCGTGGGGGCCTTGGCGGTCGGACCGATTGCGGGTATTGGCATGGTGCTTGGACAAAAGTTCCTTAAAGATCCATTGGATGAGCTCTTAGCCTATCGATATGATGTAACGGGTAGTTGGAATGAGCCCATCGTTACTAAGGCGACGGCGCCTAGACCGTCAGAGTCCGCCCCTAAAGCCCCTTGAGGTCTGTGTTAACGAAAGTAGGGCCTCAGATGTTTTTTAACATGCGATAAAAGAGAGTGTTCATGGACCGATCGCTGATTGCTGGCACGCAGGTAACCCCACCCGCTCAGGGTGACGATGTATTTCAAGTCGCTGCCCTACAAATGGTCTCCTCGGCCAGTGTGCAAGATAATCTGATTCAGGCAGGCTTACTGATAGCCCAGGCGGCGAGTCTGGGGGCGCGATTGGTGGCATTACCGGAATACTTTGCTATTATGGGATTGCAAGATACGGATAAGGTTGCCGTGCGTGAGAAAGAAGGTGAGGGGCCGATCCAGGCCTTTTTATCCGCCGCCGCTAAGTTGCATGGCATATGGATTGTTGGGGGATCGGTCCCGTTGATGTGCAAGGATCCTGGGCGAGTCAGAAATAGTTGCTTAGTTTTTGATCATCGGGGTGAACAGGTGGCGCGCTATGACAAGATCCACTTGTTTGGTTTTCAGATGGGGGAAGAACAGTATCATGAGGCTCGCACGATTGAGCCTGGGAACCAACTAGTGACCCTTCAAACGCCTTTTGGTTGCTTGGGGCTGTCCATTTGTTATGACTTACGGTTTCCAGAGCTTTATCGTTCGATGCAAGGGGTGGATATCATTTTGGTGCCTGCGGCCTTTACGGCGACCACTGGCCGCGCCCATTGGGAGACTTTGTTGCGGGCGCGTGCGATTGAAAATCTCGCCTACCTCATTGCGCCGGCACAAGGTGGGTTGCATCAGAATGGACGTCAGACCCATGGCGATTCAATGGTGATCGACCCGTGGGGCGTGGTTGTCAATCGCTTAGCGACGGGACAGGGAGTGGTGATGGCCCGTATTGATCTTGCCCACAGTCGAGCACTGAGGGCTAATTTGCCGGCATTAAGTCACCGGATTTTGAAATAACGCATAATCGGATAAAGGAAACATTTTGTCTTCAATTGATACGACCCAGATGACGGCCTCCAGTATTTTTGACACGGCGTATGACACGCTACTAAAGCCCTACGACTTAAATGACGCCCAATTGACTGCCGTGTTTGGGCAAATTATGCAGCATCAGGTCGATTATGCGGATTTGTATTTTCAGTATTGTCGTAGCGAGTCATGGGCTTTGGAAGAGGGTATTGTTAAATCGGGAAGCTTTAATATTGATCAGGGATTGGGGGTTCGAGCGGTGAGTGGCGAAAAAACTGCCTTTGCCTATTCCGATGACATTAGTTTCGAAGCCTTAGGGGCGGCTGCGCAAGCGACTCGAGCGATTGCCCGTATGGGCGCCTCGAGTACGACCCCCGTGGCTAAGCGCCAATCGGGCCGAAGCCTTTACCAGCCGCACGATCCCTTGGCGAGTTTGCAGGATCCTCAAAAGGTACAGCTACTGGAGCAAGTCGAACGTTTTGCCAGAAGCCTAGATCCCCGAGTCAGCCAAGTGATGGCGTCTTTAGCCGGTGAGTATGAGGTGGTGATGGTGGCGCGTTCCGATGGTGCACAGGCGGCCGATATTCGCCCGCTCGTGCGTATGTCGGTGCAGGTCATTGTGGAGCAAAACGGTCGGCGAGAACAAGGCAGTGCCGGTGGCGGTGGGCGATTTAATTACGATTACTTCAGTCCTGCCGTATTGCAGGACTATGCTCGAAAAGCCGTGGATCAAGCGTTAGTCAATTTAGAGGCGCAACCGGCCCCGGCTGGCACCATGAACGTGGTGCTAGGGCCTGGATGGCCCGGAGTGTTGTTGCATGAGGCCATTGGTCATGGCCTAGAGGGAGATTTTAATCGCAAGGGCACCTCCGCTTTTAGCGGCCGGGTGGGTGAGCGAGTAGCCTCGTCGGGGGTGACAGTGGTTGATGATGGTACGCTGCAATCAAGGCGTGGTTCACTAAACATTGATGATGAGGGGAATCAGACCCAGTGTAATGTGTTGATAGAGGATGGCGTATTGAAAGGGTATTTACAGGACAGTTTGAATGCTCGATTAATGAAGGTGGCCCCCACGGGAAATGGTCGACGAGAATCGTTTGCCCATATTCCGATGCCTCGTATGACCAACACCTACATGCTCAATGGGGCGCGCGAACCGGGGGAGATTATCGCCTCTGTTCAAAATGGACTTTATGCGGTTAATTTCGGTGGTGGGCAGGTGGATATCACCAGCGGAAAATTTGTTTTTTCTGCCTCAGAGGCGTATTTAATTGAAAATGGTAAAGTGACCCGACCGGTCAAGGGCGCGACCTTGATTGGGAATGGTCCGGATGCATTGACTCGGGTTGTGCTCATTGGTAATGATATGTCGTTGGACCCCGGGGTGGGCACTTGTGGTAAAGAAGGTCAAAGTGTTCCGGTGGGAGTGGGGCAGCCGACTTTGAGAATTGATGGCCTCACGGTGGGTGGGACGGTGCAATAGCAAAGAGAGTTTTTACGTATTTTTGGTTATAATGCTTTGTTTTTACAGTTAATTGAGACAGCTATGCCTTATCGGACAGACGATTTGCGTATCAAAGAAATTAAAGAATTGGTCTCCCCAGCTAAAGTGCTGGGCGAGTTGGCATTGACAGATGCGGCGGCAAAAACGGTTTTTGATGCCCGCAGTGCCATTCATCGTATTATTCATGGCGCCGAAGATCGGTTGTTGGTGATTGTCGGTCCTTGCTCTATTCACGACGTGAAGGCAGCCCAGGAATATGCGACGAAATTAAAGCGATACGCCGATAAAAATGGTAACGATTTACTGATCGTTATGCGCGTATATTTTGAAAAACCGCGTACCACCGTTGGCTGGAAGGGATTGATTAATGATCCCCAATTGGACGGAAGCTACAATATCAATGAGGGCTTACGGGTGGCCCGTAAGTTATTGCTGGAATTAAATGACTCGGGTATGCCGGTGGGTTGTGAATTTTTAGACATGATCACTCCCCAATACATTGCTGATCTAGTGGCATGGGGAGCTATAGGCGCACGTACGACTGAGTCGCAAATTCACCGAGAATTGGCCTCGGGGCTTTCTTGCCCAGTGGGATTTAAAAACGGTACAGACGGTAACATTAAGATTGCTATTGATGCGATTCGTGCGGCACAAGCGCCTCACCACTTTTTGTCTGTCACGAAAGAAGGCTGTTCAGCCATTGTTTCTACGTCAGGTAACGAGGATTGTCATTTGATTTTGCGAGGTGGCAAGGAGCCTAATTACAGTGCGGTTCACGTGGATGCGGCGGGCATGGGATTAGCGCAAGCGGGAATGCCAGCCCGTATTATGGTGGATTTTAGCCATGGCAATAGTAGCAAGAAGCCGGAAAAACAAATTGAGGTGGGCGCGGATTTAGCGCATCAAATCGAGTCGGGTGATGCGCGTATCTTTGGCATTATGGCGGAAAGCCACTTAAAAGCCGGGCGACAGGATTTAACCCCAGGCAAAGTGCCAGCCTATGGCGTGAGCATTACGGATGGTTGTATTAGCTGGGAGGAGACAGAGGCCATGTTAAATCAATTGGCTGCTGCGGTTCGTGCTCGGCGTGTGAAGGCAGCGCAAGCCGATAATTGATGTTGAGTTGATTTTTTGTCTGAATGAAGGGTTAACAGGACAAAAAACATTGATTGAAAAACTAGGGTTTACGGACAAGATCGTGTTGGGCTTAGCGGCGTCATTTTTTCTGTCGCTACAGCCTTTATCGGGCGCCTCATCGAATGCCTTGGTGCCGTCTTTCTCGCGGGTTAAATTAGTAGATGATCGGGGGGTGGAGTTTACACGCTTAAAACCGTCGACCCGAGTCGTGAGTTTGGCCCCGCATTTAACGGAAATCGCCTTTGCAGCCGGTGCGGGTGCTGAAATGGTGGGGGTCAGCCAATTTAGTGATTACCCCGTTGAAGCCACTCATTTACCTCATATTGGGGATGGCACACGGGTCGATATTGAACGTATTTTGCAATTAAAACCGGATCTCGTGTTGGCCTGGGATAGCGGTAATCAAAAGGCTGATATTGCTCGATTGGAAGCGGCTGGTATCGCCGTTTGGGTCAGTAAGTCTTCACATTTAAATGATATTAGTCGGAATTTGAGACTGGTGGGTCTTTTAACCGGGCATCCAGATAGGGCTGAAAAAGCGGCTCTCGAGTTTGAACAACAAATCGATGCCATCCGGCAGTCTGTCCATATTCGACGCGCCAGGCGGCCTCCCGTGCGAATTTTTTACGAAATTTGGCATCAACCCTTGTTAACGGTGAATGCTAGCCATTTAATCAGTGAGGTAATGGATTTATGTGGGGGGCAGAATGTATTGGGGCATTTATTGGCATTAACCCCTGGGGTGAGCCTAGAATCGGTTTTAATGGCTCGGCCACAGGTGATTTTAGGGTCGGGTGCAGGATTGGGTAGGGCAGATTTTGAGCGATCTTGGCATCCCTCTCCCGTGTCAGCGATCGATACCTTACCCGTCTACTATATTGATCCGGATACGATTGAAAGGCCCTCGCCGCGGGTAATACAAGGGATAAAAGCGATTTGCCAAGCTTTAGCGCATTTTGATGCTAAAAACTCCACGAGGGCCCCATAATGGGGGCGGCAGATTAAGTTTTTGTTAAACCCCTTGTGTGAAAAATCCCGCCGTTGTAAGCTTATGGAATAGGGGGTGAGTGAATTTTGAAAAAACACTGTTTTTTTCTTGTATTAGTCGTATGTTGACTGAGACCCTCGTAGAGAATTTATAAAAATAAAAAAACCTTTTTTCCAATACAGCGTTATAAAACTTTTAAGGAAATGTCCATGAGTGAAGAAAAAAAGAAAGAAGAAGTTTGTTTGACTGGTAAAGCATTTAGCGATATGACAATGGCTCAAAAATTCTTTTTCGTGATCAAAGCGGTCATCATGCTGTGCACCGGTGGATTTATTTTCCCGAATGTTTTTGTTGAGTAGTTTTTAAATTTCCCCTCCCCTTTTTTGCGGCTGCTGAGCGGCCTGTTACAAGACAGGGAGGGTTTAGGGTTGATCGGGTTAGGGCCTTCCGGATCGTTTTTTATCCATCTTGCGCTGAAAACCCCGTCCTTTAGGGAGAGGATGTAGAGCGCGGACAGCGGAGAGCTGTCCCCTAGTGCGGCGTCTGCTGTTGTTCGATGTACTGGCGTATGACGGCGATGGGCGCACCACCGCAACTGCCCGCGAAGTAGCTGGGTGACCAAAGCGCCTTCCCCCAAAGTTTCTTGCGAATGTTGGGGTAATTTTTCTGCCGAATCATTCGACTGGAAACGCCCTTCAAGCTGTTCACCAGAGCCGATACAGAAACCTTGGGCGGATAGTTGACCAGCAAATGAACATGGTCGTCCTCCCCATCGAACTCCACCAACTCGGATTCGAAGTCCACGCACACACTGGTGAAGATGTTGCGCAGATCGTCCAAAATCACCTTGGTGAACACTTCGCGTCGGTACTTTGTCACAAAGACCAAGTGAACGTGCATAAGGAATACACAATGCCTGCCGTGGCGAATTTCGCTGTTTTCTCTTGGATTTTTGCTCATAGACCGAAGTATAATATAGCCCATGCAACGGCTCCAAGCCTTTAAATACGAACTCATGCCAACCGGCGAGCAGCAGCGCGATATGGGCTGCTACGCAGGGTCGTGTCGGTTCGTCTACAACAAGGCGCTTGCCCTGCAAAAAACCAACTACGAGGCAGGCGGCAAGTTCGTTGGGTATGTGGCAATGGCAAACCTTCTGCCTGAGTGGAAGAAGGAGTTTCCTTGGCTCAAAGAGTCCCCCTCGCAGGCCTTGCAACATGCGCTCAAAAACTTGGAGCGTGCGTACAAAAACTTCTTTGAAAAACGTGCAGACTTCCCCCGCTTTAAACGCAAAGGCATGGGAGACAGTTTGCGGTTTCCTCAAGGCTGTGAAATAGACCAAGCCAACGGACGCATCAAGCTGCCCAAGTTGGGGTGGATGCGGTATCGCAACAGCCGAGACATTCTTGGAATTCCCAAGAACATCACCATCAGTCAATGCGGTGGCAAGTGGTACGCTAGTATCCAGACCGAGCGCGAGGTCGAACAGCCCATTCCTAAGGCCACTAGTGCAATCGGTATCGACATGGGTATTACCCGTTTCGCTACGTTGAGCGATGGCAGCTTTGTGGCTCCGCTCAACAGTTTCAAAAAGCACGAAGTAAGGCTCAATCGCTATCAGCGAGCCATGAGCCGCAAAGTCAAATTCAGCAAGAACTGGCAAAAAGCCAAAAGGAGAGTGCAAAACATCCACGCCCGCATCGGCAATGCTAGGCGCGACTTCCTGCATAAGACCACGACCAGCATCAGTAAAAACCACGCGATGGTGGCGATCGAGGACTTGCAGGTTCGCAATATGTCCAAGTCGAGCAAAGGAAATGCCCAGAAGGCGGGAAAAAACGTAGCGCAGAAGTCTGGGCTGAATAGGGCTATTCTTGATCAGGGCTGGTTCGAGTTTCGCCGCCAGTTGGAATACAAACTCAACTGGAATGGCGGGATACTCGTCCCAGTGCCTGCGCACCACACGAGCCAGACGTGTCCCGCTTGTGGGCATGTGGCAGCTGAGAACAGGCAGACACAAGCCAAGTTCGAGTGTGTGGACTGTGGACACACCGACAACGCCGATGTCGTCGGCGCGATGAATGTATTGGCGCGTGGACACCGCGTTGCAGCCTGTGGAGAGGACGGCTCTGGCCTTGCGCGTAAGCGTAAGACGAAACCAGCCTCTGTGAAGCAGGAACCCACCGAGGCGACTATGTGTGAGGTAACTCATGTGTAGCACGGTAGGAATCCCCTGCCTTTAGGCAGGGGAGGAAGTCAAAACGACGGTATCCAAGCATTGACCCGAAGCTCACTCCCTTACTAGCATTAGCCAACTCTCACGGAATTTTTACCCTGATTTTTAAATCAAGGTGCAACCTTCCTAGATTTACAATCTTGTGGGCTATTTTTTTATTGAAACCGCACTGATGATGCCTTCGAGTGGATCGGTGTGTCCTTCATCCCTAAAAGAGCTAGGCTTGTAATAAAAAGCGCTCAACGAGCTGAGCCACATTGACGGGTTGATCGTGATGAAGCATGTGGCCACAATCGTCTAAAGTGATCTCTTTAAGATCACGAAAAGCATCTTTTCTTTGTTGCAATTGTTCAGGACTATCTTTTCGCCAATTGCGCTTATCTACCTCCTGACTGTAAACCCACAGTACGGGGCAGGTAATGCGTCGCCAGCATTCTATTAATTCATCGACGTGATTGAGAACGGGATTCACGGTTTTGTGTCTCGGATCGAATCGTAAAATGATTTCACCCGAGGGTAATTTGCGTGCCCAATGTTTGGCTAAAAAATCGGCTTGAGAGGGTAAAAGTCGAGGATTGTTCGCTACGAGTCGAGCGGCAACAGCGGCAAACGAGTCGTAACCTTTAAGCCGAGGCGGATTTTGTAATTCATTTAACCATCGTTCATAGCGTGCGGGGGCCATGTCGGGACGACTGCGGCCGGCCCCAAAACCTTCCAGAGAAATTAACTTTTTAACCCGCTCGGGTTTGATCCCAGAGTAGGTACAGGCAATGTTGCCCCCCATGCTATGACCGACTAGATAGGCGGGTTGGTCAGGGCTATAGTGGTTTAATAGCGCATCCAGATCGGCATAGTAATCCTGAAACCAGTAGCCCTCGCGAGTCCAGGCCGACCGGCCACATCCACGCCAATCGGGGGCAATAATGTGCCAATCTTTCTCTAAGGCATTGACTAAGAACTGAAAAGAGGCAGATACATCCATCCAACCGTGGAGTAGGAAGAGTTTGGGCGCGGGCGCTTGCCCCCACATTCTGACATGGTGGCGTAGACCTCGTATGGTGAGGTATTCCGAGTGGCTGGGCTTCATGTGGACTTTGGGCATGGGAGGAAAAGAATGTTGAAAGTCAATCAATGGGTGGGCTTATCAATCAAAAATGTCAGTCAGTCTGCTCTACCAGCCTGTTAGCCGCTAAAATAACCGACATGGAACCTTCTTACATACATCTGCGGATGCATAGCGAGTACTCAGTCGTTGACGGCATTGTTCGTCTGGATGATGCGGTCCAGGCTGCGCAAGCCGACAGTATGCCATCTTTGGCCTTGACTGACTTTGGCAATGTGTTTGGAATGGTCAAGTTTTATAAACTTGCCCGGGCTAAGGGCATCAAACCGATCATCGGTTGCGATGTGTGGTTGACCAATGATGCTGATCGGGATCAACCCTATCGTTTGCTGTTGTTGGTTCAAAATCATACAGGCTACTTACGCCTTTGTGATCTATTAACCCAAGCCTATCGTACCAATCAATACCGCGGTCGTGCAGAGATCCAGCGCTCATGGTTTAACCCGAACGGTGAGCCAGGATTGATTGCCTTGTCGGGCGCTCACGGGGGGGATATTGGGCAGGCATTGATTGCAGACCATCATGACGAAGCCGTGCATTGGGCACAACTATGGAATACGATTTTTCCTGATCGCTTTTATATCGAAGTTCAGCGTCCGGGTCCTAGCGCCACTACGGTTGGTTCAGCGGTGGTGCCAGTTGAACATTACGTGCAACTGGCCGTCGAGTTGGCCGAAGAATTACATTTGCCTCTAGTCGCAACGCACCCGATACAGTTTCTAAAGCCGGATGATTTTCGGGCTCATGAAGCTCGGGTTTGTATAGCCGAGGGCTATACGTTGTCTGACCAACGTCGCCCCAAACTTTTTACCGAAGAGCAATATTTTTTGACGCAAAAGGCCATGGAAGCGTTATTCAGTGACTTACCTGAAGCACTGGCCAACAGTGTGCAGATTGCGAAGCGTTGTAATTTGAAGTTGGAATTAGGTAAAAGTAAATTACCTATGTTTCCCACCCCTGAAGGACAAAGCTTAGATGAGTATTTACGTTTTCGCTCGTTCGAAGGGCTACAACAACGACTGTTGGTGTTGTTCAACGAAGAATCAGATCGCACGCAAGCC
The DNA here is from genome assembly GCA_903893565.1 of uncultured beta proteobacterium. Lineage (GTDB taxonomy): Bacteria > Pseudomonadota > Gammaproteobacteria > Burkholderiales > SG8-41 > UBA5216. The sequence continues at coordinate 65,098 of CAITMU010000105.1, read as the reverse complement.
CTACCTCGTTACCAAGAACGTTTGGATTTTGAAATTAAAACCATTTTGCAAATGGGTTTTCCGGGCTACTTTTTGATCGTTGCGGATTTTATTAATTGGGCGAAAAATAATGGTGTGCCCGTAGGCCCTGGGCGCGGTTCGGGCGCCGGTTCTTTGGTGGCCTACAGTTTGGGGATTACGGATTTAGATCCGTTACGCTATAACTTACTGTTTGAGCGCTTCTTAAATCCTGATCGCGTCTCCATGCCAGACTTTGACATTGATTTTTGTCAGGATGGTCGAGATCGAGTAATCGATTACGTGAAACAGCGCTATGGCGCTGACAGTGTGTCGCAGATCGTCACCTTTGGCACGATGGCGGCCAAGGCGGTGGTGCGAGACGTGGGTCGAGTCCTCGAGTTGCCCTATAATTTTTGTGATCAATTGGCTAAGTTAATACCGCTGCAACCGGGTAAACATATTACCTTGGCCGATGCCCTAGAGATGGAGCCGCAACTCAAAGAGCGGCAAAAAAATGAAGAAGAGGTGCGTGAGCTGCTAGCCCTTGCCACCAAGGTGGAGGGTTTAACCCGTAATGTCGGGATGCATGCCGGAGGGGTGTTAATTGCTCCGGGAAAGCTGACCGATTTTTGTCCGTTATACGTGGCCGATGCCTCCAACTCCGCCATTAGTCAGTTCGACAAGGACGATGTTGAAGCCATTGGATTGGTTAAGTTCGATTTCTTAGGTTTGACCACCCTGACGATTCTAGATTGGGCGCTGCGCTATGTGAAGCAGTTGGACCCAGAGGCCTCATTAGCGCTACATAATCTGCCCTTGGATGATGAGGCGTCTTATCGCATTTTTGCTACAGCGAATACGACGGCTATTTTTCAGTTTGAATCGCGAGGCATGCGTGAGCTCTTAAAGCGTGCACGGCCAGACCGATTCGGGGACATTATCGCGCTCGTGGCACTCTACCGTCCGGGGCCGATGGAATTGATACCAGAGTTTTGTGATCGTAAGCACGGCAAGCGCTTTGAGTATCCAGACCCAAGGGTGAAGGATATTTTATCTGAAACCTATGGCATCATGATCTATCAAGAACAGGTCATGCAGATGGCGCAGATCATCGGTGGGTATAGTTTGGGTGGAGCCGATTTATTGCGCCGCGCGATGGGCAAGAAAAAAGCGGAAGAAATGGCCGAGCATCGGGGACTGTTTGCTACCGGGGCCCACAACAATGGCTTGCCGGCACGCAAAGCGGATGAACTTTTTGATCTTATGGAAAAGTTTGCTGGCTACGGGTTTAATAAATCTCACGCTGCCGCTTATGCGTTGGTGGCCTATCAGACGGCTTATTTTAAAGCCCACCATCCGGCGGCTTTCATGGCGGCTAACTTGTCAGCGGTGATGAACGATACGGACAAGGTGCAGATTTTATTTGAAGATTGTCGTGATAACCATTTAACGATTCAGGCGCCTGACGTTAACCAAGGCGATTATCGTTTTTCCCCCGTGGACACCCGTACGATTCGCTACGGCTTGGGGGCGATTAAGGGCACGGGCGAGGGGGCGATTCAGCAGATCGTAGCCGTGCGTGCTAAAAGCGGTCCTTTTAAAGATTTATTCGATTTTTGTCAGCGTGTTGATAAAAGGGTGGTAAACCGAAGAGTCATTGAGTCGTTGATTCGGGCGGGCGCTTTTGATGATATCGAAATAAATAGAGCTGGGTTGTTGGCCTGTGTTGCTTTGGCTATTGAAAGTGCTGAGCAGGCGAGTCGCTCAATGAATCAAACCAATTTATTTGAGGATGTCCAGGCCCATCGTCCCGTTCAGCCAACGGGGTCGATGCTCTCATGGAGTGATCTAGAGCGATTAAAGCAGGAAAAAGTGGCTTTAGGCTATTACTTTTCCGGCCATCCTTTTCGCACCTATGAGCAAGAGTTGCGTAGCTTCGCCCCTACCCGTCTGGATCAGGTCACTCCCCAAGCCCAACCGGTTATGCTCGCGGGGATTATTGTGAGCCAAAGGTTTCAAATGACACGCCGAGGACGTATGGGGGTGTTGGTGTTGGATGACAGCTATGGTCGAATTGAATTGACGGTGTTTAATGAGTTATTTGAAAAACATCGCCATTGGCTAAAAGAAGACACCTTGATTGTAGTCGAGGGTAAGGTGACGAAGTCGCAGTTCAATGATTCTGAGACGTTGCGAATTTCAGCAGAAAAACTCTATGAACTACAAACGGCACGATCGCAATTTGCACGCGTGTTGAAGATTACTTGCAATGGCCAAGCCTCGGGAGACAAGTTACGCGACATTCTCACGCCCTTTCGTCATGGGAGTTGTCCGGTGAGCATTTTTTACAGTAATCAACAGGCGTGTTGTGAGATTAGTTTGGGAGAGGAATGGAAAGTGCATCCCAAAGATGAGTTGATCGCAGCCTTAGGGGCTTGGGTGGCGCCTGAGAATGTGAAATTGATTTACGCCAATGCGGCTGCCTGATGAAGTCCGCTGAAAATCGGTCAGAGCATTCAATCCATTCGCACCGGTATCGGTTTATTGAGGTGGGGTGGGGCGAATGTCAAATTCAGTGAAGATTTCGCTCGTAATAACCTCTTCCGGCGTCACTGACTGCACCTCAGACTTGGGGGGACCTCGATGGGCACGAATGATGAGTTGCTCGATATTGTCCGCATCGCCTTGAATGAGCGCTTCCACACTGCCATCGGCACGGTTGCGAACCCATCCGGTGACATGAAACTGCTTAGCTTTATAGGCCATGTAGTAGCGAAAGCCGACGCCTTGAACGCGGCCCAAGATGGTGAGGTGTTGAGTTTTTAGATTCATATCAGGGGAAGGTTAAAACGCACCGTGATCGATGATGTGGATTTTAGTATGGATTTTTTGCCTGCGGGGATATTTTGTTATAGGAGTGTCGATGGCGATCGGCACCGTCGCTTTACTTTTATGTAAGTAAGGCTTTGGGTATAGGATTTAATTTTGTCGGTACATGAAAGGGTTATCTGACTGAGGGGCGCAGGGGCTGGCGCACTCAGTCAGCAGGTCTGGATTTTGAATCGATAGGATAGCGACTCGCCTTGGTATACATTAGCCCGCTTATAGGGGTAGCCCCACCCTGGGTGATTGGGATCGGGTGATCACTCCAGTGAGGGTCGACTTGTTGCGGTATTTTTTGGTTTAATTGATGCGGTATTTTTTGATCATTTTTTCATCCAATTCAATGTCAAAACCGGGTCCTGGGTTGACTTGGATGTGGCCATTTTTGACTTTGGGTCGGTTAACCCACATTTGCTGCCAAATGGGATCCCGATCTGGGTGTGCAAAGCATTCGGCATAGGTGCCGTGAGGTACGGCAGCTAAAAGATGGGAAGCGATTTGGGCCTCTTCATGATGGGCCATCTGTAGACCGGCTGTGGCACACAACGCCGCTACACGTCGCCAGTCGGTGACGCCGCCGCCTTCTGATACATCGTAATTGACGTAATCCACCGCACCAGCATCGACCAATCGGCGAACCGCCTGACAATTAATTTCACTTTGTCCTGCGGTGATGGGGATCAAGGTGGATTGGCGAACCCGGGCCATCATCGCCGCATCGTCATACCAAAGACAGGGTTCCTCAAACCAGGCGATATTCAGCGGTTCGATTAACCGCGCAAAGCGTATGGCTTCTTGTGCGGTCCATCCTCGATTGGCATCCACGCACAGCATAAAATCATCTCCCACGGCACGTCGGGCTGCCGCCACGCGTTTGGCGTCTTCCTCAGCAGTGAGGCCACCGACTTTGAATTTACAGCCTGCCATACCGGCTTTTTGGTAGGACTGCATTTCTTTGGCATAGTCCGAGAGTTTTTTTCCAGGCATGTAATAGCCGCCAATGGAGATGATCGGTAATGATTGCCTGTAGCCTCCGAGTAGTTCACGTACCGATTTGCCGAGCGCTTTGCCGATTAAGTCCCAAATAGCACAATCGAGTGCTGAGATGGCTTCCAGTAGCACTTTGCGATCGCCTTGGGCCGTGGTGAGACTAAAGAGGACTTCCCAAATCCGTTCGTAGGAAAAAATATCCATCCCTTTGATGAGGGGAAACAAAGTGTCTTTCATCAATCGGGCAATCTCACCTGCGTGGGCGCGATTGTCTCCGTTGTAGACATTGCTGGTTAATCCCTCTTCTGTCCTAAGTCGCGTAATGACGGTGCTACGTTTTAGAACATTGTAGGTGGATCCGCCAAAATTTTGTTTTAGAGGAATGTCGATTGCAATGACTTCGATATGTGTCAGTTTCATAGGGTCATAGTCCGAGGATTAATAAAAAGTTATTTAATTTTCATACCCGGTTCAGCACCGGCATCAGGGGAGAGTAAAAAAAGACCGGGCCCCTCACCACTGGCGGCCAATACCATGGCCTCAGACAGTCCAAATTTCATTTTCCGAGGAGCCAGGTTGGCCACGCACACCGTTAACTTGCCTACGAGTTGAGACGGATCGTAGGCTGATTTGATGCCGGCAAATACTTGTCGTGTTCCCAAGGGCCCTAAGTCCAGAGACAGTTTTAGTAGCTTATCTGCCCCGGTCACTGATTCGGCAGCAGCGATTCGAGCCACCCGAAGCTCTATTTTGCTAAAGTCCTCAATGCTGATGCTTGCCGTAGGGCTTGGGCCTATGAGGGGGGCTTCGGTAGGGGGGCTAAGGGGAGGTTTATTCTTGGGGTTGGGCGTTGTTGCTGTCACTGAGGTTTGTGCTGTGGAAGGGGGCGTGGGTTTTAAATTTTCTTTATTGACGTTAACGAGTGCGCTCACTTGCTGCGCCTCGATGCGGGTCATCAAATGTTGGTAGGGCAAAATCGGTTCATCTAAATTGCGCTGCTGTGCAATCGGTAGATCGATCAAGTGCCACTGGGTGCAGGAGACTTTTAGAAATTGTGAAACGGATTGAGCCAACCGCGGTAATACCGGTGCGAGATAAAGGGTGAGCACACGAAACGCTTCTAATGCGGTGCTGCACACTTCGTGTAATGGGCCTAGCGAGTCTTGACCGGCTTTGGCTAAGGCCCAAGGCTTGGCTTCATCAAAATACTTGTTAACCCCATCCGCCAATTCCATAATCTGACGAATGGCCTTACCAAATTCGCGTTCTTCATAGTGTTGGGCAATCTCAGACTGAGCCGCTTTTAGATGACGTAAAAGCGTTTGGGCCGAGGCTGTGCTTTGCTGCGGATCTTGAATTTTACCGGCAAAGTATTTGTGAATGAAACCAGAGGCGCGACTCGCAATGTTGATATATTTACCTACGAGATCACTATTAACACGGGCCACAAAATCATCTAGATTGAGATCAATGTCTTCTAAAGTGGCATTGAGCTTTGCCGCGTAGTAGTAACGCAGCCACTCGGCATTGAGTCCTTGTTGGTGGTAACTTTCTGCGGTAATGAACGTGCCCCGTGATTTGGACATTTTCTCACCATTGACCATTAAAAATCCATGGGCATAGATTTTAGTGGGGGTGCGAAAGCCCGCATTTTTGAGCATCGCGGGCCAAAAGAGCGCATGAAAGTAAAGGATGTCCTTGCCAATGAAATGAATTAATTCCGTGGTATGACCTGGACGTAAAAAAGAATCGGCATCGATCGACTGACCTTGGGTTGCTTGTTTTTTAACGTAATTTAAAAAACTGCCAAAATAACCTACCGGGGCATCGAGCCAGACGTAGAAAAACTTTTGTCCGTCAGTGCCAGGAATAGCAAAACCGAAGTAGGGTGCATCGCGTGAGATATCCCAGTCAGAGAGCTTGGCCTCACCGGATTCACCCAACCATTCCTTCATCTTGTTGGCTGCCTCGGTTTGTAGGCAATCAGCATTTTGCGTGAACTCGCGTAAAAAAACCTCACAGCGCGGATCTGATAATTTGAAAAAATAGTGCTCTGAGGCTTTTCGAACGGGGGCTGCACCTGAAATGCTGGAATAAGCATTTTTGAGTTCTGTGGGTCCGTAGGTCGCCCCACAAACTTCGCAGCAGTCGCCGTATTGGTCGCTGGCATTACATTTAGGGCAGGTGCCTTTGATATATCGATCTGGTAAAAACATTTGTTTGACGGGGTCAAAAAACTGTTCAACCGAACGAGTGGCAATGAGATTATTTTTTTGTAGTTGTTGGTAGACCTCGGCACACAAGGATTCATTTTCTGGCGAATCGGTAGTGTAGTAGTGATCAAAACTCACCGCAAAGGCATCAAAGTCACGTTTATGTTCGTGCCAAACCCGATCGATCAGCGCTTTGGGCGTCAGGCCCTCCGCATGGGCTCGTAGCATCACGGGGGTGCCATGAGTGTCATCGGCCCCCACGTAGTGCACTTCATGGCCTTGCATGCGCATAAAGCGCACCCAAATATCGGTTTGAATGTATTCCACCAGATGGCCCAGATGAATGGCGCCATTGGCATAGGGGAGCGCTGAGGTTACCAGCAAGCGACGAGGGGTCATGGTCTTTAGGAATAGGTCAGGCGACAGAAGCCTAGGATTGTAACAAACCTTTGTCCCGTTTCTGAGGTTAACTCGGACGCTGGCAAGATGAGCGGACAGAGGGGGCTAGGGGAAAGCTCCGGCCAATAGGGGCTTTGTGGGCTCTGTGGCCTTCTGTGGCTTAAGGCAGAGAAAAAAATGGTTTGCAGTTTATGAGGAGGCGTGCGAATAGGCAGCCCAAGGGGTAAATGAGGGCAAAGCGCTTTGAAGCGCATTCGTAGCGCTGAGGGTTTGAGATAAAAACCTTGCCAGTAAAGCGGTTTTTACTCTAAAAATGAGGATAGTCCCATTGCGTAAAAATGATTAAAATGAGGTCTGAATGATTGGCCTAACCCTTTTGATCTCACCCCTTCTTATTTAATCCCTTACTTACTTAATGGACGCTGTCATGGCTATTGACGAGCAACAAGTCAAAGATGTTTTACAAACCCTAATTGACCCGAACACGCACAAAGACTACCTGTCCACAAAATCTGCCCGTAATATTAAAGTCGATGGCAATCAAGTTTCGTTGGAAGTGCAATTGGGTTATCCGGCTAAAAGTCAATTAGAGCCGATCAAAGAGCAGATCCGGCAGGCTTTGGCTCAGTTGCCCGGGGTGCAGAGCGTGCAAGTGACAGTGAGCATGAATATCGTCAAGCACGCCGTGCAACGAGGCGTTAAATTAATTCCAGGCATTAAAAATATTATTGCAGTCGCTTCTGGTAAGGGGGGGGTGGGTAAAAGCACGACGGCGGTGAATTTAGCCTTGGCGCTAGCGGCTGAAGGGGCCACGGTGGGTATGTTGGATGCCGATATTTACGGGCCCTCACAACCGATGATGCTGGGCATCAAGGGCAAGCCCGTGAGTAAAGACAATAAAATGTTGGAACCCATGGAAGGCCACGGTCTACAGGCGATGTCGATTGGATTTTTGATTGATATGGAAACGCCGATGGTGTGGCGCGGCCCCATGGTGACGCAGGCGCTAGAGCAACTGTTAAATGAAACCAAGTGGCGTGAGGTGGATTACTTGGTGGTGGACTTGCCCCCTGGAACCGGAGACATTCAGTTAACCTTAGCCCAACGGGTGCCTGTGACGGGTGCAGTGATCGTCACAACGCCCCAAGACATTGCTTTAATCGATGCGCGTAAGGGATTAAAGATGTTTGAAAAGGTCAATATTCCGATTCTGGGTATTGTGGAGAATATGTCGATCCATGTGTGTTCTCATTGTGGCCATGAGGAGAGAATTTTTGGTGAGGGGGGCGGCGCGCGTATGAGCCAAGACTACGATATGGAGTTACTTGGCAGCTTACCCTTAGATATTAATATTCGCCAACAGGCCGATTCCGGTACTCCCACGGTGGTCGCAGACCCTGAGGGTCGTTCGGCGCAAATTTATAAACAAATCGCCAGGCGGGTGGCGGTCAAAATCGCCGAAAAGCAACAAGATCACTCCTCGGTATTTCCCAAAATTGTGGTGCAAAATACCTAGTGTGCAGTATGTTTTTTACGCTCAGGGGCGAGCGATCTGGGTCGGCAGGCTGGGTAGCATGAATCGGCGGTGGGATTCCATGCCGAGCCTATCAGCCCACCGCGCTTGCCTGGGAAAATCGTGAAAGCAAGACAAATAAATTGTTCGTTGCCCCCCATTTTTAACCCGAGCCCCTTATAATCCGCGGCTACAGTCGCGTCCTGTCTTACGTGAGGAGGTTTTTGGCATGAAATTTCGTTTCCCCGTCATTATTATTGATGAAGATTTTCGCTCTGAAAACGTGAGTGGACTGGGTATTCGTGCCTTGGCCGAAGCCATCGAGTCGGAGGGCTTGGAGGTGCTTGGGGTGACGAGTTTTGGTGACCTCACCTCTTTTGCTCAGCAACAAAGCCGAGCCTCTGCTTTTATTTTATCGGTCGATGACGAGGAATTTACGACCGAGGCGGCCACCAGTACGATTGCCGGATTGCGGGGTTTTGTTGAAGAAATCCGTTTTCGTAATGCTGATATTCCCATCTTTTTGTATGGTGAGACGAAGACTTCGCGCCACATCCCTAACGATGTGCTCAGAGAGTTGCACGGTTTTATTCACATGTTTGAGGACACGCCAGAATTTGTGGCCCGACATATCGTGCGTGAGACACGCTCCTATCTGGATGGCTTAGCCCCACCCTTTTTCCGTGCACTGACTCATTATGCTCAGGACGGCTCCTACTCTTGGCATTGTCCAGGACACTCTGGTGGTGTGGCTTTTTTGAAAAGCCCCGTGGGCCATATGTTTCACCAGTTTTTTGGTGAAAATATGTTGCGTGCCGATGTGTGTAATGCTGTGGATGAGTTAGGGCAATTGCTAGACCACTCAGGCCCCGTGGCGGCCTCGGAGCGCAATGCGGCTCGTATTTTTAATAGTGACCATCTGTTCTTTGTTACCAATGGCACTTCGACTTCCAATAAGATTGTATGGCACTCGACCGTAGCACCCGGCGATGTGGTTATTGTGGATAGAAACTGTCACGTGTCGATCCTTCATGCGATCACGATGACCGGGGCGATCCCCGTATTTTTAATGCCCACGCGTAATCACTTCGGCATTATCGGTCCCATTCCGTTAGAAGAATTTAAATGGGAAAACATACAGAAAAAAATTAAAGCCCATCCCTTTGCGAGTAAATCGAATAAAAAGCCCAGAGTGTTAACCCTCACCCAAAGCACTTACGACGGGATTTTATACAACGTGGATACCATCAAGGAAATGTTTGATGGGCGGGTCGATGCCTTGCATTTTGATGAGGCGTGGTTACCCCATGCCACGTTCCATGATTTTTACAAGGGCATGCATGCCATTGGTCGGGAGCGACCCATTTGCAAAGAGTCGATTGTGTTTTCTACTCAATCGACTCATAAGCTATTAGCGGGTCTGTCTCAAGCCTCACAAATTCTGGTGCAAGATAGCGAAAAACGAAAGCTTGATCGGCATACGTTTAACGAAGCCTATCTCATGCATACTTCAACCTCACCGCAATACGCCATTATTGCTTCTTGTGATGTGGCCGCTGCCATGATGGAGCCTCCGGGCGGAGCCGCGTTGGTTGAAGAATCGATTCTGGAGGCGCTCGATTTTAGACGTGCTATGCGTAAAATCGATGCTGAATTTGGTAAGGATTGGTGGTTCAAGGTGTGGGGCCCTGAGCGATTGGCGGAAGAGGGCATTGGTAATCGCGAAAACTGGGTGCTTCGTTCGGGAGAGCGTTGGCATGGGTTCGGCGGTTTGGCCACGGGCTTTAATATGCTTGACCCGATTAAGTCAACGGTCATTACGCCGGGGCTGGATGTCACGGGTCGATTTGCAAAAACGGGTATCCCGGCTGCGGTGGTGACCAAGTATTTAGCCGAACACGGCATTATTGTGGAAAAAACGGGGCTTTATTCTTTCTTCATTATGTTTACCATTGGCATTACCAAAGGGCGATGGAATACCTTGGTCACCGAGTTACAGCAATTCAAAGACGACTATGCTAGCAATCGACCTTTGTGGCGGGTATTGCCGGAGTTTATTGCTAAATACCCCAATTATGAAAAAACAGGCTTAAGAGATTTGTGCGATCAAATTCACGGTGTGTATAAAAGCAATGATGTGGCTCGCCTCACAACCGAGATGTATCTGTCGGATATGAAGCCTGCCATGCCACCCGCCGAGGCTTGGGCTAGGCTCTCGCATCGGGAAATTGAGCGGGTTGAAATCGATAAGCTCGATGGGCGTGTGACCAGCGTTTTGTTAACCCCGTATCCACCGGGCATTCCGCTGTTAATTCCGGGTGAGCGTTTTAATAAAACGATTGCTGGATTTTTACAGTTTGCTCGAGATTTTAATCAGAAGTTTCCGGGTTTTGAGACCGATATTCATGGCTTGGTCAAAGAAAACCACGGCGGACAGTTACGCTATTTTGTGGATTGCGTCTTGCAACCGTAGAGTGAACGGGCCGAGTGATATTCAGAAAATCGCGCTCGTCAGTCTTTGAAATCAACTCAGTCCCCCGTCTTTCAGAGGCGACTTAAATGGCATTGATTGCTTCATCCAAGCACTCAATGGTCCAAGCGCAGCACTGCACTGAGTGGTAGAAAAAGATCAAGGGGATCTTTTTCGTTCATACACTTCAAATCGATAAGCGTACGGATGACGTTCATCGGGGCTAAAACATTCTTCTTTTATTTTTTCCCACGCTTCCAATGGCCAAGAGGGCAAAAAGGTGTCCCCCTCGGGTTCTGCGTTCACCGTGGTTAGATATAACCGATCAGCCAGAGGGAGCGCTTCACGGTAAAGCTCCCCACCTCCAATCACAAAGCGTTCGATTTGGGGATCGGTTTTATTCAAGGCCTCTTCCAAAGAATGAGTCACAAGGGCCCCGGGTGCGACATAGTGCGCTTGGCGGGTGATCAGAATCGAAGTCCGACCCGGCAGAGGTCGACCAATCGACTCCCAGGTCTTGCGGCCCATGAGGATGGGGTGTCCTAGGGTTGTACGCTTAAATAATTGTAGTTCATTGGGTAGATGCCAAGGGATTTTGCCTTGGTGCCCGATGACACGGTTTTGTGCCATGGCCACCATGACGGATAAATTAATGACCATTAAATGGCTACCGGTGCTTTGATGGCCGGATGGGGATCATAGCCTTCGAGGGTAAAGTCTTCGTAAGTAAAGTCAAAAATAGATTTTACGTGAGGGTTCAGTCGCATGGTGGGAAGTGCGCGGGGGGCGCGCGACAATTGCTCTCGAGTTTGATCTAGATGATTTAGATAAATATGCGTGTCACCAAAGGAGTGGATAAAATCCCCCGGTTGAAGATGACACACTTGTGCCACCATTAAGGTCAGCAGCGCATAGGAGGCGATGTTAAAGGGTACGCCCAAAAACATATCGGCACTGCGTTGGTAGAGTTGGCAGGAGAGTTTGCCATTGGCGACATAAAATTGAAAAAAAGCGTGACAAGGCATGAGAGCCATTTGATCGAGGTCAGCAACGTTCCACGCCGATACGATCATGCGTCGCGAATTGGGATTGGTTTTAAGCTGCTCGATGACTTGACTAATTTGATCAATGTGAGTGCCATCGGCTCGCGGCCAAGAGCGCCATTGGTAGCCATACACCGGGCCGAGTTCCCCACCCTCGCGCGCCCATTCATCCCAGATCGATACACCATTTTTTTTCAAGTAAGCGGTATTGGTTTCACCTTTGAGAAACCACAAAAGCTCATGAATAATCGATTTTAAATGCACTTTTTTAGTGGTGAGCAATGGAAATCCGGCTGACAAATCAAAGCGCAACTGTGCGCCAAAAATACTGATCGTGCCGGTGCCCGTGCGATCCGATTTGTGGGTTCCGGTGCTGAGCACTTGATTTAATAGGTCAAGGTAGGAGCGCATAGTTTTAATCCCTTCAAGGAAGGGTTGATTTTAATCGAATTTTAAGGCGAGACGAAATGGCTTGGCTATAATGCGTACTCCTCTTCAGTAAAGGCCATTATGCTCGCAAAAATGATTTGTCACCCTGCATCGATTTCAGAGGCTACCGCCCAATCGCATCCCTATCTTCTGGTGGTCCTCGGTCAAGGGGCGGGGATGAGTCAGGAGGTGCCTTTTCAGGCGTTATTGGCAGCGCAGATGAAAAGAAAGAAAAAAAAGCTCGATACCCTGGGGAAAACTCCCTTTGCCTTGCAAACCCCGTCGGGCGGACTGTGCGTGTTTGTGGTTCACGATCCTCATAAAACCCAGTTTCAACGTTTTCAGCTCATGCGTCAGGCGCTCGCTTTGTTGTTAGCGGAGTCTGCGCAGCGCTTGGGCTTGGCGTTTTTTAATCCGAAAGACGAGCGTGAGGCGGCCGCCTCAGACGCTTTGTATTGTGCATGGGTGAACGGGACTCCCCTGCCGACTCAAAAATCAGAGGACAAGACCAAAGCGCTGGAACGTATCGAGCTTTATGGGGTGAGTCAGAGTGCGTCATTTGCCCATGTAAAATCCAAGGCTGAAGGCAATGTACTGTGTCGGGAGTTAACGGTGTTGCCACCCAATACCTTAACCCCTGGGCAGTATCGTAAACGCTTACGGGTTCTCGCCCGGTCGCAGCGCTGGTCGTATGAAGAATACGACTACCAACGTCTTCTGAAGATGGGGGCGGGGGCCTTTTGCGCGGTCGCTCAAGGCAGTGAGCCACAGGATGCGGCGATTGTTCATTTGCAGTGGCGCTCGCCTGGCGCAAAAAAAACCGTGGCTTTGGTGGGCAAAGGCATTTGTTTTGATACGGGGGGGCACAATTTAAAACCCGCCCGCTATATGCAGGGTATGCATGAGGATATGAATGGTTCGGCGGTGGCCTTAGGGATTTTACGCGCGGTGAGTGAAGCCCAATTAAATATCAATATTGATTGTTGGTTGGCGTTGGCACAAAACCACTTAAGTCCCAAAGCGTATAAGCAAAATGATGTGGTGCGTGCCTTCAACGGGACGACCATTGAGATTGTGCACACGGATGCTGAAGGGCGGATGGTATTGGCCGATACCTTAAGTCTTGCGGCTAGAAAAAAACCCGATCTTATGATTGATTTTGCAACGCTGACTGGCAGTATGCATGTGGCATTAGGATCTCGGTATAGTGGGTTTTTTGCCACCCAACCCGAACTTATTGAAAAAGCCTTAGAGGCGGGCTCTGCCTCGGGGGAGCGCGTTTCTTGTTTTCCTTTGGATGAGGATTACGATAGTGCCCTCGATAGCACGGTCGCAGATGTCAAGCAGTGTACGTTGGATGGGGAGGCGGATCATATTTTAGCGGCTTTGTTACTAAAGCGATTTACGGATCAACGCGATTGGATTCATATGGACTTATCGGCTCACAGTTGCAAAGGCGGACTGGGGGCCGTTAATAGCGATGTGACGGGCTTTGGGGTGAGTTGGGCTTTTCATTTATTAAGTCGGCTCTAAGTTGGAGAGCGAAAAAAAGAGGCAGCCTCAGGGGCAATTTTCCCTGCTTCGGCAAAGGCGTTTCGCACCTTTTTTTGGGGTGCAGTTTTTGGGCGCCATGAACGATAATTTGTATAAAAATGCGTTGATTGTTCTGTTAAGCCTTGAGGCGGCGCGGATGAGTCAACTCTCCGCCGATTTTTTGATTAACCTGTGCGCGGGTATTTTTATACTGCCTTTTTTTCTCTTCTCCGCCACGGCTGGACAGATCGCCGATAAATATGAAAAAAGCGGATTGATTCGTTGGATTAAATTTTTTGAAATCGTTGTGATGGGGATTGCCGCGTTGGGCTTTTATTGGCATAACTTGGAGTTTTTGTTAGCGGCCCTTTTTTTTATGGGGCTACATTCGACGCTCTTTGGCCCCGTCAAATATGCCTACCTACCCCAGCACTTGCAAAAAAACGAGTTAATGGGCGGTAATGGGGTGGTTGATGCGGGTACTTTTTTAGCCATTTTATTGGGAACCATCGTCGGGGCAAGCCTCATGCAGTGGCAACCGGAGGGGCTTTTCTGGGTTTGTTTTAGCGGCTTGGCCGTGGCGTTGCTGGGTTGGGGGTTAAGTTTTGCGATCCCTTCCACGGTCGCTTCAATGCCTGAGTTAATCGTGCAGTGGAATCCGTTGATAGCCACTAAGCACAACTTGAAGGCGCTTTATGCCGAGCGGGAACTTTTTTTGTGCGTATTGGGTATTTCTTGGTTTTGGTTTTACGGCGCGACCTTATTGACTCAGTTGCCTATGTTTTCCAAGCAAGCTTTAGGCGGTAAGGAGGATTTGTTAACGGGGTTGCTTGTCCTCTTTAGTGTTGGTGTTGGTATTGGTTCTTTGTTGTGCGAACGGTTAAACCGAGTTTGGCATGGATACCATTGGATTGTTTGGGGCAGTGTGGGTTTGAGTGTGTTTACCCTCGATTTGTATTTTGCAACGCCTACGGTGTTACCCGCAGTTGCTCTTTCACTCGAGGCTTTTGTGCGTCAACCCTCTAGCCTTAGGATTGGTGGGGATCTTTTGATGATCGGCTTATCGGGGGGCGTGTATATCGTGCCTTTTTATACTTTTTTGCAATCCCGAAGTGCCGAGCAACACCGTTCTCGCGTCGTGGCGGGTAATAACATCATGAATGCTTTTTTGATGGTGGTGGCGGCCGATATGGCGGTGATATGGTTAAAAGCCGGTTTTAGTATCGCGCAGCTGTTTGGTTTTATCGCCTTTTTGAATGTGGGGGTTTTATTGTTTTTATTTTTCAGTGGGATGGTGCGCTTATTAAACGTTAGCGTTGAATCCCCCGCCCCTAAAAACTAAAGAAGATTGTCACGCCGCATCCGTTGGCGCTAACAGCCAATCGATGGGCAATGGGTTCGCGCGAGGAGGTGCTCGAAGGGGGGGCTGTGCTAAACTAGCCTATTATTATTTCCGGATGCTTTCAACATGTCTGGCAACACATTAGGTAAGCTTTTTTGCGTCACCTCTTTTGGTGAAAGTCATGGCCCAGCCATTGGTTGTGTGGTTGATGGCTGCCCCCCGGGTTTGGCGTTAACCGAGGCTGATTTGCAGATCGATTTGGATCGCCGTAAACCGGGCACTTCACGCCACGTCACGCAACGTCGTGAGGAGGACAAAGTAGAGATTTTGTCGGGTGTGTTTGAGGGCAAAACCACGGGCACTCCCATTGGGCTATTGATTCGTAACGTGGACCAACGCAGTAAAGATTATTCGAAAATTGCCGATAAGTTTCGTCCTGGGCATGCGGACTACACCTATTGGCAAAAATATGGCATTCGTGATTACCGGGGGGGAGGGCGTCAGTCAGCGCGCGAAACCGCGGTGCGCGTGGCCGCTGGGGCCATTGCTCGGAAATGGTTATTCGAAAACCAGCGAGTCACTATCCGAGGCTACATGTCGCAGTTGGGCCCGTTAAAAATTCCTTTTGTATCGTGGGATGGGGTTTATGAGAATCCTTTTTTCTCTGCAGATCCTGCCATGGTGCCGCAGTTAGAGGCTTTTATGGACCGGTTGCGTAAGTCGGGTGATTCGGTTGGGGCACAAATTACTGTGGTGGGCAGTGGGGTGCCCGTCGGTTGGGGGGAGCCCGTGTATGACAAGCTCGATGCGGACTTGGCCTATAACATGATGAACATCAATGCGGTGAAGGGGGTCGAGATCGGCGCTGGTTTTGCCAGTGTGGCTCAAAAGGGCACTGAGCACTCTGATCAGATGAGTCCTGAAGGTTTTCTTAGCAATCATGCTGGGGGTATTGTTGGCGGGATATCGAGCGGACAGGATGTTGTGGTCAATATCGCCGTGAAGCCCACCTCCAGTATTCGCCTCATACGCCAAACCATTGATCAGTTAGGGCAAGCGGCGAGCATCGAAACCCATGGCCGCCATGATCCGTGTGTGGGCATTCGTGCGACACCGATTTGTGAGGCGATGATGGCTCTCACGTTGATGGATCACGCTTTGCGTCACCGAGCACAAAATGCCCAAGTGCACACCCTGACTCCCCATATTGCTGCGATGGCCCCGAAGGCAGCGATCGATCACTACCAGAGCCTTCAAGCTCGTTCCCATGAACCGCCTGAATCGTCCTAAAAGAGACGTATCATGACCGCGTTTCCTTACCGGCGTTTAGCCGGTTTTTATTTTTTCTACTTTGCTTACCTGGGTGCATTTGCGCCTTTTTTCGCCTTATACCTGCATAGCGAACAAATGAGTGCCTGGCAGATTGGGGTGTTGATGTCGGTGCCTCAGTTGACACGCATTGGAGCGGCCCATTTATGGGGATGGTGGGCTGACCGTGGGGTAGGAGGATTGCGAGTGGTCAGACTGGCGAGCTTGGCCGGCACGGTGAGTTGGCTAGGGCTTTTTTTTAGTCACCAATTTATGACCATTTTTATGAGTCTGCTTGGGGTGATGTTTTTTTGGAGTGCAGCGCTTCCCTTGGTGGAGGCCACGACCTTAACGCATTTGGGGGAGAATACGGCCCGCTACGGGCGAATCCGTTGGTGGGGTTCGGTCGGTTTCATTGCGAGTGTGACGGGTATTGGCTATCTCTTGGATACTTGGCCTGCTAAGACGCTACTCACACTGGTTTGGGTGTTGATGTTGATGGTGTTGGTTTTTTGTTGGACTATTCCCGAGGCAAAGGTTAAGCCCCATGGGTCGGATGATTTACCCATTTGGCAGATTTTAATGCGCCCCGAGGTTATCGTTTTAATTCTCGCTGCCGCTTTAATGGCCTTTGCTCATGGACCCTATTACACGTTTTACACCATTTATTTGGTGGATCATGGCTATTCTAAGTCCATGGCCGGCGCCTTATGGGCTTTGGGTGTGGTGTGTGAGATTGGGATATTCTTGTGGATGCCACTTTTGTATCGTGCTGCCAGTCTACGTCTTATTTTATTAGTCAGTTTTGCCCTGGCGGTCGTACGATTTTTAATGATTGGCTGGGGGGTGGAGAGTTTTGTCTGTGTGTTGCTCGCCCAAAGTCTTCATGCAGCGACCTTTGGCTCTTTTCATGCCGCCTCTATTGGATTAATTCATAAGCTTTTTAAGGGGCGACACCAAGCCCGTGGACAGGCATTGTACGGGAGCCTAGCCACGGGGCTTGGCGGGGCGGTTGGTGGGTTTGTGAGTGGTTATGCATGGACGACTCTGGGGCCAGCCTGGACCTTTACCCTCTCTTCGGCAGTGGCATTTTTGGGTTTAATTCTACTGTGGTGGAAGCTGCGATGGGTGCAATCAGACCCATCAGCGAGCTAAGCCTATTTTTAAAACCCATTTATCCCGGTCAGTGGCGCTCTGGTTAAATGGCCTGATCCTGTGAGATAATCCTATATTTACAGCAAGTTAGATCAGGAATCGTCAACGCGAATCTCATATGAAAAAGACTTTATACGATAAGCTGTGGGACACCCACGTCGTTCACGTCGAAGCCGATGGCACGGCGCTACTTTATATTGACCGCCATTTGGTGCACGAGGTGACGAGTCCCCAAGCCTACGAAGGGCTTAAATTAGCCAATCGTAAACAATGGCGCGTGGATTCGGTGGTCGCTACGGCCGACCATAACACCCCGACACGTAACTGGGACAAAGGCCTTGAGGGAATCGAAGACCAAGTCTCGCGTCTGCAGATCGAAACCTTAGATAAAAACATTAAAGAATTTGGCGCTAAAATTTACTTTCCGTTTCTCGATAAACGTCAGGGTATCGTACATGTGATTGGCCCTGAAAATGGGGCGACTCTACCGGGGATGACGGTGGTGTGTGGGGACTCGCATACCAGTACGCATGGTGCTTTTGGTGCATTGGCTTTTGGTATTGGCACGAGCGAAGTCGAGCATGTATTGGCCACCCAGTGCATGGTGATGCAGAAGTATAAAAATATGAATATTGAGGTCAAGGGAAAACTCGGCTTAGGCGTCACCGCCAAAGACGTCGCTTTGGCCATTATTGGCACGATTGGTACGGCCGGCGGGACAGGGCATGCGATTGAATTTACTGGAGAGGCGATCCGCGACCTGAGCATGGAAGGTCGCATGACGCTTTGCAATTTAGCGATTGAAGCTGGTGCACGCACGGGTATGGTGGCTGTTGATGAGAAAACGATCGCCTACCTACAGGGTCGGATGTTTTCTCCTACCGGTGTGCAGTGGGATCAAGCGGTAAAATATTGGTCGACACTACAAACCGATGAAGGGGCTCATTTCGATAAGGTTGTTAGTTTGGATGCGACCCAAATTCAACCGCAGGTGACCTGGGGCACTAATCCGCAGATGGTCACCACGGTGGGTGGAAAGGTGCCGGACCCGTTGCTCGAAAAAGATCCTGTGCAGCGCGAATGGATGCAAAGGGCATTGAAATACATGGATTTGAAACCCAATACTCCGATTGTGGATATCGCGATTGACAAAGTGTTTATTGGCGCTTGTACGAATTCTCGGATTGAAGATATTCGCGCTGCTGCCACGGTCGCACAAGGCAAGAAAGTGGCCTCCAATGTGAAGCTCGCGATGGTGGTTCCAGGCTCCGGCTTGGTCAAAGCCCAAGCGGAGGCGGAAGGATTGGATAAAATTTTATTAGCCGCTGGATTTGAATGGCGGGAGCCGGGTTGCTCGATGTGTTTGGGTATGAATGAAGATCAACTATCCGCCGGTGAGCGTTGTGCTTCGACGTCGAATCGCAATTTTGAAGGTCGCCAAGGTCCGGGTGGCAGAACGCACTTGGTCAGTCCCGCGATGGCGGCTGCGGCTGCGATTGCCGGGCATTTTGTCGATGTGAGAACGATGGCCTAAGGGGTTGGGTGAAGTTTACCGCACTGGGACTCATACGGTTTTGATGAATGCACTGGATTTTATTGACGTGCTTTTAACATAACGTAGCGTTAAGAAAGCCACCGCTCGTTTTGCCTAAAATTTTATAGTGTAGAGGTTCTATGGAAAAATTTATACGTAAAGAAGGATTGGTCGCCCCCTTGGATCGAGCCAATGTTGATACTGATGCCATCATTCCCAAACAATTCTTAAAGTCGATTCAGCGAACCGGGTTTGGCCCCAATTTATTTGATGAATGGCGATACTTGGATCGAGGGGAACCGGGGCGGGATAATAGTGCGAGACCCTTGAATCCTGATTTTGTACTGAATAAAACCCGTTTTGAAGGTGCAACAGTGCTCTTGACCCGGGAGAATTTTGGTTGTGGCTCTTCGCGTGAGCATGCGCCCTGGGCATTGCAGCAGTTTGGTTTTCAAGCGGTGATTGCGCCTAGTTTTGCTGATATCTTTTTCAATAATAGTTTGAAAAACGGTTTACTCCTGATTCAATTGGAGAGCAAAATTATTGATGAGCTCTTTACAGAAACGGCTGCCAAAGAGGGCTATCGATTGGCGGTTGATTTGGAACAACAGACGGTGAGTACGCCCAGCGGTCGAAGTTTTTCTTTCGAAATCGATGCCTTTCGTAAACACTGCATCATGAATGGGCTAGATGATATTGGTTTGACTTTGAACCATGCTGATAAGATCCGCGCTTTTGAGGCGAAGCATAAAGTCGCACAACCTTGGTTATTTAGTTAATTTTTTTTTCTGATTAAAACCGCTAGGCAAGGACAGTCATGAAAATAGCAGTATTAGCCGGAGACGGCATCGGTCCTGAGATCGTGGCGCAGGCCACTAAAGTGCTAGACACGTTAAGACGCGATGGGCTCAAAATGGAGACTGAAGTGGCCGCCTTTGGTGGGGCGGGCTTTGATGCGTTTGGAGACCCTTTGCCAGAGAGCACTTTGCAATTAGCGCAAGCGGCTGACGCCGTGTTGTGTGGGGCGGTTGGTGGACCTAAGTATGATGCATTGCCGCGGGCGCAACGACCTGAGCAAGGGATACTACGAATTCGGAAGGCGCTTAATCTTTTTGCTAATTTGCGTCCGGCAATCATGTATCCGGAGTTGGTCGGAGCCTCATCTTTGAAGCCCGAAGTGGTTTCAGGGCTTGATGTGATGATTATCCGTGAATTGACCGGAGACATTTACTTTGGAGAGCCGCGTGGACGTACTACCAACGCACAAGGTGACACCGAGGGCTTTGATACGATGCGCTATTCGCAAACGGAAATCCGCCGTATTGCTGAGATTGGTTTCCAGACGGCGATGAAAAGAGCGAAGCGTTTGTGCTCGGTGGATAAAGAAAATGTGCTCGAGACGAGTCGTTTTTGGCGTGAAATCGTGATCGATGTGGCCAAACAGTACCCTGAGGTTGAGTTATCTCACATGTATGTCGACAATGCCGCTATGCAATTGGTGCGTCGACCTAAGCAATTTGATGTGATCGTGACCGGTAATATCTTCGGGGACATTTTATCTGATGAGGCCTCGATGTTAACAGGCTCTATCGGGATGTTGCCCTCGGCTTCTTTGGATGCTAAGCGAAAAGGCTTATATGAGCCGATCCATGGTTCGGCCCCTGATATTGCCGGTAAGGACGTGGCCAATCCCTTGGCGACTATTTTGTCGGTTGCGATGATGTTGCGTTACACATTTAATCAAGATGAGTGGGCGCAGCGTATCGAAAAAGCAGTGAAGGCTGTGTTGGGACGGGGTTTGCGAACCGCTGATATTTTTGAGCCCGGGATGACAAAGCTCGGCACCCAAGCTATGGGCGATGCGGTTGTGGCCGCTTTGTAATCGTATTTGTGTAACGTTTGGATTGAGTTAAGTGAAAATGAAAAAAGTAGGATTGGTGGGTTGGCGCGGAATGGTCGGTTCGGTGCTCGTGCAAAGGATGCGCGAAGAAAAGGATTTTGAGGGTATTCACACCACTTTTTTTTCAACCTCGCAGGCCGGTGGTCGTGCCCCTGTGGTCGGGCAGGCTGATCCCGAGATCAGGGATGCTCATCAGCTCCAGGCCTTGTCGCAAATGGATATCATCATCACCTGTCAAGGCAGCGATTACACGACCGATATCTATCCCCAATTGCGAGCCACGGGCTGGCAGGGTTATTGGATTGATGCGGCAAAAACGCTACGCATGAAAGACGATGCAGTGATTGTGCTCGATCCGGTCAATCTACCCGTGATCCAAAAGGCTTTATCAAAGGGTATTAAAAATTATATTGGTGGCAATTGTACGGTGAGTTGTATGTTGATGGGTTTGCACGGTCTTTTTCGAGAAGACCTTGTGGAATGGATGAGTTGCATGACCTATCAAGCCGCCTCCGGTGGAGGCGCGCAACATATGCGTGAATTATTGACGCAATTTGGTCTGGTTCATGAGTCGGTGGCTGATTTATTGGCCGATCCTGCCTCTTCGATTTTAGACATTGATCGCAAGGTCTTGTTAATGCAAAAAGAGGGCCATTTGCCCCGCGATAATTTCCGTGGTGTTGCTTTGGCTGGGAATTTGATCCCTTGGATTGATCAGGATATGAATAACGGCATGTCCCTCGAGGAATGGAAGGGTGGGGCTGAATCCAATAAGATTTTGGGACGAGGCCCGAGCTTTGGTACGCCTGCGACGCCTATTGATAGTCTTTGCGTGCGAGTCGGAGCGATGCGTTGCCATAGTCAGGCGTTGACGATAAAGCTTAAACGCGATTTGCCCCTGGAGGAGATTGCCGAATTGGTCGCCTCCGCTAACCCTTGGGTAAAGGTAGTACCTAACCAGCGCGAAGTCACTGAGCATGAGCTCTCCCCTGTGGCGGTCACAGGAGGGCTGGCGATTGCAGTGGGTCGGATGAGAAAGCTTGCCATGGGAGGGGAATATTTGTCGGCCTTTACCGTGGGGGATCAATTGTTATGGGGCGCAGCTGAGCCATTGCGCCGGATGTTGCGATTGTTGATGGTATAGATCAAGGCCCATGGCCTGCACCTGATCCCCTAGGTAGGGGATAGCTTGAGGGTGGAGCCAGTTGCTAAACCCTGCAGTCCTCAGTGCTTGGGTATTCCTTTTGAAGGTGGGGGTATATTATTCACCAGGCTTCACTTGGCTTCACCTGGAAAATGCCCTTCGATGCCGATCGATAAACGGTCTTTGATCGATCCATGGTCCATAAAAATGTATCCCTTCTCCATCGTTCACAAATCACTGAGGCCCTGAGCCAAATTCTGTAGCAAAAAAGACCCATAATCGTTCGATTGAGTTTTGAAGACTCCATCAGTATGGGCCTGCTATTTAGTTTTTTTGTGATTCAGGGTTCCCGTGTTACCTTCAATGGGGTAGGCTAGCATGAGAAACTTTTGTTCTAGTAGGCTGTCCAAGCCAAAATGGTCATTGAATCGGGAGTGCGGTGCATGAGGCAATTTTTTTTAAGGCTAGGGACCCAAGACTGGGTCGATAGTTTTATGAGGGAGGGTATTGGATTCTCATAAATTTTTAACCTGGCAGGGTTGGGTCCTGAGTGCAGCTTTGTGTCTGTATCAACCGGTTTATGCGGCAAGCTTGGGTTCTATTAGCCTCTTATCGCATCTCGGACAACCTTTGGCGGCGGAGATCGATTTAGGGACGGTCGATGCACGAGAATGGCTTAGTTTAAAAGTCTCTCTAGGCAATGCTGAACATTATCAACAAGCGGGTTTGGCCTATAACCCTCTTTTGCGGGATATTGTGTTTAGTATTGAAAAGCGTGCCGATGGCCGGGGGTGGATTCAGGTGAGTTCTAACCGCATGGTGGAGGAGCCTTTTTTAATCTTGTTAGTAGAACTTTCTTGGGATGGGGGTGGGTTTGTCAGGGACTATAGTGTTTTGCTTGATCCTTTGGATTCGACCCCATCGGCTGCTACCACAATGGGTATGGGGTCAGCAAAAATTAACGCTCAGCCCATCGATCGTCGGATAAGTCCTCCCCTAGCCAGTCCTAAAAGTTCGCAGTCGATATCATCGACTCAGGGACTTCAGGGCAGTGCAAAGGGCGCTTATAACGTTAAGCCAGGAGACACGTTAAATTCTATTGCAGCGAGTCTTAAACCCACCGGTATTTCATTGGATCAGATGATGATTGGTTTGTTGCGTGCCAACGGGGATGCTTTTATTGAAAATAATATGAATCTTTTGATGGTGGGTAAGACGCTGAATGTCCCAAAACCCGATGAGTTGAGCCAGATTGATTCCAATGAAGCGACGAAATTAACGCAAGCCCAGGTAACGTTATGGAATTTGTATCGTCAAAAAGCGGCTCAAGAAACCCCTGAAGTTAACGTCAAAGGGGTGGACAGTGGTGCTAAATCCAGTGCGGTGTCAGTGCCGGAAAAAGCGCAGGGGGGTAAGGACTTGGTCTTGCTGTCAAAAGTGGAAAATAGCGGGCCAGTTAAGTCTCGTCAAGCCACTGTAAGCCCTCAGGGAGTGCAAACGCCCGGTAGCAACGAAGATCGTTTGCATGCGATGGAGGAGGATTTGTTGGCTCAAGAAAAGGCTTTGAATGAAGCCAAGCGGCGCATCTCTGAGCTAGAGGTGGCGTTGCATGAACAGCACTTGGCCCCGGGTGCTTTATCTGCCCCGGGGGCCGCGTTGATCCCCGCTGGCTTAAAACCTTCTGTTGCTTCAACCTCAGATGGCAGTTTGATGTCCCAACTCCTGCAGTTGCCGGTTTGGGTGGGCTGGATGTGTGCCGCATTGTTGGGTAGCTTATTAGGCAGTTTATTGGTTTGGTTAGGGCTAGGGTTTGTTCGAGCCAAAGCGCGAACTCGTGAGGCCTTTGAAGAGCCCTCGCTAGCCAATACTGACACACTGGCCACCATCGATTTGAGTCTAGGGGCTTCAAGGCCACCCCCTCAGCCCTATAATGCACAGTGGCAAACGTGTCAGGAAAAACTAGATTTAGCCCGAGCCTATCGGGAGATGGGGCGAGTGGAGGAAGTCAAAGAGATGCTGCGGTTTGTGTTGGATCAAGGGGACGTGGAGCAAAAAATTCACGCCACTCACTTGTCTCAAAATCTCTAGTTTATTGATCAAGACAACGAGAACATGATGCGTATAGCGCTGGGGCTTGAATACGCTGGTGGGCGCTACTGCGGATGGCAAACCCAAGATAATCGAGGTGCGGTACAGGATTATTTGGAATCCGCTTTATCTCAAATTGCTGATCATCGGGTAGCCACCCTGTGTGCCGGAAGAACCGATACGGGGGTACATGCACTCGCTCAGGTGGTGCATTTTGACACAGAGGTAGAGCGCCCTGACTCCGCTTGGGTGCGTGGGGTTAATGCGCTTCTACCTCCCGATATCGCGGTGACTTGGATGCGCAGGGTCGATGAGCGCTTTCATGCCCGTTTTTCAGCCAGAGCGCGCCACTATACGTATGTCTTGCTGAACCACCCGGTGCGTGAGGCCATTGATTACGGTCGAGTCGGTTGGTTTCATCGCCCACTGAATGTGTCAGATATGCGCTTGGCTGCAGAGCATTTATTGGGGAAACAGGATTTTTCTGCTTTTCGTTCCTCTCAATGTCAAGCGAAAACGGCGTTGCGAGAGTTATCGCAGTTGGGGCTGCATTGGCAAGCGCCTTATCTTTATTTTGATTTTACTGCCAATGCCTTTTTACACCATATGGTCCGAAATATCGTAGGGGCTTTGGTTTATGTGGGAAAGGGTAAATATGAACCCGATTGGGTAAAGGGGTTATTGGCGCAAAAAGACCGCAGGCTGTCGGCGCCTACCTTTGAGGCGGCCGGGCTTTATTTGATCGGAGTCGATTATGATTGGCAGTGGTCGCCTATCTTGGATGAGCGAGTAAAATACCCTAGAATGAATGTGAGTAGGTGACGATGACGCGGATTAAAATTTGTGGACTGACACGGGAAATCGATGTGCGCGATGCGAGCGCAGGCGGGGCTGATGCCCTGGGTTTGGTTTTTTATTCGCCCAGCCCTCGCTATGTGTCTGCAGCGCGTGCCGCACAGTTGCTCCAATCCTTTCCTCCCTTTGTGAGTAGTGTCGGGCTTTTCGTCAACGCCAGTGTTGACGAGGTGCGTCTGGTGTTAAAGCAGGTGCGGCTGGATATATTGCAATTTCATGGGGATGAAAGTCCTCAGTATTGTGCGCAATTTGGCATTCCTTTTATCAAGGCGGTGAGGGTTCGCCCGGGTTTGGATTTGTTACAATACGCTGAAACCTATGGGGCTGCCAAAGCACTTTTATTGGACGCGTATGTGGACGGCATTCCTGGGGGCACTGGCGCCTCGTTTGATTGGTCTTTGATTCCCCCCAATCTGCCTTTGCCTATTATTTTGTCGGGTGGTTTAAGTGCGACTTCCGTGGGTCTTGCCGTTCAAACGATTCGACCCTATGCAGTGGATGTTTCTAGTGGTGTGGAATCCTCCAAAGGGATTAAGGATAAGCAGAAAATGTATGCTTTTATAAAGGAAGTTTTCAATGCAACCGTATGATTTACCCGACCAGTCGGGCCACTTCGGTCCCTATGGAGGGGTGTTTGTTGCTGAGACGTTGATTGAAGCGTTAGAAGAGCTAAGCCGTACTTACGCTCAATATCAGCATGACCCTGCTTTTAAAGCGGAATTTGCGGACGAGTTAACCCATTATGTGGGTCGACCAAGTCCGGTATATCACGCTAAGCGCTGGAGTGAACACTTTGGTGGGGCACAAATTTATCTTAAACGCGAAGACTTAAATCATACCGGCGCACACAAGATCAACAATGTGATTGGCCAGGCTATGCTCGCTAAACGCATGGGAAAGCGCCGTGTTATCGCAGAAACGGGAGCTGGACAGCACGGGGTGGCCACCGCCACCATTGCAGCGCGTTATGGTATGGAGTGTGTGATTTACATGGGGTCTGAGGATGTGAAGCGGCAGGCCCAAAATGTCTATCGGATGAAGCTACTGGGTGCCACGGTAGTGGCGGTTGAAAGTGGTTCCAAGACGCTAAAGGATGCGCTTAATGAGGCGATGCGTGATTGGGTCACGAACGTGGAAAATACTTACTACATCATTGGTACGGTGGCCGGTCCTCACCCCTATCCGATGTTGGTTCGAGATTTTCAGTCCATCATCGGCATTGAAGCGCGTGAGCAAATGCCATTGATGATTGGGCGTCAACCCGATGCGGTGGTCGCTTGCGTGGGAGGGGGCTCTAATGCCATGGGTATTTTTTATCCCTACATTAATGATAAGGCCGTTCGTCTGATTGGCGTGGAAGCGGCGGGCTTGGGATTAGAAAGTGGTAAACATTCGGCCACGTTAAGTACGGGCCGTGCTGGAGTGTTACACGGCAATCGGACCTATCTACTACAAGATGAGAATGGACAGATCATTGAAACGCATTCTATTTCCGCTGGTATGGATTATCCGGGTGTAGGGCCTGAGCACGCGTGGTTAAAAGACTGTGGGCGGGCAGAATATGTTTCCGTGACCGATGATGAGGCATTGCAGTCTTTTCATGATCTTTGTCGGATGGAAGGCATTATCCCAGCGCTTGAGTCGAGTCATGCTCTGGCCTATGTGGCCAAGTTAGCGCCCACGATGAAAAAAGAGCAGGTGTTATTGGTTAATCTTTCTGGGCGCGGGGATAAGGACATGCATACGGTGTCCGAAAAATCCGGTCTCAAGTTTTAGTTTTTATTTTTTAATAGGCTCGATCATGTCACGCATCAACGCCACCTTCCAGGCATTACAACAAAGACAACAAAAGGCTTTAATTCCTTTTATTACGGCCGGAGATCCGTCGCTCTCGCTCACGTTGACCTTGATGCATGCTTTGGTGGCCGGAGGTGCGGATGTGATTGAGTTGGGAGTGCCTTTTTCAGATCCCATGGCTGATGGCCCGGTGATCCAACGTGCCAGTGAGCGGGCATTAGCCCAAGGGGTAACGCTGCGAGAGGTGATGGGTGTGGTGAGCCAATTTAGGCAAACCAATCAGAGCACCCCTGTGGTGTTAATGGGGTATGCCAACCCGATTGAAGCGATGGGGGTTGAGGCGTTTGCTCGTGCTGCTCAGACGGCGGGAGTCGATGGGGTGTTAGTGGTGGATTACCCCCCTGAGGAGGCTAAGGGGTTGGTGATGCTCCTAGATAAAGTGCAAATTGATACGATCTTTTTGCTCTCACCTACGACACGGGAGTCAAGGTTGCGAGAGGTGGGGCAACTCGGACGTGGTTACCTTTACTATGTCTCATTAAATGGCGTGACTGGCGCTGCCAATATGGATCTGGAGGCGGTTGCCTCGCGGGTCAAACAGATTAAGCAGTTTACTCATTTGCCAGTGGGGGTTGGATTTGGGATTCGTGATGCCGCTTCGGCTAAACGGGTTTCAGCCGTGGCGGATGCAGTGGTGATTGGTAGTCGTCTTGTGCAAGAAATTCAGGAGGCTGGCCCTCAAGCGCCACAACGTTTAGAGTCTTTGCTGCGTGAGATTCGTCAGGCGATGGATGAAAATGTGAATAAGGCTGCTTCATGAATTGGCTGCAAAAGCTACTGCCGCCTAAAATCAAGCGCGATGCGTTTAATCAAAAAAAAGGGGTACCCGAAGGACTGTGGAGTAAGTGTGATTCGTGCGAGGAAGTGATTTATCGTACGGATTTGCATAAGAACCTTTGTGTTTGCCCGAAATGCCATCATCATCACCGTATTACGGCTCGCGAACGACTCGATTGGTTGTTGGATGTAGAGGGTCGTTACGAAGTGGGGGCCGAGGTGCAACCGGTAGATACTTTAAAATTTAAAGACAGCAAGCGTTATGCGGATCGTTTGCAGGAGGCCCGCGAGCAAAGCGGGGAAGAAGACGCTCTGGTGGTGATGCAAGGCAGTATCAAAGCCTTGCCTTTGGTGGCGGCTGCCTTTGAATTTTCTTTCATGGGTGGCTCCATGGGCTCGGTGGTCGGAGAGCGTTTCACTAGGGGGGTTAAACTCAGTGTAGATCAACATTTGCCATTCTTATGTTTTACCGCGAGCGGTGGGGCCCGCATGCAGGAAGGGGTTTTATCCTTGATGCAGATGGCAAAAACCTGTGGTGCCTTAACCCAATTGGCACGCGAAAATTTACCTTTTATTTCCATTTTGACCGACCCCACCATGGGTGGCGTGTCAGCCAGCTTTGCCATGTTGGGTGATGTGGTGATTGCAGAGCCGGGTGCTTTGATAGGCTTTGCGGGCCCTCGTGTTATCGAGCAAACCGTACGAGAGACCTTGCCTGCAGGATTTCAACGAGCAGAGTTTTTGCTTGAACATGGGGCTATCGATATGATTGTTGATCGACGTCAGATGCGGGATAAATTGGTAAATCTGATGACGCTTTTTTTAAAGTTACCCGTGAATAATTCTGTAGAGTGAGTCGTTGATACCGACCGACAGAGCGTGCTAGGCGGATGGATGAGCGCACAGAGCAACCGAAGGGAGAGTCGTTGACGCACGCTAAGTCTTCTCATAACGTAGATCTACCTGTTGATCTTGCTGGATGGCTCACGTATCTTGAATCCATTCACCCACAATCGATTGATATGGGGCTTGATCGGGTCGAGGCCGTCAAGGGTGAGTTAAAACTCACCCAATCTTTTGCCGTGATCACCGTGGGTGGCACCAATGGCAAGGGTTCGACCTGTCGTATGCTCGAATCGATCTACCACCAAGCCGGTTACCGAGTGGGTTGTTATCTGTCTCCTCATCTGATGCGTTACAACGAAAGGGTTCGGGTGGGTGGGCAGGACGTGACGGATCAGGCGCTGGTGGAAGCGTTTATAGCAGTAGAGAAGGCTCGGCGTTTAGCCGCGGTGTCCTTGACTTACTTCGAGTTTGGTACGTTGGCCGCGATGTGGGTTTTTGCTCATTCGTCCTTGGAGTTGGTGGTTCTGGAGGTCGGGTTAGGCGGGCGACTGGATGCGGTCAATGTTTTTGAACCGGACTGTTCGGTAGTGACCAGTGTTGCGATGGATCATATGGATTATTTAGGAGACACGAGGGAACTCATCGGATTTGAAAAAGCGGGTATTTTTCGTCATGAGAAGCCGGCCATTTGTGCTGACAACGATCCTCCGCAAAGCTTGGTAAAACACGCTGAAGCGATCGGAGCCCAGTTGTTGGTGAGGGGGCGAGACTTTGATTTTAAATCCACGCCATTGCAGTGGTCCTATTGGGGCCCCCAGGGGGTGCGTCACGCGCTACCCTGGCCCGCACTACGGGGGCGATATCAATTGTCCAATGCGGCGGCCGCTTTGACGGTGCTAGGGCAGATGGGGGGTCGCTGTCCGGTGAGTATCAATCATATCCGTGAAGGCATGCTCTTGGCGGAAAACCCGGGGCGTTTCCAAGTATTACCCGGTCAACCGACGGTCGTGTTAGATGTGGCTCATAATCCCCACGCTGCGGCGGCCTTAGTGGATAGTTTGAAACAATTACCCAAAGCGGGCAGAACAGTGGCGGTATTTTCTATGCTCAGTGATAAAGAGATTGCGAGCGTGATTGAGATCTTGCGCCCGAGTATCGATCACTGGTGGGTTGCTGGCATTGCGGGACCTCGGGGTTGTACGGGGGACTATTTATGCACTTTGCTACAGCAGGCAGGTATTACGGCGCTAAGCACTGCAAGGGATCTGCAAAGTGCTTTTTTTGCAGCCCGTAAGTCGGCCTCGGAAGATGATAAAATAATCGTCTTCGGTTCTTTTTATACGGTGGCTGCGGTGATGAGCGCTTTAGAGGACCCGAAGCAGGACCCGAAGCAGGACCCGAAGCAGGACTCGAAGCGATCGGCCCAGTAGGGCCCTAGGGGGCTCAAAGGGCAGTGGCAGGTTTTTTAATGTTGGGCGGTCGTAAAGTAGGGCGTGAGAAAATGCGTGACGCAGTTAAAGTGTGAAAGGGGTGGAAAGCGTTAAAGAGGTTTAAGGGGTTTAAGGGATTTAAGTCCGTGTTGGGGAGTGACCTGTAAGCGTTAAGCATTTTGTTTATCGTTTGCTTTGACTCCATCCAATGTGTGTCATCAGTGTCAGCGCACTTTTCGACAGGCCTGTTAACCCATGGATGTAAATCGATTACAGGACCTATTGGTTGTGTTAATGCGTGATTGTGGACCGAAATAAGAAAATCATGACAAAGCCCGCTAGCGATGAAGAGCAGTTACTACGTTTACGGGCACGCCAACGTTTGATTGGCGCCAGCGTTTTGTTGCTGACCGTAGCGATTGTGCTGCCCTTGGTCCTTGATTCAGAGCCCAAGCTACAGGTCAAGGAAATGAACATACAGTCGCCTACACCAGATGCTCAAGGGTTTGTGGGCAAGCGTGTGCCCCTGATGACGAGTGGTTCGGCTGAGTCTTCGACAGGGGGAGCAACTGTAACGTCTTCTGGATCTTCCCCTTCCCCTTCCCCCTCTTCGGCATCCACGGTTCCTGCGCCGTTAAAGGGAAGCGCAAAAGAAGCAGGAGAAGCGAATAAGGCCGGGGTTGAGGCAAAAAACGCCAATGAAAAAGCCGCCACTGAAAAGGCGGAAAATGCTCGAGCTGTCGAGATGGCGAATCAAAATGGTACTGAAAAACAAGATGACGATAAGACTCGTCTCGCCACACCCTCGGATTCGGCCCCCACCGTGAAACCGTCCCCACCGGCCAAGTCCCCCCAACAAAAATTGGCTAAAAGCGATAAACCAACGCCCAAAAGCTCAGACAGCGAGACTAAAAGCAATGCCAAAGTGGCTCCCGTCGTGAGTAAGGTCGCAGAAAAACCCGGCACTTATTTCATTCAAGTCACGGCTTTATTGGATGCGGATAAGGCCAAGCAAGTGCAGCAAAAAGTATGGGCTGCGGGTATTCCTGCTTTCAGCCATACGGTGACTGCGGTCAATGGCAAAGTCACACGGGTGCGGGCCGGTCCTTTTTTAACGAAATCGGATGCGGGCAAAGCCCAGGCGAAATTGCAAGAACTGGGGTTTTCCGCCAAGGTATCGATTAACCCATGACCTTGTTTGATCACATCGTATTGGTGATTGTGGGTATTTCGGTATTGCTAGGGATATTTCGGGGTTTGGTGAGGGAGTCTTTTGCATTGGCCAGTTGGGTGGTGGCCTTTGTTACGTCTAGTGCTTACGCCGGTTCGCTCGCCGTGCTGATGCAAAAGCAGATCCCTGATGACAATTGGCGTGCCTTGGCAGCATTTGTCGTGCTTTTTTTAGGCGTATTGATTTTAATGAATATCGTGTCTTTGCTGGCGCATAAAATGATTGCCCGAGCCGGCTTAGCGGTAGAGGACCGTTTGTTGGGCTGTGCGTTTGGCTTTGTGAGAGGCATGGTGGTGGTGTTGATTTTAGTGATCGGGGCTGGTTTGACGGCATTGCCGCGTCAACCGGTGTGGAAAGATGCTATGCTCGCTCCGCACTTGCAGCAATTGGCGCAGTGGGTAAAACAGTGGTTGCCGCAGGGCTGGGCGAAAAATATTTCTTATAGTCAAAGACGAGGCCAAGCCGAATAATGTGTGGAATTATCGGAGTCGTGGCGAAAACGCCAGTTAATCAATTGCTCTATGATGGGCTGTTGATCTTGCAGCATCGCGGCCAAGATGCTGCCGGGATTGTGACTGCGGATGGTGCGAATTTTCATTCCCATCGCGGTATGGGTATGGTGCGTGATGTGTTTCGCACTCGCAATATGCGCTCTTTAAGTGGTTATGCCGGTATTGGCCATACCCGCTATCCCACCGCGGGTTCAGCCTCTTCAGTGGCTGAATCACAACCTTTTTATGTGAATTCCCCCTTTGGGATCGTGCTCGCCCACAACGGTAATCTCACCAATACGGATAGTTTGAAGCTCGACTTATTTCGTTCGGATCTGCGTCACGTGAACACGGGTTCAGATTCCGAGGTTTTATTAAATGTGTTGGCCCACGAACTACAAAATAACGCCACTAACTACAAACTCGATCCTGCTACCATTTTTGCTGCAGTCTCAGGCGTGCACCGACGTTGTACTGGGGCTTATTCTGTGGTGGCGATGATTGCCGGTTATGGACTATTGGCTTTTCGGGATCCGTTTGGCATTCGTCCCTTGATTTTTGGTCGAGCAGAGACCCCTAGTGGTTACGAGTATATGGTGGCCTCTGAGAGTGTGGCTTTGGACTCTATGGGCTATGAGGTGGTGCGGGATGTGGCCCCAGGTGAGGCGATTTTTATTGATATGGATGGTCGTTTTTATAGCTACCCCTGTGCCGAGGTGTCTTCGTTAAATCCGTGTCTTTTTGAATTCGTTTACTTGGCGCGCCCCGATTCAGTGATCGATGGTATCTCAGTGTATGAGGCAAGGCTTCGTATGGGGGAGAGTCTGGCTGCTAAGATCAAACGCCAGTACCATCATTTGAATGTGGATGTTGTGATCCCCATTCCCGATTCTTCTCGTCCGGCGGCTATGGAGTTATCGAATCAATTAAATGTCCCCTACCGAGAGGGGTTTATTAAAAATCGGTATATTGGACGCACTTTTATTATGCCCGGTCAGGCTGTTCGGCGTAAATCGGTGAGGCAAAAGTTAAATGCCATTGATATGGAGTTTCGTGGGAAAAATGTACTGATTGTGGATGACTCGATCGTGCGGGGTACCACCAGTAGCGAGATCGTTCAAATGGCCCGTGATTCCGGCGCTAATAAAGTGTATTTCGCCTCCGCGGCCCCAGCGGTGAGATACCCTAACGTCTACGGCATTGATATGCCAACACGTGAAGAACTCATTGCCAGTGATCGAAACGACGAACAAATCAGTAGTGAGATTGGGTGTGATGAGTTAATTTATCAGGATTTGGGTTCGTTGATTGACGACGTGCGTAGCGTGAATCCTGAGGTTAGGAATTTTGAGGCTTCTTGCTTCACCGGTTCTTATGTGACGGGGGATATTACCCAAGCCTATCTGGACGGGGTGGAACAGGATCGACGAGACTCCACTCTTCGACAGAAGGCCACGGCTGCACAGCAATTAGCACTTGAGCTCGGGATGAATGATTAGCGAAAAAAATTGGGTCAAAGGGTTTTGGTTTTTTTACAAAAACTAAAGAAGTGATTTGATGTATACCGTGCCAGCCTTTCGTGAAGATCGTGTGCCCGTGATGCAGGCCTTGATGCAAAGTCACCCCTTTGCCACATTAGTTAGCATGACTGACCTTGGGTTAGACGCTGATCATGTGCCTTTATTGCTTGAGTGTGAGCCCGCGCCATGGGGTAGGCTCATCGGTCATGTGGCTCGAGCCAATCCCATTTGGAAAGTCTGGCAGGCACAGCCCCAGGCCCCCTCACTGGCGATTTTCCAGGGGGAGCACAGCTATATAACGCCCTCATGGTACCCTAGTAAAAACCGTACGGCAGAGGTGGTGCCAACGTGGAACTATGCAGTAGTTCATGCTCATGGTGTGATCAGAACCTTTGAAGATTACCCATCGTTATTGGATGTGGTGACGCGATTGACGCGCTCGCAAGAGACTCAACGCTCAATACCCTGGCACGTGAGTGATGCGCCAAAGGACTATATCGACAAAATGCTCAAGGCGATTGTGGGTTTTGAAATAGTGATCGCGCGCCTTGAGGGGAAGTGGAAAATGAGTCAAAACCGTAGTGCGGAGGATCGCGCCGGTGTAAGGGCTGGGGCGCAAGCCGAGGGCAAGACGCACTTACAGGCGGTATTGGGCGATCTAGCGCGTTAACGCAGTCGCGCTGTGAAAGGTGATCGTGGCAGATGGCTACCACCGGTTATGCGCGGTATACGGCATTGATGATGAAGCGCTGATTTCTTGCCAGATTATTTGACTGGAG
Organism: uncultured beta proteobacterium; assembly: GCA_903893565.1. GTDB lineage: Bacteria > Pseudomonadota > Gammaproteobacteria > Burkholderiales > SG8-41 > UBA5216. The sequence continues at coordinate 31,368 of CAITMU010000105.1, read as the reverse complement.
AGCGTCATGAACGAATGGATAGAGATATCACTGAGATTGGGCTTGGCTGCGATCGCTGGGATAGTGCTAGGTGCCAACCGCTGGCTCCATCACAAATCGGCTGGCGTGAAAACCCATGCTTTGGTTTCTATCGGCGCTGCCGTGGCCATGCTTATCGTCGTGCCTTTCGACCCAGTCAGTAGTCATATTCCAAGTATCTTAACCAATGCTTCCAGCAGGGTACTTCAAGGCCTTATCACGGGAATCGGATTTCTAGGCGCCGGCGTCATCATCCACAACGCTAGGGGTAATCGTATTCAGGGTCTCACAACTGCGGCCAGCATTTGGATCACCATGCTCATTGGTGCTGCGATCGGTGCAGGTCAAATAACACTTGGCACGATTGCTGTAGTTGCCACAGGCTTGGTATTGGTGGTGGGCAACGCAATAGAGCGTCTCGTGGATAGACAATTTGGGCGTCAGTCTGAATCCGCCAAAGAAGAGGACCTACCTTAAGGATCAGACTCAGCCCAATGGTCGCGCCCAATAGGGCTTGAACCGTGGCGAGCCCAGGGAAGCTGTCGCTATCATTTGCGGCTCGGCGCTTTAGCTCAGTCGCGCTGTCAAACGATTTAATTAGCTTGAACTAAAAAAAGAAACAAATGTGATGAACAAAACACTGAGCGAGCAACGCTCGCTATCAATAGTGAGTTCAGTTGATTTTTATTATGAAATGCCATGACTTGACAGCACCCAAAAAAGCACTTAATGATGCATGAAATTAGGTGCTTAAATTATGACCATCACTCAGACCATCTTTGCTAGAAATACCGTCAGCATGACTGATCTCAGGCGCAATCCATCTGAAGTCATCGAAGTGGCCAAGCCGTCACCGGTTGCCGTATTGAATCACAACAAACCCGCTGCGTACTTGATCTTAGCCGCGGATTATGAAGAGATGCTTGAACAAATAGAGGATGCAGCCCTAACCAAAATAGTCAAAGCCCGAGCTGGAGGCAAATCAGTTAAGGTCAAACTTGAAGGCCTATAGCCTTGAATTTCATGTGTTAGCTCTCAAAGAATGGAATAAATTAGATGGCGCCATTCGAGCTCAGTTTCAAAAAGCACTTAAAAAACGACTTCAAGACCCAAAGGTTCCATCTGCCAAACTTCGTGGTGATTTACAAAATGCCTATAAAATTAAACGTGCGTGACGTTGGCTATCGCTTGGTCTATCAAGTCATTGATCATCGACTGGTTATCGTAGTTGTAGCTATAGGAAGACGAGACCACGAAGAAGCATATTTGGCAGCAGCCAAACGAATCAGCTAATCTCGCATTATGTAGTAGCTATAAATGACAGCTTAATGTATTGAAGCTGCATCATAGAATTCAAAATTTTGCTGTAATTTATTTCTCTGGCCGTATCCATATTTAAGTTGCAACTTAGTTTTTTTGCGATCAAGTCTTTCATAACAATACTCAGTAGTGTCAGTAAGTGAATGGATTTGCTCCTGTGCATGTGGTTGAATGAAGATGAGATATTCCAATATCCAAGCCTTACTTCCTTTCATGGTCAAGATGATGCAGACGCATACTAGAGATACGCACCACAAAACCAATCCCCGACCCCACTACTATCCCACTACGCCAAAAAATCTATTTATAATGCTGACTTCGGCGCTTTAGCTTAGTCGGTCTTTTTTATCGTTGGATGGATTGTGTTTTTCGCGCTGTGGTTCTTGCCGTAGGCTTAATCTTTTTAACCCTATCTTCAAATGAACGCCCCTTTTTATGTCACTTCGCCCCCTCGCGATTGCTAATCGGGGACCGACTGAAGACGAGGACTCGGGTCTCGTGAGACAATGTGCGCTTTGGATGGCAACAGAGACAGATTCGCTGCCCGATGAGGTTTATTAAAGGTGTGCGTTTTTTTTTAGGGAGTAACCGACGATGACACAGTCTTTTCATTTGGATACCTTGGCCGTAAGAGGGGGGATCGAGCGTAGTCAATTTGGTGAGCACTCGGAGGCGATGTATTTGACCTCGAGTTTTGTGTTTCAATCGGCCGCCCAAGCCGCGGCTCGTTTTTCCTATCAAGAGCCGGGGAATGTGTATTCGCGATTTACCAACCCAACGGTGACTACTTTTGAAAAAAGATTGGCCGCGTTGGAAGGGGCCGAAGAGTGTATTGCGACCGCCTCGGGTATGTCGGCTATTTTGTCGACCGTGATGGGGTTATTGAAGGCGGGCGACCATATTGTTTGTTCCGCCAGTGTTTTTGGCTCAACCGTGCAATTGTTTGGTACGGTGATGAAGCGTTTTGGCATTGAGACGAGCTTTGTCACCGGTACCGCCATAGCCCAATGGCAGGCGGCGATCAGTCCAAACACTAAAATACTCTTTGTGGAAACCCCTTCTAACCCGCTTACCGAGGTGTTTGATATTAGCGCGTTGGCTGACCTGGCTCATGGGGCGGGTGCTTTGTTAGTGGTGGATAATTGTTTTTGTTCCCCGGTCTTGCAGCGTCCACTCGATATGGGTGCTGATATCGTCATTCATTCGGCGACTAAATATTTGGATGGTCAGGGTCGTGTGTTGGGTGGGGCTGTGCTAGGTAAAAAAAGTGTCATCCACGACGGGGTTTATAGTTTTTTAAGAATTGCGGGACCCACTTTAAGCGCCTTTAATGCTTGGGTCATTACGAAGGGAATGGAGACGTTGGGTATTCGTATGGCGGCTCAATCGGCCGCCGCTTTGGAATTGGCGACTTGGCTTGAAGCGCAACCCGGTATCGAACGGGTGTATTACCCGGGCTTACCCTCTCACCCGCAGCACGCGCTAGCGATGCGTCAGCAAAAGTTGGGGGGCGCGATCGTGGCCTTTGACGTGAAGGGAGGCAAGGAGTCGGCTTGGCGGGTGGTGGATAACACGCGTTTAATATCGATTACGGCTAATTTAGGGGATACGAAATCGACGATTACGCACCCTGCATCGACTACCCATGGACGCATTTCGCCACAGGCTCGTCAGGCGGCGGGTATTGGGGATGGTTTACTAAGAGTGGCGGTGGGGTTGGAAAACTTGCAAGACCTTAAAGAGGATCTGGCCCGCGGTCTTTGAGGGATAGTGATAGGGCCACACAGCCGTTCACATCGCAACGCAGATAGCCAGGATCGGTGATCCAATCACTTAAGACCCAACGCTCACAGGGGTGGTTGTCTAGGTGATGAATGTGTTGTGCGGGTCGGTGGGTGTGGCCATGAATGAGGCGGGGATAGTGGTGCTGCCTTAATACCGCCTCGACAGCCGAGACAGTGACATCCATAATTTCCATGGATTTTTGTTTTTTGCCGGCTTCACTTTGAGCCCGCATACCGAGCATATCTTGGCGTCGCTTTTCTAAAGGTTGGGAGAGAAATGTTTGTTGATGATGGGGGTCTCTAGCGTAGCGTCTAAAGGCTTGGTAAGCCGTATCATCCGTGCAGAGCGTATCGCCATGCATGAGTAGGGTGGATACACCATACAACGGGATCAGGGTTGGGTCGAGAATGCTGGTGGCTGAGCAAAGACGGGCAAACCGCTCTCCCATTAATACATCACGGTTTCCCTGCATGAAATAAACAGAGGTGCCTTGAGTGCTGAGAGTTTGAAACGCCTGGCTCACCACTTGGTTCAAGGGATTCAGGGTGTCGTCATCCCCAATCCAATACTCGAATAAATCGCCCAACACATATAGCGCCTGCGCCTTGGGCGCTACCTCCTGCATAAAGCGTAGAAATACGTCGGTGACTGCGCTTCTTTCTTGGGCTAGGTGAAGATCCGAGATGAATAGGCAGTGTTGGGCTTTCACAGCAGGCGTAATCAGATGACTTCTGCCTTTGTAATAATGACGTTTTCCATGGGCACATCGTCGTGAAAGCCTTTTCTGCCGGTTTCCACTTTGGAGATTATGTCCACCACTTCCGTACCTTCAACGACCTTGCCAAACACGCAGTAGCCCCAACCTTGAGGTGAAGGCTCCGTGTGATTTAAGAACTCATTGTCACCGGTATTGATAAAAAATTGGCAACTGGCCGAATGCGGATCTGAGGTTCTAGCCATAGCGATGGAGTAGATCTCATTTTTAAGGCCATTGTGAGCTTCATTTTCAATGCACTCACGGGTCTTTTTTTCTTTCATTTTGGCGTCAAAACCTCCGCCTTGGATCATAAAGCCATCAATGACTCGATGAAAAATGGTTTTGTCGTAATGCCCTTCCTCCACATATTGACGAAAGTTGGCGGCAGTAATGGGTGCTCGTGTGTCGTCTAATTCTAAAGCGATGACGCCGTGGTTAGTGTGTAATTTAATCATTCAGGAAAACCTCTGTGAAATGTAGGAGTGGGGGTTGTTATGAAATTAGGGTTTAGCTGTCGGAGCGGGTTTTTTATTGGCTGTTTTGTCAGCCAATAACACTGCGCGCTCGATGACGACCGTTTGTAGGGGGACATTTTGATTAGGAGGACGATTAGTGGTGGGTAGATCACGGATTTTACTGACCACCTCTAAACCCTTGATGACACGCCCAAAGACGCAATACCCAACCTCGCTAGCCGCGGGCCCGCGGTAATCGAGCATTTGGTTGTCGACAATATTGATGAAGAACTGAGAGGTGGCTGAGTTGGCCTCTGCGGTGCGTGCCATCGCAAGGCTGCCGACTTGATTTTTTAATCCGTTACCGCCTTCGAACTTAATCGGCGGACGCGTTTTCTTTTCTTTCATATTGGGGGTAAAGCCACCGCCTTGAACCATGAAGTCTGCAATGACACGGTGAAAAATGGTGCCATTGTAAAAGCCATCTTTGACATATTGGAGGAAGTTCTTAACCGTCTCGGGCGCATTCTCCGGTTCCAATTCAAGGGTAATGACGCCTAAGGTGGTGTGTAGTTCCACAATCGGTTTATGGTTTTGTGCTTGTACACTCAGGCTTGAGAATAGAAAAAACAACAAGACAAAAGCAGTCAGAAAGTGTTTTTTTAACATCGTTGCGATCCTAGAAAATAAAAAAATTAATTCCCACTCACGGGGATAGCTTCGGTGGGGGGGGGCAGCAGTTGCGTGGCACGCTTGAGCTTCAAGGGAGCCGATTTATTCGTGCTATCCAGTTTGGCCGCTTTTTCGTATTGAAGGGCGGCTAGATGGATGTAAGTATCCCCTAGATTCTCGTGTGCCAGGCTGAAGCCGGGCATGGCAATAATGGCCGTTTCTAGCAGTGAACGTGCTTTTTCGTAATTGGCTTGACTGGCATAAAGCGCCGCTAAGTTATTATAAGGCTCGGGCAGTTCAGGAAAGTCCTGCGTCAGATCTAGGTAGATTTGAATGGCCTCGGGGATTTTTTTTTGCGCAGTCAAAATCATGCCGCGTAAGAACCGTCCTCTGGCGTCCTTGGGTCGTGAGGTGAGCCAAAGGTTGATTTGGCTGAGGGCTTCATCGTTTTGTCCCCGTCTTAATAAGCGGGTCGCTTCTTGGAATGGATTGTTGAGGTTGGGGGTGGGGGGGTTAAAGCTAAAGTATTCGGTGGCGCTATTAATGGGAGCGGTAGCGGCGGGCGGTGCGATGAATGGGGGCGTTTGCGCGAGCACGTATAGGCTACCCGTCAAACAGTAAGTGGCCACCGTCAGTGTCGCAAGGCGAGAAAGGGGCATGTTATAATCTAGAAGGTTTATCAGGTGCACTTTTTTTAATTCGATGGGTATTTTGGGTCGTAAAAAATGAAAAGCGGTTACGCGACTTGGGTGCCGACTTCAGGTCCGTTCACAGGCTAGATGAAGAGAGCGTATAAACCTGATTTTAGAATATCTGATTTTAATATAACACGGGCTCTATCAGGTTTTTAGTTTCTTTTTTTGCGGTATTGTTGACTGAATTTTACAACCCTTCAAAGGCTGAATTCTACCAGATTTTGTCTATGAAGCTTTTCCCAGACCCACCCAGTGACGAGTGTAGACTTTACTGGAAAACTTTTTAACCCATCGAAACCCTATGTTGAAGATTTATAACACGCTCAGCCGCGACAAACAGACCTTTACGCCGATCACCCCAGGGGTTGTGAAATTATATGTGTGCGGAATGACCGTCTATGATTACTGTCATTTGGGTCATGCACGGGTGATGGTGGTATTTGATGTGGTGCGGCGTTGGTTGCGTGCACTGGACTACAAAGTGACCTATGTTCGCAATATTACTGATATTGATGACAAAATTATCAAGCGTTCGCAAGAAAACAATGAACCGATGCATGTGCTGACGGATCGTTTTATTCGGGAGATGGATCGGGATGCGGAAAGTTTAGGTATCGAAAAGCCCGATCACGAACCGCGAGCCACCGAATATGTCGAGGCGATGCTAGAGATGATTCAGGTCCTAGCGGACAAAGGGTTGGCTTATCAGGGGCGGGACGGGGACGTGAACTACGCTGTTCGTAAGTTCCCCGGATACGGTAAGCTCTCCGGTAAATCTCTAGACGATTTGCGTGCGGGAGAGCGTGTGGATGTGAGTATGACGAAGGAGGATCCGCTTGATTTTGTACTTTGGAAAAAAGCGAAGCCGGGAGAGCCTGCATGGGATTCCCGTTGGGGGCGAGGGCGACCGGGTTGGCATATCGAGTGTTCGGCTATGTCGGGTGCGCTATTGGGGGAGCATTTTGATATCCACGGGGGAGGGCAAGATTTGCAATTCCCCCATCATGAAAATGAAATAGCGCAATCGGAGGGCGTGCACCAGTGTGATTTTGTGAACACGTGGATGCATAACGGTTTTGTGCGAGTCGATAATGAAAAGATGTCCAAATCGCTGGGTAATTTCTTTACGGTTCGTGAGGTGTTAAAACAGTTTGATCCGGAAGTGGTGCGTTTTTTTATTATCCGCGCCCATTATCGAAGCCCCTTGAATTATTCGGATCAGCATTTAAATGATGCTAAAGTGGGTTTGACCCGACTGTATACGGCTTTGAAAGATTTTGAGTCCAGTGCACTACCTCCTGACTGGCAACACCCTGATGCCCAGCGTTTTGCTCAGGCGATGAATGATGACTTTAATACGCCAGAGGCGCTGGCGGTTTTGTTTGAGTTAGCCAATGAGCTTAATCGAAGCAAAGACCCATCGACAGCTAATCGTTTAAAAAGCTTGGCTAATGTGCTGGGATTACTCCAAACGCCACCGAATGAATTTTTACAAAAAGCCTCCCTTACCGGTGGCTTAGATATGGCTGAAGAAGCAATCCAGAACCATATCCGTGCGCGTGCGCAGGCGAAGATCGCTAAAAATTACGCCGAAGCGGATCGTATTCGAGGCGATTTACTGAAAGCCGGGGTGGTTTTAGAAGACTCCGCACAGGGCACGATCTGGAGACGTCGTTAATCTACAACGGCTCATTGAAGCGCCGTTTCTTAATCTTATAAAAAAATCACCGGATGCTATTGCCTGACAATATTCATAGCGGACTGGGTTTTATTGCCCTTCTCGGGCTTGCTTGGGTATTGGGGGAGCGCTCTCGGGTCGTGGCTTGGCGCATCGTGCTGCCCGGGGTGATATTGATGGTGGTCATGTGCGCCTTATTGTTAAAAGTATCTTGGTTTCATACTTTTTTCTTGGCACTTAATGATGCTTTGCAAGGTTTGGAAAGTGCCACTGAGAAGGGCACCGGCTTTGTGTTTGGTTATTTGGGGGGTGCAAGCCTGCCCTATGCGGTATTACCCAATCAATCCACTTTTATTTTAGCTTTTCGTGCATTGCCCTTGATTCTTGTGGTCAGTGCACTCTCGTCGCTACTTTTTTATTGGCGGGTCTTGCCACGAGTGGTGAGGTTTTTATCATGGGCATTAGAAAAGACTTTGGGGGTGGGAGGGGCTGTGGGCTTGTCAACGGCTGCCAATGTATTTTTGGGGATGGTAGAAGCCCCGTTGGTGGTCCGACCTTACTTGCAGCGTATGAGTCGCGGTGAACTATTTATTGTGATGACGGGTGGAATGGCAGGTATTGCAGGCACCATGATGGTCTTATATGCAGCCATTATTGGACCGGTAGTTCCCGATGCCATGGGGCATATTTTATCGGCCTCTATGGTGACTGCGCCGGGGGCGATTGTCATTGGGGCCTTGATGGTGCCGCCAGGCCGGCAAACCGAGGGTCATTTGAGCTTTGAGTCAGAGTCCAAAAGTGCTATGGATGCCGTGACCCGAGGGACCTTGGAGGGTATGAGCTTATTGATAAATATCGTTGCAATGCTGATTGTTCTGGTGGCTTTGGTGAGTGTGGTCAATAGTGTTTTGGCCAGTCTATTTCAAAGCACGGGTCAAACCATTACGTTGCAGCGTTTGTTGGGGTTTGTCATGGCTCCCTTGGTCTGGTTGATGGGCATTCCTTGGTCAGAGGCACTCGATGCGGGGGCGCTGATGGGAACCAAAACGGTATTGAATGAATTTATTGCTTATGTAGAGATGGCGAAATTACCCGCCTCCGAATTGTCCGAACGCAGTCGTCTTATAATGACCTATGCCTTGTGTGGCTTTGCTAATTTCGGCAGCTTGGGCATTATGATTGGGGGGCTGGCTAGTATGGTGCCCTCTCGGCGTGATGAAATTGTGAGTCTTGGTTTACGCTCGATTGTATCGGGCACTTTATCGACAATGGCAGCAGGGGCATTGGTGGGTTTTTTGCTCTAAAGGAAGCGGTCACTGAGGATTGTGGATAAACAACACCCGCGTTAGCAAAAGCAAGTCTTTGTGGGAGGTGTGTGATGCGTGCAGCTTGGTATGAAAAAAATGGGCCGGCTCATGAAGTGTTGAAAGTAGGAGATATTCCGGATGTGACCCCGTTGCCCGGTGAAGTCAGGGTGCGTTTAAAGGCCTCTGCGGTGAATCCTTCGGATGTGAAAGCCCGTGCGGGAGCGCGCCCCATTCGTTGGCCTCAGTTAATTCCCCATAGCGATGGGGCTGGGATAATTGATGCGGTGGGTAAAGGGTGCGAACACCGATTGGGTGAGCGAGTCTGGGTTTTTAATGGTCAGTGGGATCGCGCTTTTGGGACGGCTGCCGAGGCCATTACGTTGGCCTCTGCTTTGGCGCAGCCTTTGCCGCTGGGCGTTTCTTTTGAAGCAGGGGCGTGTTTAGGTATCCCGGTGATGACAGCCCATAGAGCGCTCTTTGCCGATGGAAGCATAGCTGGAAAAACGGTTTGGGTGAGTGGTGGTGCGGGAGTGGTTGGGCACTACGCCATTCAATTGGCCAAATGGGCGGGGGCTCGTGTTGTGACCACGGTGAGTAACGCCGCCAAGGCCACTTTGGCTTTGACCGCCGGTGCTGACGTGGTGATTAACTATCATGAGCAGGATGTGGTGGAGACGATTAAGCGTACGGTGGGAGGTGTTGATCGAATCGTGGAGGTGGATTTTGGTCGTAACCTGCCCCATGCCGTCCAAGTATTGAATGATGATGCAGTGATTGCTTGTTATGCCTCTAGTTCAATCCCAAGACCTGTCTACCCTTACCCTGATCTCTTGTGGAGAAATCCGCAGATTCGTCAAGTGTTTGTCTATACCATGGCGCAAAGTGCGAAGGATCAGGCCCACCAAGATATCGCGCTGTGGCTGAAGCAAACCTCACCGATATTCTCAATTGCTCATCGATTCGCGCTATCCGATATTGTCAAAGCGCATGAAGTGGTGGAAAGTGGACAAAAGATGGGACACGTGCTTCTAACAATCGATTAAATTGACGTCCCTTTAATCCGTATGTACGGCACTTTTAAAGATTAACGCCGTATGTGCATTTTTAAACCTTGGTTTCGATCCGCACCCTATACACCATGAATGCCCAAGCATTATTTCAGTCAGGACTCAGTTTGCATCAGCAGGGGCAGATTGAGTCGGCTAAACAAATGTATGAGGCGGCATTAGCGCTCACACCCGATCATTTTGATGCCCTACATTTACTGGGTGTGATTGCTGCAGGAAAGGGTGAAGCGCAGGAAGCGATTGCTTATATTAGTCAAGCGTTAACGTGCAAAACCCACTACGCACCGGCCTGGTATAACTTGGCTTTAGCGCAGCAGCAATTGAAAGATTACCGGGCTGCGCTATCGAGTTACGAGCGCGCCATTGCTTTAAAAAAAGATTATTGGCAGGCTTACTCTAATCGTGGGTCGGTTTTAAAAGAGCTCAATAGATTGAATGAAGCCTTAGCCAGTTATGATGTGGCCTTTATCCTTAATCCCCAGGATGAGGGGGGGTATGTGAGCCGAGGTTCTATTCTGACGGATCTTCAGTGTTTTGAGTCGAGCTTAGAAAGTCTTAATCGGGCTTTAGTGCTACATCCTTTTTTTGCGAATACGTACTACAATCGGGGAAACTTATTTAAGTTAAGTGGTCAGTCTCAAATGGCACTGCAAAACTATGATCAGGCCATTGCATTGGATCCACAGCCGGCTCGTTATCAGAGTAACCGTGGTTTAGTCTTATTGGAATTGCAGCGTTTTGATGAGGCCTTGCAAAGCTGTGATCGGGCGATTCGATTGGATGGCGCCGTAGCAGAGGCGTATGTGAATCGCGCGAATGTGCTGCAATCACTGATGCGTCGTGAAGAGGCGATTAAGAGTTTAGAAAAAGCAATCGAGTATCAATCAGACTATGCTGTGGCGTTTAATAACTTAGGCGTTGCGTGGCTCGAGTGCTTGCAACTGAAAACCGCTATCGATTTTTTTGCTCGGGCGATTGTTTTGGATCCAGGTTACGAGCCAGCCTATTGGAATAAATCACTGGCTCATTTGTTAATGGGTGATTGGGCTACAGGATGGAAGCTCTACGAATGGCGGTGGAGGACGAAGGCGCTGAAAGCAGGGCTTCGACTCTATGATAAACCCCAATGGTCGGGGCAAGTGTCGCTAAAAGAAAAGTGCCTATTAATTTACGCCGAACAGGGTTTAGGCGACACGATTCAATTTTGTCGTTATGCACTGTTACTGGCACAGCAAGCGCGCCAGGTGATATTGCTTGTTCAACCTTCTTTGAAAAATCTACTTCAATGGCTTCCTAATATCTGTGTGTTAGGCCTAGACGAACCCGCCCCTGCGTTTGATTATTATTGTCCTTTGATGAGTTTGCCAGGCATTTTGAAGACGGAGCCTCATAGCGTTCCTTGTTTTTTTCCTTATTTATCAGCCCCGCCCGAAGCCCTTAGCGTTTGGTCTACGAGGTTGGGAATCAAACAAAAAAAACGAATTGGATTGGTTTGGTCTGGTGGGTTCCGAGCTCATTTGCCTGAAGTTTGGGCGGTGAATCAGCGACGCAATCTGCCTTTTGAGGCATTGAATGTTTTTGAGGGTGTAGATGCTCAGTTTTATAGTTTGCAAAAAGGCGAGCCTGCCGAGTCGGAATTTTTAGCCCGCATGGCAGACCCTCGTCAGCGTTTTAGGGTCGAGAATTGGAGCGCAGAATTAAAGGACTTTACCGATACGGCGGGTCTCATTGGGCATTTGGATTTGGTGATATCGGTTGATACGTCCACGGCACATCTAGCAGCCGCCATGGGTAAGACGGTGTGGATCCTCAATCGATACGATACCTGTTGGCGTTGGTTATTGGATCGAGACGATAGTGTGTGGTATCCCAACGTTCGTCTATTTAGACAAAACACTCCCGGGGATTGGGAGGAGGTCGTAGAGCGAGTCAGACAAGCACTCAAAGTCTTTGTTGGGCAATCGCTAAAGGATATCTAATCCTACGCCTAGGATAAGAACGCAGTGGCATGTTCGCGCCAGTGCTTAAAGGTTGTTGTTAGCGAGCCGATTTTTACTCGCACTCCAACAATCTAATGGTAATATTTTGAATATAAAAAAAACCCCCAGAGCTTGAACGACCTCTGGAGGGTTATTGGGTAGATTTGAATTAGGAAAAAGTCTCTAATTTGCCATCTAATGAAATGAGACCTAATGTCGAATCCATTGCCGGAAACTTTTCTTTTAACTGGCGCCGAAACTCCAGTAACGCTCCTTTATGAGTTTGTGTTTCAATTTCTGGTGTAGCCACTTTTTCCGCGCCATAAGCTATTTTGGCTGCACCACAATCGCGATGATTGACGACGATTACTTTTTTGATGTTATGTAACTGGATTGAAGCGCCAAGATTATCCCAAAAAGTTTTATGCCATTCTTTAAAGGCGGGTGCTACCACGGCAATAGATGCGCCAGCTATGGTGAAAGCACTGTACTTTCCGGTTAATCCATCAGTAGCCTGCTGTTGTTTAACTAAATCTTGAAAGCGTGGATCTATGCAAGAAAGAACCATGGCTTCGTAATGACCGGTTGCTGCCTGAACACCGGAGGACAACATGCCTATGGAACTAAATAAGACAGCGCCACCTGCAAATTGCATGAATTGACGGCGAGAGAAGCTATTGGATAATAGGGCGCCACAGCAATCAGCTGAATGAGCAGTGGCAAGAGTATTTGATGCTTTCATCTTATCGCTCCATTTAATTAAAATAATCAATAAATTATATAGATTAGAATAAAGTTATAATTTTGAAAATAACATTGCTTTACTGAAAGAGGCATTTGTTACTTTGAACTATTTGAGCTTTACGCTGTCCGTTGCAGTGCACGCGAAGACACGCAGATCAGTCACTAGAATAGTTAATCAAGATAGAAAATCTCATCCCAAAAAAGATGAGAACCCCTAAAGCACGCTTTAGATGCTTACAGTAAAACTCCCTAACCATTGATTAGGATGTTTAATTTTGAATATTGGTAGCCTAGGGAGGATTTGAATTGGTGAGATAAGGATGATTAACTCTAATTCTAGACTCATTGTGGCAATACCTTATTCATGGCGAGTTCACATTCTTAAGATTCGAACTGTCTTTTCTTTACGAAAGATTTCATAAACCAAGCGAAGTTGAATGTTAATTCTGCGTAAGTAAGCCCCCTTTAGGTCGCCAACCAACTTCTCATAAGGAGGCGGATTTTGGAGAGGGTCTATTTGTAAAATATCCAATAAAGCCTGTACTTTATCTTTAAGACCTGTGGCAGATAGTTTTTAAGCATCCTTAATGGCATATTTGGAATAAGCTAAATTCCAAGTCACCACTTTAATGTCCTTTTACTTTTAGCAATAGGCTCAGCCATTGCGTCTTTGATTGACTCACGCATTCCGGGAATTGCCAATAGATAAAGCGTCTCCTGAATGGCGATCCAATCTTTTTCAGAAACTAAAACAGCATTTGCCCGCTTACCAGAAATGACTACTGGCTTGTATGACTCTTCCGCCTGATCAATCAAACGATAGAGGCCTGCTCGAGCTTCGCTTGCAGTTAATGTAGTCATGACTTCGCGCCTTTTCAATATAGCACGCAAAAGCGTACGCTTTGCAAAGCGATCATTCCACCCACCCGACCAAAAGATAATGCCCCGCTCAGAGCAGGGCATTATTTGATTTTGGTGGCCTGGGGCGGAATCGAACCATTGATAAAAGAATTTTTGGTCCTCTGTTTTGCCTTATCAATTCCAATGGTTTACAAGTTGCAAAATATTGAGGCTCAACAGAAAAAAATCAATATCACTCTTGTCGATCATCAAGATGTTTTACTATCTTGCTTGGACTTGACGCTTTGGAGTGTGTCCAATGTGGCTTAAGCCTCCGCCCTCTTTTTAATGAGAGGGTGTTTTTTCCTTTTGCGGAAAGAGGCAACCAATGCACAGACACACTAGGCTTGTTGACCAAAAAATTGTTTGACCTTTTCCATCCAACCCTTTGCGCGGGGGTTATGATGCCCGGCACTTTTACGGTCAATGGTATCTAATTCCATGAGTAATTCTTTTTGTCTGGCGGTCAAATTGACTGGGGTTTCTACGACGACGTGACACAAAAGGTCGCCGAAACTACTGGAGCGTACCCCTTTAATTCCTTTGCCTCGTAACCGGAAGATTTTTCCAGACTGTGTTTCTGAAGGAATTTTTATTTTGGCATAACCATCGAGCGTTGGAATTTCAATGTCGCCCCCTAAAGCGGCTGCCGTAAAACTCACAGGCATTTCACAATGTAAGTCGTTGTGATCGCGCTGGAAAACCGCATGGGGTTTGATTTGAATGGAAACGTAGAGGTCTCCGGATGGCCCACCGTTTACCCCGGATTCTCCTTCACCGGACAGACGTATACGATCGCCCTCATCAACGCCGGCTGGAATTTTGACCGATAGCGTCTTGTGCTGTTTGATTCTTCCGTTGCCGCTACACGTGCCGCAAGGATTGGTGATCATCTTGCCATTGCCTTGGCATTTCGGACAAGTTTGTTGGACAGAGAAAAACCCTTGTTGCATGCGCACTTGACCCTGACCTTTACAGGCGGAGCAGGTGGTGGGCTGGGTGCCTGGCTTGGCACCCGATCCCTTACAGGTGCCGCAGGACTCAAGCGCTGGAATACGAATGCGGGTTTCAGTGCCACGGGCTGCTTCTTCTAGGGCTACTTCAAGGTTATAACGAAGGTCTGCACCCCGATAGACGCTAGAGCGTTGGCGCCCCCCCCCTCCACCAAAAATATCACCAAAAATATCACCAAAGGTTTCCGAGAAATTACCAAATCCAGCTCCGCCAGCAGCGCCGGCAGAAGGGTCAACGCCGGCATGCCCATACTGGTCATAGGCGGCGCGCTTATTGGCGTCGGTTAGTACTTCATACGCTTCCTTGGCTTCTTTAAATTTGTCCTCCGCCTGGGGATTATCCGGGTTGCGGTCGGGGTGCCATTTCATGGCGAGCTTGCGATAGGATTTTTTTAATTCTTCTTCACTCGCATCGCGGCTAACGCCTAACACTTCGTAGTAGTCTGTTTTGCTGGCCATGGGTGCTTGGGTGTCTATTCTAAATAAGAAAATGAGAGAAGAGGGTAACTATACATGGTAAGTTTCCCTCTCCCCTCTTCTATGGTTAACACGGTGGTGATTGTGGATCATCACCGGATGAGTGGAATCTATTTCTTGTCTTTGACCTCAGTAAATTCGGCATCGACCACGTTGTCATCATCGGGCTTGGCTTTTTTGTCAGAAGGGTTCGCTTCAGCATTGGGCCCACCGGAAGCCCCGGGGGCAGCTTGCTTGGCTTGCTCCTGAGCATACATTTTTTCAGCCAATTTTTGCGAGGCTTCTGCTAAGCCTTTTGATTTTTCTTCGATGAGTTCTTTTTTATCCGATTTCAGTGCTTCTTCGGCCTCTTTGATGGCATTTTCAATCTTGGTTTTTTCTTCATTGGATAAATCGCCACCATGGTCTTTCAGCATTTTTTTGACCGAGTGTACTAAGCCATCGCATTGATTTCTGGCGCTGATTAATTCGAGTGCGATTTTGTCCTCTTCCGCGTGTGCTTCCGCATCTTTGACCATACGCTGAATTTCTTCCTCCGATAAACCGCTCGAGGCCTGAATTTTGATCTTGTTTTCTTTGCCGGTGGCTTTGTCTTTAGCAGAAACATGCAAAATGCCATTGGCGTCGATATCGAAAGTCACCTCAATTTGAGGCATGCCGCGGGGGGCTGGAGGGATATCGGTCAAGTTAAATTGGCCTAGCGATTTATTCGCTTTGGCCATTTCGCGCTCGCCTTGCAGCACATGAATCGTCACAGCCGTTTGTTGATCTTCAGCGGTGGAAAAGACTTGATTGGCTTTGGTGGGGATCGTGGTATTTTTGGCAATGAGTTTGGTCATGACGCTGCCCAAAGTCTCAATGCCTAAGGATAGGGGCGTGACGTCCAGTAAGAGGACGTCCTTGACATCACCTTTGAGCACCCCGGCTTGAATGGCCGCACCGACCGCAACCGCTTCGTCAGGGTTAACGTCTTTACGGGGTTCTTGTCCAAAGACCTCTTTGACCTTGTCTTGAACCTTCGGCATACGGGTTTGACCACCCACCAGAATCACATCCTTGATGTCACTGATTTTGATACCTGCATCTTTAATGGCAATTTCGCAGGGCTTGATCGTGCGCTCGATGAGATCTTCGACCAAGGATTCGAATTTGGAACGAGTAATTTTAATGGCTAAATGCTTGGGGCCCGATTGATCGGCGGTGATATAGGGTAGGTTCACTTCGGTTTGCTGCGAACTAGATAGCTCGATTTTGGCTTTTTCTGCAGCATCCTTGAGCCGTTGCAAAGCCAGCATGTCTTTTCTAAGGTCAACGCCCGATTCTTTTTTAAATTCGTCGCACAGGTAATCCATTAAGCGTTGGTCAAAGTCTTCGCCGCCTAGGAATGTGTCTCCATTGGTGGACAGCACTTCAAATTGATGTTCGCCGTCAATTTCAGCGATTTCAATGATGGAAATATCGAAAGTGCCTCCGCCAAGGTCATAAACAGCAATCGTGCGATCGCCGGTTTTTTTATCCATACCAAAGGCTAGAGCGGCTGCGGTGGGCTCATTGATAATTCGTTTGACTTCGAGTCCGGCAATGCGACCGGCGTCTTTGGTGGCTTGACGTTGGGAGTCGTTAAAGTAGGCCGGCACCGTAATGACAGCCTCACTGACGGTTTCGCCCAAATAGTCTTCCGCGGTTTTTTTCATTTTAATCAAAACCTGCGCAGACACTTCGGGTGGGGCAATATTTTGTCCTTGCGCCACAACCCAAGCATCGCCATTGTCGGCTTTGAGAATTTTATAGGGCATGAGATTCAAGTCTTTTTGAACCTCTTTTTCCTCAAAGCGGCGTCCAATCAAGCGTTTGACAGCGTAGAGGGTATTTTTGGGGTTGGTAACCGCTTGACGTTTACCGGGAGCGCCGGTCAAAATTTCGCCATCATCCATGTAGGCGACGATCGATGGGGTGGTGCGTGCACCCTCGGAGTTTTCGATCACTTTGGCTACGCCATTTTCCATTACTGCCACACAGGAATTGGTGGTGCCTAAGTCGATGCCAATGATTTTGCTCATATTGTTTACCTTTTACGAATGTCTGAAAGTGCCTTAAGGATCAGGCCGAAGCCGCGTTTTCTACTTCTTATATGGAGATGAAAGTTTACATTTCAACGATGGGGAGGGTGTCTTGCTCAGTCAAGCCTCCTAAGAGGCTTACTAAGAGGCTTAGTTAGCTTTAGCGCGAGCCACACTGACCATGGCAGGACGAATGACCCGTTCATTTAATTTGTAGCCTTTTTGGAGCACACTCACTACGGAATTGGGCTCCGCTTCTGATTCAACCATGCTGATGGCTTGATGGCGGTGAGGATCAAATTTTTGTTGTAGGGGGTTTTCTTCCACAATATTAAATTTATCAAACGCCGCTTTGAGCTGCTTCAGGGTGAGTTCGACCCCACTTTTGAGGTTTTCTGCGCTGACATTATCACTGCCTAGGGCCGCCTCAAGGCTATCTTTGACGGCCAATAATTCGGTAGCAAAGTTTTCTAAAGCGTATTTATGGGCATTGGCGACATCGGTTTGAGCGCGACGTCGCATGTTCTCTGACTCAGCCTTGGCACGAAGAAAGGCGTCCCGGTGCTCTTGAATGGAAGCTTCTGCCTTCTCGAGTCGTTCTTCGAGGCTAGGCAGAGGCGGGGGGGCGCCGGCTGATCCGGCTGGGTTTGTTTGACCGGCATTGGTGTCGGTGGGTGCGGATTGGCCCGCACCGGAGGGGTTTACATTGGTCTCAGTATATTCGCTCATCTTCTTTAGGTCTCCCATTAACTTATACTAAATTGGGGTGCGGTGTGTAAATTCAAGCTTTTGGCTTAAAATTTTATAACTCTATGTTTTAAATAACTATTTTAATTTCCAAATGGATTCAAACCCGCTTGCCTCAGCCTTGCTTGTTGTAAAAACGGTCTTTGGCAGGGGGGATAATTTGGCATGAGTCATCCTGGGTTGAAGGGTTTTGCGCCCTCACCCCTCCCCATTCGTGCTCTAAGTTAAGGGGACGCTTTTAGACGTTAAAAGCCATCCCACTTAATCGGAGTGCTTTATAGGGTCGCTTCGCTGCCCAACAGTACCGTGCATTGGCTAGACAATACGCCGCCATTGCCATGAGCGAGCGCGATGTTACAGTTTTTAACTTGTCGTTGCCCACATTCACCCCGAACTTGGCGAATGGCTTCGATTAAAACGAGCAATCCATACATCCCGGGGTGGCAGTAGGAGAGCCCGCCTCCGCTAGTATTGACCGCGAGTTTGCCGCCGGGAGCGATGTGGCCCCCACTGACAAACCGGCCCCCTTCGCCTTTGGGGCAATAGCCCAAATCTTCAAGGAACAGGATGGGGGTGATGGTAAACGCGTCATACAAAGAAAGCATATTAACGTCTTGCGGTTTGAGCCCTGCCATTTTAAAGGCTTTGGGGCCTGACTCAGCGGCTGCGGACACGGTTAAATCTTTCATGCTCGAGATATTGGCGTGACTTAAGGCTTCCCCGGTTCCCAGCACATAAACGGGTTTATTTTTAAGTCCCTTCGCTTTGTCGGCACGGGTTAAGACAATGGCGCCTCCGCCGTCGGTGACCAAGCAACAATCACGAACCGTGAAGGGGTAGCTCACCATTCTGGCATTCAGCACGTCGGCGACGGTTAAGGGTTCTTTTTCCCAGGCTTTTGGGTTCATTAAAGCCCATTGCCGAGCGGCGACTGCCACTTCGGCCAGATTTTCCCGTGTCGTGCCGTATTGGTGCATATGGCGTGAGGCTGCCAAGGCGTAGGCAGTGGGTGGCATAAAGGGGCGGTAAGGGGTTTCGTAGTAGTTGTATTCGGGCCGACTGGCCGCAGCTCTACTGACCGAGCGTTGTGTGCTGCCGTAGCAGATTAAGGCCACATTACAAAGCCCTGCCTCCAGTGCCGCTTGGGCATGGGCAATATGGGTCATGAATGAGGAGCCACCGATGATGGTCCCATCAAAAAAATCGGGTTTAATGCCCAAATACTCAGCCACTGCCAAGGGTGAAAGGCGCGTTTGGGACATCGCACAAAATACCCCATCAATGTCTTGAAGTTTTAGTCCTGAATCGGCTAAAGCCGCTAAGGTGGCCTGAGCGATTAAATCAATGGGACTGGTGTGCGGGGCCACTTGTCCTAGATCGGATTCTGCTGCGCCAACCACAGCAACACTACCGCGTTTGAGTGTGAGTGAACTCATGTTGATTAAGCCTCCAATGGGGTGAATACGGGGTAGGCTAATTGTTTATCATCACCCGGAATGATTTTGACTTTAACGCGCATGCCGATGGTCACCTTCATGGCCTCAATGCCTTCAACCCGACTCATCATTCGAAAGCCTTCGTCCACATCAATGAGTGCGATGTTTAGCGGGGCTTCCCCTTTATAGTGCGTGGCGGTGGTGGCGTAGACTGTGCCAAGACCTTTGGAAATACGCCATTGAAGATTGGTGCTTCCACTGCCCGGTGCAATGACCCGAGGATAGTAAAAGGCTTTATTGTCATCAGTGCACACTTGGTAGGCTAGTTCGCCTTTGTTGCAATGCTCGAGGAACCGACCGAGCGGTGAAATTTGGGTTAAGTCCGCCTTCATGGAAAGATCTCCTTAAATGCTATGGCTAAAAAAACAAACTATTTTGTTTGTCCTATCGTGTAGGGCCATGGATGGGGTATAACGATTCCGCGGTGTTTTTCAAATTTATGATTATCTACCCCAAACGGATGCCCACCTGACGAATCAGACGACCCCACTTGCTCATCTCTGAGCGGATGATTCGATCGTAAGTTTGGGGTGAGCCACCCGTGGGATCATATCCTAAGTCGAGTAGTCTTTTGTGAACTTCCGGGGTTTCTAAACACTTTATGGACTCTTCGTAGATTTTAGTTATGAAGGGCAGGGGAGTTCCCATCGGAGCCACCAGGCCTCGATACGAGGTGGCATCAATCGATGGCCAGCCCGATTCGATGAAAGTGGGCACCTGGGGCATGGCCGGTTTGCGCTGTGTACCTGAAATAGCAATGGCCCGAAGTCGCCCCGATTCGACGAGGGGGCGCACTGCAAAAACCCCATTGAAAGCCACGCTGACTTGACCGGCTACGATATCGGCTATGGCTGGGGCTGCGCCCTTATAAGGAATATGCACCATTTTGATGTGAGCTTCGGCATTAATCAACTCTCCGATCATGTGGGTGGTCGTGCCATTGCCACCAGAGGCATAGTTGATCTGGCCAGGGTGAGCGCGCGCTAGGGCAATGAGGTCGTTGACGGTATGCACGGGTAGCGAAGGATGCACCACTAAGATGGAGGCACTATTGGCAAGGAGTGCAACGGGGGCGAAATCTCGCAAAATATCGTAAGGCAAATGGGGCATTAAAAAAGGATTAATGATATGGGCTTGATCGGCGACCAAGTAGGTGTATCCATCGGGCCGGCTGTTGGCGGCGAGCTGGGTGCCAATGGCAGTGTTGCCACCGGGCCGGTTATCGATGATGACGGTTTGACCGAGTCGTTCACTCATTTTGGCCGACATCGCGCGGATCAAGGAGTCCGAGCCCCCACCGGCCGGGTAGGGCACTAGCATGCGAATGGCTTGCGTGGGGTAATTTGACGTGACGGGGGCCGCGGGCACGGGGCCGGGTCTTGGCGTTTGTGCTAAAGCACTCTGGCCGTAGAGTAGCGGGATTGCCCAGAAAAAAAGGCCTATGAGATTTATATTCATGTTTTACTCATTGAAAAAGGGGGCATCATTTTTATTCGGATGGGGGATGAGCCTGGTTGGAAGGTTTCAGCGTAAACTTCGCTATCTTCTCATGAACACGAGAACTTGGGTTTTGAGTGCTCGATTGCGTAACAAAGAGACAAAATCGTAAAATGCATTTTTCTTTTCATTATTCAGTATGGGCGTGTTTTGAATAAACTTCTGGGAATGCTGGCGTTTGTCAAAGTCGCCGATAGTGGAAGCTTTACGCTGGCGGCTAACCAGCTGGGGGTTTCCGTGTCGGCGGTGGCCAAGGCGGTCGCGCGACTCGAGGAGGGCTTGGGGGCACAATTGCTCGTTCGCACCACTCGTAAAATTGCCTTAAATGATGAAGGGCGAGATTTTTACTCTCGATGTTCGCAGATTTTAAATGACATCGAAGATGCGGAAGAGTCGCTTAAAAAAGCAGGTGACTCGCCCAAAGGGCAATTGCGATTGTCTTTACCTGGTTTGTTTGGTCGGTTGACCTTTTTGCCTCGGGTCGCTGAATTTAACCGTCGCTATCCTGACTTGGTACTCCATATTAGCGTCGATGATCGTCAGGTTGATTTAATCGATCGGGGCTTGGATCTCGCGGTTCAGGTAGGACAAATTAATAACCCGCGTTATGTGACGCGGTTGTTAAATCGTGGCAAACGTGTCACTGCAGCCTCACCGGATTATCTTAACACTTACGGCGCTCCATTGACCCCGGAGGATTTGACTTCGCACCGTTGTATCGCCAGTGCTTTGTTTCCAGTATGGCCCTATCTGGTGGGAGACAAGCGCATAGAGGTGGTCGTTCAGGGCCCTCTCGTGCTGACGGGGGGGGATGCGGTTCGTGAGGCAGCGTTGTTGGGTTTGGGCGTGGTGCAATCAAATTGGTGGACGGTAGGCCAGGATTTGGCGCAAGGCCGTTTGGTGGAGTTACTAAAGCCCTATGCCGTTGAGGGTCAACCCATCAGCGTGGTCTACCCGCCTACCCGCCATGTACCGACTAAATTAAGGGTTATGATAGATTATTTGGTTGAAATAACCCGTGTGCCAGGTGCAGAAGCAAGCCCCTTCGCACTGTTATAATTTTCCCTTGAGGTAGGCTAAAAAAAGAGAGCTTTCGAGGGCACTTTTTGAGTGCTGGAATTTTTTATACGACAGCGGGAAGAGGTTAAAAGTAGGGGCAGATCTGTAGGCAACACCATTAGAGTGCAATGTCGGTAACGAGGAGGAGGTGTATATGAAACTGGGTTATTTTACGATGCCACTGCATCCTATGGGGCGCAATTGTACGCAAACCTTGCAGGAGGATCGTGAGGCCATCATTTTGGCCGACCAACTGGGTTTTTACGATGCCTTTGTGGGAGAACATCTGACTGAGTTGACTGAGAATGTGACCAGTAGCTTACTGTTTTTAGCCACCCTCATCAGTGAGACTAAAAATATTAAATTAGCCAGCGGTACGGCTAATATCTCGCAGTGGCACCCCACTATGCTCGCCTCTCATGCCGCGATGTTTGATCATCTGGCGAAGGGCCGATTTATCTTCGGCATTAGTCCTGGGATTTTACGTTGCGACGCTGAAGCTTTGGGTATTTTAGATGAAGATCGAGGTCAGTTGTTTGCCGAAGCCATCGATGTTATTTTGGAGATCTGGAAGCGTGAGTCTCCCTACGATATTGATTTGCCGAATAACCGATTTAAGGTCTCGACTGCTCAAACGCGAAACCTGGATATTGGCCGAGGTCATTTGTATAAGCCCTATCAAAAACCCCATCCGGAGATTGTGGGTACCGTGGTAGCGCCTTTTTCCAAGGGCGTGATTTTAATGGGGCGGCGTGATTTTCATCCAATGTCGGCTAATTTTTTGCTCTCCAAGTGGTTGCCCAGTCATTGGCAAAATTATTCGGAGGGTAAGCGCCAGGTCGGTCAAGTGGCGGACCCCGCCGACTGGCGGATCGCACGCACTATTTTTGTGGCCGATGATGAGGCTACAGCGCAGCGCTACGGTATAGAGGACAGTAATAGCCCCTACCGTTACTATTGGCGCTTATTGTTAATCAAGATGATGGCCGGTAAGCGTCATGCCGCGTTTAAACTGAATGCCGAAGACCCTGATTCCATTCTGTCTGAAGACTATTTAATGAAGCACTTAGTCATCAAAGGGACAGTCAATAGTGTGGTGGATCAAATTCTTCAGTTGCGTGAAGAGGTAGGCGATTTTGGGGAGATTGTTTATGCAGGCATGGACTGGGTTGATCCGTACTTGGCCAAGCGCAGTATGGAATTAATGGCCACGCAGGTGATGCCTAGAGTGAATAAGGCTATTGAGCAGGCACAAACAAAGAAAAAAGTAGCCTAATCGTTTTTTAATGGTTTCACAAGGAGGAGTAGATGAAAACGCAAGGATTTGTAGACACCCGTCATGGTTGTATCCACTATTACGAGCAAGGCAGTGGACTACCGCTGATTTTATTGCATAGCAATGGTGCTTCGGCCCATCAATATAACGATACCCTGTCAGAATTTGCTAAAACGTGGCGCGTCATTGCTATGGATATGCCGGGACATGGAGACTCGGATCCCATAACGCGACATTATTCAATAGAGCGTTACGCGGATGCCGTAGTCGCTTTGATGGACGCTTTAAAAATTGACCGAGCCGCTGTGGCCGGTGACTCAGTTGGAGGCTCGATTTGTTTGGCATTGTCCCGTGATCATGCCCATCGTTTGACGGCTTCGGTGATTTCAGAATGCCCTTTACGCACCACCGAGGACTGGTTGGCCACGTGGCCTAGGATCGAAGCCACTTACAGTGAGCCCACCCAAGGCATGGGAGAATTGACCCCGCGCTTTAATAATCCGACACCTTCATTATTGGTGCGCTGGAATACGGATCGCAATAAGGCGGGGGCTTGGGCGATGGTTGATGTTATGCGTGCGATGCGGGAGTTTGATGCCTTGGGGGCCTTGGCGAGCTTAAAGGCCCCCTCAGCAGTGATTCTAGGGGCAAAAGGAAATGCCTTAGGGCGGCGTGATCAGTATGAAAAAGCGGTGGGTAAGAATAATGTGGCCGTGCTCAATAATTGTGGCCACTTTCCCATGATTGATGACCCTGCGCTGTTTGCGGCGGAAGTGAATCGTTTGATTAAACAAGTCGCCCAGTAACGTTTTGGCTCTTGTGTTGTGGAAGCGGCCAACCCATGGTGTGAGGGTGAGTTGGCCTTTTTCCGTTCGCCCTAGCAGGCCCTTTGTGTCTGGTTTTTTTGGGAGGCAGGCCAGAGGGTCTGAGTGGAGGGGGACTATCGGTTTTTTTAAACAAAATGTCAGCGGTATTTGAAGACGAATCTTTTTTTGTGGATTGATGAATAACGAATGAAAGTGAATGTGAAACCAAAAAACGTGGCGCAGCTTCTAGGCCTTTGTGGATTGATTGGGTGTGTGGGTGCGTTAGCCGATGCGTATCCTTTACGCCCCATTCGGATGCTCACCCCGACGGCGGCTGGCTCGGGTTCGGATGTCGTGGCACGTATTATCAGTGGTCGCTTAAGTGAGTTGTTAGGCCGTCAAGTGGTGGTGGATAATCGGGCGGGAGTCAGTGGCATGTTGGCGGCAGAAATCATTACGAAGGCAGCGCCAGACGGCTACACCATAGGGATGATGACGTTGACGCAGTTGATGGCGAGCGTGTTGTATAAACGATTTGATATGGAGCATGACTTTAGTGCTGTCAGCCGTGTGGGTTCCACCCCCTTTGTGATCGTGGGTAGCCCCGTTTTGCCTGTGAAAAATATCAGCGAATTGATTGCTTATGCCAAAGCACGACCGGGCCAAGTGCTCTATGCCTCGGGGGGGCAGGGGTCAACACCGCATCTTTGTATGGAAATGTTTAAGTCGATGACCGGCTTAAATTTAGTGCATGTGCCTTATAAAAGTAGTGTGCTGGCAACCACGGAGATTGCCAGCGGACAAGTGCATATTTTGTGCTCCGCCATTCCAACGCTTCATGCGACAATTCAATTAGGCAAGGTGCGCCCGTTGGGGGTTACCTCTCCTGAACCCTCGCCCTTAGCACCCGGGGTGGCTCCGATCGCGCTGACGGTGCCAGGTTACCAAATGGATGGATGGTATGGTATCGTTGCTCCAGCGAAAACACCCAAAGCAATTATTGGTAAATTAAATGCCTCGATTGGCGCGGTTTTAAAAATACCCGAGGTAGCAGAGCGTTTGTTTGACGTGGGTGCTGAGGGTAAGGCGTCGACCCCAGAGGCTTTTGCTCGGTTTTTACGCGACGAAGTGGAGCGCTGGGATAAAGTGATTCGAGAGGCTAAATTAAGAGTGCAAGCGCCTTGAATGACGCAACAATACAGACATTACCGTACATTGAGGTCATTACAAATTGATTGTAAAAGGGTCTTATTTTTTTATTCTGGGGCTAATTAAATCCGCGTCCCCTTCCTTTTTTATATTTTGAGTTTAGGCGCCACTTCGTCTGGCTCTTCTAAGATGGCTTTATTGATTTGAAAATTTTGTCGATCATCGTCTTTTCTATCTTAATCCTACTCGTTGTGATTTTTCAGACGGGGAGTTTTTTTGGTTGGTGGAGCTTTCATTGGGGAAAGAAAGATACGCTTTCTGAAATCATGTTAGATGATAAAAAAAATGCGCAGGCTGAACCCATTTTACTCGTCTGTGATGTGGTGATTAAATTGCCCGTCGATGGTTGGGACAAACCCCCCGAAGTCCATAATAAAACGTTGGTCGCAGGGTTTGATTTGAAGTCGGGTGTGGGTTGGTATCAAGGCTTATTTGCGATTTCCGAGACCCGCAAAGGGATGATGAAAATCGAGTCTGATCATTGGAAGGTCAGTCGACCCGGTATGTTCCCCCGCTTTGGCGGGATGGTCACTTCAGAGGAATTTTCCATCAATAAAAAAACGGGTGAATTTAAAGAGTATTTGCATTTTAGTGATGGACGCAATGCTCAATTGATTTCCGGTTATTGTGGCAAGTTGCTGAAAGCCCCTTTTTAAAAGTAACGAAAATCAGTGCTCTTGGACTGCGTCTTCACTCGGTCTGATGGGATGCTCGATGTTATTTTTTTCTCTGGTGACGCATCCGCGCCCCCCTTTTTTTTCATCCATAGGGCCTCGATTGAAGTTAAATATCCCATTTATTAGATTCACCGCAAAGCCCCGGCGCTGAGTTGCGCTGTAGGGGTGGGGCAAACGCTGATGAAGCCGCAGTGAATCAGCAAGGACAACGTTTCTAAACCAGTAATGACCTAGGGGTTGCCGGAATCATGGCGCTGTATGGAACTTACAGGTCCTTAAGTTCTATAAGTTCAATAAGGTTCAAGCGGTTTACAAGTTCCTACGGCTGCTGACGGTCTCAAGGGTTGCGGTTGAAAATGGGTCTGCAAAGGTTGTAGTAGCGTCAAACGCGCAAGTTTCACATGGCGTTTGACGCCGCAGGTGGTTCAATTTAGTTTGTGAGCACTTTCCTGCCATTTAAAGGTTGGGAGGGGCGAGCATTCATCGAAAACGGGAAGGCTGCCACTTGTTCTTTGGAGATATGCATCGGTTTTTTGAGAATGAAGAAAGTCACCCCTTCGGTGCAGGGGGGGGTGGTTAAAGAGCCCGAAAACTCAAAGAAACTCTTCTCTGTCGGCAGTAAATCATTCGGATTAATAGTGGTTTTGGTGTCGGCAACCATGGGGCCTGCGATTTGGGGAGCGTTGGCCCAAATCGATTTAATGATCTGATTTTCCATTCCTTCTTTTAACAATACCCCTAGAACAACGAGTTTGCCTTCTTCATTTTTATGTACAAAATGAATCACCATGGCTTGTGGGGTGCCATCAATTTTCTCTTCACTGGGCCGATGAAAGTGAAATTGAACCAGTTCATACGGTTCAGCATTGACCATCATTTTACTGCCCGGGGCCACTTTGACTTGTAGGGTATGCCCATTATTGATGATTTGGAGAGGCCCTGTGGTGTAAGCGGTACTAATCATATGTAAGGTTTTTTCAAAAGGACCCCGTATATCTATGGGAGATTGGGATTGTCCTGTGCCGCAAACAGGATAATCAACTCCCCAATGGGCAGGTCCTAAATCGCCGTCATAGGCCCAGTGGGGATCGACCTGTTTTTTTTGTTCTCCCCCGAGATTTTTAGCCAGTTCTTCTGAAGCCGCAGATTTTTCTTTTAGTTCATTGATGCCGGTGCTGATGGCAATTAATTTTTTCTCTAATGCATTACCTTTGATCGTATTAACGAACCCCAGCGTCGTTGAAACGACAATGAGTAAAGTGGCTATAGCGATCAATATGATCTGTATCATGGGACTATCCTTTAATTTGTATCTTCTGAAACGATTCAAACAATTGAGTGCTGGATTTTTTAATGCGTCGGTTGGGCTATTGGCACTTTCTTTTGTTTAATGACTGGCAGCGGGTTTTTTAACTTCGGATTTTGTCGCTCCAGCTCCCTGTTTTGTGTCAGCAGGTTCTTTTTTGGCACCATGCTCGCCGTCATGACCTTTGGCCGGTTTGGCGCCATGCTCGGCATCTTGGCCCTTGCTCTTGCCTTTGCTCGGTTTAGCACCATGGTCATCATGTCCATGTTCCACAGGCTGCTCTTTAGCCCCACTTTCTGCTTTGTGAGCCCCTTCTTGATGCTCGCCTTCTTTGCTCGCCTCGGATTTTTTGATAAAGGTTTCGGTTAATTCATTTGCTTCATTGACCTTGGCTTGGATTTCGACGAGATTTTTACTGATTTCAGTAAGCTTTTTATCCAGGGCATTGTCCTTTAAAGAAGTGACAAACCCTAAAGTCGTGGAAATGGCCAGTAATATTATAATGACGCCACCAATAATGATTTGCAACATGTATTCACTCCTCTTGACAGACGCTTCACGGTGAAGCTTTGTGGATCAATTCTCGTTTCGATCGGATAATGCCATTAAAACAAATAACCCTAAGCTGAAGGGGAAAATATCGGCTGCAATGTGTTTCTTTTTTTAATCAAGATCAGTGCATTATTCATTGTTTCGGGGGGTATTGGAAAATTTAATAAATTCACTGTTCGATTTTTCGCGGGCTTTAGCCGCAACCGGGGCAGCGGAGGACGATTTCGAGGACTCCGCTATTAAGTTGTGTTGTTGATGCATCAAAGTTTCTAAATGGGTAGCCAGAGCGTCTAACTTAGGAATATTGGTTTGCGTGCTCGCCAATTGATCGCTAAGCCTTTTCATTAATTTTGCTTGAGATTCGATTTGTGTTTGCAAGGCTTTGGCCTGGGCACTTTGATTGGTTTCTAAAGATTTAATTTGTGCATTAAGAGATTTTTGTTCGCTTATTAATTGAGCATTTACACTCTTTTGATCGATGGCCGCTTGGCTGATGATGGATTTTTGTTCTGACACGAAGGCCTTGTTTTGACGATCTTGCAGCTCTAACGCGGATTTATTATTGGGGTCATTGGATAATGCCGTAATACGTGCATCGAGTTTTTGCAAGGCTTCAATTAAAGGGTTGATATCTAATTCTGCAGCTGCGGCAGGTTTTTCTTTTCCTTTTTTACTCTCGTCTAAATGAATATTCATTTCAATCACTCTTTTACCCACGGCATAGACCATGGCGTCGGCATGTTCGATGGTTTGAGACAGTCGATAACCGGTGTACATTAAAACGGCCAGAGCGGTGACCAATAAGATAGTGCAGGCTGTTAAAACCGAAATGTGATTGATTTTAGATTGAGTGATCGATTGGCCTAAATGTCCTACCGAGGAGACCATTTGTTCGGTCGCTCCTGCGGCCATATCGGCTGAACGATTGGCAACGCTGGCCGAATCCAACACTAATTTAATAAGACTATCGAGGCTATGCTCATGTTTTTCGAGTGCTTCTTCGGCCTGTCCGTTGTCCTCGAATTGAGCTTCGATGATTTCTTCTTCAGCCGCCGTTGGCGAGGCTAATTCAGGATCTTTTTTAACCTCCGTTGATTCATCAGCGGAGGCGTGACTTTCATCAGTGCGAGGATTTTCCATGGGCATGAAGTCCGTGATTGGTTGAGGGTTAGGGGCTATTGGTGTAGGTGTTGGGGTCGTATGAAGCTCTATGTTGAAGGCTAGGTTGTTATCGGTCGGTGAGGATAAAGTATTTCCTGCCACTACATCAGCGTGGTTTTCATGGCTGGTAATTGAAGCGTGGGTTGCCGTTTCATTGCTTTGTGTGAGCGACTGTGTGGCTAGAACCTCATCCTCGCCTTCCTTTTTGAGTATGCGTTTTGGCAATTGAAATAATTTTCGATCTAATGATTAGGATAGGGGCCTACGGTTTAAATTTTCGATTCGATCTAGGCGTTTATTCATGGAGGCATTAAATTCTTGTGCCTCTTTGACTTGATGCGCGGTTTCTTTTGATAGGCTGACATGACTTTTAGAAAAAAGTTTTTTTTCTAAGGTTTTTAATTGCTCAGTGGGGCTGAGTGCTGGGCGAGCGGGGAGTACCTCGGTCGATGCCTTAAGCGAAGTGACCTTGAGGGGCTTAAAAGCATTCGAGTGTAGGGTTGAGTTGGACTGAGGACTTAAGGTTTTAGCCGATTCAACGCGGGACGCCGATGCATCGTGATCGATGACAGGCGGAGCAGAGTGTGGGTCTAGTTGAGGGCTAGGCGCTGTCGTTTGCAGTGCTTTTTGCAAGGTGTCGACAGGCGCTAGTGATACGGTTTTTTCATTGCCCTTCATACCGGGCATTTCAAGGCTGTGGCTAGGATCTACATCGACACTAAGCGACGATAAATTGTCATGAAGGGGGGGAGGAACAGCTTTAGCCGTATCGGGGGTGCTCGGCTTAGCCATTAAAAGGGCTTGCGCGTCCTGGCCTGCCTTGGACTGCAGGGCTTTGTCTTCTTCGATCGCAAGACCGGACAATTTAACGGCTTCATCTTGCTGCAATAACGTGTTACTTTGGGCCGATACGTTTTCCGACGTGGATTGCTTTAATACCGTTTGAGCCGCGAGTTCTTTTTCTTTGGCTTGAATAAATTTAGTGGCTAACTCGAGTAGATTTTTCTCTCGATATTGGGCTTCTTGCGGGTTAGCTTTAATTTGATTTTGATGGGGCTCTTTTTTAGCCTCATCGTCTAATTTCAATCCATTGTCATTAAGGTTATGCTTGGCGGTGGCATGACCAGTGAACTGGTTCACCGAGATGCTGGTTTGATGCTCGCTATGCAATACCTCAGTAACAATTTCAGTATTTTTTTCACTCATGGCTAGTGACAGATTGTAGGTGAAAGGGTTAGGGCAATGGGAGGGTAAAAATGCATCTTGATTATGGGCGTAGGGTTTCTTTGAGGGAACCGACCGTACGAATCCAAGTCTCTTTAGGCACTCCGGTTGTTTCGATAAAGTTCACTGCCTCAGATTTGGAGGTAAATGGTCCGGAGACAATGGCATATTTGATAGTTTTTTGATTTTTGGGTTGAACGCTAACAATATGCGATTGGTTTAACCCTTTATGACTACTTTGCCAGACATTGGCCTCAGCGAAGCTATCCATGACCACATGCTGAATCAAGAACTGTCCGTTTGGGGTATTTTTAAGCCAATTGAGTTTTTCATTGTTCGCCGTATTGCGATTTTTAGGCGCTGTGATAGGCGGCTCTGGGGAGATCGCCTCTTCGGTAGGGGCTTTTGTGTCAATGGGGTTTGATTTTGCTTTGGGTAATACGATTTCTTTAGGATTGATTTTTGCCGGCGTTGGGCTCAAAGCCGTGGGCGCATCGTCTGAAGCAGTGATGGTGATTGTCGGGTTGGTTAAACTGGGGCTAGATGATTTTTCTATACGATTGAGATTTTCTGTCGTAGGAGAAGGGGGGGATAGCGAAGGTTTTGCTTGTGAAGTGCTGGGAGCGGTGAGGGAATGGCTTGTTGGATAAAAAAGACTGAGCAGGGTGGTTAAATGTTTTGGGAAGACCGCCAGCACGATCGCGGCAGATACGACAATCAGTGCTAATAAAGTGAAAGTGGCACGCAGTAGACGCTGGGTGACCGAGGTAGGGCGAGGCTTGTTCAATGTTTCGCGATCTAAGGCCTCTAAGTCATTATCGTTGTCCCACGACGCTTCGGCCAGCGCTTCTTCTTGCATAATCGTTTTTGCCGGAGGAGGTAGTGTTTTCGGAGTTTCGTTTTCTGCCAAAGCTAAGTCCCAGCGCACGGTTTTTTTCAGCAGTGCTCGTGCAGCATCCTCGTTATTTGTTTGGCGATGCAAAGCCAGCATTGCTTTGCCTTCTTCGACATCAGGCAATTGAATGACCCATTTCAGTAGACGAGATGAATGGGCGTCGGACTCGGTTTTTAAGCGCTCTGAGGGGTCTTGTACTTGCAAAACCACGAGGTGAGTATTGGCGGCTGGGAAGTTGCTGGCTAAACGTGTCAGCAATTGGATATCTGAAGCGCTGACGGGCTCCTCATACCCCACCATCATAAGACGAACAGGGTCATGACCTTTACGTTGTTCAACAGCCTCTTTGATCGGAATAAGACTTAATATTTGGTTAAATCGATCAATCACATTGACGCTACTCGTGGGGGAGTAGATCTCCACACGTACACGGGAAAGCGCGCGTAGCCGATTTAATAATAAATCGGCATAATGAATCAAAGCGATTTTATGGGGAGCAATAATTTGTGCACTTAAACCGCCCTTTTCGAGGGCTT
>CAITMU010000104.1 GCA_903893565.1 uncultured beta proteobacterium | reverse complement strand
CCGGCAGAAAAGGTATGCATATGATCGCCCATTAAGGAAAATGAATTCAAGTCGTGGACAAAGAAAAAAGGCAATTTATTCATTAAAATCAGTATTTTATTGAACTTTTTAAGACAAACGTTGGGACACTAGTGGAACTAACCTATTAAGTTATGGGCTGTTACCACCCTTTGTATATGCAAGCTTCAGTGACCTAGGACCCATTTATACGGGGGATTTCAGCTCCAAAGTCTACCGTAGCTCCCAGGGTCTGTACTCGCCGTCAGTATGCCCCCTGTAGATTCTCCAACGCTATTATCTTAATAGCTACCGTTTACCCCCCCTTTTTTGTATTACAACCACGGCACATCAGGGGCCTCAGAAAATACCCTTCGCAAAGCGGCTGACCAAAACTGGCTGATTTCTGAAAAATAGGGATCTTCTTCTGTGAAACGTCGACGCAAGCGCACTTGGAACGTATCGTTTTCATAGGCCAACAAATCAATAGGCAACCCCACTGAAAGATTACTGCGCATGGTGGAGTTAAAAGAGACCAACAAACACTTAGCCACATCACGTAACGAGGTGTTGTAACGCACCACCCTATCAATCATCGGTTTTCCGTATTTGGTTTCCCCGATTTGAAAAAAATTAGTCTCTTGTGAACATTCTATGAAATTACCCTGGGGATAAATCAAAAAAAGGCGCTGCGATTTACCCTGAATCTGCCCACCCAAGATGAAGGAGCAATTGGGATCCACATTCTGTTGAACCAAGGAGGGGCCATCACGCGACATGACTTCACGCATCGTTTGACCCACCAAAGTGGCTACATCGTAGAGGCTTTTAAGCCCTAGCATGCCTTCCGAATTAATCGCGCCAAAGGAATCTTTCATGTGTAACTTGAGCAAACTCACCACACTTTGGGTAGAGGCCAAATTGCCAGAGCAGAGCAACACAATGACTCGCTCTCCGGGTATTTCGAACAAAGTCATTTTACTAAAAACGCCCACTTGATCTACCCCAGCATTGGAACGAGAGTCAGAGGCAAAAACCATCCCTTGTTGAGTCAACGCAGCCACACAATACGTCATATCAGTCGAGTCCAAAAAGTTAGGATTTTACAACACACTCATCTCATGGACACCTCTCCCTGCCATTGGATGGATAACTCCTTTCACAATTTTGTTAAAGGGTGACCACTTCCTAGGGTCCTTGGAGCAAAAGATGAGGTAGACCTTGCTCATCACGATCAAGACCTAAATTTGCACCAATTTAGTGCGATAGCCTTTTATTGGTGCGTTACTCCTAAAAATATCCCTTTGTCTTGTTCCTGTATTGACAAGAAAAAATAAATTATTGATTTATAAACAGCCAATTAATCCACATCAACGCCTCAGCACTGTTTTGTGGCACAAGGCTTGCTCTAAAGAATCTCAGATAGTTAGTCCCTCCTCAGGAAACCACAATGCCAGAGCCAAGCAACATCCACAATGAAATGTATGGCACAGAAGGGCTGGTACGCCCACAGTATGCCGCCTATTCTGCCTGGCTCAAGGACAAATCACTGGAATTTATCAAACAAAAGCAGCTCGAAGCCGATACCCTTTTCAAACGTCTGGGAATTACTTTTGCTGTTTATGGCGATGAAGGGGGGGTTGAACGCTCTATTCCCTTTGATATTGTCCCCCGCATTATCGACCATGAAACATGGCAAAAAATCTCTGATGGCGCCTGTCAAAGAGTTCGCGCGCTCAATGCCTTCCTCAAAGACATCTATCACGATCAAGACATTATCAAAGCAGGCATTATTCCCGCACAACAAATCACGGGCAATAAATTGTTTCGCCCCGAAATGCGTGGATTTAACGTTCCAGGCGATGTCTACGTCCATGTGGCAGGCATTGATATTGTTAAAACCGATACAAAACAGTTTTATGTTTTAGAAGACAATCTTCGCACCCCCTCTGGGGTGTCTTATATGCTTGAAAATCGCCGCATGATGATGCGATTATTTCCTGAACTCTTCGCGCGCATGCCGGTCGCCCCTATTGACCACTATACCGATCGGTTACTAGATAATCTTCGCGCCATGGCACCTGCCGGCATCTCTAACCCAAACGTCGTGGTATTAACCCCAGGCTCCTATAACAGCGCTTACTTTGAGCACGCTTTTCTTGCCCTACAAATGGGCGTTGAATTGGTCGAAGGACAAGATCTTCTCGTCAATAACAATACTGTTTATATGCGCACCACTCGGGGGCCCAAACGAGTTGATGTCATCTATCGGCGGCTAGACGATGATTTTCTAGACCCCTTGGCATTTCGTCCAGATTCGATCCTAGGCACCCCAGGTCTTTTAGCCGCCTATAAAGCTGGAAAGGTGACACTGGCTAATGCCATCGGTACCGGGGTTGCGGATGATAAATCGACTTACATTTATGTGCCTGAGATGATCCGCTTCTACCTTGGGGAAGAACCCATTCTAGCGAATGTGCCAACTTACCGACTGGATCAAAAAGCAGACCTCTCTTACGTGCTCGAACACTTAGCCGAACTAGTCGTCAAAGAAGTTCAAGGCTCTGGCGGATACGGTATGTTGGTAGGACCCGCCTCAACGCAACAACAAATCCTCGACTTTAAAGATCGAATATTAGCCAACCCCGCCAACTACATTGCTCAACCCACTCTGTGTTTATCCGCTTGCCCCACTTACTGCGAATCAGGCATCGCCCCACGACATGTCGATCTGCGCCCCTATGTGCTTTGCGGCAAACAAGTCAGCGTGGTGCCAGGCGGTCTCACACGGGTCGCGCTGCGTGAAGGCTCACTGGTGGTCAATTCGTCTCAAGGCGGTGGCACCAAAGACACTTGGATACTGGAGCAATAAGCATGTTATCGCGTGCCGCCAATAATCTTTACTGGATGTCCCGTCATATAGAAAGAGCAGAAAATACCGCTCGACTGCTCGATATTACCTATCGGATGTCACTACTTCCTTATCGCATTCAAGAAACGGATCAAAAGTGGGCAGAACCCTGGGCCTTACCCTTAGTGATTAATGGTTTAGCCAGCACCTTCTATGCTCGATTTCCAGGCCCTTTAAGTTCTGAGAATGTCTTGCGATTCATGGTGCTTGATCCCACCAACCCTTCGAGTCTTTACTCCTGTATCCAATCGGCCCGAGAAAACGCCCGCACAGAACGCGGGGCGATCACCACCGAGATGTATGAGGATATCAATG
The DNA here is from genome assembly GCA_903893565.1 of uncultured beta proteobacterium. Taxonomy (GTDB): domain Bacteria; phylum Pseudomonadota; class Gammaproteobacteria; order Burkholderiales; family SG8-41; genus UBA5216. The sequence continues at coordinate 19,900 of CAITMU010000104.1, read as the reverse complement.
CCTGCTGGCTAGAAATACGTAACCATGACTTTACGCGACTAAATGCACGCGGTATCAGTAATTTTTTTGATTGGGTAAAAATGCGTTCGCATCAATTTCGCGGTGTTACCTATGGCACGATGATACGCGATGAAGGATATGGTTTTATTCGTCTCGGTACTTTTATAGAGCGCGCTGACAATACAGCACGGCTCCTCGATGTAAAATACCATACCCTTTTACCGAGCGCCGCCGAAATCGGGGGGGCCGTCGATTACTACCAGTGGAGCGCATTGCTGCGTTCACTAAGTGCCTTTGATGCTTACCGTAAAATCTATCGCGACCTTATCACGCCGACCAAAGTGACTGAATTGCTGGTACTGCGCGAGGACGTACCTCGCTCGCTTCATGCCTGCATGAACGATATCTACGAGATCCTCAAAGGGCTTGGTCACAACACGTCCAAAGAAGCCGAGCGCTTAGCCGGCGAACTCCATGCCCAACTGCATTACGGTAGGACAGAAGAAATCATACATCTGGGCTTACATGAGTATCTGATGGCATTTCTTGATAAATTAAGTCGGGTTACCCAACAAATTAATAGTGAATTTTTAGTACCCGTTTACAAACAAAATCAGGTCCTCAATTAAACTGCTTCCCATACATCAGTCAAGCCAATAGAAATCCTCTCAATAAATAGACTGTGCGTATCCCATTCAAAAACTCAATCCATAAATCTCCGAATCATTTATCCCCAATATGACTTATTGCGTTGCACTCTTACTCGACAAAGGCATGGTCTTTGCCTCTGACTCGCGCACCAATGCGGGTGTTGATCAGGTTTCGACATTCAAAAAAATGCATGTCATCGTCCAACCCGGTGAACGTTTAATCACCATCTTAAGTTCAGGCAATCTTTCTATCACACAAAGTGCCATCAACTTACTTGAGCATCACTCGCAAGAAAAAGATTCAAACAAAACCATTTATTCAGCAGCCTCTATGTTTGAAATTGCAGATCTTGTTGGCCATGCTCTGCGGGAGGTGCGTCGGCGCGACGGACCTTATTTGCAACAAAACAATATCGATCCTGGCGCTACTTTTTTAGTAGGCGGACAAATTCGGGGTGAACCCCAACGACTCTTTCAGATTTACGCTGAGGGCAATTACATCGAGGCCTCGCCCGAAACCCCCTACTTTCAGATTGGGGAAAGTAAATATGGTAAACCGGTGATCGATCGCGTCATTCGTCGTGACTCCGAACTCTTGGAGGCGGCCAAATGCGTCTTAGTCTCCTTTGATTCAACGATGCGTAGCAACATATCAGTGGGTCTACCCATTGACCTTTTGATGTATGACAACAACAGTCTCAACGCGGGATTCCAACGTCGCATAGATGATTCTGATCCCTACTTTAAAATGATCCACAATGAATGGGGTGAAGGTTTACGTCGAGTGTTTGCACAAATACCCAACCCCTATTGGAACCAACCCTGATGACTTACTTAGAGTTTTATTTTCCTGTTCTAGAAAGTCCCATCCCGTGAGCGTCAAAGTTGCCCTACACCACCATACCCGCTATCAATATAGCGACTTAGTCAATCTATCGGCTCATGAAATTCGACTAAGACCAGCCCCCCACACCCGCACTCCTGTCCTGTCTTATTCGCTAAAGGTGAAGCCCACCGAGCATTTCATTAATTGGCAACAAGATGTCTTCGGCAACTACGTTGCCCGTTTGGTATTTACAGAAAAAACCCGAGAACTCGACATTATCGTAGAGCTTGTGGTGGATATGACAGTTATAAATCCTTTTGATTTTTTCATAGAAAGTAGCGCAGAAAAATTCCCCTTCTCCTACACAGATGATCTAACCAAAGACTTACAACTTTACCTCCAATGGAATGAAGAAGGCCCCCTATTAGCCCAGTGGCTTAAAACCTTTCGACAACAAGACTGGAAAAATGGCGGCAATACGATTGACTTTTTGGTCGCCATCAACCTCAAATTATCTCAAAGTGTCCGATACCTCGTTCGCTTAGAGCCGGGGGTACAAACCGCAGAACAAACATTGACCTTGGGCAGTGGATCCTGTCGTGATAGTGCTTGGTTGCTGGTTCAATTGCTACGTCACTGTTCGGTTGCAGCCCGCTTTGTTTCGGGCTACCTCCTCCAGTTAAAGGCCGACATTGCTAGCCTTGAAGGACCCACTGGCCCGGCTCAAGACTTCACTGATCTTCATGCTTGGGCAGAAGCTTATATCCCTGGAGCCGGATGGGTTGGCCTTGATCCAACTTCAGGGCTACTCGCCGGTGAGGGTCATATCCCCTTAGCCTGTAGTCCCACACCAGCCAGCGCAGCAGCCATCATCGGTTTAGTTGATCCGTGTGAAACACAATTTAATTTTGATCTGAGCCTCACCCGCCTCGCCGAAGAGCCCCGCGTCACCAAACCCTATACCGAAGAGCAATGGAAGAAAATTGATAGCCTAGGCCAGAAGGTCGATGTCGATTTGAAAAGGGGGGATGTACGCTTAACCCAAGGTGGGGAGCCCACATTTATCTTTAGTGATGATATGGATGGTGCTGAGTGGAACTTTACAGCTTTATCAGATAAAAAATGGGAACTGGCCGAATCACTCGCTTGGCGTCTAAAATCTCGTTTCGCTCCAGGCGGCCTGCTCTTTTATGGCCAGGGTAAGTGGTATCCCGGAGAACCGTTGCCACGCTGGGCACTTGGTATTCAATGGCGCAAGGATGGAAAAGCTATTTGGCAAAATCCTGAACTCATTAGCGCCGAATCTACACCGGCCACCGCCACGATCACCGAGGCACGTCATCTGTCAATGACCTTAGTCAAAGCGCTGGGGTTAACAGAAAATTTTATCATTCCTGCTTTTGAAGACCCTTTACTTCTACTGTCCACGGAGGCACGCCTGCCCGTTAACGTGGACCCATTAACCATACCACTGGTTGAAGCGGAGGAACGATCTCGTTTACGCCGAGTGCTGGAAAAAGGAGTCGATCAACCGGTAGGATTTGTCATTCCGTTGGCCGCTGCCGATGTTAGCTCGGCCCGCGAGCCTTCGAGTCGGTGGGAAAGTTCCCCTTGGCCCATGCGTCGTGAGCAGTTATATTTGCTTTTCGGCGATTCACCAATGGGCCATCGTCTACCACTCGCCTCCCTACCAGAAAGGTTAACTGAGGAGATCGAAGCGGATTGTGAACCCGATCCGTTTGCCAATTCAGAACCCTTTTTTGATACACCCCACCTACCAATAGAGTCTACGAAAAACCAGACTGAAAAAATAAGCCCTAAGACAGTCATCCGAACGGCTCTGTGCATAGAGGTGCGAAAAAAACGCTTATACGTTTTCTTACCCCCTTTGAAAAGGGCTGAGGACTACCTTAATTTAATTGCGTTGATTGAAAAAGCTGTGGCGCAATGCCAATTGACTATCCGAATCGAAGGATACGGCCCTGCCTTTGACCCACGACTGAGCATTTTAAATGTCACCCCAGACCCTGGAGTCATCGAGGTGAACATTCACCCCGCTCACGACTGGAACAGTTTAAAAGACAATACTTTTATTTTGTATGATGAAGCCAGAAAGATTCGATTAGGAACAGAAAAATTTATGCTCGATGGCCGGCATACCGGCACGGGCGGCGGTAATCATGTGACTTTAGGGGGACCGACCCCTGCCGATAGCGCCTTGTTACGTCGACCCGATCTGCTGCGTAGCCTCATCACTTACTGGCAACACCATCCTAGCCTTTCTTATTTATTTTCTGGGGCATTCATTGGGCCGACGAGCCAAGCACCCCGAGTCGATGAGGCAAGGCACGACAATCTGTATGAACTCGAGATTGCCTTTCAGCAAATGTCGAAAAAACAAAAACCAGGCCAAGAGTCCGTATCTCCGTGGCTCGTCGATCGGTTACTGCGCAATCTACTCGTGGATTTAACCGGTAACACACACCGAGCCGAGTTTTGTATCGACAAACTCTACTCTCCCGATAGCGCCAGTGGCCGACTGGGCTTACTCGAATTTCGTGCCTTTGAAATGCCCCCCCACCCCCAAATGAGCCTTGTTCAAATGCTGCTGCTACGAGCACTGCTCGCTTGGTTTTGGAAAACGCCCTATGAAGCCCCTTTGATTGCCTGGGGCACTCAACTACATGACCGTTTCATGCTACCCCATTTTGTGACTGCCGATATTATCAATGTGGCCCAAGATCTCACGCGGGCAGGCTACCCCGTGGATGCCTCTTGGTTCGATCCTTTCATCGAATTTCGTTTTCCCCGATACGGCACGGCTTGTTACGAAAATATCGATTTTGAACTCCGCCAAGCCATCGAACCGTGGCACGTATTGGGAGAAGAAGTACAGGCCGGTGCCACTGCACGCTATGTGGACTCCTCCGTCGAAAGGGTTCAAGTCAAGATACGTGGCCTCACCGAGTCTCGCCACCAGATTAGCTGCAACGGCAGAGCCATCCCATTGCATCCCACCGGCATTCCAGGCGAATTTGTAGCCGGCGTGCGTTTCAGGGCATGGAATCCCCCCTCAGCGCTGCATCCGAGCATCGCCGTACAAGCCCCACTCACCTTCGATATTGTCGACACTTGGAGTGCACGCTCCATTGGCGGATGCACCTACCACGTCAGTCATCCGGGAGGTCGCAATTACGACACTCGACCCGTTAATGCCAACGAAGCTGAGGCCAGACGTATGGCACGTTTTTGGAATCACGGTCATACTCCGGGGTTAATTCAGCTTAAATCTGAACCGATCAACCCGGCTTTCCCGCTAACCTTGGACTTGCGCTGGCACTGCCAGTAGCGTTTTAGACGCAAAGTTCAAGCGTCAGGGGGCGAAATGCCACTTTGGGCAGACTTGTCAAACACTTTTTATGGCTTTACTTACTTTGCAGGACGCCGAGCTGGCCTATGGCCTGACTCCGCTGTTAGACCGCGCCAATCTCACCATTCAACCCGGTGAACGCATCGGACTCATCGGGCGTAATGGCACTGGTAAATCTTCTTTATTAAAAATCATTGCTGGCCAAATGTCTCTCGATGACGGGGTATTAGGGGGCGAAGACGGGGTCTCGATTGCGATGGTGGAACAAGAATCCGCCCCTCCTGAAGCGCCCACGCTGCGAGAAAGCCTTGCGCTATGCTCCGGCTTTGAGGAGCGCTTTGATGAACGTGAACGCTGGAGCGCGGAGGCTCGACTCACCGAATTTTTACATCGATTTGGCCTGGACGAAAACCGTCCCACCGTCACCGCCTCCGGTGGGGAACGAAAACGCGCTATGCTCGCTTTAGCATTGGCTCAAAAATCAGACCTACTCCTCTTAGATGAACCCACCAACCATCTGGATATCGAGGGGATTACTTTACTCGAAGAATTACTCATCTCGGGAAGCGTGAAATCCGCTTTAATCATCACCCACGACCGCGCATTTTTAGATCGAGTCGCAACCCGAATTATTGAGCTTGATCGCGGATGGTTGCGCTCCTATCCAGGCAATTTTGCAGCTTACGAATCCCGCAAAGCCGATCAATTAGCGGCTGAAGAAGTGGCTAAACGCAAATTCGATAAATTCTGGGCCCAGGAAGAAGTGTGGATTCGAAAAGGGGTGGAAGCACGCCGCACACGAAATGAAGGCCGAGTCCGCCGTCTACAAGCCCTAAGAGAGGAGCGAAGTGCTAGACGCGAGCGTCTTGGCAAAGTCTCACTCAGCGTCGATGCCGGTGAGCGCTCAGGTAAATTAGTGGCAGAACTCATCGACGTGAATAAACAGTTCTCCCAAAACCCCATCGTCAATGAACTCAATTTAAGAATTATGCGAGGTGACCGCTTTGGATTTATTGGTCCGAATGGTGCTGGAAAATCTACGCTAATTAAGCTCATTTTGGGCTCGCTCACCCCTGACAGTGGCAGCGTACGCCTAGGCACTAATCTACAAGTTGCCTATTTTGACCAGATGCGTGCCCAGCTCGATCCCGAACGAACGCTGGCCGAGACCATCAGCCCAGGCTCGGAGTGGGTAGAAACCGCACAAGGTAAAAAACATGTGATGAGTTATCTGGCCGATTTTTTATTTGCTCCACAACGGGCTCAAGCGCCTGTCAAAATGCTCTCGGGTGGCGAAAGAAATCGATTGCTTTTAGCGCGCCTTTTTGCCCAACCCACTAATTTACTGGTATTGGACGAACCGACCAATGACTTAGATATCGAATCATTAGAGTTACTCGAAGACACATTACAAAACTATACGGGCACCTTACTATTGGTCAGCCATGACCGTGCTTTTATTGATAACGTCGTGACCCAAACACTGGTCGCTGAGGGTAATGGACGTTGGAAAGAATATGCAGGCGGTTACTCTGACTGGTTACAACAACGACCACAACGACTCAATGAAGGGAGCCCATCCAAGTCAAATGTCACAGCAGATGCACCGCGCGAAAAATCCCGAGTAAAACTAAGCTTCAAAGAACAACGAGAATTGGCCGAATTGCCTCAGCAAATCGAAAACCTAGAAATAAAACTAAAAGAAATTCACGCTCGTTTATCGGATCCGAATTACCATAAAATTCAAGCCGCACAAACTATCAAGGACGATGTTAAAGCGGCTGAGGATCTCGAGTTGTCGATGAATACCAAATTTGAGCGTTGGTCTCATCTCGATCAAAAAAACAACACCCTCGGAGCCAAATGAACGCTTACTCTGCCTATTTTTTTAAAACTTAAGCGCGCAAACGTACTGGATCCTGTTTCAAAGGCAGGCAAACCGCCTTGGCTTTTTTACCTGGGGTGAGTTCTACCATCGCCATACATCCGTGAGGCTGGGTGCCCATATGGGCGGCAGCCACACCTGGATAACAGGCCAGTGTTTCGCCATGAAACATTTGGCGATGCGCATGAACATGTCCCATAGCCAAGTAGTCAAAACCCGAAGCCTCTATCTCTTGCGGTGTAATTAGTGAGGAACGGGCCGTATCCGGATCCTCTACATACAATCCATGGGCCATACCAATATGCCACAGATTATCCTTTCGACTTGGGGCACCCGCCATCGGTTTATTAGACAAGCTGTGATCTAGCATACAACGCCCCCACACCGTGGCATGTAAGTCGGGGAAAGCAACTTGCTGACCACTGGCTTGATCCAATAGGGTCACATGAGAACCTGCGTGAGAAAAATCCATACGCTTCATCACAGAGTCTGCATCCCAACAATCATGGTTACCCACAATAATCACCGTCGGACAACTGACACGAGACAATTGCTCATAGACAAAATCAATCGTATTTTTTTTAATGTGGTTTTGATCAAAAAGATCGCCGGCAATTAAAAATAAATCACATTCCTGTTCGAGGACCGTATCAACGACCATTGAAAAAGCCTCTCTCACCCGATGCCCATCGGACTCATCATTCAAGTGAACATCCGAAGTGTGCGCAATGCGTAACTGACGAATCATATGTACGGCAACCTAAAGTATTAGGACAAGATACCGATTGTCTTAAAAAGATGAATGAAAATTAACTGACCTAGGTCTTATCAGAGCCTAGGCATAGCTTATCAAGAAAGTGCTCAAACTGTGATGCTTTATTGATCTTTTGCCACTCAGCGCTATTGTAGCGGAAGAGCGTAGCACCCGACAGATCTCTACATGGCTAGCCCACCGGTGGGGGATTACCCCGGTGGCCACTTAAAAGATCGACCCGCAAGTAAATGCAAATGCAAATGAAAAACGCTTTGCCCTGCTTCGGCGCCATTGTTCACCGCCAAACGAAAAGCATCCTCCACACCAAGCTGTCGGGCTACGATGCCGACAACCAACATTAAGTGCCCCATAAGACTTTGATCCTCTGCCGAGGCATCCACCAGACGGGGCATAGGTTTTTTAGGGATGATAAGCACATGAACCGGCGCTTGAGGGTTGACATCCCGAAACGCAAGGCAGAGTTCATCCTCGTAGACGATGTCCGCTGGGATTTCACGACTGATGATTTTGCTAAAGATTGTGCTCATACGATCAACTGACCTTTCCTAAAAGAATGCTAAACCCGAGTAAGCCCGTGCAAAAGAGCCAGGGAATTATAGATTCATTTTACTTCGAGTTTTACCTGTAAAACCTTTTCCCCTGCAACAAAGCTATAGCGACGGCTCACGGGCCTACAAGGCTGACTCAAGCATCCCTCAGCGCCGCATTTTGCAAAATTTTCATCCTAAAAAACATATTCAGCAAAAAAATAACTCAAAAAATAAATAATTATAACCAATTGAATTAAAACATTATTTTTTAATTTTCTCCTCAAAAAATATGTATTAACTGTCCTAAAAGGTAATTTTTGCTGTATCGCACAAATTTTTTTAAAAATACTATTGACATGCCAAAATTTAAATCTATAATAGGAATTGTGCGATGCAACATAACTTCAAATTAAATGGATCGGTTGGAACATAGACTTTTTCTGACCCGTCAGTATTACTGTCCCGATAGTGCCCTTGTGATCTTATTGCCCCAAATCATTTGCCAATAAAGGAAAACTGACCATGTATCAAACTCCCGAAAAATTCACAGCGATAAGCCAAGCCAATATTGAAACCGCTACCCGCTTTGCCCAAGTAGCCTTCGGCGGCGCAGAACGTCTTATGGCATTACAGATGAAAGCCATGAAAGAGGCCTTGTCTGACAGCGTCGACAATGCAAAAAATATGTCCAAGATGGCTGACATACAAAAATTATCGACTTTCAAAGAAACGCTCGCACAGCCTGCCATGGATAAAACCACGGAATACTTCAAAAATATTTATGAAGTCAGTAGCGATATTCAAGCTGGCTTTGGCAAACTAATCGAAGAGCAGGTCGCCGAATTTAACAAGCAAGCCGTTGAGGCGCTCGATAAAATGGCACAATCCGCCCCTGCTGGCTCGGAGACGAGCATTTCGGCCATGAAATCAGCCCTAGCTAACGGCAATAGCGCCTTTACCAATATGACTAAAGCCGCCAAACAATTTACCGATACCGCTAAAAGTCATATCGAAAGCGCCGCTGCAACCCCTACGGCCAAAAAAGCTAAAAAATAAATTTTTAGACGATAGTAATGAAGGCGGTGGCATCTTACCCACTGAGCGTAGCCTTACTCAACGCTTCATTGTTCTGCTAGGATAGCCATTGAGACCTTAAAGACCCCACAACGTTTGATGTGGGGTCTTTCATTTATTTCATCGTCGGGGGTGCCGGGGTCCAGGGAAAATTCATCTGCGTGATTCCCTCTTGTAAGGCCTGCATCGCCGCCTCGACGGCTAGAGGGTCCCCACGAGCACCTAACTCAATAAAGCGTTCGGGTTCCACCCGGGGCAAACTAAAAATCTTCAATTGCGGAAATTTTGTCTGCACCGCTTGCATAAGATCAATGATCTGACTCTCTCCCGCTTGCCTAACAATAATTGCAGCCTCGCCAATACGATTGGCGTCGAAAAATTCACTGTAATAAGTATCTAACACCCAATTCATCATAGGCCAAGCCATCTGCGGGAACCCAGGCAGAAAGTAAATGTTCTTAAACTGAAATCCCGGTATACGATTAAAAGGATTGGGGATAATCTGAGAACCTATCGGAAATTCTCCCATGGCCAATCTCTGAGGGGTGACCCCTTTAGGATCATCAACAAATCGAGCTCGAATTTCGCGTTCTGCGTCCGGATGCAACACCAAAGTCGTACTAGCAGCGTTTGCAGCACATTGACGAGTGTGATCGTCTGGTGTTGCCCCAATCCCCCCAAAACTAAACACGACTTCAGACTGCCCCATCACGCGAGACAAACTATGGGTAATTAATTCTGGATCGTCTCCCAGATAATGCGACCAGGAAAGCTCAAGACCTCGAGAAGCCAAGGCTTCGATTAACTTGGACATGTGTTTATCTTGACGTTTGCCTGAAAGAATTTCGTCTCCAATGATAATCGCTGCAAATTTTATTGCCTTCATACACTACACCCCTTAAAGTTAGTAAGAGTCAATCTAAACACTGACCGCCCATCAACCAGACAAACTTCATAACACAATGGTGCAAACCCATCACCGTCTATTATTTTATCGCGCTTCAATCCTGTAAGATCCATCACCTATATTAAGATAACTTCCATTTTTTTCTTATGCATTGTTTTTTAAAAGCTTGATGGACCCTGCTCTGAAGCTTTCTTTATTTCATTAACTCTGCTCACCTCGTAGCGCCTTACCCCTTACCGATGAGAACATCAAAAACCTTTATTTTCAATTTGTGGCATCTCACCATACCTTATTGGCGCTCAGAGCAACGCTGGGTTGCACGGGCATTACTCGCCATCATCGTGACGCTCAATTTGGGTTTAGTTTATCTGAATGTCGCCTTAAACGAATGGCAAAACGGTTTTTATAATGCCCTGCAGAATAAAGACTTAACGGCTTTTTATTCGCTTATCTGGCAATTTATCGGCTTAGCAATCGCTTTCATAGTGGTTTCAGTCTACCAACTCTACTTGAATCAAATGCTACAGATTCGCTGGCGAAACTGGCTGACCCAACGCTATCTTCAACGCTGGACCCACCAGCGCACTTATTATCACCTACAGTTAAGTAGCACTACAACCGACAATCCTGACCAACGCATCTCAGAGGATCTTTCCCTTTTTGTCAATCACACCCTTAACCTGTCGCTCGAATTACTCTCCTCTTTGGTTACCCTCTTTTCCTTTTTATCGATTTTGTGGTCGCTGTCTGGGGCGTTAAATATAACGCTCGGTGGCACGCCTATATCCATACCGGGCTATTTGGTATGGGTTGCACTCATTTATGCCATTTTAGGCACAGGGTTTATGCAATACATTGGCCACCCTTTAGTTAATCTGAATTTCCAAAAACAAAAGGTGGAAGCAGATTTTCGATTCTCTTTAGTGCGTTTTCGAGAAAATACCGAAGCCATTGCCTTGCTTCATTCCGAAGCCGGTGAGATGCACCAATTAAATAATACCTTTGCTAATGTCGTGAGTAACTGGTGGGCCCTCATGAAAAGACAAAAAATACTCACTTGGTTTAGCTCCAGTTATTCCCAAATCGCCATTATTTTCCCCTTTGTCGTTTGTGCTCCACGATTTTTTTCAGGACAACTGAGTTTGGGAGGTTTAATGCAAACCGCCTCCGCTTTCGGCCAAGTCCAAAACGCTACGTCTTGGTTTATCACCGCTTATACGCAATTGGCTGCTTGGATTGCTACGGTTGAACGTCTTACGAGCTTTGAGGAGGCGATGAAAAACATCGAAGCATTAAATGAAAAACCGCAATCTTTGAACGTCCTTTCTGACAGCAAAGACGGCCTCATCATCGATGAACTCCATCTTAAACGACCTGATGGCTCCGATTTACTCAGCGTACAGGCTCTGCATTGGGCTGCCCATCAATCCGTACTCATCAGCGGCCCTTCCGGATGCGGCAAAAGCACTTTATACCGGGCTCTGGCTCAACTGTGGCCTTATGCGGAAGGCCGCATTCATTTACCCAAAGATAAAACGCTCCTATTTTTACCGCAAAAACCCTACCTATTGATCAGCACTTTGCGTGAACAACTCGCCTATCCACAATCGATCCACTTTTTCAGTGACACACAATATCATTCAGCATTAGACGATTGTCACCTCGCTTTTTTGGCCCCTCGATTAGAGGAGCATCAGCACTGGGCGCAGGTGTTATCAGGCGGTGAACAGCAGCGCATTGCCCTGGCCCGTACTCTGCTACACCAACCCGATTGGCTCTTCATGGATGAGGCGACATCTGCCCTAGATGAAGCCACCGAGGCTCATGTAATGCGTATCCTGCAACAACGCTTGCCCGACACGACCTTCGTGAGCATCGGGCACCGCGAGAGCCTCAAGCGATATCACTCAATACACCTTCAGATCAAACCAATGGAAGGGAAAAATATATTAAGGGGATAAAGTGCGCTTGCAACGATTACAAGGCTTTATGGTTTGCCGCTATGGCCTCGGCAAGCCATACGGTATTTTGAGCCATACGTACATTAGCCCAATCTATCAGTCGCCCATCTAATTGCACCGCACCTCTTTTTTCTTCGGCCGCCACTCGCATGGCCTCCACCACACGTTGCGCCTGCGAGACCTCGGTCTCAGAGGGACTGAACGCTTCGTTGGCCGGAGCGATTTGTGAGGGATGGATCACCATGCGACCAGAAAAGCCCATTGAAGCCGCACGACGAGTGGCCGTAGCAAAGCCTTGCACATCTTTAATATCCCCGAACGCACCATCCAGAGGCCGCAAACCATAAGCCCGGCAAGCCACCACCAAACGAACCTGTGCGGCATGCCATGGATCCGTCTGCGAGTAGGTACGCTCCCCATTAGACTGCGGATCACTTAAAACGCCATGATCGGGGTGCATGCCTCCAATAGAAGTGGTTCGCATTCTAAGCGAAGCGGCAAGATCACCGGCTCCAAAATACATCGCCTCCAGACGTCGTGATGAAGCAGCAATCGCCTCGACATGCGCCAAACCGAGTGCCGTTTCAATTAAAGCAACAAACCCAATACGCTTCGATCTGGCCTTTGCGTGCTCAATTTGGGTCACGAGCATGTCTAGGGCATACACGTCAGCCGGCACGCCGACCTTCGGAATCATAATCATATCCAGTCGTGGACAATTCTCCACCAAATCGATGACATCGCGATACATGTAGTGTGTATCAGCGCCATTGATGCGCACACTCATCACTTTATTTTTCCAATCAACCTCATTGAGTCCGCGGATGACATCGACCCGCGCCTTTTCTTTTTCATTAGGGGATACAGCATCCTCAAGATCTAAAAAAATAACATCCGCTTGTGATCGGGCCGCTTTTTCAAATAAAGCGGGCGTTGAACCCGGCACTGCCAGTTCAGTTCGATGCAAACGGGTCACAGCCGCTTCAGGTTGGGTAAAGCTCATCATTCACCTTTCTTAAAAAAATTACGATTGAATACGACTCATACTTTCAAGCACTTCGATAATCACCGCTAAGTCACTGCGCCCTTGGCCTCTGCCCACAGCGGCATTGACCGATTGCATGGTCACCGCTGCAGCCGGAGCTGCCAAACCATGCTCATGCACTAAGTCAAGCGCTATATCCAGATCCTTATAGTAAAGCCGAGTATCAATCCCATCGACAAAATTCCTATCCACCATTCTTTGTCCAAACACTTCCAACACTCGGCTAGCCGCAATCCCGCCCAGCAAAACCTCACGCACTGTGGCAGGATCGACTCCCGCATGCTTGGCAAGGCTTAGCGCCTCGGCAACCCCTTGAGCCGTCACCAACAATAAGAGTTGATTGCACGCTTTGGTCGTTTGTCCAGCCCCCAAATCGCCGACCCGAATGATGCGTTTACCCATACAGGCAAAAAGAGGCTTAACACGTTCAAACACAGCGGGCTTGCCCCCAGCCATAATCACAAGACTGGCTTGTTCAGCCCCAATAGGGCCACCCGAAACAGGGGCATCTAGCATATCAATGCCTTGGGTCTGTAAAATCGAACCCATACGTCGAGCCACACTAGGGGCAATGGTTTCCATATCGACCAGCACACCGCCGGCTTTTAAGCCCTTTGCAATGCCCTGCTCACCCAACACGATTTGCTCCACATCCGATGAACTGGTCACCATAGTAAACACCATCTCACAATCGGCAGCCAAGGCTGCCGGACTGGCATACCAGGTTGCACCAGCGCTCACTAAAGCACTGGCTGACTCCACACGACGCGCATAAACGCCCAGGGTGTGCCCCGCCTTTAATAAATGCATCGCCATAGGGTGCCCCATCAGCCCCAATCCTATAAAACCAACTTTCATTTTTTTAACTCCTCAACCCTTACATTAAAAAATAGGCTCACGGTTTTTATATCGGATTGACCCAATTCGGTGGCACCTGTCCATTCAAAGCGGCAATCATATTCGTCGCCGCACACATCGCCATGGCGCGCCGGGTGGTTTCTGTAGAACTACCAATATGCGGAGTTAAGACGACATTTTGAAGCTTCAAAAAACCTGGATGCAGTTTGGGTTCATTTTCAAATACATCCAAGCCTGCGGCCCGAATCACTCCTGCTTCGAGAGCATGAACCAAGGCGGCATCGTCCACTACCCCTCCGCGCGTTGAGTTAATAAGAATCGCACCGGGTTTCATCATGGCTAAAGCCTTGGCGTTGATAAGGTGATGCGTGTGGCTTGAATACGGCACTTGCAGAATCACAAAATCGGAACGCTTTAATAAATCCTCAAAAGAACAATGCGCTGCACCTAATTTTCTTTCAATCTCGGGAGCCACTCGATTGCGGTTGTGATAAAGCACGTTCATATCAAATCCTAGGGTTCGTCTCGCAATCGCCTGTCCAATCCGACCCATGCCGATGATACCCAAAGTCGCATGATGAACATCAACGCCCAACCACTGCTGCAATCGCCACCCCGTCCATTGACCTTGACGAATCAGCGCTTCAACCTCTGTCACCCGTCTGGCAGTACTGAGCATGAGCGCAAAAGCTAAATCAGCCGTACTATCATCCAACACCCCAGGGGTATTGGTCACTTTGATCCCCTGGGCGCTGCACGCGGCCACATCAATGTTGTTATAGCCAACCGCAATATTTGAGATGACTTTAAGCCGAGTGCAACGTTGTAATGTCGCGGTATCTAACCGATCCGTCAGCGAACACATTAAGGCATCCTTACCCTCTAGCCTTTGAGTCAATTGCTCTACACTGAACGGTATATCATCCTGATTGGCCTCCACTTCACAATGCTCGGCTAAGTAATCGATCACCTCATCAAACACTTGTCTTGATACTAAGACACGCGGCTTTGAAATCATTCAGAGTCCCTTTTTACGCTTTTTATTTGTTACACCACCGCTCAACATTGAGCCTAAAACCGAATCAGCCTAGAGCGTATTTTCCCACGCAAAGCCCCTGGATGTCGCCTCTTGCCTGCCATTTAATCGACCGTCGTTGCTTTAACATAGAAAACGTATACTTTCATTCCATTCTTAAGGTAGCGCACTTATTTTTAATCCCCAACCCACTAAGCTAGCCATACCACCCCATCCTGCAACGTAAGCGAGTAATACCCAACCCGTCTCTCGACCCCATCGTTGAAAGGAACCAATGTGCGGGAACATGCCGACTAACGCCACACCGGCAGACGAACCAAACCACATCAATGATCCACCAAAACCCACCGCATAAGCGAGCCATGCCCAGTCATATCCGGTTTGTTTGATACAAAGCGCAGTCAGTGGAATATTATCAATGAGTGAGGACAGTAGACCAAGAAAAAAAGTACTGCTCATACTCGGTGCGGGCAAAAACGAGACCGGCATCAACCAAGAAGAAAAAACCAATGACAGTAAAAAAATCGCCCCCTTCAAAGACTGTGCCAAGGGCTTCCAATCCGCCGGGCGAATGAAGTGAGCAGCGAAAAGACATAGCCACAAAATCCCACCCACCCAGGGGCCATCTGCCAAACCGGCATAGGAAAAGTAGCTCGATAGGCCACCAGCAACCACCGTCAATGTCAGAGTGCCAAGCACTAAAACCAGATAAACGGTATCAACCCCCTCGGTGAAGGCTGCTTTTTTAAGAAAAGGCGAAAACCGATGCTGTCGCAATACCATCGGTATGGAGATGACTAGCAAAGCGGGAATCGCCCCAACATAGGCACGCATTACATCCCAAGCACTCACACCAGACAACCACAGCATCGTCGATGTGGTATCTCCCAATACGCTACCTACGCCACCGGCATTGGCTGCTGCCACAATCGCTACCAAATAGCCCGTACATACCCGACCATTAAACATCACCAAAGCCATCGTGCCGCCAATCAATGCCGCCGCTACATTATCGATCACACTAGACCAGACAAAAATTATCAGCAATAGACTAAAGCCCCCGAGCCTACCGGGCGGTAAGGCAGCGCTAGCCCATTGCGACAATCGACTCCTTTGAAAATAACCCGTCAGTAAAGGAAACCCCGTGAGAATCAAAAAAAGGTTAACAAATCCGACCCACTGGAGCTTCGCAACAACCCATACCTCACTCCATCCCTTAAAGACAACCAGACTGATTAAACCGAATAATGCCAATCGCATGGCATAGCGCTGAAAAACACAAACGCCCATCAAAGTGATGGCGAGTATTAAAAATTCAATGGGGATTGTTTCCACTGTCACACCGAAAAAAATATTCATCCAGCCTTGCAATCAGCAGCACGAGAATGATTCGCGCTGTCTTAAGAAGACGGTAAGTCGTGCCACAAGATCACGTGTACGCGATACGGGCCGTGCGCACCGAGTGTCACCGTCTGCTCGATATCAGCCGTACGAAAAGGACGAGAAGGACCAGAAATAAAGTTCACCGCACGGGGCCAAGGTTGCTCACTTTGCCGCAAGCACTGCCAAGCCTCTTCCATATTCGAAACAATCTGTGAAGACCGTACAACCGCTATATGGGTTTCTACTAAAAGACTCGTGCGTGAATCCGTTTGCGCTGAGGAACAAACCATCAATGTACCCGTCTCAGCGATAGCGCATATCACCCCAGTAATACCCACCTTATCGGTATCTTCAGCCGGGCGCGCTACCACACTCAAGCTTTGTTTCAACCAATTGAGGTGGCTCCGCTGTGGCCAGCACACCGCTTGCTTAGGCAAACGGTGTGCCTCTAAATAAGCGGCGATTAAAGAGGCTATTTCATTTTCATGTGAAGCCTCATCCACGCTCGTAGACAAGGCGAGCGCTTTTTGCCGGAAGGTGTAAACCCTATCGTGAGGCTTTGAAGGACTAGGACTTAAGGAGCGGGACGCAATTCGATGACGCACCGCATTAAGCGCCTCAACCTCATCTTCTTGCCTTCGTAGCAAGGATCGCACACGCCCCAAAACCGCCTCACGGTCCGTCAAGTTCATCATCGTTGATCGCTTGATTAAACTATCTAACCTAGTGTGGGCATCGTCAATCCCGTGGGCACTGCATTAGCATCAGGCCAACGGGTACTGATGACTTTCCCACGAGTGTAAAAACGTACCCCCTCCATACCATGAACGTGAGTATCTCCAAATAAAGAGGAGCGCCACCCACCGAAGGAGAAAAAGGCGACCGGCACTGGAATCGGTACATTAATACCCACCATCCCCACCTCGATTTCACGTTCAAACTTTCTTGCCGCACCACCCGAGCGAGTAAACACGGCGGTCCCATTGGCGTAGGGATTGGCATTAATCAATGCGATGGCCTCTTCTAGTGTCTTAACTCGTAACACTACGAGCACTGGTCCAAAAATTTCATCTCGATAAATACTCATCTGCGGATTCACTTCATCAAATAAATTCGCCCCGAGAAAAAACCCTCCTACACAACTGTCGGATTTAAAACCCCTTCCATCCAATACGAGTTTCGCTCCCTCAGCAACCCCTTTATCTACGTAACTCGCTACCTTATCTCGATGCACTTGAGTGACCAAAGGTCCCATATCAGGCTCTTTGCCATCGATCAGCGAGTCACCTGCCCCAATCTTTAAGGCGGAGGCTTTTTCTTTAATTTTAGCTACCAATCGATCGCCGATATCTCCCACGGCCACAACGGCTGATATCGCCATGCAACGCTCACCGGCAGAGCCATAACCAGCCCCAATGAGTGAATCAGCTACAAATTCAATATCGCTGGCACTGTTCATGTCTGGGAGCACAACCGCATGATTTTTAGCTCCCCCTAGTGCTTGCACTCGTTTGCCTGTTTTTGCACAACTTTCATAAATGTATTTGGCAATTGGGGTCGAACCAACAAAAGAGACGGCCTTAATCTGCGGGTGCTCGAGCAGTAAATCCACCGCTTGCTTATCACCATGAACCACGTTAAAGACCCCGTCGGGCAAGCCTGCTTCACTAAATAATTCGGCCAAACGCATAGCAGTGGAAGGCACTTTTTCTGAAGGCTTTAATACAAAGGTGTTACCACAAGCAATGGCGACCGGATACATCCAAAGTGGTACCATCGCAGGGAAATTAAACGGGGTAATCCCTGCACAAACACCTAATGGCTGGCGCAGTGAATGACAATCCACCCCGGTGCCCACCTCTTCACTGTGCTCGCCCTTCAAAAGATGGGCAATCCCCATTGCAAACTCCACCACTTCCAAACCGCGTTGTACCGAGCCGCCCGCATCGGCCAGAGTTTTACCGTGTTCGGCCGTTATTAGCGCAGCCAACTCACCACGATGGGCATCGATCAGCTCCCGGTAGCGCATCAGGATCCGCGCCCGGCGAAGTGCCGGGGTATCACGCCATGCAGGGAAAGCTGCCGCCGCCGCAGCCACCGCTGTATCAATGTCGATTTTGTCAGCTAGGGGTACCATGGCAGAAACTTGGCCTGTGGCTGGATTCGTCACAGGGCCCGTACGCGCCGTATGAGCGACAACGGCTTTATTATTAATCCAAAGGGGAATTTGTTGTATTACGGCTTTTTTTTCTGCTTGATTCATTCGCTGCTCCGTCTTCGTCGGTATAAAGATCTAAAAGTTTTCCCTTCAGGGGCGGATAAATCCCGACCCTCGGTCCACCCCCCTACAAAGGGCAAGTAACCAATGAGGCCTTTTTTGCCCCCCCATCCATGTGAGTATACAAGCACTCACACTCATCAGCAGCGCATAAAACTGAGGTTTTTGCGCCAACCACGACCATAACACTAACAACGTTTTTTCCGTTCGTGATTTAAGATTTTTATCAAACTGGCGTTCACGCAACTTTCTCATTAAGTCTGCTAACGGTATCTTAACAGGACACACCACACTACACTGATTACAAAAGGTCGAGGCATTTGGTAAATCCAGTGCTTTTTCCAAGCCCACATAAATCGGCGTCAGAATCGAACCCATAGGCCCGGGATACACCCACCCATAGGCATGTCCCCCAACACTTTGATAGACCGGACAATGGTTCATGCAAGCCCCGCAACGAATGCAACGCAACATAGACTGCATATCCGAGCCTAGTAATTCAGTTCTTCCCCCATCAAGCAAAATAATATGAAAATGTTCCGGACCCTCCGTGTCTCCCGCCTGCTTTGGTCCTGTTGTCAAGGAGACGTAATTGGTAATGGTCTGGGCCGTGCCATGTCGGGGCAATAAACGCATCAACGTACTTAAGTCCTCTAAGGTGGGCACCACTTTTCGATACCCGTAATCGCCACATGCACACGGGGTAAAGTCGTCACTATCCGCCCCTTACCGTCATTCGTGACAATCAGGGTAGAGCCCGTCTCGGCTATCACGAAATTGGCCCCACTAATACCCATGTCTGCGGTCAAAAAATGTCCGCGCAAATGCTCACGTGCTTCTTGACACAGTTCTGCGATACCGGTTTTTCTAGGTAAGTTGTGTTTTAAGGCCAATAGATCTGAAACCTCATCCTTCGATTTATGTACGACTGGGGCTACGATATGGGAAGGTGGCTCTTTGGCCAACTGCAATATGTATTCTCCCAGATCAGTTTCAACCACCTCGACCCCGGTCGCCTCCAAAGCGTCATTGAGCGCGCACTCCTCACTGACCATCGATTTGGATTTCACTGCTTTTTTCACACCATGCTGCTTGACAATTTCACACACTAAGCGATTAACTTGCGCAGCATTTTGAGCCCAATGCACGACAGCTCCCCGTGCGGTCGAATGGTCTTGCGCCCGGACGGCGCTGCATGAAACAACTCCGGTTTGAGTTTTGCCAGATCGTAGCGGCGCTGCCGTCCGGCGGTGCGATCTGGGACCAGACGGCCTTCTGCCTCCCAGCGGCGCAATGTCGTTATCGACACACCCAGGGCTTTT
>CAITMU010000103.1 GCA_903893565.1 uncultured beta proteobacterium | reverse complement strand
GCGAAAAGCCTCCCAGTCGCCAAAGCCTGCGATACTGTCGATGAATCCCAGTGGGATGATACCCACGCTATTGGCAGCAAAAATCATTTGTTGTTTGGGATAGACTAAGGCTTCGCCCGTGGGCTGCATGTTGTTATCTAGCGCAAAATCCTCCCCTCCAATATTACATGCCACAATTCTTCGAGACGCTTGAACGATATCGCGGATCTGAAAAAAAGCATTGGATGTTTCAATCATGACGATAAAGCGGGTATGACCGACCGTCATGCCCCGTTTTTGTTCTAATTCACTGACTAATTCATCCAGCAATTGAACATGGGCGGGGCCAGCCACTTTGGTGCACGCTAAAGCGTCGACATCCGGGCAGATGGAGTATTCCAAATCACGTACGGCCATGGCCAGGGGCTGATTAAAGCGAACCACCACATCAGCCCCCGCACGACCCACTCGAGCGGCGGCTTTCTCGACGAGCTTGCGGGCGGCAGCCTTTTCTGTCGGCGGGACACTATCCTCTAAATCGAGCTGAATGACATCAGCACCGCGGGTGTGTGCCTTATCGACATATTTTTCGACATTGACGGGGCAATACATGAGGGAGCGCCAGACAGGCATTGTTGCTTTCATAGAATTTTTTGATCCTTTTTTTGAAGGGGAGGTTGGTAGATCACGCCTTCGCTAGCCCATTGGGCAAGGCGCTCGGCGTTATGACCTAAGTGTTGCAAAATCTCATGATTATGCTGCCCTAGGGTCGGGGCAGCGCAGCGGATCGCCCCTGGGGTCCCAGACATCTTTGGCACCACGTTATGCATGGGAATGCTACCCATTTGATCATCAGGATACTCAACGACAATTTCGCGTGCTTTGACATGGGGGTCTTCGACAAACTGAGCAATGTTGTAGACGGGGCCCACCGTTACTTCGTGTCGATCAAAAAACTCGAGATTTTCGGACAAGGTCATTTTAGCGATAAAGCCGCCAATAATTTCATCAAGCTCATGGGCATGGGTGACTCGATCAGCGTTGCGCTGATAGCGGGGATTATGGATAAGATCGGCTCGACCAATAACATTGAATAATCGTTCTGTCATGGCTTGTGTGGAGGCGGACATGCTGACCCATTGTTCGTCAAGGGTGCGGTAAACGTTGCGTGGGGCGGCCGTGGTAGAGCGGCTTCCGGTGCGTTGTCTTAATTTTCCGCCTGCTTTGTAGCTAGCCGCTTGCGGTCCCATGAAAGTAAACAAGGGCTCGAGCAAGGGTAAATCGATGATTTGACCTTGGCCAGCATTGACCTCGACTTCCCGCAGCGCAATCATGACAGCAAAAGCGCCATAGGTGCCCGCAGTACAGTCGGCCAACTGGTTGGGTGGCAGAACCGGTTCGCGATCAGCAAATCCGTTGAGTGTGGCAAAGCCCGACATACCTTCGGCGAGCGTACCAAAGCCAGGTTTGTGTTTGTAAGGGCCGGTTTGTCCCCAGCCGGTCACGCGCACAATCACGAGGCGGGGGTTATGTTCGTGCAATATTTCGGGCCCAAGTCCCATTTTCTCCAAGGTTCCGGGGCGAAAATTTTCTATCAAAACATGAGCTGTTTTAACCAGCTCCAAAAGTATCTTTTTGGCTTTTTCTAATCGTAGATTAAGACAGACACTTTTTTTGTTGCGAGCGTAGACTTTCCAGTTAGTAGCAACCCCTCCGACTAACCAGTCGCGAAGTGGGTCTCCCTCCGGGGTTTCGATCTTAATGACTTCAGCACCAAAGTCAGCCAAGAGTAAAGAGAGCATGTTGCCAGCCACTACGCGGGACAAATCCAAAACACGAATGCCATCTAAGGGACATCGGGCTTCGGGAGCAAAGGATTTGAGTGGGATGCCTTTGAGCGTGATCATAGGGGGCTAGAAAAAAGCATATAAAAGGGGCATGAGGGCGAATTTTTTATAGGTTGATTAAAGTATAGTCTCAGCCAGAATAATCATCACCTTATCAGGAATAGATTTACTTTGTCCAATCGCAGAATGCATCACTCTCATTGGATTACGCCGATAGGGCAGGTAGCCGGCCAGTGAAAAGAGAAAAGCGCTTTCATAACGACTGGAATGATAGGCAAAATTAGGAGGAAAAATAAAAACGGGTGATTATAAAAGTAACCAACAAGCCCCCCGCTTCATATTAACGGGGTGTGCTTTACCGGGGTGATTGGCAAGGTGCCTATTTTGGCTTGCCTTTTTTGAGGCGGGGTCAGCGATCGGTCAAAGAATCGGTTTGCCTTGACTTCAGGGGCTTACTCGCGTTCGGGGGTTACATTGCGTTGATGAGTTGTTTTTCGATCAGACGGACTTCATTTTTAAGTAAAACGGCAATTTCTGTAACCCGCTTTTCTGTCATTCGACTGGAAATCGATGACACGGATAGGGCGGCAAAGGCAGTGCCGGATTGATTGCGAATCGAGTGGCCCACGGAACGCACGCCAGCTAAAGTGGGTGCTTCCCGCATGGAGTAGCCTAGTTTTTGTGCTTTGTGGGCTTGGGTGAGTAAGGAGGGCCCAGACACGCCATACTCTTCGAAACGGGTTTGATTAGAATTAAAAATATTTTGAATCTCGTCATCTGGCAAAGCGGCAACGATAGCTAAGCTTCCGGTACCTACGCCAAGTGGGCGACGCATGCCAATGTCAAGAGTAAAAGTTTTGATCGGAAAGGTGCCTTCGTGTCTGTCGATACACACGGCATCCGGACCGCTGCGTTGGGTGAGAAATACGGTGTCACCGGTTGCCTCAGCAATGCGAACCATGGCAGGGTGACAAATTTCACGTAGATTAAAGCGAGGCGCTGCCGTCAGGCCGAGCTCAAAGGCCATAGAGCCTAAGTAGTAGCGGTGCGAATCGGCATCCTGCTGCACCATGCCTTCATGTGTAAGGCATTTGAGCATACGGTGTACGGTGGGGCGCTGCAGGTGGGTGCGTGTGGCCAGATCCAATAAGCGTGAACCGCTTCGATTGTGAGCAGCGATTTCGCGCAGCAACAGCAAAGCACGTTCGATACTTTGGGTTCCGGTCAGACGGCTTGCATCGTCTGTAGATTTTTTAGGCATGGCGACAAATAGTCCGGATGGTGAAAGGTAGCATTTAGCTAAAATATTATAACGCCTATTGCAAGAATTAGGCAATTGGTCTAGTTTTTGGCAGAGAAATAGATGGCTATTTATTCAATTAGTCCGTAAAATGGACGGATATTGTTAACGGAAAAATCTTCTTTTTGATGACGAGGGAGCTTTAAGATGACGGACGTTTCTAAACATTTGCCCCAAAATATTTCTTCTGCGGGGGCGCGCTTTCGCGAGGCAGTGGCCAGTGAAAAGCCCTTGCAAATTGCTGGCACCATCAATGCGTATGCGGCTCGTATGGCCCAGCGTACTGGGTTCAAGGCGATCTATCTTTCGGGTGGCGGAGTGGCTGCGGGCTCATTGGGGTTGCCGGACTTAGGTATCAGCGCCTTAGATGATGTGCTAACCGATATTCGACGGATTACGGATGTGTGCAGTTTGCCCTTATTGGTGGACGTGGATACGGGTTGGGGTGGGGCGTTTAATATTGCACGCACAGTCAAATCGTTGATTAAATTCGGTGCGGGCGCGATGCATATTGAGGATCAAGTTCAGCAAAAACGCTGTGGTCATCGTCCCAATAAAGAAATTGTGAGCCAACTAGAAATGGTCGATCGTATCAAAGCAGCCGTCGATGCTAAGACCGACAGTGCCTTTGTGGTGATGGCACGAACCGACTCATTAGCCATCGAAGGCTTGAATGCTGCGATTGACCGGGCCTGTGCCTGTGTTGAGGCGGGTGCTGACATGATCTTCCCCGAGGCCATAACAGAACTTTCGATGTATAAAAAATTTGCGCAAGCCGTTAAAGTCCCAATTTTGGCCAATATCACGGAGTTTGGTAAAACGCCGCTATTTTCAACGCAAGAATTAGCCAGCGCTGAGGTAGCGATGGCGTTATATCCTTTGTCAGGTTGGCGTGCAGCCAATGCCGCCACCTTAAAAGTTTTTCAGGCGTTGCGCCAAGATGGCCACCAAAAAAATGTGGTCGATACGATGCAAACCCGGGATGATCTTTATGATTATCTGGATTACCACTCGTATGAGGACAAATTGGATGCGTTGTTTGCTCAGGGTAAGAAAAAATAAATAAAGTATTGACGAGGGCCCCCGCGCGGCAGGAGGCGAGCAGAGTAGCGCACGTGTAAAAACAAAATGCGCTACACTCTGTCTTTTGGTTGGAGTCCCATCGCAGCGCGAGAGGCTACTTTTTTTAAAAATTGTTTAAATAAGTGCGAACATGAATGACAAGAAATGGTTGTGTGTGTTGTGTGGTTTTGTATACGAAGAGGCGCTAGGCCTTCCTGAAGAGGGGATTGCACCGGGAACGCGTTGGGAGGATGTGCCGGAAGACTGGACTTGTCCGCATTGCTCGGCTACCAAGGCTGACTTTGAAATGGTGGTGGTGGGCTAAAGCGGATTGCTGGCATGTTGGAGGGGCAATTGGCCTCAATCCCAGTATGCTAAAGTGAGATACAGTAAAGGGCGAAGGCAGCAAAGTTCTTAGTTTAGTGGGTGAAACCCAAAAAACCGATAGTGTTGCCACATTGATCCCAAAAAGTGTCTTTTAGGGATTGTTTTTTTGCTAGCGCTGGGTACGGTAAAATGGGGATCTTGTGGCCCAATCGTTTTCCAACGCGGCTAAAAACGCTTAAGTCGCGGGGTAAACGGCAACCCAAGGAGTGTTTCTTGCCTCGTTTTGTTTTGCGATTACTCATTCCTCACTTTTTTATCAGCCTATGCAACTGTATGCCATTGGATTAAATCACCAGACGGCACCACTGAATGTGCGTGAGCAAGTGGTGTTTCATTCGGAAAGATTAGTTCAAGCATTGGTCGAACTGGTGGCATGTCGGCCAGTGAAAGAGGCGGCCATTGTGTCGACTTGCAATCGTACAGAAATTTATTGCCACTCAGACGATCCCCGAGTGGCGGTGGAGTGGATGGCGCATTACCACGATCTTAAACCCCAGCAGCTAGAACCTTTTTTGTATAAATTGAATCAGGAAAAAGCGGTCAAACATGCGTTTCGTGTGGCCAGCGGTTTGGATTCAATGGTTTTGGGTGAGACCCAGATTTTAGGGCAGTTTAAGACGGCTATACGGGCTGCAGAATCAGCCGGATCCATGGGCTTATTATTAAATAAGCTTTTTCAGCGCACTTTTGCGGTCGCTAAAACGGTGCGAAGTGAAACCGAGATCGGGCACAACACCGTGTCCATGGCCGCCGCAGCAGTACAGTTAGCCGAGAGGATCTATCCGAGCATCAGTGAACAATCCATTTTGTTTATTGGCGCAGGACCCATGATTGAGCTTTGTGCCAGTCATTTTGCGGCCCATCATCCTAAGCGACTGACGTTTGCCAATCGCACGGAGGCCAGAGCGGGACAACTGGCAGAGCGTTTTTTAGGTCGAGCGATTTCATTAAATGATTTGCCGTCTCAATTAGCCTTGCATGACATTGTCGTCAGTTCCACTGCCAGTCCCTTGCCAATCTTAGGTAAAGGCCTGACGGAAAGTGCATTGGCCAAGCGTAAACATCGGCCGATGATGATGTTTGATTTGGCTGTGCCACGCGATATTGAGGCCCAAGTGGGACAATTGGACGATGTATTTTTATACACAGTCGATGATTTGGGCAAAATTGCTAAGGCCGGTCAAGCGCAGCGAAAAAATGCGGTGGAGCAAGCCGAGGTAATTATTGAAAATCAGGTCACTGATTTTATGCATTGGATGGGCAATCGCGCGGTGGTACCGACGATTCGAGCCTTGCGTGACAACGCGGAGCGGGCCCGGCGACGGGAGGTGGAGCGTGCGCTACGAAAATTGAATACCGGAGAAGACCCACAGCGCGTGATCGAAGCGTTATCACAAGCACTGACCAATAAACTCATGCATCCGCCCACCCACGCTTTAAATCATGCCTTGAGCAGTGAACAGCAGGCGTTGGCAGAATGGTTAACGCGCCTTTATCAAATACCGCGACCGGAATAATGGTACGCATGGCAGGAATTTAAATGAAGCAAAGTATTGTGGCAAAACTGGCGCAGCTATCTCGACGCTTGGAGGAGATCAACCGGACGTTGAGTTCGGAAAATGTGACAGCCAACATGGATCACTATCGCAAATTAACGATGGAGAGTGCAGAAATAGCGCCCGTGGTGGATCTTTATCGCTCGTATGAAACCCACCAAGCGGATTGGCAGGTGGCAGAAGAAATGGCGATGGATCCTCAAATGCGTGAATTTGCAGAGGCTGAAAAATCTGCGATCCGAGCGCAGTTAGAACAATTAGAAAAAGATATACAAAAACTGTTAATTCCCAAAGACCCGAGTGATGAGCGTAATATTTTTCTGGAAATTCGAGCGGGCACTGGGGGCGATGAATCGGCTTTGTTTGCCGGGGAATTGTTTCGTATGTATTGTCGTTACGCGGAGAGAAATCGTTGGCAGGTCGAAGTCATGTCACAAAGTGCCTCGGATTTGGGCGGGTATCGAGAGATTATTGCCAAAATTATAGGGCGCGGAGCTTATTCGAAACTAAAGTTTGAATCGGGTGCACATCGGGTTCAGCGGGTGCCCGTGACGGAGACCCAAGGACGGGTTCATACCTCAGCCTGTACGGTGGCGGTTTTACCCGAGGTGGATGAAGTGAGCGATGTCATTTTGAATCCAGCGGATCTTAAAATTGATACGTTTCGGGCCTCAGGCGCAGGCGGGCAACATATTAACAAAACCGATTCAGCGATTCGTATTACCCATGTTCCTACGGGAACCGTGGTGGAGTGTCAGGATGATCGATCACAGCATAAGAACCGCGCGCGCGCGATGTCGGTATTGGCTGCTCGCATTAAGGATAAGCAGGTGCGTGAGCAGCAATCAAAAATTGCAGCAGAAAGAAAGTCTTTGGTCGGCAGTGGGGATCGCTCGGAGCGGATTCGGACGTATAATTTTCCCCAAGGCCGGATGACGGATCACCGAATTAATCTGACACTTTATAAGCTCGCACAAATTATGGATGGCGATATTGATGAAGTCAGTGGTGCGCTCTCCTCTGAGCATCAAGCAGAACAATTGGCTTTATTAGGTGAAGACGCTCAGTCCTCCTAGTAGCACACCGACGAAGGGGAGAGCTTTTTAAGTGTTGATAACCGTACAAGCGGCTTTAATACAAGCCCGACAACGGGTAGCGCCACTGGATGCTCGGGTGCTGCTTAGGCATGTATTACAGTGCTCGGATGCTTTTATTATCGCGCACGCGGATGAATCGCTTACCCAAGCCGAAGCGACTGTATTTGAGTCGTTGATTCAACGACGGGTCAAAGGCGAGCCGGTCGCTTATCTCACGGGTGTTCGGGAGTTTTACGGACGTGACTTTACCGTGACTGCTGACGTGCTGATTCCGCGCCCGGACACGGAGCTATTGGTATCGTTGGCGTTGGAGCACTTGCCGTTTGCAGGCACTGTGGGCCACCCCAGCATTCTAGAGTTAGGTTGTGGTAGTGGTTGTGTTGTATTAAGTATCGCACTGGAGCGTGAGGGGCTGGAAGCGTGGGGTCTAGATTTGTCAGATGAGGCTTTGGTGGTAGCGCGGGAAAATGCCCTACGACTTAAAGCCCCAAGCGTTCAGTGGTTAAAAAGTGATTGGTTTGAAGCACTGCCAACGATACGCTTTGATGTGGTTCTTTCTAACCCTCCGTACATTCAAAAGGAGGATGGACATCTACAGCAAGGCGATTTACGTTTTGAGCCGCGACTGGCGCTCGTCGCAGAGGACGGAGGATGGGCTTGCCTTGAAAAAATCATTCAGCGTGCTGCAACCCATTTGAAACCGCAGGGATGGTTGTTGCTGGAGCACGGGTTTGAACAAGCCCGGGGGTGTCGTGAGCGTTTGCAGGCCTCGGGTTTTCGTAAGGTGCAGTCGTGGACAGATTTGGCGGGAATTGAACGGGTGAGTGGGGGCCTATGCCCGGTTTGACGCGCTTGAGGGCTTGGCAGTAAACTAATACCCTATCGAATTGGTCGGATATTGCTTTAGGATGGTAGACTTTCGACAGGATGGCTGTCAGATGAGGGGTCTAGGTTGGGGGACCAACTACCCTATTTATGTGAGTTATGGCTTTTTTTCTGTATGGGATGGGGAATTTTAAAATGAGTATTCAAGAGCTGATTAAAGAGCAAGTGACGAAAAATAAAGTCATGTTATATATGAAGGGTTCGCCGGATTTTCCGCAGTGTGGGTTTTCTGCCAATGTGGTTAAATTGTTACGTACCTGCGGCGTCAAGGACATTGCTTCAGCCAATGTGCTGGAAGACCCAGATCTTCGTCAAGGCATTAAAGACTTTTCCAACTGGCCCACAGTGCCGCAACTGTATGTGAATGGTGAGTTTATTGGCGGCTCGGACATCCTCACGGAGATGTTCCAGAATGGAGAACTTCAAGCGTTGTTGAAGTAGTGGGCAGTAGCGGAAAAACGACAGGGCAAAGACCCAAGACTCAAGACGCAAGGCAATAGGCCGGTTAGCGTTCAGTCTTTGATTGTGAATTGAAAAACCCTGTGTTTTTTCGTGATTTTGACCCTTTTGACCCTTTTCACCCAATGGTTTGCCGCCCTAGGCTTCTTCCCCTCTTAAGCCTCTAAAGGCTGGGTGTGGGCGAGAGGAGTCTAAATGGCTTTTTTGACAATCCCAATTCACCTGGGAGGGGTCCCGTCTTGACCATAAACAAATCGCCACCGACTAATGGGGAGAACTGGGCAAAATCAGCCCGTTTTGAGCGATTCTCTTGCCCGGACTATGGCCACCTTGACTTGGCTAGGGGCGGTGCCGCCGATGTGTGACCGCGCATTTAATGCCCCGTCAAGGGTTAGACTTGCGTAGACATCTTCTGTGATGAGCGCAGAAAAATCCTTCAGTTCCTTTAAAGATAAATCGGCCAGATCACACCCGCGGCTTTCGCAGTGCTTTACCGCTTGCGCCACGACTTCGTGTGCTTGACGAAAGGCCATACCCTTTCTGACGAGATAATCGGCTAGATCCGTGGCAGTAGCAAAGCCTTGTGCGGCTGCGGCCCGTAGGGTTTGTTTTTTTACACTAATGCCTGGCACCATATCGGCAAACACGGCAAGAGAATCAATCACAGTGTCGATGGTATCGAACAGTGGCTCTTTGTCTTCTTGATTATCTTTGTTATAGGCTAAGGGTTGGCCTTTCATCAGTGTCAATAAAGCGATGAGATGGCCATTGACTCGACCGGTTTTGCCACGTACTAGTTCGGCCACATCGGGATTTTTTTTCTGCGGCATAATGGAGGAGCCTGTACAGAAACGATCAGCGATGTCGATAAACCCAAAACGCGGGCTCATCCATAAAATCAATTCTTCACAAAACCGCGATAAATGAACCATATTGATCGCCGCCGCTGCACAAAATTCAATCGCAAAGTCGCGATCGGAAACCGCATCAAGAGAGTTTTCGCAGACCCCATCAAAGCCGAGTGCTTCAGCCACCATGAGTCGGTCAATGGGGTAGGAGGTTCCGGCTAGAGCGGCTGCACCTAAAGGCAGACGGTTCACGCGTTTTCGACAATCG
The DNA here is from genome assembly GCA_903893565.1 of uncultured beta proteobacterium. Classification (GTDB taxonomy): domain Bacteria; phylum Pseudomonadota; class Gammaproteobacteria; order Burkholderiales; family SG8-41; genus UBA5216. Next base: position 96,636 of record CAITMU010000103.1, on the reverse strand, counting down.
CTGTAGCGTTGTGAGTCCCGTACCAGCATTTCATAATAGGCCATGAGATGGTGACCGAGGGAGACGGGTTGCGCCACTTGTAGATGCGTGAAGCCTGGCATGACCGTATCCGTATGTTGTTCGGCCAAATCCAACAAAGCGGTTTGCAGGGCGTGAATATGTTGCCGGATTTGATCGATAGCTTCACGTAAATAAAGACGGATATCGGTAGCAACTTGATCGTTCCTCGAGCGAGCGGTGTGCAACCGTTTGCCGGCGTCACCCACCAAATCGGTCAGGCGGCGCTCGATATTAAGATGCACATCTTCCAAATCAATGGACCACGCAAAGCGGTTAGCTTGAATGTCGGCTAAGATTTGTGCTAAACCTTTTTCAATGTCGGCAAGATCCTGAGGGGTGATGATATGGCAGGCACTGAGCATGCGCGCGTGGGCTAAAGAGCCTGCGATATCGCATTCGGCCAGACGATGATCAAAACTGACGGAGGCGGTAAAGCGCTTGACGCGATCAGACACGGGTTCTGTAAAACGACCCGACCACGGGGTATTCGCGTTGGGGGAAGGGGGAAGAGCTGACATGTTGACTTTGAGCCTGGTAACGAAAGGGGTAAGGTAGAACAAGGGCAATGGCCACGAGTGAGTATAAAGCAAATCACCTGCCTCATGGCTCTGCCGATGAGGATAGGGCACGGTCCAAATAGCGATCGAAGGGAGGGGATCGTAGTGGGCCAGTCCCCGCCGGCGAACGATCAGGGTGGCTGGCGTAGAGGCGGTTGAAGAATAAACTTTTGAATACGCCGCCCAGCACCTGCTTCGACGGTATACAAGGCGCCAGTCGAATCAATGGCTATATTGTGAAGCGAACGAAACTCACCCGCTTGATGCCCCGGTCGGCCAAAACTGGCGAGCTTCTGACCGTTGTTTTTATCGAGCACATAAATTTCTGAATTGGAGCCATCGGCAGTGAGGAGGTAGCGTTGTTCGGGATCAGCTGAAAAAGCCAAATCAGCAATCGGTCCACTTAGGGTGAGAGGCTCTAAGAACATTTCACGTATAAATTGGCCACTGGGTTGGAACACTTGGATGCGATTGTTGGGGCGGTCACAGACGAATAACATTTTATCGCGTGACAGATGAATGCAGTGCGGGTTACCGAACTGCGCCGAGGGCTTGGCGCCGGGTTGATAAGGCGGGAGTTTTCCATCATCCGGAACATGGGCGTAGGCGCCCCAGTGTCTTTTGTAAGCGCCGGTGGTGGCGTCAAACACGATGACCCGTCGATTACCGTAGCCATCACCGACATAGATTTCATTCATCAGGGAATCAGATTCAATAGCGGCAGGTTGGCCCAACTGGGTGTGGCTGTTAGAGCCCTCGGATTTGCCCGGTTTGCCAATTTGCAGAACAAACTGACCTTCTCGTGTAAATTTAAGAATATGGTGGTCGTTTTTGTCATTACCGGAAATCCAGACAAAGCCTTGTTGATCTACATGGATCCCGTGTTCTTGGGAGGGCCAGTCATAACCTTTGCCAGCGCCTCCCCAGCCCTGTAGGAAATGACCTGCAGCATCAAACTCCATCACGGCAGGTGCTGCTATACAGCAGCGATTGGTGGGGGGTGACTGTGTCGCGCCCAGTTCATCGGGGAGTAACGTTTTGGGTCTATGTAAAACCCAGACGTGGTCAAATCGATCCACGGCCACACTGGAGACTTGACCAAAAAGCCAATGGTCTTTAAGGGGCTGGGGCCAGAAGGGGTTGACTTGATACTGAGGTAATCCCGAAAAAGAGGCCGGCAGTTGTTGGGGGCTGATACACCCAGCTAAAATAGCGAGACAAAAAATGGCCGCAAGCGTGTAAAACCCGAGTCGAGTGTTGTGGTGAAGTCGCATGTGTATTCCCCCCCTCTTTAGTCGATGGTGATGAGGTATTGGTTTTTATTGTTGATCCATAGTAGGGGAGTGCCCGTTTTATTGCAAATGAAAGTGTCGATCGGGACAGGGCGGGGCGCAGGGTTTGACGCAAGCCTTGAGGCAGGACAAGACCCAATTGACCCCTAACGACGCAACACCATTAACAAAGTGGGGTAAAGTCACCGCTTTCGATAGGCGCAGGCGGATTCAGTGCGAGCCCTTTTGTCGTAGGCGTTTTAACCAAGGAAAAAGCAATGGAAAAAAATCAGCAAATACTGCTGGCCGCGCGCCCACAAGCGCAGGTCGAGTTGTCCCATTTTAAATGGGTGGAAAAAGACATTGAACCGCCGGGGGAGTCAGAGTTTTTGGTGCGAGCGCATTATTTGTCACTAGACCCTTATATGCGAGGGCGTATCGATGAGGCCAAGTCTTATGCGGCCAAAGTGGAATTGGGGGCGGTGATGGTTGGCACGGTCGTAGGAGAGGTCATTGTGTCGCATCATGAAAAATTTCCTGTTGGCAGTTTTGTGGAAACCCATACGGGCTGGCAACTCTACGGCAAGTCTAATGGTGCGGGGGTTCGTTTGTTGCCTCCGAAGCCTGTGCCTTTGTCAGCGTATTTGGGTGCCGTCGGCATGCCTGGGGTGACCGCTTGGATTGGGTTAAATGAGCATGGACGGGCTGAACCTGGGCAAACCGTGGTGATCTCGGCGGCCAGTGGAGCGGTGGGCAGTGTGGCAGGACAGTTAGCGAAATTAAAGGGTTGTCGTGTGGTCGGGATTGCGGGAGGACAAGCTAAGTGTGATTACGTGGTGAATGAATTGGGGTTTGATGCCTGCATCGACTACAAGAAAAATGAGGCCCTGACATTGTCCGAGCGCTTAGCGGTCGCGTGTCCAAAGGGGGTAGACGTTTACTTTGATAACGTGGGAGGACCTATCTTGAATGCGGTGTTGGAGGTGATGAATCCTTTTTCCCGTATTGCCTTATGTGGTTTGATTGCCGGTTATGAGGATCCACAGCGCTTGGCAGTGACCAATTTTCGTAGTTTTTTAGTCAATCGAATTCAGTTGCGCGGCTTTATTTGTTCGGACCATAGGCCGTTATGGAAACCTGCCTTAGAAGCCCTCGCGCAAGGGGTCGCCTCAGGGGCGATCCGATACCGGGAAACCGTGGCGCAGGGCCTACAAGCGGCCCCCGGAGCGTTTATTGGCATGCTACGAGGAGAGAATTTTGGTAAGCAACTGGTGAAATTGATTTAAGTGTATCAATAACGGGTTTAATCCAGTTGAATATGGGCCGCCTTGATAATACGAGACCACTGAGCCTCTTCACGCCGGATGTCTTGTGCGAATTGTTCGGGGGTATTGCCCGCCACTAAAGCGCCATCGTTGACGAGGCGTGTCAGGGTGGACGGTTGTTGTAGCACTTTAACCGTGGCCTCGTGTAGCACCCGGATGACGGATTTGGGTGTACCGCGGGGCGCTAGCAGCCCATACCAAGAGCCCGTTTCCATGCCACTTAATCCGGATTCATTGAGGGTAGGTAGTTCAGGCAATATCGGAATCCGTTGTAGGCTACCAATAGCCAGAGGCTTAATACGGCCGGCTTTCATGTGCGGCAAAAAAACACCGGGTCCGGCTAACAGTAATTGGGCATTACCACTGATGACGCCGACCAAGGCGGGTCCGGCGCCTTTATAAGCAATATGCTCGACTTTGATACCGGCGCGTGACTGGAACAATTCAATACCTAAGTGTCCACCGGAGCCAATGCCTGAGGAGGCCCAGTTGACTTGCTTCGGATGGGCTTTGGCATAGTCTATAAGTTCTCTTACAGAATGCACCGGTAACAGAGGATGGGCGCCGAGCAGGTTGGGCACATTGGCAAAACGGGTGATGGGGGTGAAATCGGTCAATGCGTTAAAAGGCATTTTGGCGTATAGACTTTGATTGGTCGTGACAACCGCAGGGCTACCCACCAGCAGGGTGTAGCCATCAGGGGCTGATTTAGCGACCAATTCACCCGCAATCATGCCATTACCTCCTCCCCGATTATCGTAGACCATGGGCTGCCCTAAGAGTTCTCCGATTGACAATGCGATGGGGCGACTGATCACGTCGGTGCCACCGCCAGAGGCGAAGGGCACAACCCAACGCACGGCACGTGCGGGATAGTGGGTGGAGGGTGTTTGCGCCATCAGGGTGCCATTCAGAAGGCAGGTCGTTAAAAGGGCGCAAAATACCCGACGAGACTGTCCACCGCGAAGGTTTGAGCGTGGGGTTTGAGTGATAAAGAGGGAGCACATGGTCATTGAGGATGAAGCCCTATAGCGGGCATGAGTTGACGAAAAAATTGATATTGTTGGCGAACATAAAGTTCAAAGGCGGGTGCGCTGGTCTGACTGGTGGGCTGTGCGCCCAGTTTTTCAAATCGAGTGAGCGTGTCGGGTTTTTTAAGAATGTTGACGATATCAGTGCTTACTTGATGGATCAAGGGGGTCGGTGTTTTAACGGGGGCTAAAAACCCGTAGAGTGTTTCCGATTGCGCGTCAGGCCATCCTAATTCGGCTAGGCTGGGTATATCGGGTAGTGCAAAGCTGCGATTGGGGCTAGTGACTGCAAGAGCACGTAATTTTCCCTCTTTGATCATGGGCAATACGCTTGGCATTACAAACACCATGAGTTGGATACGGGCGGAAATAAGATCGGTTAATAAATCAGAAAATCCTTTGAAAGGTACGTGAACCGGGGCGATGCCTGTCGCACGATTAAAAATTTCTGCTGACAAGTGACCTGCGGTTCCTGCGCCGACCGATCCGAAGTTCATGGTGGCGGGTCGTGCTTTGGTCCACTCGATGAGTTCTTTGACGGATTTGACGGGTAGACTCATCGGGGTGAGGACCACACTCGTGATGGCCGCTACTTGGGCTACGGCGGCGAAGTCCTCTATGGGACGATAGGAGGGTTTAGCTTGTAACAAGGGTGCAACGTAGGTGGAAGTCGAGGCCATGAACAGCGTGTAGCCATCGGCGGTGGCATTAGCGGCCACGACCCCGCCGATTAAACCACCGGCACCCGTACGGTTTTCAACGACTACTTGTTGGTGGTATTGGGCGGTGAGTTCTTGACCGATGATACGCGCAAAGATATCGGCGCCCGTACCGGCCGAGGAGGCGACGATGACGCGAATGGGCCGGTCAGGGAATGGTGCGCCGTTGGCTGCGTTAAGGCTAACGCTAAAAAAGCCGCACAGTATAAAAAAAAGAAACATGAAGGGTCTTAATGGGCAGTCGAGAAATGGGGGCATGGGAGGGAGGCTCTCGGTCAAAGGAATCAACGAAAAATAAGCATGACTTGGTTGCACGGGCAATTGTGGGTTGACGAGGGGAAGACGCGGAGCACGGAAGCTATAGATTATTCTAATTGTGCGTTGATTATAACGATGGATCGTAGGGCTGTGTTGATGGGTGATGTGGTGTGTAAATCTCGTAAAAAGGGCGTTTGGTCAGATTAAATTACTCGGGGCGCATTTTTTTCAATCCCGTTTCCAGTAGTTGTTCTAAATAAGCGCCATAAAAATCTTCCGAGTTAAACCCCACCAAGGGCGGGGCTAGGGCTTGACCTTGATCGTTGAAAATGAGCAAGGTGGGCACCTTCTTAATGTCGAATCGTCGGGCCAGAGTGGCTGCGGTGGTGGATTGCCCCGAAAAATCGTGGCTTAAAGCGGGGGCATCCAAGGGTAATTCCAATACGATTAGCTTGTCGTGCCAGCGAGGGTCTGAGTCGAGAGTCGCCAGATAGCGTTGACGCACGATAGCGCAGTAGGGGCATTGGGTCAGGGTAAAAGCGAGTAAAATGGGCTTTCGTTTTTCACGGGATAAGCGAGCACTTTGATGTAAATCAGTCGCTCGCGTCAAGGGACTTAAACCGGGCTGCGCAGAGGTAGAGATTATCTCTTGGGGTAGCGTTGAGGCATTTTGGGCGAAGCTAAGAGAGGACGATACGGCGCATGCTAGAATCAGTGCCCACGCTATTTTTGGCATTTTGTCGGCTAAGCTAACTTTTATCATGGACGTATCCGTAACGTTGGGCAGTCAGGGTCTTCCAAGGGATCTGGTGATTGCCACCCGCGAGTCAGCCCTAGCCCTTTGGCAGGCACAGCATGTGCAGGCTCTTTTACTCCAATTATATCCGAGTCTCAAGGTCAGTCTTCTGAGCATGTCCACGCAAGGCGACCGTCTTTTAGGCAGTTCGCTGGCTAAAATCGGGGGTAAGGGGCTCTTTGTTAAGGAGCTCGAACGATCCCTTGAGCAGGGGCGTGCTCATATTGCAGTGCATTCTTTAAAAGATGTACCGATGCAATTGCCCCAAGGTTTTTGTTTGGCAGCCCTTTTGCCTCGAGCAGACCCACGAGATGCGTTTGTGTCGAATAATTTTGATTCGTTAGATGCTTTGCCCCCCGGGGCTCGGGTAGGCACTTCGAGTTTGCGGCGGGAAAGTCAGTTAAGAGCCAAATGGCCCCATTTAAAAATTTTGCCATTGCGCGGTAACGTACAAACACGATTGCGCAAACTGGATGAACAAGATTATGAAGCCATTATTTTGGCAACAGCGGGGTTGGTTCGTTTAGGCCTGGAGTCGCGAATTCGCGAAATTCTGACGCCCGAGCAGATGTTGCCAGCGGTGGGTCAGGGAGCATTGGCTATTGAGTGTCTTCAAGCCGAGGAAGCACTCTGTCGGTTATTAGCCCCGTTAAATGACATGCACACCGCGGATTGTGTGAATGCGGAAAGAGCGTTGTCCCGAGCGTTGGCGGGCAGTTGCAATGTGCCGCTGGCCGGCTTTGCACAAATCGAGCAGGGGCAGTTACGATTGCGCGCTTATGTAGGACTACCCGACGGCACTCGCCATGTGGTGGGGCACTGCACGGGCCCGACCACTGAAGCGGAGCGCTTAGGGCAGCAGTTGGCCAACGAATTACGGGCGCAGGGCGCAGGGGACATTTTAGCGGCAGTGGAGCAGGATTGAGTCCTAGTCCGTTTCAGGGCTTGGCTCGGTCGGTGATCGTGACGCGTCCAGCGGCACAAGCAAAGCCCTTGGCCTTGGCATTAGAGCAATGCGGTTGGTTTCCTTTGTTGTATCCGGCGATAGAAATAGAGGACCCCGAGAATCGGAATGTTTGGGACGCTGTGATGGCGCAATTGGACGCGTATGACTGGGTTTTATGCGTGAGTCCCAGTGCAGTCGATAAGGCGCTTAGTTATATACGGGCCCGATGTGAGTTGCCGAGGCACTGGCGTTTTATTGCCATGGGGATGGGTAGTGCGCGGGCATTAGCCCATTTTGGGGTAACGCCCTACCTGGTTTGTGATCCGCCTTTTGATAGTGAAACCTTGCTAAAAATGCCGGCCTTGCAAGTAAGCCGAGGCGAGCGGGTGTTGATTTTTCGCGGCATAGGGGGGCGAGAGCTTTTAGCCCAACGTTGGCGTGAACTCGGTGCTATTGTGGAGGATGTGAGTTGTTACCAACAGGCAAAACCTCGCTGGGCGCCTACCCCTTTGTTAACCGCATGGGAGCGCGGCGAGGTGGCTGCGGGGTTTTTTACGAGTAGCCAAGGGGTGCGCTATTTTTTTGCTCATGTGGGTCGTGAGGGACAGGGGTGGCTAAAAAAAACGCTTTGTATCGTGACCCATCCTCGGGTCGCCGAGCAGGCACAAGCGCTTGGGATGCTAAAGGTCAAACTGTCCTCCCCGGGTGACCTAGCCTTGATAAAGACTTTAGCGCAGAGCCTTTCTACTTGAAACCTAGCCACGTTGCGTTGCATACTGCCGTATTGGAATGAAAAGAAAATGACGATTTCTACTGACTCGGAACAACTTTCAGCTCAACCCTCGTTGAATCAACGAGGGCAGGCATTACTTCGTCGATATTGGAATGTGGGGTTCGTGTTGGCGACGTTGGTGGTCGCAGCCTTGGCCTGGCAGACGTATGCGACCCGCCAGTCGATGGAGGGCTTGCGTCAAGAACTGGCTAAGCGCTTGGCTGAGGTGGACCATCAAAGTCAACAAACACATAAAAGTGCTGATGAATTGCGCGAGGCCATGCGTGAGGCGGCAGTAAAACTAGGGGTTTTGGAAAGTAAGCTCGCCGCATCGCAAAATCAGCAGATAGCGCTGGAAGCGTTATATCAGGATTTATCCCGCAATCGAGATGAGTGGATTTATGCGGAAATCGAACAAACGTTGTTGATGGCCAGTCAGCAATTGCAATTAGCGGGTAATGTTAAAGCGGCTTTGATTGGCTTGCAGGCAACGGATAGTCGGCTACAGGCGATGAATCGACCGCAATTGACGGGCTTACGAAAAGCCATTTTTCAGGATATTGAAAAATTAACCGCCTTGCCCCTAATCGACACGGTGGGAATGAGTTTAAAAATTGATACTTTACTCGGTGTTATTGAGCATTTGCCCTTGGCAGCGGAAACCCGCCCCGCAGGAGGGGCAAAAGCTAAAGGCTCGACCGCTTCGCCAGCCATGGGTGGTACATGGGTGAGATTTTGGCAAGAACTGTGGACCGATATTAAACAACTCGTGCAAGTGCAGCGACTGGATGGAACGGATGTTGCGCTCTTAGCGCCCGATCAGACGTTTTTTTTAAAGGAACATTTAAAGTTAAGGTTGTTGACCGCGCGTGTGGCTTTATTGAATCGAGACGGCAAAACGTTTAATCATGATGTCATGGCGGTTAAAGATTGGTTAAGTCGTTATTTTGACCTTCATGAACCGAAGGTGATGGCATTTCAGGGGGTGGTCAATGATTTGCAAAAAGAACAAATTAATTTGGAATTACCTGATATTTCCACCTCTTTAGATGCGTTGCATAAATTGGTGCAATCCCGTAGTCGTGGCGCACCCTGAGAAAAAAGGTGAGACAGATGAATCCCCTTTTTTTTGTCCTTAACCCCCCTTTTGTTGGGCCAGTGGCGGGCGTGCTTCTTGGCCAGTTAATGAGGGAGTTTTCATGAAAGTGTTATTTTGGATGATCGCTGTGGTGGCCTTGGGGGTGGGTGTGGTGGCGGCTGCATTGCGCTCCGGTTCGGGCTATGTGCAGATTGTTCTGCCGCCCTATCGAGTGGAAGTGTCTTTGGTTCTCACCTTATTGTCTTTAGTGGGCGTTTTTTTTGTTTTGTATGGATTCGTTCGTTTGGGTGTGGCGATGATGGCTATGCCACAGCAGGTGCGAGAGTATCGCGCTTCGCTCAAAAAGAAAAACGCGAGCGAAGTTTTGCATGAGGCCTTGCAAGAGTATTTTTCAGGTCGTTTTGCGCGCACTGAAAAAGCAGCACAAAAAGCCATTGAATTGAAAGAGCAAGTGGGGTTAGCCGCCATCGTGGCGGCCCGAGCAGCCCATGAGTTGCGAGCCTATGAGCGGCGCGATCAGTATCTTCAGTTAAGTGCGGCGTCGATGCCGCAGGGGGAGATCATGACCGTGATTACCAAGGCTGAATTATTGCTGCGGGAGCACCGGGTAGAGGAGGCTTTGGCGGCGTTGAAAAAGCTGGAACAAAAAAACACCGCAGGTCTACGCATCGAATTAAAAGCGCTGCAGTTGGATCGACAATGGGAGTTAACGCTTCCGGTGATTGAGCGCTTGGCACGAAGACGAGTCTTTACCCAAGAGCAAGCACTGCATCTTCAGGCGCATGCGATTGCAGAGCATTTAAAAATAGTGGCGGTGGATTTACCCGCTTTAAATCAAGCATGGCGAAAAGTGCCGGAAGTGCTTCGCCAGGAGGCATTGGTAGCGGGAGTCGCTGCCCGTTTATATTTGCGCCTTAACGTAGCGGAAGCCACCCAGCGGGCGGTACGGATATTGGAGGTTGCCTTAGAGGCGCATTGGGATAGTGATCTGGCCAGTGTGTACGGACAATCGATTGAATCGGCTGGGTGTGAGTCGCTCGCACAGATAGAGCGGGCGGAGGGGTGGCTAGGGCAACATCCTCAAGATGCTGCTCTGTTACTTTGTTTGGGTAAGCTTTGTATGAGCCAAGCGCTATGGGGAAAGGCGCAAAATTATGTGGATGCTAGTCTGGCGGTTCAGACGAGTTATCAGGCCTTGTTATCGGCCGCGCAGTTGCAAGAGCGTTTAGGGCAAACGCAGCGTGCCCATACGTTATACCGACGAAGTCTTGAGGAGGCGTTAAAAAAATTATCGCCTGCTGAATCCCTCTTCTTGCCTACTGCGATTTGATGCCCGCGGCCTTGATGACGCGCGCCCATTTTTCAGTTTCTGATCGAATGTAGGCATTAAATTCCTCAGGGCTACTCGCAATAATTTGTGCGCCTTCGCCAGACAATTGTTTGATGACCTCTGGGGAGCGGAGCGCTTTCACACTGTCTTGATGTAACCGATCAATGATCGGCCTTGGGGTGCCTGCAGGGGCCATGAGGCCGAACCATTGAGTGGCTTCGTAACCGGGGACAATTTCCCCGATCGCAGGCACCTCAGGAAAGGCCGCTGAGCGATTGGCCGTGGTTACACCGAGTGCACGCAGGCGCTGAGATTTAACATAGGGGAACGCGGTGGGCACGGAGGGGAAGGAGACGGAGACTTCACCCGACAGATTGGCAATAATGGCGTTACCGGAACCTTTATAGGGGATGTGGACCATCTTAATCTGTGCGAGGCTTTTAAGGAGCTCCAGAGATAGATGGGGGCTAGTGGCGTTGCCCGCAGTGCCGACGTTTAATTCGTTGGCATGTGTTTTGGCCAGTTGGATGAGGTTGGCTAAGGTTTTGGCTGGGACGGATGGGTGGATGGTCAAGGCATTGGGAACCGCCACGGCTTGTGTGATGGCGGCTAAATCACGCTGCGTATCGTAGGGCAATTTACTAAACATGCTGGGGTTGATGGCCAGGGTTGATAAGCCCACTAATAGGGTGTATCCATCGGCGGCACTTTTGGCGGCCATTTCGATGCCGATGATGGTGCCCGCGCCGGCGCGATTATCCACCACCACGGGTTGCCCTAAATATTCCGTTAATTTGGTTGCCATAGCACGCCCCACAATATCGGTACCCCCTCCGGGGGCTGAAGGCACTATTAAGCGAATAGAGCGATTAGGGTAGCTTTGCGCCATGAGGCAAGAAGAGCATACCAATAGGCTCGCTAAGCTGAGCTGTTGGGCTAATTGTCGGGATCTGAGGCAGAAGAAAGGGGTTCGGTGCGGGAGAAGAAGTGGCATGATTTAATCGGCTTTCATGCCGGATTTTTTGATAATGGAGGCATAGACTAATAATTCTTTTTTAATCTGAGCCGTGAGCTCTTCGGGCGAAGAGGGCGCGCTTTGCCCGCCTTGGGAGGCGAGCCATTGTTTAAACTCTTGGCTATTTAAGACATTTAAAAACTCTGAGTGCAGTCGGTGGATGATAGCGGGGGGAGTGCCCGCAGGCACCAATGCCCCATACCATGTAATGGCCTCGTAGCCGGGGTAGCCCGATTCAGCAATGGTGGGCAAATCGGGTAAGCTGATAGCGCGCTGAGCGCTGGTGACGGCAATGGCGCGTAGCCGATGGCTGCGAATCAGTTGTAGCCCGGAGGTCAGGGTGCAAAACATCAGTTGAGTCTCACCACTGACCACCGCGGTGAGGGCCGGTGAGCTACCTTTATAGGGCACGTGGGTCAGCCCTACTCGGGCGGCTTCGTTAAACATGACACCTGCTAAATGGGCGGGGGTGCCGGTGCCCGAAGAACTGTAATTTAATTGATTGGGGTGCGCAGAGGCAAAAGCGGCTAAATCACGAGCGGATCGAATCGGCATCGAGGGGTGTACGACCAGCATATTGGCCAGAATCGCGATGCGTGAAATGGGGGCAAAGTCTTTGATCGGATCGTAGGGTAATTTAGCGTGTAGATTGGGGTTGATGGAAAGGGAGGTGTTAGAGCCCATAAATAGGGTGTAGCCATCTGCCGGTGAGTGAGCGGCTTGATCGGCTCCTACAATCGTGCCGCCACCGGGGCGATTGTCTATGATGACTGGTTGACCCAGCAATTCGCTAAGCCGCGGAGCGAGTGCCCGTCCGACTAAATCTTGCCCGCCACCGGGTGCAAAGGGGATGATATAGCGAAGGGGTTTGTTAGGAAAATTTTGCGCTGACGCTAGCGAACTGGTACCAAGTCCTGCGGTTAAAAAGACACCCACGGCCGTCAGATATAAGAAAGCCGAGTGTCTGCGCTGGTCGGGGAGACTAAGACGGCGACAGGGAGAAGACCAATTCAGTAGCCAAGAGTGAAAGAGGGGGAAGATTTTCATCTGAGGAAACAATCCATGGTGTTAGGCGACTCCAAGTGATGGGGGGATTCTTAGCTTTATGGGGATCCTTGGCGCTTGATTGTAGGGGCTGTAGGGTTTGGGCACAATGGTTGAGGGGAAGTGAAGTGCAGCCAAAGGGATTTGGTTTTTTAGGGTGCCCCGGGGGTAAAGGCATCGCTAAAAAAAGATTCCTCGGGAAGTTGGCAATGGTTGATGAAATCACGCCGTGCGGATTCGACCATGATGGGCGCACCACAAGCATAGACCTCGTAATCCGCTAACAGGGGATGGTCTACCATCACGGCTTCGTGCACGAGGCCTCGTCGACCCGTCCAAGGGTCATCGGGGGGAAGCGCTGATAAGACCGGAACGAAATGGATGCCGTGATGTTGCGCCCATTCGGTAGCCAGTTCGTGTAGGTAAAGGTCTTCTTTTATTCGCCCCCCCCAATAAAGGCTCATGGCACGGGGTATTTTTTGATGTAAGGCATGTTCAATGATGGCTTTGATGGGAGCAAAGCCCGTTCCACTGGCTAAGAAAAGGATCGGCTTTTGAGTGTCTTCGCGTAGGAAAAAGGTTCCTAAGGGGCCCTCGAAGCGCAGAATATCTTTTTCTTTCAGGGTGTTAAAGACAAACTGACTGAAGGGCCCGCCGTAGTTACGAAGATGCAGTTCGAGTAAGCCCTCTTGGTGTGGGGGGCTGGCGATGGAGAGGCTACGGCGGGGAGCTGCTTTAGAAATGATATCGATATATTGGCCCGCTAAAAATGCTAAGCGTTCGCTACTAGGCAGGCGTAGGGTGATATGCATGACATCCGGGGCTAAGCGAGTGAGTGTTTGAACCCGGCATGGCATTAAGCGCACGACGATGTCTTTTAAGGCGCTGATTTCACGACATTCGATGACAACATCGGATAAGGCTTTGGTTTGGCAAAACAAGGCGAAGCCTTGGGCTTTTTCAGCCGTGCTAAGGGTCGATTCCTGATGCACGCCATGTTCAATATCGCCAGACAAAACGCGCGCCTTACAACTGCCGCAGGCGCCATTACGACACCCGTAGGCCATGTGAAGTCCTTCCCTTAAGGCCCCGTCGAGCAAGCATTCATCTTCTTGCAGTTCAAAGCTTTGGTTGCTGGGCTTGATCGTGACTGTGTGCGTCATGGGGTAAAATAAAGACTATGAGGAAAAGGTTGCTGATTGTGGGGTGTGGAGATGTAGGGAGCCGGTTGGTGAAGCAACTGCATTTGCGCTATCGGATAGTGGCTTTGATCCGAGACCGCACCCAAGCCCCTGTTTTGCGGGCGCTGGGGGCCGTTCCTCTGGTGGCAGATTTAGATGATCCTCGTACATTAAAACGACTGGTCGGGTTAGCGCAGCTCGTTGTTTACTTAGCTCCACCGCCCTCACAAGGGGTAAAAGATAGCCGAACGGCTCACGTGATTGCCACACTAGGCCAATATCAACGAGCCCTCCCCCTTCTTGAACGTAGTTTACCACAGCGCCTCATCTATATCAGCACGAGCGGGGTGTATGGGAACTGTGCCGGCGAGCAGGTAGATGAGACCCGCACAACCCAGGCTCAAACCGCGCGCGCGCAGCGCCGTGTCGATGCGGAGGCGCAATGGCGGGAATGGGGACGTTTGACAGGGGTAACGGTATCGATACTGCGAGTGCCGGGGATCTACGCGGCCGATCGACTACCGCTGGAGCGGTTAAAGCGAGGACTTCCGGCGATTCGGGATGAAGAAGATGGGTTTGTTAATCATGTGCATGCCGATGATTTGGCGCGCATGATTGCGGTGGCTTTGACCCGAGCTCAGCCGGGGAGAATTTATCACGCGGTCGATGATAAGCCCCAAAAAATGGGGGAGTATTTTGACTGGGTGGCCAAGTGTTACGGCCTGCCTTTGCCGCCTCGGGTGAGTAGGGCTGAAGCCCAACAAAGGCTCTCGGCGGTGATGCTGTCGTTTATGGGAGAGTCGAGGCGACTCACCAATCGAAGAATAAAGCAAGAATGGGGGTTTCGTTTACGTTATCCCACTGTGTTCGATGGTATCGTACCCACTCAAGCTTAGGGAGTCGGGCATTGGGGCATAAGGCGGACGAATTTTTACTGGTGATGACAACCTGCCCAGAGGGGGCGGTTGCCAAAGACTTGGCCCAACAGATTGTAGAAAAAAAATTGGCTGCCTGTGTGAGCATTCTAGCGCCTTGTGAATCGGTGTATCGTTGGCGATCGGGGCTTGAGAGTTCGAAGGAGGTGCCTCTCATGATGAAGACCACTCGGGCGCGCTATGCCCCGTTAGAGACTTTTTTGCGCCAGTCGCATCCTTACGAATTGCCTGAACTCATCGCCGTGCCTTTGACGCAGGGTTTGCCAGAATATTTACAGTGGATTAAAGATAGTTTACGGGATTGATGATGAAACAATATGCGAAAGTAGTGTTGCTTTGCCTTTGGTGTGGAATGTGCTTATTGGCGCGCGCGGCACAGCCTGATTTATTAGACCCAGAAAAGGCGTTTGCCTTTTCTGCGCGCGCCTTGGACCCTCAGACTATCGAAGTGAGCTACCGGATTGCCCCGGGTTATTATTTGTATCGGGAACGTTTTGTGTTTGCCGTGGCACCGGACCAGACAGTTAAGTTAGGGGTCCCTCGATTACCCGAGGGCATCAAGAAAAAAGATGACTATTTTGGGGAAGTTCAAACCTATCGGGGAGATCTTCGATTTAGTATACCCGTGACCCAGAGTGTGGCCGGGCCTATTGAGCTTCGGGTCACCTCTCAGGGCTGTGCTGATGTTGGGGTTTGTTATGTGCCTCAGGAAAGTAAGGTGACCCTACATTTGGCGGGGGCGACACAGTCGGTTGCCGAGCGCCCTGTGAACTTTGGTAGTGAGGACAGCCGGGTGGCCGCCCTTTTTCAGGGGAGTGTGGTTTGGTTGTTGGCCAGTTTTTTTGGTTTTGGTCTTTTACTTTCATTGACGCCGTGTGTATTGCCTATGATCCCGATTTTGTCTGGATTGATTGTGGGTCAAGGGGCGAAGGTGACCCGGGCCTCGGGACTCAGTTTGTCTTTGGCCTATGTGCTGGGGATGGCTGTGACCTATGCGCTGGCCGGGGTGCTAGCCGGATTATCGGGTGCACTGCTTTCGGCAGCGCTGCAAAATGCGTGGGTATTAGGTAGTTTTGCGGGTTTATTTGTAGTGCTGTCTATGTCGATGTTTGGATTTTACGAGCTACAGTTACCCGCGAGCGTGCAGTCGCGGGTTAATGCACGAGTGAATCGATTGCCTGGGGGTCGTTTTCTTGGGGTTTTTGTCATGGGGGCTCTTTCTGCTTTGATAGTCAGCCCTTGTATTGCAGCGCCCCTAGCGGGCGCTTTGCTGTATATCAGCCAAAGTGGTGATCTCGTGCTTGGGGGAGTGGCGTTGTTTGTGTTGGCGTTGGGGATGGGGGTGCCGTTATTGGTGGTGGGGGCCTCGGCAGGGGTGTTGTTGCCCAAAGCGGGGCCATGGATGAATGGAGTGAAGGGATTTTTTGGGGTATTGTTATTAGGGGTAGCTATTTACTTGATTTCTCCCTTGCTAGGGGCTCCCGTGCTCATGTTTTTATGGGGTTGTCTTGCTGTGGCCTGTGGTGTGATGTTGGGGGCAATGGAGCCTTTGCCCCTACCCTATGGACCCGGGCGCTGCCTGGCGAAGGTTCTTGGGTTGGTGTCGTTACTGACTGGGGTTGCTTATTTGGTTGGGGCTTTAGCCGGAGGGCACAACATCATGAGCCCGTTGTCTGGCGTAGTTCATTTGACAACGCCGCAATCAGCGGCGCAAGCGAGTCAAGGCAAAGCCACGGAGGCCCATTTTTTTACTCGAATTAAAAGTGTTGAGGAATTGGACCTTGCTTTGCAGGCGGCTCAGGGGCAAGTGGTTTTGTTAGATTTTTATGCCGATTGGTGTGTATCTTGCAAAGAAATGGAGCGTGAGACCTTTGCCGACCTGAGGGTTCAGCAACGATGGGGATCCTTGGTTAGACTACAGGCGGATGTGACGGCCAACAATGCGCAGGATAAGGCACTTTTGGCGCGATTTAAGCTTTTTGGCCCGCCAGGGATGGTGTTTTTTGATGCGCAACACGTGTTGCGACAAGACGTCCGAGTGGTGGGATTTGAGGGCCCAGAGAAATTTTTAAAGACACTCGATTCGGTCATCAATAACTAAAACCATATTAAAACTAACTAAAATTCAATAAAATACAATATTTTATAATAATTATAAAATGAGCTCGCTGATACGTTTTATTTTATATGGATTGATTGCCCTACTGGCTTTTGGTGCGGGGATCTATTTTCGTGATGGTGGATCGTCTTTGAGGGCGGTGAGTCAGCCCCCAGGAGCCCTGAGTGCTTTATGGGCGCTGACTTTGCCGGATTTACAAAAAACGCCGCAATCGGTCTCGCAATGGCAAGGCAACGTATTGATTGTTAATTTTTGGGCGACCTGGTGTGCACCATGTCGTGAAGAAATCCCAGAATTCATTCAAACCCAAAAAAAATACGAACACAATAAAGTCCAATTTGTTGGTATCGCGATCGATCAAGAGGCTAAAATACGTGAATTTGCAACAAAATACGGTATTAATTATCCGGTTCTCGTGGGCTCTTTTGATACCTTAGCGGTGAGCGAGGCGGCGGGTAACCGTCAGCAGGTATTGCCTTTTACCTTGGTGATTGATCGGCAAGGCCAACTCATATCGGTCCTAAGTGGGGGATTAACGCAAGAAAAGTTACGCGCACTGATTGATCCCTTACTTTCAAAATAGTTCTAAAATTTATGTAAATCAGCTTAAAAGGCTATAAAGTGTTAGTATCTTCGCCTTTAGGATGAAAATTTTGTCTGTGGAGGTAACTGAATTTTGAACCCAGCCTTCAATGCCCAGGTTTTATTATTGAATGGACCTAATCTGAATTTGCTCGGCACGCGGGAGCCCGATATTTATGGGGCGGATACTTTGGCCGATATCGAGGCCCGCCTTGCAAAGCAAGCCCAGGGGGCCCACGTTGCATTGGCTTGTTTTCAAAGTAATGCTGAGGCGGATTTGGTGAACCGGATTCATCAGGCGGGGCGAGAATCCGTAAATTTTATACTGATTAATCCGGCTGCTTTTACCCATACCAGTGTGGCGCTACGTGATGCGCTCGCCGCGGTTCGTATCCCATTCATTGAAATACATTTATCGAATGTATTTGCTCGAGAAAGTTTCCGCCACCATTCTTATCTGACGGATATTGCCGTCGGCATCATTAGTGGGCTGGGTGCAAAGGGATATGAGTTAGCACTCACTTACGCAATAAATGCGATTGTTAAAAGCCAATAGGACTGAATAAACATGGATTTACGGAAAGTTAAAACACTGATTGATCTGGTTCAGCAGTCGGACGTGACTGAGCTTGAGATTACAGAGGGAGAGGAGCGCGTACGAATTAGCCGAAACCCTCTAAGAAGTTCACAGGCAATGCAGCCTTTTGTCGCAGGCGATGACCCAGCGCAGGCGACAGTCTTGCAACCAACCCCGGTATCGGTGCCGCAAATGGCGCCCGCGAGTGCACCGGAGCCGGAAGGCTTTGTGCTGAAATCACCCATGGTGGGCACTTTTTATTTATCGTCCGCTCCTGGAGGCAAGGCGCTCGTAGAGGTTGGGGATAGCGTTAAAGTGGATACAGCAGTGTGCATTGTAGAGGCGATGAAGTTGATGAATGAGATTGAAGCGGGAGCCGCAGGAAGGGTCAAACAGATTTTAGTAGAAAATGCGCAACCAGTAGAATATGGTCAACCACTAATGATTATTGTTTCATCATCCTAGTGCGCTGAATGTCAATAATAAAGACCGTGTAGATCGTTAAGGAAAGCGTCAAGGATGTTCGGAAAAATTCTTATTGCCAATCGGGGTGAAATAGCCCTGCGTATTTTGCGTGCGTGCCGTGAGATGGGCATTAAAACGGTTGTAGTGCATTCGGAAGCCGATGCGGAAGCACAATACGTAAGACTCGCGGATGAATCGGTTTGTATCGGACCGGCGGCTTCGAGCGCGAGTTATTTAAATATCCCCGCCATTATTAGTGCCGCAGAAGTCACGGATGCGGAAGCTATTCATCCTGGATATGGGTTTTTATCAGAAAATGCCGACTTTGCTGAAAGGGTTGAGCAAAGTGGGTTTAATTTCATTGGACCGCGCGCAGAAACCATTCGCTTGATGGGGGATAAAGTCAGCGCAAAAATCGCCATGAAAAAAGCCGGCTTACCGGTCGTGCCTGGCATTGATAGTGCGTTACCGGCGGATGCGAAAGAAATAACTCGAATGGCGCGTGAGATCGGTTACCCCATCATTATTAAAGCGGCCGGCGGTGGGGGGGGGCGAGGGATGCGGGTTGTGCACACAGAGGCCGCATTGATTAATGCGGCCAATACCACGAGGGCAGAGGCTAAAGCGGCGTTTAATAATCCCATGATTTATATGGAAAAGTATTTAGAGCGTCCACGCCACATCGAAATTCAAGTCTTGGCTGACAAGCATAAAAATGCCGTTTATTTAGGTGACCGGGATTGCTCGATGCAACGACGTCACCAGAAAATTATTGAAGAGGCACCTGCACCTTTGTTAAACCCGAGGGCGCGAATCAAAAGTGGTGAGCGTTGTGCTGAGGCTTGTCGCAAGATGGGTTATGTGGGGGCCGGGACCTTTGAATTTTTATACGAAGGCGGAGAGTTTTATTTTATAGAAATGAATACCCGACTACAGGTTGAGCACCCTGTGACAGAAATGATCACGGGACTGGATTTGGTACAGCTGCAAATTCGTGTGGCCGCCGGTGAGAAACTAAGTTTTAGACAAAAAGATGTTGTTCTCAAAGGGCATTCAATCGAATGCAGAATCAATGCCGAAGATGCCTATAAATTCACCCCTTCTCCTGGGCGCATTACTTCATTGCATATGCCCGGAGGGCCGGGTATCCGAGTCGACTCCCATCTTTATCATGGCTATACCGTTCCACCACATTATGATTCACTGATTGGCAAAATTATCTCCTATGGTGCAACCCGTGACCAGGCGATTAAGCGGCTGTCTATTGCGCTGTCTGAAGTGGCCATTGAGGGGATCAATACCAATATCGCTTTACATCAAGATTTACTTCGGGATGCCGCCTTTTTAAGGGGCGGGACCAGTATTCATTATCTGGAAGAAAAACTAGCCAAGCAGGTCAATGCCGAGTAATTGCCATGAAAAAAATACAAAAATGAGTTGGCTCGCCGTGAGTGTTGTTGTTGATGGAGAAAAGGCGGATGCGTTGTCCGATGAATTCTTACGTCAAGGCGCTTTATCCGTGGATATTGCGGATGCCACGGCCGGTACAACCTCTGAAGTGCCAATGTTTGCAGAACCGGGCAGTGTTATCAATACCAACTGGTCGGTCAATCGGCTGGTGGCTTTGTTTTTGCCCGAAGCCAACCCAGAAAACAAAATATCCGCTATTTTTAAAGCAGCAAAAGTGCCTGAAAACACCCCTTATGGGGTGGATGGGGTGGATGATCAGGATTGGGTTCGTTTGACTCAAGCCCAGTTTACACCACAACAAATTAGCGCTCGATTGTGGGTCGTGCCGACGTGGCACGCGTTGGTGGATAAGCAAGCGATTAACATACGCTTAGATCCTGGCTTGGCTTTTGGCACGGGCACACACCCGACCACGCGATTGTGTTTACGTTGGTTGGATCAACAGCGGCTTGAAGGGCGGCGGGTGACCGATTATGGCTGTGGATCAGGGATTTTAGCTATAGCCGCGATGAAACTCGGAGCCCACAGCGCTATGGGCGTGGATATTGACGAGCAGGCGCTCTTTGCGGCTAGAAACAATGCGCTCATGAATCAAACCGAGGTAACCTTTTACCCAGCAGAAATGGCTACAGAGGTCGCTCTACAAGTGCCCGCGGATATTGTTTTGGCCAATATATTAGCCCATCCCTTAGAAGTGTTAGCCCCATTGTTGGCGAAAATAACGGCCGTCGGTGGGCGCATTGCGCTATCGGGGATACTAGCGCAACAAGCCGATGAAGTGCGAGAGCGCTACAGTCAGTGGTTTGATATGCAAGCCATCGAGCGGGAAGACGAATGGGTGATGTTGTCAGGGATCAAAAAAGCAGACGGTGGGTAAAGGGTTAGGCAAGGGTGTTGAGGTGATCCTGTCTTTTCCCCGAGATTCAATACAAGGGTTAAAAAACGCTTTACCTTTTTACCTTTTAGGGTGGTGTGTTCAATTCCTAGACAAAGTCTTGAATCGGGCTGTGACGGGTTCAATCAACGAATTATCAGGTGAGATCGGGTCAATGCAAGGCTGGAAAGAAAAACTAATGAAATACGCCGTGCTCACACCAAACGAGACTCGAAGGAGTCTTTGGGAGCGTATGGTCTTTACTAGCACTCATTTTAAGTCCGTTAAAGTCATCCATCCTGCTAGAGATTCTCGCCCGTTAATATGGATGTGGATGGCAATACTGCTCTGGGTGATGTGCTGTCTACAGGCGGCCTATATTTTTCGTCGGCAAGCCGTAGCGTATTGGCCTGTATTACAACCGGCTTATGAGATCGTGTGTCAGCGCATCGGGTGTGCTGTGCCTGCCTTACAGCGCCCGTCATCCATTCTGATCGCTTCATCTGCCTTGCAGGTGAGTGAGCCGTTAGTGCCGGATGAAGCCTTTTTGATCGTGCGATTAAAAAATCAGGCCGCTGTGGCGTTGGCTTACCCGGGGCTTGCTTTGGAACTGACCGATAGCCTTCATTATCCACTAGCGCGTCGGGTGTTTCAGCCCCGTGAATATTTAAACGCGGGTATAGTGCAGAGGCGCTATTTTGCCGCTCAAGGTGAGGTATCCTTGAAAATCCCGATTAATTTAACCGATGTGCCGGCAGCCGGCTTTCGATTGACGCTTGTAGAAGTGCCTGAAGATGAAAACTTAACGCTTGAGAAAATGTAATGAATCAATTCCATGGATTTAAATTTCATCCGCAGCATACCTGGATTAAAGCGGAGCAAAATGATTGCTATGTGATCGGTATTACGCCACATGCCCAAGAGCAATTGGGGGATGTGGTTTTTGTTCAATCCCCTGAGATGGGTGCCAAGCTAGCGCAAGGTGAAGTGTGTGGGGTGATCGAATCGGTGAAAACCGCGGCTGATTTACATGCCCCCGCTAGCGGCGAGGTGGTGGCATTAAATCCGGTCATTACTGATTTTCCAGAACGCCTCAATTCTGATCCTTTAGGCACATGGATTGTGAAGATCAAGCTCGCCAATCCTAACGAATTAGAGGACTTGCTGGATGAGGCCGCCTACCAGCAACAGTTAGGCTAGACGGTTAATGCATTAAAGTACCCTAATACAAACCATTCAATGTAAGGAAACACAATGTCCCAACTCATTTGTGGGTCAATGGCCTATGACACCATTATGGTGTTTCATGATCAATTCAAAAACCATATTTTGCCCGACAAATTGCATATTTTGAATGTGGCATTTTTAGTGCCAGATTTACGACGTGAGTTTGGTGGTTGTGCCGGTAATATCGCGTATAACCTAAAATTGCTGGGCGATGAGCCCCAGATCATGGCCACGATGGGTGAAGATCACGCGAGCTACAGCGCACGACTGGATGCATTGGGCATTTCACGTCAACATATCCGTCAAGTGCAGCAGGTGTTTACTGCACAAGCTTTTATTACCACCGATAAAGATGACAATCAGATTACCGCTTTTCATCCAGGGGCGATGAATTTTTCTCATCTTAATCACGTATCGGAGGCGGTGGGCGTTGAGTTTGGAATTGTGTCTCCTGATGGACGCGATGGCATGATTCAGCACGCAAAAGAATTTGTTGATGCAGGGGTACCTTTTATTTTTGATCCCGGTCAAGGATTACCCATGTTTAATGGAGAGGAGCTGAGCCACTTTGTGAGCTTGGCCGATTATGTGACCGTCAATGACTATGAGGCGGAGCTATTACAGGAAAAAACAGGTAAAACGTTAGAGCAAATAGCCAAGGGGGTGAAGGCGTTGATCGTGACCTTGGGAGCACAGGGTTCAATCATTTTCACTGGGGGTAAGCAAATACAAATTCCCTGTGCCAAGCCCAGTGCGATTGTTGATCCGACGGGGTGTGGGGATGCGTTCAGGGCCGGGCTTTTATACGGACTGGCCCATGGCATGGATTGGCCAATAACCGGAAGACTCGCTTCTTTGTTGGGGGCCCTTAAAATTGCGCAGCGTGGAGGACAGAACCACACTTTTAATAGGGAAGGCGTGGCGAGTCAATTTAAGAGCCAATTTAATATTTCAATGACGTAGTGGGTATTCAAGGGCTGCGCGTTTATTAACAAAGGTTCTTTATGCGAAAGTTCATGTGATAAGACAATCGACTTGTCGATGGCAGCGGGTCATCCGGGTGCTGCGCTTGGGCTTTCATGTGATTAAAGCATTGCTAACGGTAAGTCTCGTTTATCCCTTTCTCACAGCCCAAAAACGCGATGGCGTTTTAAGTCGGTGGTCTAGAGATTTGTTAGCGCACCTGGGCGTTGAGGTTTGTATTCATGGCAGTAGTGTGCCTTCCACGGCCAAGGGCGCTATTTTTCTCGTAGCCAATCACATTTCTTGGCTTGATATTTTTGCCATTAACTCCGTATTACCCACTTGTTTTATTGCCAAATCAGAAATACGTGATTGGCCTATTCTAGGCTGGTTATGTGAAAAGGCGGGTACGGTATTTATTAGAAGACAAAAAATGAGAGACTTATCTCGTTTGGATGTGATGTTGAAGCAACGATTCATAGATCAAGTGACGGTCGGTGCTTTTTTAGAGGGGACAACCACGGATGGGCGCACGGTTTTACCTTTTAAAAGTGGCTTATTACGTGCCGCACTGCAAACCGGTACGCCTATCTTACCCGTAGCCCTACAGTATTGTCATGAGGATGGCAGCCTTTGCGACCAAGCCGCCTTTGTCGGAGAAAAAACCTTAGCCAGTAGCTTAAAAGAAATTCTTGGGATTCGAAAAATATTCGTCCATGTGCATTTGTTACCGATGATGGATGGTGTTCAACGGACTCGCCAGGAACTGGCTCTAGCAATACGCGAGGCGATATTACAAAAGATTTAATGACGTGCCAGTGCTTCACAGCCAGTCTGAAAAATACGGCGGTCTTCTAAGCGTAAAGCGCTTAGCTTTCTCCCCCATACGCAGCCCGAATCAAGACAAATTACATTATCTTTTTGTAAAAAACCTAAAGAGGCCCAGTGCCCGAAGATGATCGTTGAGGACAGACTGGCTCTATGAGGAATGTCAAACCAAGGTAAAAAATCAATGGGCATCTGAAGGGGGTGAGGCGCGAGCTTGTATTGAAATTCCATTTCGCCATTCAAGGAGCACAGTCTCAGGCGCGTCATGGCATTGACAATGACGCGTAAGCGGTCAAAACCAGTGAGTGCATTGTCCCAGTGCCTCGGCTCATTGCCGTAGAGTACACGGAGGAACTCTTTATAGTCGTCTGATTGCAAGACGAGGCCCACTTCATCGGAGAGGGCTTGTGCTTGAGATACATCCCATTGAGGTAAGAGGCCGGCGTGGACCATGGCAAATTCATTTTTTCTATGAAAAAGTTTTTGTTGACGCAGCCATTCAAGTAGTTCTTCACGATCAGGCGCATCCAGAATCTCGCCGATGGTGTCGCCTTTTTTAATCTTGCTGAATCCAGCTGCTACCACTAAAAGGTGCAGGTCATGATTGCCCAAAATGCAGGTAGCCGAGGCGCCTAGGTTTTTAATGAAGCGAAGAGTTTGTAGCGATTGTGGCCCGCGGTTGACCAAATCCCCAGCGAACCAAAGGCTATCATTGGCGGGGTTAAATTCAAATAAATCCAGCAGTCGACACAAGGGATCAAAGCAGCCTTGAACATCGCCAATGACATAAGTGGCCATAGAGGGTTAAAAGAAAGGTCTTATTCAGTCGTAGAGGCACAAAAAAAGGCGCGAACCATGCGCGCCTTTACGTTCGCTGTTCAAAAGACTACTTGGCTTGAGAAACCATGTAATCAACAGCCGCTTTAACGTCATTATCCGATAGGCTAAGATTGCCTCCTTTGGCAGGCATCACATTCTTCCCTTTTATGGCACTCATTTGCAAGGCGGCAATCCCTTTACTGATGCGAGGACCCCAAGCCGCTTTATCCCCAAGCTTAGGTGCGCCTGCAGCACCCGTAGCATGACAGGCTTGACAATTACCATTGAATACGGCTTTGCCATGTTCGAGGGCGGAACCGCTACCGTTCCCACTGGAAGCCACGGCCATCGGCGCCGGGGTTTTTGTGTTATTGGTAGATTCTGTGGCATTCATTGCCACGGCAGGCATTGGGGAGGAAGTTGTAGGAGCGGGGGTCAAAGTCGAGGGGGCCTTATCGATTTCGGGTGTGCTACCGATAGGGGCGATACGTTCAGCAATGGCTTTTTCCGACATGGGGGAGGCAACGGGAGGCTTTCCACCGACAACAAAATGAATGATGGCAAAAATCCCAAGAATGGGCAAAACGAAAGCTAATACGACCACGAGGATCAGTTGTTTCGGTGTTTTGATCAGGCCTGAGCTCCCGGCTTCTGAGGAAGAATGTGCTGAATTCATTTTTTAAAGGCTCGTGTTGGGAAAAAATTGGAATAAGACATGATTATAACGTGCCCCTTCGGGTTGGTAAAAGCCTTCCCGAGAGATGCGTGTTAAAATCAAAGTCTAGCGCCCGTAGCTCAGCTGGATAGAGTACTGCCCTCCGAAGGCAGGGGTCGAACGTTCGAATCGTTTCGGGCGCGCCAATTTACCTTTAATTTCAACAACTTATAATGAGTCGTTGAGAAAAAATCACATAGATAAAATCTATACTACTCTTTACGCCCTATTCGCGCCGAAAATATTACTAAATCCTTTGATTGAGTGCGGGTACGGAGGACTGAGTGGGTCTAATCTCGGTCGTAATGCCGATGATATGAGAGTAGGCTTAGGCAACGGCGATAAAAAAAGAGAAAAATGGCCCCACAGAGCCACGGAGAGTGACACGGTTAAAACTAAAACATCGGTTCGAATGGATTGTGTTTAGCTAATGTGGTTTCAAAACAAAACAATATAGAAATCTTTGCACACGGGGCATGCTGATCAAAGTCAGCGTTACCAGTGTGCCCGTTACTCTAAACCTCACCATCTATCAGACAGCCGTAGAGTCTTAAGGTCAGGATACAAGTGACCAATGTAATAGAGCGCTTCAAAGGCGGAAAACCCAATCGTGGATGATGACGACAAACCCATGAAAATGGAGATAAAAAAATAGGATCAAAAATGAGATTAAAAAGTTATACAAAAATCATTCATTTATCTCTATTGTCATCGTAGTATTTTTTAGGTATAAGTTAGCAAAGCTTCTCAGGCATGCAGTTGAGAGTCGATATAGCGTAAAACCCGCAACGCTGGGATATGGCGGTGTTGCAAACATTAGGAGTAAAAGATGCTAGCCAAAAGTGTGATTGCCTTTGGAGTCATGATGAGCCTTTCTTCGATCGCCCATGCTGCCTCAACTTACAATATTTGTATGTCTGCAAACGGGTTTTCTACGCAAAACAATTCCTACTGCTATAAAAATAACAATGGGCAAATGGCGTTGTCCAATTGCTGCGTATCCAATCCCAATGCCGGCACGGTTGGTTTTGCTCAGGGCAGCGGTTACAAGGATGCAGGGGCAGGTAAATGCGCAGGGTTGACGGCTAAGGCCACCAATAATGGCTATACCTGCAGTAGCTTCTATCAAAAAAATTAGTTCGGGTAACTGCCCACATTCGTCGTTTTACCTGACAATGCGTGTTAGGCGCACCTTTGTGAACTTCGTACTTTTCTAGTCAATACTAGAAACGCTCGTTCTTTTCCATTTCACGTAATCATTCGCAATTGTCAGGGTAATCTCATTACACACTCCAATATGCCCTTATAGCATCAATTTCGAGTGTGATCGAAGTGCGAGCAACGATACTACATCCTTTGGCAGGTCACCCATTTTCAATCACTGCGAATCGTAAGAAGCGCGCTCTAAGCGCATTGGCCACCAGCGAGGTCTACTCCCCAGTCCCAGACAGATACCTGCAACAGTAAACAGTAAGCTGACTTTGTCGTGGTTAGTGCGCATTGAAAGGATTCTTTATTTCAATACGAGTTAGTTATCGAGTTCATTGAGAATTTGTATGGAAGCAGGAATCGTTATAAAGTAATAATTCGCATTGATTTCACTTTTATTCTCACTATAAATATTTCCCAATCCTTTACTTTTTAGCACAAGGAGGGATGAATGCTCGCATCAAGTGTTGGTCGCAATCTGAATTCAGAAAATAATTTAACGAGATATAAATCACAGTGAATTCGACGAAGAACCCAAAAAATAATGGTAGAGTAAATGCGCCAACGTTATCAAAGTGATTCATACCCAACTGCAACTAACAATATCTTTTTCCTACTCTCAGAACGTACTTTGATTTTTTGCAAAATTTAAAAAGGTAAAACTAGGCGATGCTAATCACCCCAATTTTTTTTAAATAAGTAAAAATAATCTGTGATGCCGGTTTTTTTTTCTTATATCATTATCTTCATACACTGGCGTTGTATCTACCAACACATAACCTAATTGCTTAATATAGTTTGCATAAGATATTTTTTCCCCTCGCCCTTCATTAGTCACTAATCGGTCGGCATCGTTGGGTACAATCAGTAACCAATCCACACGCCGTTCATTAATTTGATCCAACCACCACCTAACAGATTCATACGTGCATTCTGAGAAGCTATGGATGTTGATCGCTATATCGTAATGATCCTGTAAACTTTTATAATTCGTCAGTGGAACAGACCTTGCTTTATTGTCCACTTTTCGATATTTCAAATAATAATCACAAATAAAGGTGGACTCAGCAATAGCGTCAATACAGTCGTAACATTTAATGTGATCTATCGCTTCACACATCCGATGTGCCAATCGGCCATAACCCGCACCAATGTCTAATATTCGTAATTGAGGTAAAGATTTGAAATGAATGTGTTTATTCAAATAATTAATTTCGTTAATCGAATCCAATAAATCACGACTCAGCTTTCCAATCCCCTCAAATTCAAAATCCCAGCAACCAAAAAAACCGTCTTCTTTCAACTTTTCCAACAAGCCCAATGAATCTTTATTTTTGAAATCCAAATAAGATAAATAGGTATTATTTCTAGCCTCTTCCCGGAACTGTCTGTATTGAAATAAGTATACGTTGTCCCCTCTGAACCATTGTAATTCAAAGCCCCTATCGTAGATATTCTCACCCCAAGCACTGTGATGGTTGACAGGTAATTTTAACTGTAGGTATTGATTTTTAAGTTCCAGCAAATAGGGGTTTTCTTTATTGAGATATTGTTCAGCATGTTGCGGCAATAAGTAATTCGGATTGAATGAAGATTTTGAATAACGCTTTTTTTCTTCGTTCGACCAATTCAAAAGCCCTGTTAATTTTAATTTCCAAATGGGTAAAAGATCTTTCATATAGGGTCAGTAAAACTATTGCCTTTGTGATAATAGAAATTTTTAATGCCCAACACCCATTTGTTGCGGACTAATGGCTCTATTTCTTCCTTATTGTTAATATATAATAAGTTGAGTAAGGAAAAATTACAAATAATAAATGACCACGCTTGTGGGGCGTTAAGGCCGTTTGTGAAGGCTATGCCCAGTATGGAAAATAATAACCAGCTGATCGTTGGTAGTTGATAAAAATACTTAATGAATTTTATTGGATGTAATAAACGTGGCCCACACGTACCATCACCACCGTTAACAATAACTACGTTCTACCCTCATCACTGACTCGATGCATCTGGCGTTTAGGTTGCCTTGACTACGATTTTGAGCCAAAGTATTGACTTACTTCAGGCGCTATTCATAGGAAACGACCCGCACCTGTTTAATTTTTAAGTCAATGTGGCAATACATTCTGGAACCCAAGCCAAATTTTATTAGCAAAAAACCCTCATTAAGATGTTCGCCGATGTATTGGTGCGGCGATGTGAGGTGTAGTGGTCGGGGCTGGTTGGCTTTATTGCATTGATATCTTCCTATTAAACGGGGCAAAGAAGAGAAAATCAGATAAAATCTTTCACTTTTACGGCTCTTATCCGATCGATTGAAATCGATGATGGTCGCTTAAGGATTGGATGCCACGGCCTAATAGAGGAAATGAGATGGTTGGTAATTTAGTCAGAATACGAAAAATGGTTTTCATTTTCCTCGTGGTTTTTTTGTCTAAGGATGTTTGGGCCGCCGCCGATACCTACCCTATGAACTCGGTGCGCGTGATTGTTCCCACACAGGCAGGTGGCAGTGTGGATCTGGTGGGTCGTTTGCTCGCCAGTGAATTGACAAAGCGCTTGGGTAAAACGTTCGTGGTTGATGATCGGGGGGGAGCTGGGGGTATTATCGGGGTGGATTTAGCCGCAAAGTCAATCGCCGATGGTTATACTCTTTTGGTAGTGAGTGCGACCCAAACTATTACACCATCATTGCAAACTTTACCCTACGACCCAGTTAAATCGTTTACCCCCATTGCAAAAATAGCGGCTGGCCGTATGGCATTGGTGGTGCATCCTAGCCTTCCAGTGAAATCAGTTAAGGATTTTATATCGTTAGCGAAACGTAAACCGGGCGCATTAATTTTTGGCGGTACTGGGAAAGGTTCGATCGTGCATATGGCCACTGTATTGTTTAATCAAATGGCTGGCATTGATTGTTTGGTCGTACAATTTAAAAGTGCGGGCCCTGCCGTTATTGATCTTCTGGGAGGTCATAGTCAGGCAATGATGGGAACAATTGCCTCAGTGTTGCCACATATTAAAACGGAGAAATTGCGTGCTCTGGCAACCAGTGGCGAGCGTAGAAGTGTCATTTTACCTTCCGTGCCAACTGTGGCCGAGGCCGGAGTTTTACACTATGAAACCTCGATCTGGTTTGGATTAATGGCCCCAGCCGGCGTTCCCAGTGACATTATTGAAAAGATTAATCTCCAGCTTCGTCAGATACTGAGCTCAGAAGAAGTCAAAAATACGTTTCTCAATAATGCCGTTGAAGTGGATTATTTGGAGGGCGGCGCTTTTGGTCAATTTATGATTAAAGAAATTGATCAGTGGGCAAAAATTGTCAAAAAAACCAACTTAACGGCAAATCCGTAGTCTACGCGGGTCATCGTCAGTGTCCTCTGAAGAGGATGGGGTTTAATGATCTGAATCTGAATGAAGCACTAGAAGATCCATGAATTCAGTCTTCGTATTTTTGACTTGCTCAAATTGAGTTAAGATTTTTAATAATGTTTCAATACGCTCTGGTTGAGCCTGATTTGGGACTAGGTCGCGGAATTTTTGTTCTACATCGGCATCGCTCATGGGGCTTTTAGCGTGACCCGTGGGATATCGTAATTCTTCAGTAAAGAGTTTTCCTTGATGAGTACGAATGGTGACTCGGCCAGGAGCTCCTTCGGGATATTGGGCCGACAAATTGGAATCTTCGCTTACACGGACCTTGCTCATAATCCCTTTTAGGGTTAAGTCTTTCAATCGTTCATCAGAAAAAGAATGTGCGTTAAATTTTCCATCGGCTAAAGCCAATGCGATGACATAGGGCATACTGTGATCAGCGGTCTCACGGGTTGTGGGTGCCCAACGGGTTGGGTCGTTACCCATCATTCTAAAGGCCGCACCATAGGACTCGACGTGAATATCCTGAATATCTTCTAAGCGCAGTTGCGTGCGCAGTTTCATGGCACATAACACACTAGATTGACCGTGATAGCACACGGGCAGACTTTTGATATGGGTGTCGCAAATTTTGTGATGACCCCCGCTAGGTAATTTCCAATCAAAAGCAGAAATGACATTATAAAAGCCAAATTTACCCTCAAAAACATCTGCAGGACCGGTAAATCCTTGTTGAGCCAGTAAACAAGCAAAAATGGCATTACGTGCAGCGTTGGGTCCTGCACAGCCTTTCCAAGCGCTTAAATCGCCATGCCGGGTTTGAAGCAAAGCCAAGTTAGGAGTGAGTGCAAGAGAAATAGCATGTCCTATTTGGTCGTGATTGAGCCCCATCAGTTTGGCGACACCCACCACACTCCCTAAGATGGCGTAAACGGGTTGATCCCACCCTAAGCTATTAATGTCGACACTATCGGCAAAACTACAGTAAACATCATAGGCTAATACTATGGCGGTTATCACCGATGGACCGTCGGATTGTAAGTGTTCGGCTGCAGCCAAAACGCCTGATAGCATGTCGCTGGGATGTCCGCGGCTTTTCCCTAGGTAAGTGTCACTGATATCTAAATACCGTAGCATGACTCCGTTAGCAAAAGCGGCTGCCTCCATAGAGGTTTTAATGGGACTTCCCCAAAGGTGTGCTTCTGGGCAACCCGAGTAGCGACTTGCGATCGCTCGTGCCCCTATGCAAAGGGGCTCATCGTAGGCGGCCAAGGCGCTGGCAAAGGCATCAATCAGTCGACGGTTACACTCATGTAAGGTTTGGGTGGAAAGGGTAGAAAACTTGGCTTCCAAGGCAAACTCGACCAAGCGTTGAGTAGTTTTGTCCATCGAAAAGCTCCATGAAAAGGTTGGTAGGGAAAAAGTGGTATGAGCTTAATATAGTTAGGCGCTGGGGTCGAGGGCGGCAGAAAAATTAAGCTGCCTCATTAGCCGAGGCGAAGCTGAGGCATTAAAAAATGCGGATAATTCAAAACCCCCTTAAAAAGGTATGAATTTTAAAAAACCGATTCGTCCGGCTATGGACCGTTGCTTTAATAAGGTTAAAATTCGGTAACTCACTTTTTAAACCACAAAACCGTTGCGAGTGAGTCCGCCTATTATTGCCAATCCAAAAGGGTATCCCCTAATGTGTAAACCACAAACAATGACTTCAAGCATGAATAAAATAATCTTTTGTATCGGACTGTTTTTAGGCGGCATTGTAAGCGCATCGCATGGCTTTGCTCAAACGAAGGATAATTCACATCCAGGCTTTGATGGCACGGCCGGGATAGGTCCGATTGTGTTTGCCAATTACACGGGGGGGAAAGGTCTGCAGGCGTTACCCATTCCTCAGATCAATGCGACTTACAATGATATGTTTTATGTCTATTTGCTCAGGGCGGGTGTTTACTTATGGGGAAACGAAACAAAAACCATGGGATTTGGACTTGCTGTGGAACCCCGCTTCGGCTTTGGGGCCCACTCGGGCAGCCTCTTAACGGGAATGACGACACGGCGAAGCAGTTTGGAAGGCGGACTGAGTTTTGATTGGGCTTCGCCTTGGGTCGATGTGAATTTAGCTTATTTTGGCGACATGTCTCATGCGAGTAATGGCACCTCGACGCGTGTAGCCCTATACAAAGAGTGGATAAAACGCCAAGACTGGAATGTTGGCCTACTTTTTGAGTTGGATCACATTAGTAAAGATATCGCCAACTACTACTTTGGCGTCAGAGCCAATGAAGTGACCGCAAGCCGACCCCTGTTCCAACCGGGGGGAACCACCAATGTTATTGTCGGCTTTGATGGCAATTATGCAATTGATAAGGGACATAAAGTAGTTTTTGGTTTAAATATGACACAGCTTGGTAGCGGGGTCGTGAGTAGCCCCATTGTGCAAACCCATCAATCGACATTTTTTTGGATGGGCTACGCCTGGAATCTATGAGGCTCTAGCTATTGAGCCGATGCCTATCTCAGCCCATTTTGTTGCGCTAGTGAACCGATTCAGGCGAGGCATCTATTGAACCGCGAGGGATTGGCCGGTGGTAGGCTAAAATCTTCTTATGAAAAGCGCTTAAGCGCTCAATTATTAGCGTTTTTGCAGGGTCTTAACGAGAGCGACAAAAAAGGATCCGGTGAGGGGAAAATAAATCCTTTATAATCAGAAGTTTGCTCATTCTCATGAGTGTCTATGAACACAATGAATAGTTCGGCGCTTTATTCTCGCTTACTTCGCCAAGTGCGCCCTTACTGGCGCACCTTTGGGTTGGGGGTTTTGGGGATTATGGTGACCTCTTCAACCGAGCCTTTATTGCCCGCGTTGTTAAAGCCGTGGTTAGACGGGGTTTTTGTTGATAAAGACCCCACCCTAATGCACTGGACACCCGTGGTGATTCTGGCTTTGTTTCTGGTGCGAGGTTTGGCTGACTTTGTAGCGCAGTATTGTATCAATTGGGTGGGTCATAAAGTGGTGATGGATTTACGCGCGGTGATGTTTGCCCAGTTGCTAAAGTTGCCTGCACCGTTCTACGATAACAAAGCCTCAGGCACCTTATTGTCAAAACTAACATTCGATGTGACTCAGGTAACGTCCGCGGCCACCAGCGTGTTGATGGCTATATTTAGGGATACGCTGATCATTGTAGGATTGTTAGTGTGGATGGTCTGGCTAAATTGGCGATTGACGTTGCTGGCATTGGTGATGGGGCCGGTCATCGTTATTTTCATGCGCTTTATTAGTGAACGATTAAGAACGACTAGCCGTCAGGTTCAAAACCAAATGGGGGAGCTCACACAAGCGGTGCAAGAGACGATTGAAGCGCATCGTGTGATTAAGCTTTTTGGTGGACAACGATTTGAGCAGGAACGATTTGACGCACAAGCCAACAGCGTTCGTCGTCAGCTCATGAGACAAGTGACGGCCTCTGCCACTAGTGTGCCTATTGTGCAGTTTATTGCGGCAATGGCATTAGCCACGATCATGTATTTGGCGACGCAACAATCCGCCTCAGACCAATTAAGTGTGGGTGGCTTTGTCTCCTTTGTTGCGGCCATGATGATGCTCACCGCCCCCTTAAAGCGTTTGACCAGTGTGAACGACTCCTTGCAGCGCGGGTTGGCAGCAGCAGAGAGCATTTATAGTTTGATCGATCAGCCGGGCGAACCCGATACCGGTACTGTCAGTCCGGGCCGGGTATTGGGAGAAATTAGCTTTGACAACGTGTGCTTTGCCTACGAGGCTGGTCAACATAATGCTTTAGAACAGATCCAACTGAAGATCGAGCCTGGGCAGACGATTGCTCTTGTGGGAGCCTCGGGAAGTGGCAAAACGACCTTGGCTAACATGGTCCCACGGTTTTATCTGCCCAATAGCGGATGCATCCGTATCGATGGAACGGATATATCACAATTTCAATTAAGTGCTTTACGAGACAATATCGCTTTAGTGAGCCAAAATGTGGTGCTTTTTAACGACACGATTGCAGCTAATATTGCCTACGGAAGTCCGAATCAATTTACCCAAGAAGAAATTATTGCAGCGGCTCAAGCAGCCCATGCGATGGAGTTTATTCAGCAGCTGCCCTTAGGCTTAAAAACGATGGTGGGAGAAAATGGCGTGAAGCTCTCAGGGGGCCAACGACAACGATTGGCGATTGCCCGCGCTCTTTTAAAAAATGCGCCAATTTTGATTTTAGATGAAGCCACCTCCGCATTGGACAACGAGTCGGAGCGCCACGTTCAAGGCGCCTTAGAGGTGCTGATGAAAGGGCGTACCACTCTGGTGGTCGCACATCGCTTGTCGACCATTGAGCGCGCCGACCGAATCGTAGTGCTCGAGGCTGGACGTATAGTGGAAAGTGGCATGCATCAAAGTTTATTGGATCACAATGGTGTTTATGCTCGTTTATACCGGATGCAGTTTAGTCAGGGCGCATAAAGACAAATATTTTTTTATCAAATGACCTATGAGTGTCCCTTTGACGGATTTGCAGTCGATTTATGTGATTAACGTGCGTGCCTTTACCGAGCGTTTAGCCCACGTACGTGCTCAGTTGGCGCGTTTTGATTTGACCGCACAGGTGATTAACGAGTGGGATCGTGAGGCCCTCACCCCCCAGATAGAAGCGCAGTATTTTTGCGAGAGTCCATTGTCACAAGCTCAAAAATCTTGTGCCATGAAGCATGTCGTGGCCTTACAGCATATTGCAACAGGCACCGCGGGGTATCATCTGGTGCTTGAGGATGATGTTGTGTTAGCCGAAGATTTCATGCAGGGATTGAAAGCCGCCTTGCGAGAAGCGCCGCACTATCCGGATCCCCATGTAATTTTTTTAGGTTGCGGCGGTAACTTCTACACTCCCCGCAGTCAGCGTCGTCAGGGGCAGCGTCTGTATCCAGCGACTCGAGGTCGATTTGCTGATTCTTATTTAATAACACCGGCTACCGCACAGCGTCGCCTTCAGTGGATTGAGCTTAACCGGATCAGTCAACCCATGGATAATCAGTTTGAGAGCATGGATCGGATTTTGGGTATCCAAATGTTATGGTTAGAGGATCCGGTGGTTGAGCAGGGCAGTAAGTTGGGGTTATTTGACACTTCCTTGGAGCCCGCACACTCAGGGTGGGTACAGTGGTTAAAATTTCATCTGGAAAAATTGCGGCGTAAGTATGTCTATCAGCTATGGCGATGAAGGTGTGAGTGCTTTTAAAAACCGTAATTGGTCAGAAAAGTGCCTAGATTTGACGCGACTTTGTGCCATTTTAGGCGCAGGCTTAGTCTCGGTGTCCACCGCCGCTTGTAGCGTTGCGATGGGGGGTATGTTAATCAGTTGGCTGGTTTCGGGGAAGGCGTTGGAGATTTTAGGTTGTGCGATACGCCAGCGAGTGGGTCAAGCGTTGTGTGCATTTATGTTGCTGCTCGTTATTGATACGATCTACAGTGAGGCTTCCTTTAGTCAGAGTTTGGATTCGTTATGGTCTTGGCGAAAGCTTTTTTACGGATTCATTTTATTGGGACTTTTTTCCGAAATGCGTTGGAAAAAACGTTTTATCGAGTTTTTTGTTTTGATATCGCTGATAGGTTTGGTGGCTTCTTTAGTAAGTTGGTTGGGTTGGATCCCAGCGTTTCCTTTTGATTACCCCGGAGTCGTTTTTACTAACCATACCACCCAAGGTATGACCTTTGCAGTGGCCGCCTTGTGTTGTTTGGCTTGGGGTGGGGAGATTCAAACGGATCAGCGTCGTTGGGGGTATGCCTTGGCCGCGCTATTTGCCTTGAACATTATTTTTACCTCTATGGCGCGAAGTGCTTATATTGGTTTATTGGTGGTTTTCTGGGTGTGGTTTGCTCGTCGTTACGGGAAAAAAAATTATATTCGAGTTGCAATCGCCATTGGGGTGGGCGTCATATTGGTTTTTAGTCTTTCATCGGGGCTTAGACAACGGGTCAACCAAGTGGCTGAGGAGGCTCGGGCCTACCAAACTGACCGAGAGAGTGCGGCAGGGGCCAGAGTGAATTATTATAAGAATACGTTGCAAATGATTGCTGAGCGACCTTGGTTTGGTTTTGGAACGGGTAGCTTTGGCAAAGAATACAAAGATCATTTCGAAGCCTTGGCACAAGGCTGTCCTAACTGTTTGACGAAGGATCCCCATAATCAATATTTATTTATCCTGACGGAGAACGGGATAGTTGGGTTATTGGTTTTTTTATTGTTTTTAGGTGTGTCCTTTCGGCAATCCCGTCAGCCCGGTCCCTATACCGGTATTTTGCAGGGTGTTTTATGTGTGTGGTGTTTGACGAGTTTATTTAGCTCGCATTTTCGTACTTTTCCAGAGTCCCACGTTTTCTGGTTGTTTTGGGGGGCTATGCTGGCACCTGTGGTTTTAGACCGTCCTGTCATCGAGACAAGTCCCGTTGCCTTGTCTTAACATCAATAAATCGGGGGTGCTCCAGTGAGCGTGAGACATCCTTTTGATGCCGTGGTGATAGGGGGCGGACATAACGGTCTGGTCTGTGCCTCGTACTTAGCTGGGGCCGGTATGAAAGTGCGATTAATCGAAGTGCGCGATCAAGTCGGAGGTGCCGCGGTCACCGAGTCATTTCACCCCGGTTTTCGAAACTCTACCGCAAGCTATACCGTTAGCCTTTTGCATCCGAAGGTGATTAAGGATCTTAATCTGGCGGAGCATGGGCTTAAGATCGTGGAGCGTGCAGCGGCTAATTTTTTACCGCTTTCGGACAATCAATACTTACTCATGGGCCGCTCATTGCCTGAGATCCAAGGCGAAGTGGCACGATTTAGTACGCGCGATGCCCAAAGCCTACCCGAGTATTACGCTCGACTGGAGCGGGTCGCCAGTGTGGTGCGCGAACTGTGGTTAAAGACCCCCGTCAATCTTGGGCAAGGGGGATGGACAGGGGATTTTTTAAGCGCTCTGTCCCTAGCCCGTCTAGCCCATAAAATTGAGGCTCAGACCCGCGCGGATCTTTTGGATTTTTTTACTAAAAGTGCGGGTGATCTTCTGGATCATTGGTTCGAATCGGCACCCCTGAAAGCGGCGCTTGGGTTTGATGCCATCGTCGGACATTTTGCCAGTCCCTATACCCCAGGTTCGGCTTACGTCTTGTTGCATCATGCGCTGGGGGAAGTTAACGGAAAACGGGGCGCCTGGGGCCATGCCCTCGGAGGGATGGGGGCTATTAGTGCTGCCATGCGCAAGGAAGCCGAACGTCGTGGCGTTGAGATCTTAACCGGTTGTGCAGTGACTCAGGTGTGTGTGGATCAGCGTGGTGCTCAGGGCGTATTACTTGCCGATGGGCGCCTGATTGAGGGGCGATGTGTTGTGTCGGCGATCAATCCAAAGCTCTTGTATACCCGCTTGATTGCCCCCCCATTGCTGGAGCCTGATTTTTTGCGTCGTATTAAGCAATACCATTGCGCTTCGGGTAGCTTCAGAATGAATGTGGCTTTATCTGAATTACCTAATTTTAGTTGTTTGCCCGGCAATAACGCTGCCCTACATCATCAATCCGGTATTGTTCTAGCCCCATCATTACGATATATGGAGGAGGCATATTTTGATGCGCGTCGATTGGGTTGTTCGCGCGCACCAGTGGTTGAATTGGTGATCCCCTCGATCGTAGATGACTCATTGGCTCCGCCTGGCCAACATGTAGCGAGTTTATTTTGTCAGCATTTTAATCCGGTGTTACCCAATGGACTGGATTGGGCAGAGATTAAAGAACCAGCGGCCGATTTAGTGATCGATACGGTGAATCAATATGCCCCCAACTTCAAGGCAAGTGTGTTGGGCCGTATGGTATTGTCGCCATTGGATCTTGAGCAGCGGTTTGGTTTGGTAGGGGGAGATATTTTTCATGGGGCATTAACCCTAGATCAATTGTGGACGGCGAGACCTTTGCTAGGTTACGGGGCTTATCGGGGCCCGATTGCAGGTCTGTATATGTGTAGCGCGGGGACTCACCCGGGCGGAGGGGTGACGGGCGCGCCGGGCCACAATGCAGCCAGAGAAATCATTCGTGATTTTAAGAAAGGTGCACGGCGTTGGAAGAGGGTTTAAAAAAAGACAGATAAGGGGGACGCGCTTGAGGGTGAAGACACGGCAATCGGCCATAGGGATGACGCTCGTGATGTGCTTGGCAGAAATTTGTAGTATGAGTGGTTTTTCTGCCTATACGACGCTTTTACCCCAATTTCAGCGTGAGTGGTCGCTCACCAACTCTGCGGCTGGATTGATTGGGGGTTTTGTTTTTGCCGGCTACATGTGCGCGGTGCCCATACTGACGGCGTTAACCGATCGTTGTGATTCCCGTAAAGTGTACGCTGGGGCTTGTTTTCTTTCGGCTTTTGGCGCTTTGGGGTTTACGCTGTTCGCGCAAGGCTTGATGAGTGCGCTATTGTTTCAGTTTTTTATTGGCGCAGGGTTGGGGGGCACCTATATGCCAGGATTAAAAACGCTGACCGATCACCTACAGGGGGCCTCTCAAGCACGAGCGACAGCTTTTTATGCGGGCTGTTTTGGTTTCGGCTCTAGTCTTTCGATTGCGGTCTGTGGCGCACTGGCCACCTATGGGGGGTGGCGAGCGGCTTTTATTTTCGCCACGTTAGGACCGGTTGTGGCCGCTGTGTTAGTGA
This sequence comes from uncultured beta proteobacterium, assembly GCA_903893565.1. Classification (GTDB taxonomy): domain Bacteria; phylum Pseudomonadota; class Gammaproteobacteria; order Burkholderiales; family SG8-41; genus UBA5216. Next base: position 58,366 of record CAITMU010000103.1, on the reverse strand, counting down.
ATGTTTATATGCCTAAGGGACAGACACAGTCGTCGGAACAAAGCGTCACTTCTTTACTTAATTTTACCCCCGCCCTAGCACAACCTACGACTCGTTATTATATTCTTGGATATGCAGTACATAATTTCGAGCTCTTTGGGCACCGATCGTGGATGGTGGCATTCTTGGCCTTTAGCCTCACCTTACAACCCTCCGTGTCGACTATCGCTTGGGGCGCGGCTAGTCTGGGAGCGCTGATTAATTTGTCAGGTCCGTTGATGAGCATCTTGGGCAATGAGTTTGCTTTGCGTATCGGACGCAGCAAAGTGATTTATTTTTTTATGGCGTTGTCAGGCTTAGGTGCTTGTTGTTTGGGTTTTACGGCGGGGCTACCGATAGCGGTCGTTTTTGTTCTGATGTTTATTCACTATGGCCTGATGTTAGGAGATTCAGCGACACTAACAGCAGGGGCTATCGGTTCAGCCCCAACGCATTTGAGAGGCTCCGTATTGGCTATTTATTCTTTTGTTGGATTTAGCGCTGCACTCGTGGCCCCGATCACCTTTGGCCTCGTACTCGATTATGCTGGGGGCAATCAAAGCACCCAAGCTTGGGGTTTGGCGTTTATGAGTATTGGTGTTTTTGGTGCCCTTTCGCCGCTGGCGCGCTGGGGTTTTAAGCGTTTTTCCTGACGATTTAAGGAGTTTTTTTAGTGCCGGTATAGTGATCAGGCCAACGCATTAACACCCACTCAGAATCGTCTTTGTAAATATGGCAGGAATTAAGTTGATAGGGTATTTTGGGGGTGGTGCGATGCGCGTTGCGGGCCTCTCGAGCCCGTCCGGTGGCTTGAAAGGCAGTGGTTGCCAAGGGCCCTAAGAGTTCGACCAAATGAGTGCAACCTTTGATCCCTCCTAAGCGCAGACCAATTTCACGGCGCCACCCAGGACCGATTTTTACGCCGACGAGGGATTTAAAATTAATCGTGATATCACCACAACTGGGGTAGGGACTATCATCGGTTTTAGCCTCGGCCTCATGGATCAACATATCTAAATCAATGCTTAAACGGATCCACATGTTATGAACGGGATCTCCGGGCTGGAGTTTTGTTCCGTTATGTCGACGCGTATGCATGTAAGTTTTGCTATCAACAATATGAGCCTCGATATCCCACAGGCCGTCTTCTCGTTCATAACCTTTGCACTCGATTTGACGTGTGTGTATGTGTTGGCGCGGTTTGGGGGTAGTCAGGGGCATGGTGCTTTCACCTCGAGTTAAGCATTTTTTAAGTCGCGAAGCTTTAATTGTTGGCCAATGGCTTTGCGCTCTTCTGGGCTATAACGGGTCCAAAAGGAAATTTCATGTAATGTGCGGGCACAGCCCCGACAAAACCCCGTTGTGTTCTCTATCTCGCAAAGACCTATACAAGGCGAGCTCATTGGTTCCCAGGGGTCGAATGCGCTTTGCAACGTCTTGTCGGGTGCTATGCGTATATCGATCATGCTGCCATTTTATTGGCAATGGCCTTGCCGGCTCGAGAAGAGGTTGGACGTGATAAATGATGACAAATATAGTCAGCGGCGAGCAATAGTTGCGACATGGACACTCCGGTTTCTATACCTAAGCCATCTAAAAGATACAGCACATCTTCCGTGGCGACATTGCCCGTTGCACCTTTGGCATAGGGGCAGCCGCCGAGTCCGGCGATCGAGCTGTCAAAGGTCGCTATCCCACACTCTAGGGCTGCATAAATGTTGGCAATAGCTTGTCCGTAGGTGTCATGCACGTGCACAGCCAATTTTTCAATGGCAATATGACGAGTCACGGCCTCAATCACCGCGCGCATCTTGCCAGGGGTGCCCACCCCGATGGTGTCGGCAATGGTGATTTCGTAGCAACCCAATTGCTCAAATTCACGTGCTAGACGAGCCACCGCAGCAGGGTCAACAGGGCCTTCATAGGGGCAGCCCAAACAAACCGACATGTCGCCGCGTACCTTGAGTCCTTGAGCTAAGGCTTCATGGCAAACTTCTGAAAATCTTGCAATGCCTTCAGCGATGGTGCAATTGGTATTTTTTTTAGAAAAAGCTTCGCTGGCCGCACCGAAAATCACCACTTCCTTGCATCCAGCGGCCAGGGCTGCATCTAAGCCCTTTCGGTTAGGTACGAGCACGGGATATTGCACGCCGCTTAGGCGGGTAATCCCCGCCATCACTTGGGCATTATCAGCCATTTGTGGTACCCATTTAGGCGAAACAAAGGCGGTGGCCTGAATGACGGGTAACCCGGCCTCTTGTAAAAGGTGGATGAGTTTAATTTTAACTTCTGCAGGCACCGGTGAGGCTTCGTTTTGCAATCCATCACGGGCACCGACTTCTACAAGTTTGACTTTTTTGGGAATTGACATGGAAGGCCTTGGCTTAATGTAAATGAGATAATGGGGGGGAGCTTAATAAAGTAAATGGTCGGCCACGCTGAAGAGGCAGGGTTAAACAAATCCGACTGGCGTAAAGGGGCCTCTTCAATGGATGGGTTAGGTCTACAAAGGCGATAGGATCAACATAGCGGTATTATAACCTTGCTAGTTTTGCTTGTTGAGACAGAGGAAAAAAGGGCGGTAAAGAGGCCGATAGGTAAAAGTGCTTTTCTCTGCGAGCGCAACGAAGAGGATGCGACCGAGCTTTAAAAGCGAAGGTTTTTTTCGCCCAAGATCTACAAGGCGGCTAGAGTGAACTTCATAGGCGGAAACGCAAGATTATAGGAACTTTTTGGGTTCGACGTGTCTACCAAAACAAGGCACAATGGGGGGTTAGTGCTTTTCTTACTCTGCAAGCGCCCCCTTTTTTTTGCCTAAAAAATTGTTTAGCCGATGACCTCCCAGACACTGGAATACCCCTTTGCTCAAGCGCCACATCCGGGCTCTTTATGTCAGATCGTCCCCGGGGTATTTTGGTTGCGGATGCCTTTACCCTTTGTGCTTAACCATATTAATTTATGGTTGTTGGAAGATGGGGCGGGTTGGACCGTAGTGGATTGTGGTTTCGCGACCGAAGAGGCCCGTGAGTGTTGGCTTAACATTATCGATAAATTTTTAGGCGGTAAGCCCATCACGCGTGTCATCGTGACCCATTTTCATCCCGATCATATCGGTCTTTGTCATTGGTTATGTGAACCCCAAGGACTGATTCCTTGGATGACCAAGGCAGAGTTTTTGCAAGCGCATGTGGTACATCATCGAATCGGCGGCACACAGGGCCCGAAGTTAGCCCAATTAATGCAGGCGCACGGATTGGGTTTAGAGGGCCAGGGCTGGATTGAGAGACGAGAAAATATTTATGAGAAGGGGGTTCCACAATTACCCAGTTCGCATCGGGTGATCCGGCACGGAGAACGGATTCGTATAGGACCGCACGACTGGGAGGTTAGCGTTGGTTTCGGGCATTCGCCTGAGCATGCGAGTTTGGTGTGTGAGTCCCTAGGGCTTTGCATTGCAGGCGATATGCTATTGCCACGAATATCCACCAATGTCAGTGTTTGGCCCAGTGAACCGGAGGCGGATCCGGTGGGTGAATTTTTGGCGAGCCTTTCTCAATTTAACTCTTTGCCTGATTCGACTTTGGTGTTGCCCTCCCATGGGTTGCCGTTTCGCGGCGCGGCCCTTCGGGTCAAAGCTTTACAGGAACATCATCACGTGAGATTAGACCGCTTGCGTCTGTTTTGCCAGGAACCTAAAACCGCCGCTGAAGTGTTGCCGGTGTTGTTTGAACGAAAATTCGATGATCATCATTTGCTTTTCGCTATGGGAGAGGCGATTGCACATTTAAATTATTTAATGCTTCGCTCACAATTACGACGATCGCGGGATGTGGAGGGATGCTTTCGTTTTCAGAGTGTTTGAGGGTAGGCTAACGCCTCAGCTAGAAAGAACCTCTTCGGTCCAGTATTTTTGAGGGTATTTTTGGATGCAAGTGAAGGCTGCATTTTGTAAGGCCTGTAGCAAGGAGGGCTTATTGATGACCGCCATGCAGTTTTCAATGAGCGCTTCATAGGGGACGCCTTTTATGCCAGCCTTATAGTTTTCGTCAATCGAGGTGGACTCGTTGACTTCGCTCACTACGGCAACGGCATTCGTGAGCAAGTAAAAAACCCGCACTATTTCGAAAATGTGGGAATTGTAATGATGTAGATTGATCACCATTTTTGAACGCTCAATCCAGTGATCGCGCTGCTTGCCGTATACGTTTAAGAGCACTTTGAGCTTCACGCCGTGGGCTTCCAGTTTTTTTAATATGTCGCGTCTCCGTTCATTGACGGACCCGTAAAATAAGACATCAATCGATTTGGGTTGAGTTCGATCAAGGCGGGCAAGTTCTTTTTGAAATCCAAGCTTTAAGTATTTGACCCCTTGGATACCCATTGAGTGAAATTTTTCAATATTTTTTTGACTGTAATCCCACAGTTTAAAATGTCGGGCGCCATTCATAATGGTCTCGTTCCAAGAGGATTGGTCGCTATGGACTTGCTCGGTATTTAAGATGATGGTGGACTTAGGCAGTTGGCTCTGGGCTTGAGGCGCGAGTAAGTGAAAGCCAATGACTATATTTTGTTCGTGGGGAGCAATTTCATTGAATTGCAGGGCTACCTTAAACCCCAGTTCCTTAAGCGAAAAATAAAGTAACTCACCTAACTCTAAAAAAGCGAAAGAGTGGATGTATTGATCGGGCTTTACGAGGCAAATGTTAAAAGAAGTCATGGATTTGTAGAAGGAGCTATGCGGGGAATGGAGCGTTTGATGGAGGTTGCCAATGGTTGCGGTTCGTTGATTGAGGTGACACTCTACCAGTCAGCCAAAGGGGCTGTAATCCTTTAGCGGAGAATCTTTTTTAGTGGTCTTTGTTAAAAACAAAACCCCTAAAGTCATCGTGTCACAGATTCGGGTCCCAATTCGCTTATAATGGGGGGTGGATTATGGTGTTCAAAGATCCCTAAGGATTGTCAGCGAGTGGTTTAATTAACTGCTTGATTATAGGGGCTATTTCATGGTCTGGTGTTGCTTAGTGGCCAAAGGAACTTTTCATGTCAACCGTACCCCGACTTAAGACCGCGTTATCGGGTCCCCCGCTCGCACTGGAGAGTCAGATATTGACTCAATCGGTCGAGATAGAGCATTGGTTTCGAAGGCAGTGGCACGAACATGTGCCTCCCTTTTATGGGTCTGTCGATTTACGTAATAGTGGCTTTAAATTAGCCCCCGTCGATACCAATTTGTATCCCGGTGGATTCAATAATTTGAATCCTGATTTTCATGCGCTGTGTGTGCAGGCTACGATGATGGCAGTGGAGACCGTATGCCCCACAGCACGGGATGCACTGTTGATTCCCGAAAATCATACGCGTAATCAGTTTTACCTACAAAATGTGGCAACGTTGGTGCGTATTTTGCGCCATGCGGGGATGAACGTGCGCGTGGGTAGTTTGATCGAGGGTTTGGAGGAACCGACGACGGTTGATTTACCCGATGGTAAAAAGTTGACATTGGAGCCCCTTAAGCGCGTGGGTAACCGTTTGGGATTAGAGGGATTTGATCCTTGTGTGGTTTTACTGAATAACGATTTATCGGCGGGCATTCCTGCCATTTTACGGGGATTGGACCAACCCTTATTTCCTCCCCTTCATGCGGGATGGGCGGTGCGGCGCAAGTCCAATCACTTCGCCGCCTATAACCAAGTGGCGAGCAGCTTTGGGCAATTGCTCGGAATGGACCCTTGGTTAATTAATCCTTTTTTCGAAATGTGCGGAAAAATTAATTTCCAGCAGCGTCAGGGCGAAGAATGCTTGGCCGGCTATGTGGCTGAAATGCTAGACGATATTCGGGCCAAATATAAAGAGTATGGCATTCAAGAAGAGCCTTTTGTCATCGTAAAAGCGGATGCTGGCACTTACGGCATGGGGGTGATGACGGTAAAGGATGCGGCAGAAGTCAGGGGCTTAAATCGCAAACAGCGTAATAAGATGGCGGTGGGTAAAGAAGGGATGCAAGTGCACGAAGTTTTAGTGCAAGAGGGGGTTTATACGAGGGAGACCGTGCGCGATGCGGTGGCCGAACCCGTGGTCTACATGATTGATCGATTTGTGGTGGGTGGATTTTATCGTTTGAATAATCAAAGAGGCACAGACCAGAACCTCAATGCCCCTGGCATGCAGTTTGAGCCCTTAGCCTTTGCCGAGCCTTGCTCCTCCCCGAACCCCGATGATCCTGATTGCGCCCCGAATCGTTTTTATGCCTACGGGGTCATCGCGCGGTTGGCTTTATTGGCCGCCTCCATAGAATTGGAAAAAACCCAAGGGGCGGCGTTAGTCAATGCCAATGAGGCTGTCGAAGCCTCCGCGATGAACGATGTCAGTCCTAAGGAGGCCGGCGTATGAAAATAGCGTTTGTCGTTGACCCACTCGTTACTTTTAAGATTTATAAAGATACTACTTTTGTCATGATGCGTGAAGCTCAGGCGCGAGGTCACGAGGTCTACGCTATTGAGCAGGAGGCCCTTTATTGGCAAAAAAATCGAGTCAGTGCGTTTGCTTCTCGCATCCATCTGACCGGGCACTCCAGTGTCTGGTTTCAGGCTGAAGCGGCCCAAGCGCATTATTTAACGGATTTTGATGCCGTCATCATGCGTAAAGACCCTCCGTTTGATATGGAGTATGTTTACAGCACTTATTTACTCGAGGCAGCGCAAGCCGAAGGGGTGAAGGTGTTTAACCGTGCGCGTGGCATCCGAGATCATAATGAAAAATTAGCCATTGCCCGTTACGCCTCCTATATCGCGCCCACTTTGGTGACGCGTCGCGCAGATTTATTGCGTGACTTTTTAGCAGAGCACCAGGACATTATTCTTAAACCACTAGATGGAATGGGCGGTGCCTCGGTGTTTCGCGTACGCCAGGACGACCCTAATGTAAGTGTCATTATCGAAACGCTGACTCAGTTAGGTCAGCGAATGATCATGGCGCAGCGCTATTTGCTAGACATTGCGCAAGGTGACAAGAGGATCTTATTGATAGCGGGCAAACCGGTACCGTATTGTTTGGCGCGTATTCCCCAGGCGGGGGAAACGCGAGGCAATTTGGCTGCGGGAGGCACGGGGGTGGCTCGGGAATTAACCCCGCGTGATTTGGAAATTGCCCATGCGTTAGGCCCTAAGCTATATGAACAAGGTTTATTTTTGGTGGGTTTAGATGTGATTGGCTCGTGTCTGACGGAGATTAATGTGACCAGTCCGACTTGTTTCCAAGAGATCAGTCAGCAATCGCATTGTGATGTGGCGGCTCTTTTTGTCGACGCATTGGAACAAGAAATGAAATAAAAATGAATAATATCAATCCCTTAATTGAAATTGGGACTGATGTAATCATTCACGCAAAAAAATATTTTTACAAATCAGAGGGATGATCAACCCTTGTTGCAGTGCGCAAGAGTAGAATGTTGTTTCAAGATCACTACTTCGGTATCTTCTGAATGATTGGTATTTTGCTGATTACCCATGGAACACTTGGCGAGAGTCTGATTCATACCGCCATTCATGTGTTAAATAAACGTCCGCCGCGCTTAAAGCAATTAGGCATCACCGCGCAGGATGACCCATTGCTTTTGCTACCGACAGCCATTCAAATGGTGAAGGAGCTTGACGGGGGTGAAGGGGTGCTTATTTTGACGGATATGTTTGGGGGCTCCCCTTCTAACCTGTCTGCTAAATTGATTGTGCCCGGCAGAGTGGATGCCGTGGCGGGGGTTAGTTTGCCGATGCTGATTCGGACACTGACGTATCGCGAAAAGTCGTTAGAATTGATGGTGACCAAAGCCATCAGTGGCGGCTGTGAGGGGGTGACTCGAGTGCCTAGTTTTACATTACATCATGTTGCATCAGGACGTTGAAATCGTGAACCGGCTTGGGCTTCATGCCCGAGCCTCTGCAAAGCTGACTCAGCTGGCCAGCCAGTTTGAGTCTGAGGTATGGGCGATCTGTCGAGGTCAGCGGGTCAACGCCAAAAGCATTATGGGAGTCATGATGTTAGCGGCGGCCAAGGGCAGCCAACTGAGTTTTGAGATAGAAGGGGCTGATGAGGCGTTGGCGATGCAGGCATTAATCGAGTTGATTGCTAATCGATTTGGCGAAAGTGAGTAAATAGCCTCTGTTACTCGTTGTGGCTCGTATCCTAGAGTTGATTTTTACAGAATAACCCTACGATGGTCAAAGTTCTGTTGCTAGGGGAAGCGGCCCCCCCTTAATTACAATCCTTTAAAAAACGCGCCAAACACGACCGGCCTATAGTCCCCGTACGAGGCGCTCGATTCTTTAGCCAAGACCCCAAAAGAGGGCCGGCATGGTAATCTTGGGTTCATGCAAACTTTGATGCAACCTCACACAGCATGACTTTTACTTTGCACGGTATCGGGGTATCGGGCGGCATTGCTATTGGCCGTGCTCATTTGGTATCGCATGCGAGTCTAGAGGTCGCTCAATACCAGATTAAGTCCTCCGAGGTCAGTGGAGAGATTGCGCGTTTTGAAGCCGCGGTGAAGACGGTGCGCACGCAATTAATGCAGCTACATTCAGAAATTTCTGCCGTAGCCCCCTCTGAATTATCAGCCTTTGTGAGCCTTCACCAGATGATTCTGGATGATGCCGTTTTATCGATAGAACCTAAAAACCTGATTGTTTCATTGCAGTGCAATGCCGAGTGGGCATTAAAACAGAAGGCGGACGAAGTCCTCGAGCGCTTTGATGCGATCGAGGATAGTTATCTGCGTGAGCGCCGAATGGATGTCGTTCAAGTCACCGAACGGGTCTTACGTGAGCTTGGGGGTCAACAAAGTAAAGCCAATGCGTTGCCCACGGATACCGAACAGGGGTTGATTTTGGTGGCTCATGATTTGTCTCCAGCCGATGTGGTGGAATTTAAGCGTCATCAATTTGCCAGCTTTGTCACCGATGGGGGAGGTTCAACTTCGCATACTGCCGTGGTGGCGCGAAGCTTAAATATCCCCTCGATTGTCGGATTGCAAAGGGCCCGTGAGCTTATCCGTGAAAATGAATGGGTCATCGTTGATGGTACAGCCGGTGTGCTGATTGCTGATCCGGATACGCGTATTTTGCAGCAATACCGTCAGCGAAAAGAAATCCATGAAAGCGCACGCCGGCAGTTATTAACGCTACGCGATACGCAGCCCGTGAGCCTAGATGGGGTAGCGGTGCAATTACAGGCTAATATTGAATTGCCAGAGGATGTGAAGCAAGTTAAGGCCAACGGCGCAACTGGGATTGGTTTATTTCGAAGTGAGTTTTTGTTTTTAAACCGTAGTGATTTGCCGGATGAAGAGGAACAGTTCCAAGCGTATGGCGAAGTGATTAAAGCGATGAATGGCTTGCCTGTGACTATTCGCACCTATGATCTGGGGGCGGATAAGCAAATCGAAGGCTCACAAAGTACTGCGGTGAACCCGGCTTTGGGTTTACGTGCGATTCGGCTTTGTTTAATAGAACCGCATCGATTTTTAAGCCAATTACGTGCTTTGCTCCGTGCCTCGACCTTTGGCCCTTTGAATATTCTGATCCCGATGTTGAGTTCGGCCCCCGAGATTGATCAAAGTCTGCAGATGATCACCCGAGCGCAGCATGAATTGACGCAAGAGGGCTTGGCCTTTGATCCTAAGGTGCGTATTGGCGCTATGATAGAGGTGCCTGGGGCTGCGCTCGCACTGGAGATGTTTTTAAAAAAAATGGATTTCATCTCCATCGGAACCAACGATTTAATTCAATACACCCTAGCCATCGACCGGACCGATGAAAGTGTGGCTTATCTTTATGACCCGTTACACCCAGCTATTTTGAGTTTAATTTTTAGCATCATTAAAAAGGCCAATCAACACAAGGTGCCTGTGGCTTTGTGTGGAGAGATGGCAGGGGATGCCAAATTAACCCGTTTATTGTTAGGATTGGGTTTACGTAATTTCTCGATGCACTCGGCACACATTCTGGATGTTAAGGAAAGGGTGCTTAAGGTGAGCATTGACGGCTTACAAAAAATAGTCAAAAAAATGTTGCGCACCCGTGAACCAGAGCGTTTGCGCTCTTTATTGGAAGAATTAAATGCATTGGAGTGTTAGTGGTCGTGAAAGTGAAAAAAATGAGCCTTGTCATGATGTAATCTTGGGCTTTGGCGGGGTTCGTTTTTTTACATGATGAAGCGTTTAATGGATGTATTTTTGGGCTTGATGTTGGGCCTTATCTTATTGCTGCCAGGCGTTTTCATGGCATTGGCCGTTCGTTTAACGTCTAAAGGCCCTGCCCTTTATTGGAGCGATAGGGTTGGACGTGATCAACGATTATTTAAAATGCCTAAGTTTCGTAGTATGCAGGTGGGCACCCCCGAATTGGCGACCCATTTACTGGAAAGTCCGGCTGCCCACCTAACCCGTTTGGGGCCATGGCTACGGAAAACGAGCGTCGATGAATTGCCACAACTGTGGAGCATTATCAAAGGGGATATGAGTTTTGTGGGGCCTCGCCCCGCTTTATTTAATCAGCATGATTTGATTGACTTGCGTCAAGAGCGTGGCATCGATCGGCTGATCCCCGGTTTGACGGGTTGGGCACAGGTCAATGGGCGAGATGAATTGCCCTTGCTGCAAAAGGTTGAACTAGAGCTTTACTATCTGAAGCATCAATCGTTGGCTTTTGATGCGAAAATTCTGTGGATTACTTTGATTAAAGTCCTACGTCGAGACAGTGTGTCGCATTAATCCTTTCGGGCCCGTGAAGCGTTATTCTTGACAAGGCTTTCATGTGGGGGTAGGCTCTTCATTGTATTAAAGCGCCGATTTGAAGTCAGATTGCGGGCGCGCTACAAATCCGGCTAAAGAGATGTAGAGGATCCTGTCATAGGCCTCAAGGCTCCGCAAACCGGTTTTAAAGCGTGTCTAAACCGGTTTATTCATGCCAAACCCAATATCTTCTATAAACAATTCATCTGTGGGTGTTGTAAGCGCACAGCAGGCCTTTTTTGATGAACCGCTGACTCTAAAAAGCGGGGCTGTCTTAGGTCAGTATGAGCTTGCTTACGAAACCTACGGTACTTTGAATGCACAGCGCAACAATGCGGTGCTGGTTTGCCATGCTTTGAATGCCTCGCACCATGTGGCGGGTTATTACGCAGACAAACCCGAGGAAGTCGGTTGGTGGGACAACATGATTGGTCCGGGTAAACCTTTGGACACAAGCCGTTTTTTTGTGTTGGGGGTGAATAATCTGGGGGGATGTCACGGATCCACTGGACCCCAGTCGATTAATCCACGCACGGGTTTGCCTTGGGGCGGAGATTTTCCGTTAATGACCGTGGAGGACTGGGTCAATGCGCAGGCTCGCCTTGCCGATCGACTGGGCATCGAGTGCTTTGCTGCCGTCATGGGCGGCAGTCTGGGTGGGATGCAGTGTTTGCAGTGGAGTTTAAGCTATCCTCAGCGTACTTTGCATGCGTTGGTGATTGCCTGTGCACCGAACCTGTCCGCGCAAAATATTGCATTCAATGAGGTGGCTCGTCAGGCGATTTTGACAGATCCTGATTTTAACGAAGGCAACTACGATGCCCATGGCGTAAAGCCGCGTCGCGGTCTTCGTGTGGCGCGCATGGTCGGCCACATTACCTATCTGTCCGATGACGAGATGGCCAACAAATTTGGTCGCCATTTAAAGCAGGAAAAAGAGAACTACAATTTTGATGCTGATTTTGAAATTGAATCGTACTTACGTTATCAGGGCGATAAATTTGCCCGATATTTTGATGCCAATACCTACTTACGGATCACAAAAGCACTGGATTACTTTGATCCGGCCCTAGCCTATGGGGGTAACCTAGCGCTAGCATTGGCTCCAGCCCGAGCCGCGTTTTTAGTCATTTCTTTTTCTACCGACTGGCGTTTTGCCCCAGAGCGATCGAGGCAAATTGTACAAGCGCTCCTTAAAAATAATCGTGATGTGACCTATGCTGAAATTGATGCCCCCCATGGGCATGATGCTTTTTTGTTAGAGGATGCGCGTTACCATCTTTTGGTGAGTGCTTACTTTGAACGCATTGATAGGCAGATTAGCCCATGAACGGCAGCAGTATTGATCGGGCGGACTTTGCCGCCATCGGACAGTGGATCAGGTCAGGTTCACGGGTGATGGATTTGGGTTGTGCGGATGGGGAATTGTTGAAATACCTGCGAGAGACGAAAAAAGTCTCGGGCTACGGTGTTGACATTGATGACGGCCATGTTTTGGCTTGCGTTAAAAATGGGGTCAATGTTATTCAGCGTAATCTAGAGGAAGGGCTGGGGGAATTTGAAGACCAGTCTTTTGACTACGTGATTCTTTCCCAAACGTTGCAGGCCATGCGACATGGAGAGCGTATTATTCGCGAGATGTTGCGGGTAGGCCGTGAGGGGATTGTCACATTTCCCAATTTTGGTTATTGGAAAAATCGTCTTCAAGTTTTAAAAGGCGTGATGCCGGTATCAGAGCATTTGCCTTATGAGTGGTTTGATACGCCCAATATCCATCTGTGTACTTTGGCAGATTTTGAAAGCTTTTGTGTAAAGCGGGATATCCGTATCCTGCAGCGACAAGTGTTGACGGAGGGGAAAAAAGTTCGTTATTTGCCGAATCTGCGTGGGGCTCTGGCCATTTATCATTTTGGTGCGAGATCCCAGAAATAGAGACGATCAGCCGCTGTGATTAGAGGGGTGCTCTGGGGGCTAGGCTCAAAAAGCTTACTTTGCGAACCATCAATAGGCCTGGTAGACCGAGCACCGTGCACAGTAAAAAAAATCCGGGCCATCCTAAGCTTAAGGCAAGCCAACCGGCCGGCGCGGACAGTAACACCCTTGGAATGCCCATTAAACTAGAGAGCAGAGCATATTGTGTGGCAGTGAATCGACGCTCTGTCAGGGAGGCCATGAATCCGACAAAGGCGGCGGTACTCATGCCACCGGTAAAGTTTTCTGCGCTAATGAGTATTGCCAGACTCAGTCGGTCATGACCGATGTAGGCTAATGCGACAAAGCCTAAGGTGGAGAGGAGCTGGGCGGCGCCAAATCCAATCAGTGCGCGTTGCATGCCGATGCGCATGATGAGCATCCCGCCTAAAAGCCCTCCTGACAAGGTGGCGACGAAACCGAAGAGTTTAACGATACTGCCAATCTCGGTTTTACTAAACCCTAACCCGAGATAAAAAGGGGTGCTAAGACTGGAGGCCATGACGTCCCCGATTTTATAGAGCAAAATGAAGCCTAAAATGGTCAGAGCCCCTTCGCGTTGGAAATAATCACGAAGTGGCAACCAAAAGGCGGCCTTCAAAGTCGTGGGTCGGCCTTCGGGTAAGGGGGGTTCCTTGGCCAGCCATGAAATCAGTATGCAGCCTCCCATGCAAGCGGCCATCATTTGATACATGAGACTAAACGAGGTGAGGTCCGCCAGAATCAGTCCGCCCCCTCCCGCCAACAACATGCCGAGGCGGTAACCATTGACATAAAGGGCTGAGCCTAAGCCGAGCTCCTCGTCGAGCAGGCTTTCTCGACGATAGGCATCGATCACGATGTCTTGTGAGGCAGAAAAAAAAGCGATGATAAAGCTACAAATGACGATATGGCCCCAATGCTCTTGGGAGGGCTGCGATAGACTCATCACTATGAGTCCCAGACTGAGGGCTAACTGCAGTATTAAAATCCAACCCCTACGACGTCCAAAGCGTGTCCAGATGAAACGATCAAAGACAGGCGCCCATAAAAATTTTAGGGTGTAGGGTAAACCGACGAGGGCCAACAAACCGATCGTGGCTAAATTAACTCCGCGCTCTATTAACCAAGCCTGTAACACCGAGCCCGTTAGCAACAGGGGTAAACCGGAGCTAAATCCCATGAAAAGAGCGAAAAGAAGTCGGGGGCGAAACAATTGTAATAAGCCCCAAACCCCTGATTCACGAGTCCAAGGAGAGGTCAAAGGTGAGTGTCGTAGTCAATGGTGAGCGGAGCATGATCGGAGAAACGCTGTTCTTTATAAATCGCGCTCGAGCGAGCGGTTTGTGCGATCTCGGGAGTAGCCAGTTGGTAATCTAGACGCCACCCAACATTTTTGGCATAGGCTTGGCCCCGATTTGACCACCAAGTATACTGTTCTTCTGACCCATCTAACTGTCGAAATACGTCTACCCAGCGCAATGAATCAATGACTTGAGTCAACCACTCACGTTCTTCGGGGAGAAAGCCGGAGTTTTTCTGATTGGCTTTCCAGTTTTTTAGATCAATGGGTTTGTGCGCAATGTTCCAATCACCGCACACGACGACTTGCTTGCCACAGGACATTAATGTTTTTAGCTGTGGATAGAATACTTTGAGAAAGCGAAATTTAGCCGCTTGGCGCTCCGGCCCACTGGACCCGGAGGGTAGGTAAACGGAGACAACGCACGTTTTTTCAAACTCCGCACATACGTAGCGTCCTTCGTCGTCAAACTCTGGAATACCAAAACCGGTTGTCACTTTTAGGGGATTGTGGCGGGTGTAAAGGCCAACCCCGCTGTAACCTTTTTTTTTCGCGTAATGAAAAAACCCCTGATAGCCTTCGGGTTGTAGCAGGTTCAGTGACAGGTCCTGCGATTGGGCTTTGAGTTCTTGAACACACAATACATCCGGATGATGTTTGCTAAGCCAAGGCAAAAAGCCCTTACGCTCCGCGGATCGAATGCCATTTAAATTGAGCGAAACAATTCGTAGCATGGGATTTTCACAGTCCTCAGAAAGAGGTGACAAAAGCAGTCGGGATAGTTTTTTTCTTGTCAACCTTGTGATCTAATCACAGGTTGGGTCCTAGAAGTGGGTATTGTAATTAAATCACCAAGATTTGTCTTCGCTAGCGCCATTCAAGCAAGTTCATTTATTTTTAGGCAAAAACCGGTCTATGAAGCCGTTTAAGAAAACTTCCCAAAAAAACGCAAAAACCCCAAGACGATTAGGTCCATGGGTGGCTATTTTATTGGGAGGATTAATCGTTTCTTCGGGTTTTGCTAAGCCTAGTCCCAAAAACTTACCTGCCTATTTTTGCTGGAAAAATCTCGCTGGTAAGATTGAAGGTTGTGGCAATCAAGTGCCTAAAGAGTATCAGAATGCCAGTATTGAGCAGCGCGATGCAGCCGGTCATATTATCCCAAAGGGTGAAGTGACCGAAAAGCCAAACCAACCGGCAGCCGATTCCGCTACTAAAACGGGTGAGGTTGATAAAGAACCTCTAAAACTCTGGCTGACCTTTAATAATGAAACGGATATTGACCGACAACGGGACCGCGAAATTAAAAGAATCGATGATGAGGTGATGATCTCCCAACGTTGGCTCAGTCAATGCTGGAGTCATGTGGTGGAGTTAGAAAACATCCGCATGGTTAAACCCAGCTTGGTTAACTTACCTAAAGATCTGGCGGTAGTGATTAGCGATTGCAAAGTGAAAGAAGAGAATATCCAAATATTAAAAAAAATCCGTATCGATGTATTGACGCGATATGATCGTTACAAGATTCGTTTCAAGCAACTGAACGGGACGGCAGAGCGGATAAATCGGGCTGATTAAACGAATGTAATGTGCGGGCTTTGGTGTGCTCGGCATCTCGTCTAGGAGGGGGTGGTCGGCGGGTGAACGACAACAACAGAGCGCAATAACTCCTGGACCGGCCACTTGTTTCTCATGAAAGCCCTTACGCGTCTAATCGGCGTTTCAAGCAATCGTTGACTTCTTGGGGGTTAGCCTTTCCACGGGTGGCTTTCATGACCTGGCCGACTAAAGCATTGAAGGCTTTTTGCTTGCCAGCACGGTAATCTTTAACCTGCTGGGCCTGGGTGGCGAGCACTTCATCGACAATTTTTTCAATAGCACCCGTATCAGAAATTTGTTGTAGTCCTTGACTTTGAATGATGCGGTCAACGCTAAGTGCCTCCAAACTCCCCTCCGCCCAGAGAGCATTAAAAACCTCATGCGCCATTTTGCCTGAGACCGTGCCGTCGGTGACCCTCAAAACCAGTTGACGCAGTTGGCTATGACTGACCCGAGACTCTACTATGGAAAGATTGTCCTCGTTTAACCGTGCATGAATCGGTCCTGCCACCCAGTTGGCACATAACTTGACGGTTTTGGCGTCGCTACCACTGGCCGCACCTTCAAAGTAATCAGCGACATCGCGGCTCGTAGTGAGCATCGCAGCGTCATAAGCACTAATGCCGTAATCATTGATAAAACGGGCTTTTTTGGCTTGAGGTAGTTCGGGTAAGGTCGCGCGCACGCTTGCCACGGTTTTTTCGTCGATCGCGATAGGTAATAAATCCGGATCCGGAAAGTAGCGATAGTCATGCGCGTCTTCTTTGGAGCGCATCGAGCGGGTTTCGTCCTTTTGCGGATCATAAAGACGGGTCTCCTGAATCACACGTCCGCCCTCTTCGATCAACTCAATTTGTCGACGCACTTCGAAGTCAATGGCCCGCTCTAAAAAACGAAAGGAATTTAAGTTTTTAATCTCGCAGCGCGTGCCGAGGGTCGTCGTGCCCAGCGGACGAACGGAGACATTGGCATCGCAGCGAAAGGAGCCTTCTTGCATATTGCCATCACAGATATCAATCCAGCGTACTAAAGCATGTAAGGCTTTGGCATAGCTGACCGCTTCGGCCGAAGAGCGTAGATCAGGCTCAGTGACTATTTCTAGAAGTGGGGTTCCCGCGCGGTTTAGGTCAATACCGGTAGCGCTATTAAACTCTTCATGCAAAGACTTGCCCGCATCCTCTTCGAGATGGGCGCGTGTTAATTGAATGATTTTTTCTGTTTCACCTACCATAATGCTAAGTGATCCGCCTTGCACGATGGGCTGTTCATATTGGCTGATTTGATAGCCTTTGGGTAAATCAGGATAAAAATAGTTTTTTCGGGCGAAGACGGAGCGCGGATGAATGCGCGCCCCAACGGCAAGACCAAAGCGAATGGCTCGTTCCACCGCGCCTTTATTTAATACGGGTAACACCCCGGGCAGTGCGATATCCACGGCACAGGCTTGGGTATTGGGAGCGGCTCCAAAGGCGGTGGAGGCGGAAGAGAAAATTTTAGAGGCCGTGGACAACTGGGCGTGAGTTTCCAAACCGATGACAACTTCCCATTTCATGATGTTAGGGCCTCCCCGAAGTGCGGTGATCGGCGTTGATGCCAGTCAGTCGCCAACTGGTATTGATGTGCGACATTGAGCATTTGTGCTTCACGAAAGTAGTTGCCAATGATTTGAAGCCCAATGGGCAGTCCTTGTTTATCCAAGCCGCAGGGAATCGACATCCCGGGTAGCCCCGCCAAATTGACTGCAATGGTATAGATGTCCGAGAGATACATTTGAACGGGGTCGTTTGATTTTTCCCCTAACTTGAAAGCGGTAGAGGGACTGGTCGGACCCATTAAAACGTCGCAATGGGCAAAGGCATCGGTAAAGTCTTGGGCAATCAGTCGGCGTAATTTTTGAGCCCGTAGGTAATAGGCGTCATAGTAGCCGTGAGAGAGCACATAAGCACCGATTAAAATACGACGTTTTACCTCCGCCCCAAAGCCCTCGGCCCGGCTATTTTCGTACAGTTCGGATAAGGTTTGGTATTGGGCGCTACGGTGTCCATAGCGAACCCCATCATAGCGGGATAAATTACTGGAAGCCTCTGCAGGGGCCAGCACATAGTAGACGGGCACGGATAAAGCCATATTGGGTAGGCTGACTTCGACGATGGATGCCCCCAATTTTTGGTATTCCACAATGGATTGCTCTATGGCGTTTAAGACTTCAGGGCTCGTGCCTTGAGCAAAAAATTCTTTGGGTAATCCGATTCGAAGACCCGATAAAGGCTTTGCGAGGTCGCGTTCATAGTCTTCCACAGGCCGATCTAGGCTCGTTGAATCACGAGCGTCAAATCCTGCCATGACTGGCATTAACATGGCGAGATCCTCAGCGCTGTTGCCCATAGGACCGCCTTGATCGAGACTGGAGGCAAAGGCAATCATGCCATAGCGTGAAACCAGGCCATAGGTGGGTTTTAAGCCACAAATGCCAGTGAAAGCAGCGGGTTGTCGGATAGAGCCTCCGGTATCGGTTCCCGTAGCCGCTGGTGCGAGGCCTGCGGCCACAGCGCAAGCGGATCCGCCAGAACTACCTCCTGGCACTCGTTCGGTGTCCCAAGGGTTTCGCACAGGCCCAAAAAAAGAAGTCTCATTGGACGAGCCCATGGCAAATTCATCCATGTTGGTTTTACCCAAATTAACGGCCCCGGCCGAGTTAAAGCGCTCGATGACGTGGGCGTCATAGGGGGAGATAAATTGGCTGAGCATTTTTGAGCCGCAAGTGGTCAGCCAGTCTTTAGCGCAAAAAATGTCTTTTTGCGCAATGGGTATGCCAGTGAGCGGTTGGGCGCGACCTTGGGCGCGTTGCGCATCCGCAGCGCTGGCTTGGGCGAGGCTTTTTTGAGCATCAACCGTGATAAAGCTATTGAGCGTAGGGTTCAGTTGCTCGATTCGACGCAAAAAATATTGGGTCAATTCAACGCTGGAATACTTGCCAGAGGCAAGGCCTTGGGAGAGAGTTTTGAGGGAGGCATGCAACATGGGTCAATCGGTTTCCGCGGGGCAGGGGTTGGAGGAAGTCAAAGGGCTCGGTTGGGGAAAATCGGCAACAGTGGTCCAGTGCTTTTGGGTAAGAGTGCGGTCATGGGTAAGGGGAAAACAAGAAAAGCTCAGGGAATCCATGAGATTAAGGGGGGAATCAGAGGGGGCCATGAGGCAGGTTGTCCGCTTACTCAATCACCTTAGGCACTAGATATAAGCCCGAGTGGACCTCGGGGGCTATGGATTGAAAGCGTTCGCGCTGGTCGACCTCGCTGACCACGTCGTCTCGGAGCCGTTGGCTTAGATCCTGGGCATGAGACATGGGCTCGATCTGACTGACATCAATGGCTTGCATTTGGCTAATTAAGTTAAAAATATGGCCTAACTGGGTTTGGGTGGCGAGCGCCTCCTCCTCGTTGATCGCCAAGCGCGCCAAACGGGCCACCTGTTTTACTTCATCGAGTGTTAAGGCCATAAGTCGAGTCCTATAATTGCGAAAAAAAACCACTGCACCAAATAGCATCATAGGGTATCATAAACACCCCACACTGGCGAAGTCGCCATGGGGCTAATTGCACCCTTTTCGAAAGACATTATGTTTGGTTTTTTGGGCGGTTATTTTAACGACGACTTGGCAATTGACCTTGGCACTGCCAACACGCTAATTTTTATGCGGGGCAAGGGTATTGTCCTCGACGAACCCTCGGTGGTGGCTATTCGCCAAGAGGGTGGGGCCAATGGCAAAAAAGTGATTCAGGATGTGGGCTTTGCTGCCAAAGCCATGTTGGGCAGAACCCCGGGCAATATCACGGCTATTCGTCCCATGAAAGATGGGGTGATTGCAGACTTTACCGTTACGGAACAAATGCTAAAGCACTTTATACGAAAAGTGCACCGTTCCCGAATTTTTAAGCCCAGTCCTCGTATCATCATTTGTGTCCCCTGTGGTTCTACCCAGGTGGAGCGGCGAGCGATCCGTGAGTCTGCTCTCGGGGCCGGAGCCTCTCGAGTGAATTTAATTGAAGAACCCATGGCCGCAGCCATTGGCGCTGACTTGCCAGTGGGTGAGGCCACCGGTTCGATGGTGGTGGATATTGGCGGTGGCACGACCGAAGTAGGCGTCATCTCCCTGGGTGGACTGGTCTATAAGGGCTCGATCCGTGTGGGTGGAGATAAGTTTGATGAGGCGATTATTAATTACATTCGTCGCAATTACGGTATGCTCATTGGCGAGAGTACGGCTGAGCAAATTAAAAAAGCCATTGGCTCGGCTTTTCCGGGTTCTGAAGTCTTAGAAAAAGAGGTCAAGGGAAGAAACTTGGCTGAGGGCATTCCCCGTAGTTTTACGATTACCAGTAATGAAATTTTAGAAGCGTTGACCGACCCGTTAAATAGCATTGTTAGTGCTGTCAAATCGGCCTTAGAACAAACCCCGCCTGAACTGGCAGCCGATATTGCCGAAAAAGGTATGGTGATCACGGGCGGTGGTGCGTTACTGCGCGATATTGACCGTTTGCTGATGGAGGAAACAGGATTGCCGGTTGTGATTGCCGAAGATCCCTTGACCTGTGTGGCGCGCGGTTCGGGCAAAGCCCTTGAGGAGCGTTACAACACGATTTTCTCCAACGACGAGTAGGGTACACTTCGTGTTTAACGTCTTTATTTTTTTTCTGGCCGCAAAGCGGGTTACCTTCAGCGGCTAGTCATAGACTGCGTTGGTTTTAATATAGGAACGTGATGGAACACACGCCTCCGCCTTTTTTTAAAACCGGCCCGAGTGCGTTGACGCGTTTGATAAGCTTTAGTCTTTTATCGGTAGTATTGTTAGTCAGCGATGCGCACTACGCCTACCTAGAAACGTTACGCCAGGTTTCCAACGTATTGTTGAGTCCGTTAGAGCGTTTGGTACACGCTCCCAGTGTGATGTGGGACGCAATGTCGACTTGGTTAACCACCGTTGACTCTTTAAGACAATCTAATGCAGTCCTGTTACAGGAAAACCGCCTGAGCCGAGCCCAAAATCAAAAAACCATGGCGCTCGAATTGGAAAACCGTCAATTAAGGTCCTTACTCATGCTGCGCCAAAAAGTAAGCCAGAATTTGGTGACAGCAGAAATCTTGTATGCCATGCGAGATCCGTTTTCGCGTCGTGTGATCTTGGACAAGGGGCGCGAACAAAAAATGCAAGCAGGTGCTGCCGTGATGGATGCTCTGGGAGTGGTGGGTCAAATAACCCGCATCTACTCGGATCTTTCAGAGGTGACCTTAATTACAGATAAGGGGCAATTAGTGCCGGTGCTTAACGCCCGTAATGGTTTACGCTCGATTGTGGCCGGCACGGGAGTTGGCAATGTGCTCGAGTTGCAGTTTGTGCCGCTTAATGCAGATGTCCAAAAGGGCGATGCCTTGGTCACTTCGGGTATTGATGGCATTTATCCAGCCGGTTTGCCGGTCGCAGAGGTGCTGGCCGTGCTACAAAACCCTGCCCAGTTGTTCATGACGGTTATTTGCCGGCCCTTGGCTGGGGTGGATCATTATGGTCAGGTCTATGTGGTTGAACCCAATCCAGTGCCTTTGCCCGCCCGTCCGACTGAGGCTAAAAAGCCAGCACTATCTCGTGCACATAATCTCCCCGGTAAAGTCCGATGATTAACCTTTATCCTGGCAATGCACAAGAAATTTTGCGCCCAGCAAAGCCTGGGTTTATTGTGCTGTCTTTGGGCCTTGCCTTGGTCATCAATTGCTTGCCTTGGTCAGGTTGGGCGCTATGGCTAAGACCAGATTTTGTGGCGCTGTTGCTTTTATTTTGGTGTATTCATCAGCCCCGCAAGACGGGCTTTACCTTTGCCTGGTGTTTGGGATTGATGATGGATGTGTCGGAGGGCAGTTTGCTAGGTCAGCATGCCTTGGCTTATACGCTGATTACCTACTTTGGTATCGTGTTACATCGGCGGGTACCGCAATTTTCTATGGCCTCGCAGATGATACATATTCTACCCTTGCTGTTGTTTAATGATCTAATGGTGTTGGCTATTCGTATGGGCAGTGGTAGTGCGTTTCCTGGTTATGGCTATTTTGTAGGCAGTCTCATAGCGACCTTATTATGGCCAACGGTGTCATACTTACTTAAGTTACCGCAACGCCCCTTTATCGATCCGGACCAAGATTAAAATGCGTCCTTCATCGGGGAAAGAATTTCGTGACACATTAACCGAAGAGCAGCAATTTCATTCGCGTCTAAGCGTATTGTCTGCTTTTGTGTGGGTTATGTTAGGTATGTTGCTACTGCGTTTTGCTTATTTGCAAATTTGGCAACATGAGCATTACCACACATTGGCCGAGGAGAATCGGATTTCACTCGTGCCAAGGCCCCCAGCGCGAGGTTTAATCGTTGATCGGCATGGCGTGGTGCTCGCGTATAACGATACAGTTCATGCGCTTGAAATCACGCCCAGCAAAGTCACTGATATTGAGCAAACTATTAATGAACTGGGCACCATTGTCGATATCAGCGCCCGTGATCGACGACGATTTAAGTTACTCTTAGAAGAGAGTAAGCGCTACGAAAGCTTACCTATTCGTTCTCGGTTAAGCGAAGAAGAGGTGGCGCGATTTGCTGCCAACCGATATCGATTCCCAGGGGTGGAAATCAAACCCCGGCAATTAAGACAGTATCCGCTAGGAGCGGCTTTTTCTCATGTCGTGGGTTATATTGGGCGCATGAATCCGAAGGAGCTCGAGGCATTAGATGATGCGGATCAGTTGGCCAATTATCGTGGCACGGACCACGTGGGCAAATCGGGCATTGAGCAAAGCTATGAAGCACTTTTGCATGGGACCACTGGCATAGAAGAGGTGGAGATCGATGCGGGGGGGCGAGCTATCCGATCGTTGTCCTACACGCAGCCGGTGGCCGGTTCGAATTTAAAGCTTGCCTTGGATGCAGGATTGCAGGCGGTAGTGGATAAAGCGTTTGGTGAGCGCCGTGGCGCCTTAGTGGCGTTGGACCCGCAAGATGGCGGGGTGTTGGCCTTTGTCAGTAAACCAGGCTTTGACCCCAACCTTTTTGTTGACGGCATTGATCCGGTGAGTTGGGCTGAGCTGAGAAATTCGCCAGAACGACCGATGACCAATCGAGCGCTGAACGGCACCTACCCCCCGGGATCGACCTTCAAGCCTTATATGGCGTTGGCCGCCCTGACGTTGGGCAAACGCACGCCCGAACAGGTGACCCTGGACCCGGGTTATTTCATGTTTGGTAACCATCAGTTTCGTGATGATGTGGTGGGCGGGCATGGGGTGGTGGATATGTATCGCTCGATCGTGGCGTCTTGCGATACTTATTATTACGCCTTAGCCAATGATCTAGGCATTGATGCGATTTCACACTTTATGGCTCGTTTTGGCTTCGGTTCAAAAAGTGGTATCGATTTGCTGGGAGAGTCGGTGGGTGTGCTCCCTTCGCCGCAGTGGAAGATGCAGCGGTTTAAGCAAAAATGGTATCCGGGAGAGACCATTAGCATTGGTATCGGGCAGGGGTATAACGCGTATACGCCTTTGCAGATGGCCACTGCGCTTGCTACGTTGGCCAATGAGGGAGCCGCCACAGTACCTCATGTGGTGGAAACCATTGAGGCGGTTGGTGCCACAGGGCCTTCTCCTCGTGGGGCATCGGCCCCCCGTGCGCTGCAGCTAAATCCAGCCCATTTGGCGGTGATTAAAAAGGCCATGATTGGCGTTAATGTAGAGGGCACTAGTGCCATGGCGTTTCAGGCGACCTCCTACATGAGTGCGGGTAAGACGGGGACGGCTCAGGTGATTGGTATTAAGCAAGGAGAGAAATATGAGGCTGGGCGCCTGCGGGAGCAGTTTCATGACCATGCGCTTTTTATTGCCTATGCGCCTGCCGAAAAACCCACTATTGCTTTGGCGGTGGTGGTGGAGAATGCAGGATTTGGTGCTCAGGCGGCAGCACCGATTGCGCGGGCCGCTTTTGATTACTACCTGCTTGGCAAGCCCGCCCCCAGTCTTCCGGCGAAAGGAACTAAACCATGAATGCCGAGCGCTTGCGTCGTTTTGGGCGATGGGTGACCCGTTATATCGATGAGCCCTTGCTCGGTTCGGTCGTGGTATTGATGATGGTAGGGTTGTTCGTGCTCTACAGTGCGTCCAATGGGGCGATGATGCGCGTGTATGCGCAATTGGTGAATATGGGGGTGGCTTTACTGGTGATGTGGATTTTTGCCAATATCCCCCCCCATTATCTGATGCGTTTGGCATTGCCGGTTTTTGTATGCGGGGTGATTTTACTCATCATGGTGGCGTTGTTTGGGCAGGTGAGTAATGGGGCGCGACGATGGTTAAGCTTGGGTGTCACCCGCATTCAACCCTCTGAGCTCATGAAAATTGCGGTGCCGCTGATGTTGGCCTGGTATTTTCAACAATATGAGGGGGCGTTGCGGTGGCGTCACTATCTTGTGGCGGCCCTTTTATTATTCATCCCTGTAGCGCTCATTGTGCGTCAACCCGATTTGGGTACGGCGTTATTGATTGTGGCGAGCGGGGGGTTTGTTATTTTTTTGGCAGGCTTGTCTTGGAGAATCATCATCGGTTTGGGGATTAGTTTTTTAGCAGCAGCTCCTTTCGCTTGGCGCTTTATGCATGATTATCAGCGACAACGAATTTTGACGCTCATCGATCCGATGGAAGATCCGCTAGGTACGGGCTATCACACGATTCAGTCAGTGATTGCCGTGGGGTCAGGAGGGTTTGTGGGTAAGGGTTGGTTTAGTGGCACCCAAACGCATCTTGATTTCATTCCCGAGCGAACGACGGATTTTATTTTTGCGGTATTTTCTGAAGAATTCGGCTTTGTGGGTAATGTTGTGTTGTTGATTCTTTTTTTATTAGTGATTAGTAGAGGTTTTGTGATCGCAGCCCAAGCCACCACGCCGTTTACCCGTTTGTTGGCTGGGGCCATTACTTTGACGTTTTTTACTTACGCCTTTGTTAATATGGGCATGGTCAGTGGGATTTTGCCGGTGGTGGGGGTACCATTGCCGATGATTAGTTATGGAGGAACGTCGTTGGTGAGTCTGTGTTTGGGATTGGGCATTTTGATGAGTATTGGAACCCATCGAAAATTTTCTGCTACCTAAGTGCCTGGACAATGGGTGTTAATTAAGGGTAGGGGGGCCAGGGTGAATTCTATGCAATGGGAGGCGTTTGGCTTGAGGACGCAGGCAACGGGGCAACGATTTTTTTATGCCATTATCGCAATCCTACTATTGCCCCTGTGCGGTTGTGGCTCGATAGGAGGAGGTAAAAGTGCTGCCGTGAGTAGCCCTATCTTGAAGCCCGCTTTGTCGGGAGGCGGATATTATCGAAATGATGGGCCTGAGGCCAATCCTCCTGCGCATTTAGAGTTGGTACCCGATGCGCAACCGAAGCTCGAGCCCGTTAACCCAGCGACTTCACGCCCCTATACCATACTTGGCCACGAATATATCCCGATGAGCGCCTTAGGTCCTTATCGGGTGCGTGGGGTTGCTTCTTGGTATGGCCGTCGATATCACAAGCAGATGACAGCCTCGGGAGAGTTCTACGACATGTATGCCATGACCGCAGCGCATACGACATTGCCGATTCCTAGCTATGCTCGGGTGACAAGATTGTCGACTGGCCAATCGGTGGTGGTCAGGATTAATGACCGGGGCCCTTTTGTCGATAATCGTTTGATTGATCTATCCTACACGGCGGCTTTTAAGTTGGGTATTTTAGCGGGGGGGAATGATGTGGTCGAGGTGGAGTCAGTGGTCCCAGGCTCGACTTTGGCGCGCCCCGTTTTACCTGCCTCTGGCCCCGCTGTCGCTACGCCATCGAGGACAGAAGTGCCCACCGTGGCCCCCGCCCGTATTGCCCCGCCTGCGACCGTGGTCGGTGAAGGGGGGAGGATTTATTTGCAATTAGCGGCATTTGCCTCCCCGGACAACGCACGGGCTTTTGTGACTCGACTGGATCGACAATCGGAGCAATTATCGGGGCAGCTCCAGGTGGTAGCCCGAGAGGGCTTATACCGTGTTCAATGGGGCCCTTTTGCCAATACCAGCCAAGCCAAACAGGCCGCAGAGCAAATCAGCCAATGGGTGGGCAGTAAACCGATCTTGCAGGCTCGCTAAGATCGGACTGGGCGGAGATATTTTTTCACTCTGATGGGTGACGATATATAAGTCAGGGACCTGAATGATATAATCTTTCCTAACGGGTGCGAACTCAGGGGTGCGACGCCAAAAGTGTCGTTAAAAGAGTTAACCCAAACTGAACGCACCGCATCTAAAATGCCCCAAAAAGGTCATAGATATGGATTTAAAAGATTTGAATTCCGATAATGATCCGCTAGAAACTCGCGAATGGATGGAAGCGCTAGAGGCGGTGATTGAGCGTGAAGGTCCAACTCGGGCTAATTTTTTACTGGAACGTTTGATTGCTCGAGCCCGGGTGGCTGGAGCGTATATCCCCTATCACGCTAATACGCCCTACCACAATACGATTGCGCCTGAACTGGAGGAGCGCTCCAGCGGGGATTACGAGTTGGAGCACCGTATCCGGTCCTTGATCCGGTGGAATGCAATGGCGATTGTCGTGCGAGCCAATAAAACGTCCTCCGAGTTGGGGGGGCATATTGCGAGTTTCGCCTCGGCTGCTACGTTGTATGACGTAGGGTTTAATCATTTTTTCCGTGCGGCGAATGATCACTACCTAGGGGATCTCATTTACTTTCAAGGGCACTCAGCGCCGGGTATTTATGCGCGTGCGTTTTTGGAAGGGCGGATTAGCGAACAACAGCTTGTCAATTTTCGTCAAGAGGTCAATGGACAGGGTCTGTCCTCCTATCCTCATCCCTGGCTGATGCCTGATTTTTGGCAATTTCCCACCGTTTCGATGGGACTGGGGCCACTGATGGCGATCTATCATGCGCGTTTCATGAGTTATCTTCGGGATCGTTCGATTGTTCCGGATCAGGGTCGTAAGGTCTGGGCCTTCATGGGTGATGGTGAGATGGATGAGCCGGAATCCTTGGGAGCGATTTCACTAGCGGGCCGGGAGAAGTTGGATAATTTGGTGTTTGTTATCAATTGTAATTTGCAGCGCTTGGATGGCCCTGTGCGTGGCAATGGCAAGATTATCCAAGAACTGGAGGCTGATTTTCGTGGGGCGGGTTGGAATGTGATCAAGGTGATCTGGGGCTCTTACTGGGATCCTTTGCTGGCTCGCGATAAGACGGGGATTTTGCTCAAACGGATGGAAGAATGCGTGGACGGAGAGTATCAGGCGATGAAGTCGCAGGATGGTGCTTATGTGCGCAAACATTTTTTTGGTAAGTATCCAGAACTGGAAAAATTGGTCGCTAATATGTCGGATGAGGATATTTGGCGATTAAATCGCGGGGGCCATGATCCGCATAAGATGTTTGCTGCCTACGCGGCGGCCACCAAGCATAAGGGGCAGCCTACGGTCATTTTAGCCAAGACCATCAAAGGCTATGGGATGGGTGGAGCGGGCGAAGGCCAGAACATCACGCACCAACAAAAGAAAATGGGGACCTTATCGATTCGGGAGTTTAGAAATCGATTTAATGTGCCGATTGCAGATGATCAGTTGGAGCAGGTGCCCTTTTACCGACCCCCAGAAGACTCTGCCGAGATGCAGTATTTGCGCTCGCGTACGAAAGCCATGGGTGGTTCATTGCCCGCGCGTCGGCGCAAAGCGGCTGCACTGGAGGTGCCACCCTTATCGGCCTTTGATGCTCAGCTAAAAAGCACCGAGGACCGCGAGATTTCTACCACCATGGCCTTTGTGCGCATCCTGAATACGATTATTCGGGACAAGAAATTGGGTCGATTAGTGGTGCCGATCGTGCCCGATGAGTCGCGTACCTTTGGCATGGAGGGAATGTTCCGGCAGTTAGGGATTTATTCCTCAGTCGGACAGTTATACACCCCGCAAGATGCCGACCAACTCATGTTCTATAAAGAGGACAAGGGGGGGCAGATTTTACAAGAAGGGATTAATGAAGCGGGGGCGATGTCGTCTTGGATTGCGGCGGCTACGGCCTATGCCAATCATGGTCAGATGATGATCCCGTTTTATATTTTTTATTCTATGTTTGGTTTTCAGCGTATTGGTGACCTTGCTTGGGCTGCTGGTGATATGCGAGCGCGCGGCTTTTTGTTAGGGGGCACTGCCGGACGCACGACCTTAAATGGTGAGGGGTTGCAGCACGAGGATGGACATAGTCACTTGATGGCATCCACGATTCCTAACTGCATTTCGTATGACCCGACCTTTGCCTACGAATTGGCGGTGATTATCCAGGATGGGATGCGTCGTATGTACCAAGAGCAGGAAGATGTGTTTTATTACATCACGGTCATGAATGAAAATTACACGCATCCGGCGATGCCTCGGGGGGTTGAAGAGGGCATACTGCGCGGAATGTATTTGTACGCTCAAGGGGCTAAAGGTAAGAAACAACCGCGCGTGCAACTCTTGGGCAGCGGTACTATCTTAAGAGAAGTGATTGCCGCGGCTGAGCTTTTAGACAAGCATTACGGAGTACAAGCGGATATTTGGAGTGTGACGAGTTTCAATGAATTACGTCGTAATGGCTTAGAAGCACATCGATGGAATACTTTGCATCCGCACAGTCCTCCGCGCCTCAGCTACGTGGAACAATGTCTTACCAATCGCGTGGGTCCGGTGATTGCAGCAACCGACTACGTCAAAACATTTGCTGATCAGATTCGTGCGTTTGTGCCAACCTCGCACTATAGCGTTCTGGGTACGGATGGTTTTGGTCGTTCCGATACGCGCCGAGCGCTCAGGCAATTTTTTGAAGTGGATCGCCACTATGTAACGTTGACTGCTTTAAAGGCATTAGCCGACCTAGAGATCATCCCGCAGGAGAAAGTCATGGATGCGATAAAGCGCTTTGAGATTAATCCTGAAAAACCCAGTCCGACTTCAGTTTAGGGATTAGGGGATGACTATTTTTCAATGTAATTTTTTTGCAAACACTTCATTATGACCCATGTGATCGAAGTCAAGGTGCCCGATATCGGAGATTTTAAAAATATTCCGGTCATCGAGATTTTTGTGCAGGTGGGGGACACCATCAAAGCCGAAGATTCATTGTTGACCCTTGAGTCGGATAAGTCGACGATGGATATTCCCTCTCCGCAAAGCGGGGTGGTCAAGCAACTGAAAGTGAAGTCAGGTGACCGAGTATCTGAAGGTCATTGTGTGATTTTACTAGAGGTGGCCGAGGTGGCCGAGGGGCCCGTGGTGACGCAAGCGCCTCAAGGGGGGCTAACAGCGCAACCGCCCCCCGTTCCCATGCCAGCGGTAGCGGCGCAGGAACCCGTGAAAACTTTGGTGGCTCCAGATATTGCCCTCCCACCAAGACAGCTGCCAACCGAGGGGGTCGACTCAAACCTTGCCAGTGCGCAGGACACATCACCACGATTTGCCCATGCCAGTCCCTCGGTTCGACAATTTGCGCGAGAATTGGGGGTGGATTTATTCAAGGTCACTGGCCATGGCCCTAAATCGCGAATTTTGCGCGAAGATGTTCAACACTACGTTAAGTCACAGTTAACCCGATCCCCCGAGACGACCTCAACGGGAGGGATGGGATTTAATTTTCCGCCGATAGCGACGATCGATTTTAGTAAGTTTGGGGTGATCGAAACCAAAGCGATGTCGCGAATCAAGAAGCTTTCAGGTAGCTTCTTGCACCGCAACTGGGTGAGTATTCCCCATGTGACTCAGCATGATGAGGCGGATATTACGGACCTGGAGGCGTTTCGAAAGGCGCAGTCAAAGGAAGCCGAAAAAAAGGGTATCAAATTGACTTTGCTCGCTTTTTTGGTCAAAGCGAGTGTTGTTGCTTTAAAGCAGTTCCCCGAGTTTAATGCTTCTTTGTCCGCTGACGCAGAGAGCTTGATTTTGAAGCACTATTTTCATGTGGGGGTTGCGGTCGATACCCCGCAGGGCTTGGTGGTGCCGGTATTGAGGGATGCTGACAAGAAGGGCTTATTGGACATTGCGCAGGAGTTAGCGCTGGTTAGCGACCGGATGCGGCAGGGTAAGATTGCGCCGAATGATTTGCAAGGGGGCTGTTTTTCGATATCGAGTTTGGGGGGGATTGGAGGCACCCAATTTACCCCGATTATCAATGCCCCTGAAGTGGCTATCTTGGGCGTCGGTCGGGCGACGATGAAACCGGTGTGGGATCAGACGAGTTTTCAGCCTCGGTTAATGTTGCCTTTGTCTTTGTCCTACGATCATCGGGTGATTGATGGGGCTCAAGGGGCACGATTTATTAGCTTTTTGTCACAGACATTGTCCGATATCCGACGATTAGTCCTTTGATGAGGCAGTGTGTCGGGATTTTAGGCGGGACATTTGATCCTATTCATATGGGACATTTGCGGTTGGCGCAAGAAGTCGCAGAGGCCGTCTCACTGACCCAGGTGTTGTTTATTCCCGTCGGTGAACCCCCTCATCGCCCGGGGCCACAGACTTCTGGCCGGCACCGTGCGCAGATGGTGCGTTGTGCGATTCAGGACAATGCGCTTTTTGCGATCGATGAGCGTGAGACGCAGCGCACCGGGCCTTCTTACACGGTACAAACCCTTCGTGAGTTGCGTCATGAGTTGGGGCCTCAAACCCCACTGTGTATGATAGTCGGAGCGGATGCTTTTCTGGGTTTACCCGGTTGGTATTGTTGGGAGGAAATTTTTACACTAGCGCATGTGGTGGTGGCACACCGACCGCGCTCAGAGCTGACCACATTGCCTGTTGCTTTGGCAGAACAATATGGTGTGCGCCATCGTGCACAAGCGGTTCAATTGCAAAATAGTGCGGCGGGAGGGATTTTTCAGATACCGATTACGGCATTGGATATTTCGGCCACTGATGTGCGGGCGCGACTGCAACGCCATCTTAGTGTGAAATATCTGGTGCCTCAAGGGGTAATTCATTATATTAATGAGCAACAGTTGTTTAAGGGATAAGAAAAAATGGTAAGACTGGATAAGATCACGCGAGCAGCGGTTGATGCTTTGGAGGACATTAAGGCACGCGATATCGCGATCTTTGATGTCAAAAAGATGACCGCTTATTTTGACAAAGTGGTGGTGGCCTCCGGGGACTCTAATCGCCAATGCCGAGCCTTAGCGGACCATGTACAAGTTAAGGTTAAAGCGGCCGGGGGGAAGATCTATGGCGTTGAGGGCGAGAAATCGGGAGAGTGGCTGCTGGTCGATATTGGTTCTGCGGTGGTGCACATCATGCAACCGGCGATCCGTCAGTATTACAATCTAGAAGAGTTGTGGGCTTCCCCCGAACCCATTAAGGCGCCTAAAGCGAAAAAGTTGCCAAAGGCGACGAAAAAAGTATCCAAGACCGTCAAGTCGTCTGCGACCTCGGCGCGATCGGCATCGGGTCGCGTATCGGTTGCTAGAAAAAAAGCAAAACCCAGCGTCAAGGCTAAGAAATCGGTAGGGGCAACAACGCGTAAGAGCCCGGCTAAAAAAACGACTCGAGTAGTCAAAACAACAGCGTCAGTGAAAGAAAAAAAATCGACCAAAGTCGTTAAGTCTCGTTCGTCAAGCGCACCGACAGCCAAAAAACGAGCACTAAAATCCACAACTAAGGTGGTAAAAAATTCGTGAAAATGCGAATTATCGCATTGGGTCACCGGATGCCAGATTGGGTGAATCGTGGGGTTGAAGAGTATACGCGGCGTATGCCGCGAGATTTTCCTTTGAATGTGATCCAGTTAAAGCCTGAGCCACGCTCGGACAACGCGGGAGACGTGGCGCGTAGCCGAGTGCTCGAAGTAGAGGCGCAGCGCGTTCAGGAGGCTTTGGGTGAGGGGTGTCTTTGTGTGGTTTTGGACGAAACAGGGCGCCAGGTCAACACCCGTGATTTGGCGCAGCGCTTATCACAGTGGCGTGAGCAAGTGCGCGAGGTTGCCTTTGTTATTGGTAGTGCCGATGGGACTGCGCCCATACTTAAAAAAAAGGCGCATTGGTTATGGTCGTTGTCGGCGCTGACCTTGCCTCATGGTTTAGTGCGCGTCGTATTAGCGGAGCAACTGTACCGTGCCGTCTCGATTCTCAACCATCATCCCTATCATCGTGACTAATGGGGGGGGGTGCTATGCAAAATGTAAGCCTCTATTTGGCTTCACGTAGTCCTCGGCGACAAGCCCTTCTGGCGCAAATGGGGGTCCTTCATCATGTGCTACCGAGTGGGCCGGGTTTGACAGAGGGTATTGACGTTGATGAATCAGTCCGCTTTGCTGAAAAACCGGAAGAGTACGTGATGAGGGTTGCGATTGACAAAGCTCGAGCAGGCTTAGCCTTTGTTCGCCAAAAGACCGATTGGGCCCCCCACCCTGTATTGGCGGCTGATACCACAATTGATTTTGCACAGACTATTCTGGGAAAACCGCAAGATCAGCAAGAGGCCAAGCGGATGCTTGGCGCGCTGTCAGGCCGCACGCATACCGTATTGACTGCGGTGGTGATGGTTTTTGGTGAGCAGATCCATACGCGGTTAAGTCAATCCCAAGTCACTTTTGCTGCATTAGATGAAGCGCGCATTGAGCGCTATGTGCAAACCGGCGAACCAATGGACAAGGCGGGTGCTTATGGGATTCAAGGGTTTGCGGCAGCTTTTATTACCCGCATTGAAGGTAGCTACAGCGGGATTATGGGTTTACCTTTGTCAGAAACGGCCGAGCTTTTAAAGCTTTTTGGCATTCAAAGTTATTAAACCGAAAAGCATGAGCGAAGAAATCCTTATCAACGTTACTGCTCAGGAAACCCGGGTTGCCGTGATTGAGCAAGGGGTCGTACAAGAAATTCATATCGAGCGTAATTCAGCCCGGGGTATGGTGGGCAATATTTATCGCGGTAAAGTGGTGCGCGTGTTGCCAGGCATGCAATCGGCCTTTGTGGACATTGCTGGCACCCGAGCCGCATTTTTACATGTGGCCGATATGTGGGGCAGTCGTCAACAGGGAGAGAGTGGACCGCCGATTGAAAGATTGCTGTCGGCAGGAGAGACGTTGATGGTGCAGGTAGTCAAAGACCCCTTAGGGACTAAGGGGGCACGCTTGACCACGCAAATTAGTCTAGCGGGTCGATTTTTAGTGTATTTACCCAATGACAAAATGCATATTGGCATTTCTCAGCGGATTGAAGTGCCCTCCGAGCGCGAATTACTTAAAGAAAAATTCCAGCAATTGCTGCCTCCTGAGACAACGGGGGGGTATATTTTACGTACTATGGCAGAGACGGCTTCGGTGGCAGAGTTGGCCCAGGACGTGGCGTATCTACACAAATTATGGGCGGGTATTTGTACGCGATCCCTTGGGGCACCGGCGCTGGCATTGCTTTATCAGGACTTACACCTGGGTCTACGGGTGTTGCGAGACTTTGTGGGAGAAAACACTACACGTATTTGGGTGGATGCCGAGGAGGTTTATGCGCCGATGCAAGAATTTGCGCGAGACTATACCCCAGATAATATGGAACGGCTAACCCATTACCTCGGGCAACGACCTTTATTTGATTTGTACGGGGTGGAGGAAGAAATCGAAAAAGCTTTGGCGCGACGAGTGGATTTAAAGTCGGGAGGCTATTTAATCATTGATCAAACAGAGGCGTTAACGACCGTAGATGTGAATACGGGGGCCTTTGTGGGAATACGAAATTTTGATGAGACGATTTTTAAAACCAATCTTGAAGCGGCGCAGGTGATTGCAAGGCAGTTGCGATTGCGTAATTTAGGCGGCATTATCATTGTTGATTTTATTGATATGGATAATGAGTTGCATCAAAACGCGGTATTAACTGAATTGCGTAAAGCCTTGGCGCGCGATAGAACTCGCATGAGTGTGAATGGATTTACGCAATTAGGTTTGGTGGAAATGACACGAAAACGTACGCGCGAGTCCCTCGCGCATGTGTTGTGTGAACCCTGTGAAGCCTGTGAGGGAAGAGGGGAATTGAAAACAGCACACACGGTGTGTTACCAGATTTTACGAGAATTAACCCGGGAAGCGCAGCAGTTTGATGCGCGTGAATTTCGCGTTTTAGCTTCTCAAAAAGTGATCGATCTATTATTGGATGAGGAATCGCAAAGCCTTGCACTCGTTTCGGATCTCATGGGTAAACCCGTATCCTTGCAGGTGGAAAGTCTTTATAGCCAAGAGGCTTTTGATATTGTCTTGATTTGATTTTTTTAAAAAAATAGTCCTAGCCAACGTTCCAGATAGGCTAGGGGCCCCATGGCAATGAGTTGTAACAATAAGAGGGCAACCATGGGAGACAAATCGACCTGGCCTACGGGAGGTAGTATTTTTTGTAAGGGCTGTAGCAAGGGTCGTGTGAGTAAAGTGGTCACCGCCATGAAGGGACTAGAAGGATTCATCCAAGAGAGAATCGCTAGCATAAAAATAAGTCCAATCGCCAAATAAAGGGCTAAGCGAATCCACATCACGAGTGCGAGTAACAGCAGGGTAGAAAAAGCCATTTCCACCCCCCGATCTCGAATCAAGGCGCACAAAAAAGCTTCAACAATAATCACCAGTAAGGACAGTAATAGGCTAGACCAATCAAACCCCCATAACCCCGGTATCCAACGACGGCAGGGGATGACCAGTTTATTGGTTAGCGCTTGAATAAACGTCGACAAAGGATTGTGCTGCGGCGCACGACAGCGTTGTAACCAAAATCGCAGTAACAAGGCCCCCGCAAAAAAACCACTGAGGCTTTGAATGAGGTAGATCAGGATGGATTCAATCATGGCAGGGACTCGTCAAAAAACAAAGGGGGTTACAGTCGATTCGCCTCACATAGCGCAGGGGTTCACAGCCCCGAATAAGCCCATAAAACCAAAGTGTCGCCTTGGATGGTCCGGCAGGCGATGCCGGGGTTAATGCCCAGTTTAAGCGCGCTGTAGGGTTTGTAATTGGTAATGAAGGCGTGAAACCCTTTGCCAAGGCAGGCATTAAATTTAACGAATGGATCCCCAAGGTCTGTTGCATATGCACTCCTATTGTTATCTGTATCAAGAGAGCCATCAAAAACCGTGGACGTAGTGGGTTTGACGCATTAATTATATCAAAACCTTTTCGACTCGCTGTGGGGTCGGGTGGGGCCGCGAGGGGTGGGCGGGCTTAATTGCGGCCCATTTGTTCTGCCAGTTCGTGTGAGCGATCGCAAGCCGCTTTAACCGCTTGGTTAATAATGTCTTTGAATTGGGCTTGTTCGAGTGTGGCAATGGCCCGTTCGGTGGTGCCCCCCTTGGAGGTGACGCGTGCGCGCAGACTAGCCACCGAATCAGGGCTTTGCTCGGCTAGTTTGGAAGCGCCGACGACTGTGGCCAGAGCGAGGGCTCGTGCAGACTCTGATCCAAGACCCAATTTCAGGGCTGCAGCCTCCAGCGCCTCGATGAAATAAAACACATAGGCTGGCCCACTACCCGATACGGCAGTCACGCTATCGATATCGGTTTCTTGGGGGACCCACAGCGTTTGGCCGACGGCGGCCATAATGCTTTGGGCAGCCTCGCGATCTTGGTGGCTGACGTTAGGGGCGGCGAAAAGGGCGCTGATGCCAGAAAGTACCAAGGCGGGAGTGTTGGGCATGACACGGATAATACGGGGGTGTCCTCCGAGCCAACGGCTAAGATCGGCACAGCGCACCCCGGCAGCAATCGATATCACCAGTTTGCCCGCGACCCAGGGGGCTAATTGGGTGGCCGCCTCGTGCATGTGCTGAGGCTTGATTGCCAGTAGCAGGCAATCGCCGGGTAGGCTTTCTTCGTTAATCGAATCAAAGGTTTGAATGGCAAAGTCTGCGTGCAGTTTTTGCCGGGCCTCAGGCAGTATTTCCACCGCGCTTAATGTTTGCGGATTCCAATGCTGTTGAATCAAGCCGCCTAGGATGGCGTGGGCCATATTGCCGCCGCCAATAAAAGTGATTTTCATGGGTTCTGATTAAGTGGGCTAAAGTGGTGAAGGTTATCATTGATTGGGGTGAGTTGGGCGCGCCCCAAAGAGTGCGCGACCAATGCGCACTAGGGTAGAGCCCTCAGTAATGGCTTCCTCTAGGTCATCGGACATGCCCATGGATAGGGTATCTAAGGGGTGGCCTCGGGCGATGAGTGCTTGTTGTAATTGACGTAACTCAGAAAAGCGTTGTGCACGAAGCGCGGTGTCTTGTGTGGGCTCTGGAATACACATTAAGCCGCGTAAAAGCAGACGAGGTAAACGAGAAATATAGTCGGCCAGCGCGAAAGCGTCCTGCGGCTTGACCCCTGATTTACTGGCCTCGCCACTCATGTTGACCTCAATACAAATATTCAAAGGCGATGCGTTGGGCGACCGAGCCTCATTCAAGCGCTGTGCAATTTTTTCCCGTTCTAGGCTGTGGACCCAGTCAAAATGTTCGGCAATCAAACGGGTTTTGTTGCTTTGAATGGGACCTAAAAAATGCCATTGTAAGCGGGGATCCTGGAGGGTTTGAATTTTTAAGAGGGCTTCCTGGACATAGTTTTCGCCAAAAGCGAGTTGGCCGGCTGCCTGACAGGCCAGAATTTTTTCGACACCAAAGGTTTTGCTGACGGCGAGCAGTTGAATCGATTCGAGGTCACGTCCTGCCGCGAAAGCGGCTTTTTGAATACGGGTTTGGAGGGCGCTTAAATTGTCAGCAATCTCGGTCATTGGGGTGAATTATAGTAATATATTAATATTTGTTAATTTCAAGGCGTCATTTAAGCGATAGGGCTAATGAGAATCCCCATGCGGGGTGTTTTGGAATGTTTTGCCTTTGCTATTGTCTTTTGCCTGCGCCGAAAAAAAGCCTTACGCCGAGAGAAAAGTCTCTAGGAAACCCACACACCATTGTAGCGCCAAACTTTTTTCTTGTTCCATCTTCATGAAGCCAAACACATGGATATTTTTGAATTATTAAATGTAGTGGTTAGAAGTAAGGCTTCTGATCTTCATTTGTCCTCGGGATTGCCTCCCATGATGCGGGTACACGGGTCTATGCGCCGAATCGAAGGTGCGGTGCTCACGCATGAGCACATACTGCGCATGCTCGCCCAGGTGATGAGTCAGACCCATCAATTAAGTTATGAACAAAGGCTAGAATGTGATTTTTCTATTGAAGTGTCGCAATTAGCGCGTTTTCGAGTCAATGCCTTTAATCAACTACGGGGAGCCAGTGCGGTTTTTCGTACGATTCCTTCAAAAATTCAATCATTGCAGGAGCTTCGTGCCCCGGAAGTCTTTACGGCGATTGCCAATCAGCCGCGTGGGATTGTGTTGGTGACAGGTCCGACTGGCTCGGGTAAATCGACGACCTTAGCCGCGATGGTTAACTACTTAAATGAAACGCAGGAGGCGCATATCATTACGGTAGAAGATCCGGTGGAGTTTGTGCACGAACCCAAACGATGCCTCATTCAGCAGCGCGAGGTGGGCACGCATACCCAGTCCTTTGCTAACGCCTTGCGATCGGCCTTGCGGGAAGATCCTGACGTGATCCTGGTGGGAGAAATGCGGGATTTGGAAACGATTCATCTTGCCATGACTGCGGCAGAAACGGGACACTTGGTGTTTGGAACCTTGCATACGAGCTCAGCGGCCAAATCAATTAATCGCATTATTGATGTGTTTCCTGCGGAAGAAAAGGAGATGGTGCGTTCTATGTTATCGGAGTCTTTGCAAGCCATCATTTCACAAACGCTATTAAAGACAAGGGATGGCAATGGGCGTGTGGCTGCACATGAAATTATGGTCGGGACACCCGCCATCCGTAATTTAATACGCGAGGGTAAGGTGGCGCAAATGTATTCGGCCATACAGGTGGGCTCTCAATTTGGCATGCAAACGCTAGATCAAAATTTACAAGATTTAGTTAAGCGTAATTTAATCAGTAAAGAAGAGGCGCGTAGCAAGGCCGTTAACCGAGAGTTATTCCAGTAACACGAGAACCGGTTGGGAGACCAAAAAAGCACGAGGCTCGATTAGGTTGGGTTATTTGTGTTTGGGGCGGGTGTAGTGGGGTTACTGGTTTTGTCTGCTTTTATCCTGCGCATGGTGCCAGCAATCATCTTGTATTCGAATAGGCGGCACTCGAGCGCACCGTTGAACAAAGGGGTTCGTTTGGAGGCCGCTAGTCCAATGCCTTTTGCTAACTGAGGATCGGAGGAGAGGATGTAGGCGGTCCAACCACTGAAGCGTTTTTTGAGTGTGTCACCCAGTTTGGGATAAAAGCTCGCCAGAGACTCCCGATCTTCCATGCGTACCCCGTATGGAGGATTGGCGACTAATATGCCGCTGGAGGCGGGAGGCGGAAATTCAAAAAAATTGGCTTGTTTTAAACTCACCGCATCGACGAAGCCCAACGAGTCGAGATTGGCGCGGGCCATGGAGATGGCATCGCCGCGTAAATCAGAACCCAATAAGGTGTCCGGATCAATGGTGGTTTGTTGATCCGTGGCCATTTTCTTTTGTTGACTCCAAGCCGATGGATCAAAAGAGTGTAATTTTTCAAAGGCAAAAGAACGATGTAATCCTGGGGCTTGATGAGCGCTCATTAAAGCGGCTTCGCAAAGCAAAGTGCCGCTGCCACAAAAGGGGTCGAGAAACACGCGCCCCGGGCTCCATCCAGAAAGATAAATCATCCCGGCGGCTAAGTTTTCCTTCAGCGGGGCCTCACCGGCCTCCCGTCGATAACCGCGCTTGAACAAAGGATCCCCGGACGTGTCAATGTAGACGGTAAGCTCGGTGGCAGTGAGAAAAGCGTGAACCCGGATATCGGGGTTATGGGTATCGATGCTCGGTCTTTGACCACCGTGGCTACGAAACACATCGCACACGGCATCTTTGATTCTGAGAGTAATAAAATCTAAGCTCTTGACGGAGGCTTTGATGGCTGAAACGTTAACCCGTAGTGTACGCTGACAGTCAAACCAGGTCGGCCAAGGTAGGCGATGACACTGCTCATAGATGTCCGTTTCGTTGCGGTAGGCCGCACGTGCCACACGCCACAAGACCCGACTGGCGACGCGACTGTGAAGGTTCGCCGCATAGCAAAGCTCGAGGGGGCCTTTAAAATGCACGCCACCATCAACGGCTAAGAGGTGGCTGGCGTTGAGGCTCGTTAACTCATTGACCAAAACGGCTTCGAGGCCACGGGGGCAGCTAGCAAAAAAAAAGTGAGTTTCTGCGCGGTTCAAAAGAATAATTCCTGTGGAGATGCTGGGTTAAGGGATAGGTTGCAGGTCGCAGTCTTTAGGGACAAAACGGAGGCGAATAGGAAAAATTCATTGCTTCTTTGAGTCTTCACTCAGGCGAAGTCCTCTTTAAAGCGGTTTGAACACAACCAGATAAATGATGAGCAATAGGAGGAGGACCGGGATTTCATTAAACCACCGAAACCACTGATGCGTTTTTAGATTAGTACCTTGCTCAAAGCGCTGTAATAAATAGCCACAATAGTAATGGTAGACGATTAAAAAGAACACAAGTCCTAGTTTGACCTGTAACCACGAAGATTGCGCAAAAAGATCGAAGCCCATCGATAACCACAACCACACGCCGAAGCCCAGGGCGGGAATACTCAGTAGCGTCATAAAGCGCAGAAGTTTTTTGCCCATGAGTAACAATCGGGCCTGGGCCTGAGGGTTTTCTTCCATCGCCAAGTTCACAAAGATACGAGGCAGATAGAAAAGGCCGGCGAACCAAGACACAACAAAAAGGATATGAAAAAGCTTAATCCAGAGCATGTTAGGCGTTTATTTTAATAGTCTTTGTTGAAGCCAGCGACGGCAAAGTGCGTAGCTTACACCCGCGTATCCACACAGCACCAGCACATGTAACAGGGCGTGCGAGGGCCATTGGCCGTCTAACAGCGGGCGTGTCATGGCCACCGCATGGGTTAGGGGCAGGAGTTGGGCGAAAGTCTGAACCGGCAGAGGCAGTTGATCGACCGGAAAGAAAACACCGCACATCATCATCATCGGGGTGATGGCGAGGGTGAAGTAGTACATAAAAAAGTCGTAATTGGGGGCCCAAGCGGTGATCATTAAACCCAATCCGGCGAATACCAGTCCAGTAAGGGCAATGAGTGGCAATATGAGTAGACACAGGGGCGATTGCGTGGCGCCTAGCAAGGCTGCCACCAGAAGAACGGCAGCTCCGGAGAGTAGACTTTTGCTAGCCGCCCACGTTAATTCACCTAAAATAACATCGTTCAAGTCTACGGGGGTATTGATAATGGCCTCCCAAGTGCGCTGTATTTGCATCCGGGAGAAAGCCGAGTACATTGATTCAAACGAGGCGCTCATCATAGTAGAAGAGCAAATAACGCCACCGGCTAGAAAGACTAAGTAGGAGTTGCCATTGATGGAGGGCAGCACTTTGCCCAAACCATAGCCCAGACCGAGCATATATAGCAGTGGATCGGCAAGATTACCGAGAATAGAGGGAAGGGCTAGTTTTTGCCAGACGAGTTGATTGCGTCGCCAGACGTGAATAAAACGAAACGGGGATGATTGAAAAAAGCGCCTCATAACGATGGATTAGTCCCTAAGGTCCCGGCCGGTGAGTTTTAAAAACACATCTTCGAGACTCGCCGGGCGAAGCAAGAAACGTAGACCGGGCGTAAAATCGCCACGGTTTAATTCGCAGAGCAAAGCCTTGGCATCATTGGCATAGCAAAAGACGGTGCCTCCAGTGAGCTCAAAGCGTTCGCATAAACGGGCTGCTTTGGCATGAGCCCAAGCGGCGGCCCCTTCACCGTAGAGTTCAACCACTTGAGGCTCGATATGATCACGGATGAGTTGTTGGGGAGACCCTTCGGTGATGATTTTGCCCTGATCGATGATGGCAATACGATCGCACAAGCGCTCGGCTTCTTCCATAAAATGAGTGGTCAGAAGCAAGGATTTGCCATTTTGTGTCAGTTGGCGCAGGCGGTCCCAGATGAGGTGACGTGCCTGAGGATCCAGGCCCGTGGTGGGTTCATCCAGAAAAACGATCTGCGGGTCATTGATTAATGCGCGGGCGAGGGTCAGGCGCCGTTTCATTCCCCCAGACAGTGACTGAATTCGTTCATCGGCGCGCGCGCTAAGACCGGCAAAATCGAGTAATCCTGGGATACGCGCCTCTAAGATCTGCCGGCTAATATCGAAATACCGGCCGTAGACCAGAAGATTTTCCCGAAGCGTGAAATCGGGATCCAAGTTATCGGTTTGGGCCACGACGCCGACTTGTTGGCGCGCGAGTCTTGCGTGGGTGAGGACATCGTGTCCCATCAAATGAATCGAGCCGGCTTGAGGGTGAGTCAATCCCAAGGCTAGTCGTAGGGTTGTGGTTTTGCCAGCGCCATTGGGGCCGAGGAGTCCAAAACATTCCCCTGCCTTGAGTTCAATATCAATGCCTTGAAGCACGATGTGTGAACCATAGGACTTGTGTACCCCTTTTAAGGACAATAAGCTCATCGACACCAGTCAGTGACAATCTGTGAGAGTTGGGCTAAGCGGCCATGGAAAAAATGCTCCCCTCCAGGAATGACCACAACCGGGAGATTTTGTGGGCGAGCCCAGTCCAATACCCCAGACAGGGGAACCACATCATCGACTTCTCCATGAATGACAAGGGTCGATGGGGCGACGGTTTCGTGTTTAAAACGACTGACGGCGGCGCCCACCAAAATGAGTCGATCGTGGGCGAGTTGTTTAGCGACGCGGGTTTGGATAAAACTACCAAACGAAAAGCCAGCCAGTACGAGGTGTTCTGTTTCAAAGCGTTTCATCGCATAGCGTGCCACGGCCACTAGGTCATCGGTCTCACCCACCCCCTGATCGTGAAGGCCAGCGGTCTCACCCACCCCACGGAAATTGGGTCGGAGTGCGACATAGCCCAAGCGACTAAAGCAGCGAGCCAGGGTGGTGACGACTTTGTTGTCTTTGCTCCCGCCTTGTAAGGGATTGGGGTGTGCAATGAGGGCGATGCCGCGTCGAATTGGGCCAGGGTCTTGAAGGTCCACTTCAATGGCGCCCGCAGGGCCAGGCACCCTTAAGTTTTCAATGGCGAGCATTTAGAGGGCCAGACGCTTGACGATACGACCTTCTAAAAGATGCTCTCGTATAATTTCATCAATGTCATGTTCGTCAATATAGGTGTACCACGTGCCTTCAGGGTAGATGACTAAGACGGGTCCTTCGGCGCAGCGGTCAAGGCAACCGGCCATGTTGATACGCACTTTGCTAGGGCCTGATAAATTGAGGGCCTTGATGCGCGATTTGGCATAATCACGAATTTTGCTAGCACCAAAATTATTGCAACAATTTTCGTCCTTCGAGCGCTGATTACAGCAAAAAAAGACGTGGTGCTCAAAGTAACTAACGCGATTGGCATGACTCAAGCTGTGGTTCCTTAGCATGATGAGGGCGAAAAGATAGGCTATTGGATGGCCTCTGAGGTTAAAGCGATTTGTGCTCCGAGGCCCAGAGGCTTGATTATAGGACAATCAGGTGGATTTTTGC
This sequence comes from uncultured beta proteobacterium, assembly GCA_903893565.1. Classification (GTDB taxonomy): domain Bacteria; phylum Pseudomonadota; class Gammaproteobacteria; order Burkholderiales; family SG8-41; genus UBA5216. Next base: position 16,049 of record CAITMU010000103.1, on the reverse strand, counting down.
AGTTCAGAACGATGAATCCATAGTAGGGTCAGGTAGCCCATCGCCAACAGCGGCCACAGTGCTGAAAGGGCTTGTAAAATATTGGAAAAACTGAGTAAGTGACTGCTTTTGCCTTGAAACAATTGATGCGGCAAATTGGTATAGGGGTTGTCGGGTGCGAGATTGATGGCCGTGAGTGCGCCAATCCAGCACGCGAGCCCTAGACCCAGTCGCCAAGACAAGTGAATATGAAATAAAAGGATTAAAATAAAAATGCCGCAGATAAATCCTAGGCACACCCCGGGAGTGAATCCTGCAAAAAGATCATGGGGCCCGGGCAGGGCATGGATGATGATCACTTTGACTAATAAAGCGGCACTAAAGGTCATCATGACCGCCTGGCGGCGATAGGGGGAAGGGGGCATCAAAACGGATAGTAAAAGACCGATGCCTAGCAAATTAAAAAAACTAATCATGGCCTCGGCAAATAAACGTAAACCGGCTGTGTGCACTAAATTAAACGGCCCGTATCCGTTTAATTTTAAGTCACCGCACCCGAAGAGCTGGGTGAGCGGGTTTAAGTGGGTGAGCACCCATAGAGTGATGAGTATGATGCCAAGATTGATTAGTTTTTCGTTGTAAAAGTGTTGATGGCGCCAGGCGATTAGACGAGACCCTAAGACGTGTGAGGGTAAAAAAAGTGGGGCGCTCAAGGCCCCGAAGAGGCTACCGATGGCGTTGGCCAAGATATCGATATTGGAGGCCACCCGCGAGGTAATAAAGAGTTGGGCTGTTTCCATCAAGATACTCACGATGGTCGCGAGCAAGAAGCCGCTGATGACACAGGGTAGGGCGGATAGTCGGCCGCGTAAGCCAAAAGTGAACATAAAGCCTAAGGGTAGATAGGCCAACGCATTGATTAATACATCTTCGAGTGTAATGTATTGTGGCCAGGGGGCGAATAAAAAACGATAGGACGCAAAAGGGGGGAGTCGCCAGCCACTAAAGGGTTGAAGGCTAGCGTAGGCGATGGTGAACAGGTAAGCTAGTGCCAGAACGAGGGCTAGCGGTAGTGAGGATGAATTTTTAATGGGCACACGAATAAAGTGTAGACAAGAGTGAGCAAATATTACGACATTTTTAACGGCGATGCCGATGGGATCTGTGCTTTGCACCAATTGCGCTTGGTTGAGCCAAGACAAGCGATGGCAATTACCGGTGTAAAACGCGATATTGAGCTACTGGAACGGGTGCCTGCCGAGGCGGGCGATCAGATCACGGTTTTAGATATATCGCTTAAAAGCAATGCCAAAGCGCTGCAACGGTTATTGAACCGAGGGGTGGCTTGTGATTATTTTGATCACCATCAAACCGGCGATATTCCTAATCATCCGAGGCTTAGAACCTTTTTGGATATGTCGAGTCAGATGTGCACGAGCCTCATTGTGGATCGACATTTACAGGGGCGCTACCGGGCGTGGGCCGTGGTAGCCGCCTTTGGGGACAATTTGGTGGCAGCAGCCTTGCAGGCGGCACAAACGCTCGACATGAGTCGATTGGAGCTTGCCCAATTACATGATCTAGGCAATTGCATGAATTACAACGCTTATGGCGATAGTGTGGAAGATCTGCACTATGCTCCCACGGACTTGTATGAAGCGATCTGCCCGTATGAGAATCCCTTGGAATTTATCATTGAGGAGCCAGTGTTCGCCGTTCTTAAAAGTGCGCATCGTGAGGATTTGGAGCGAGCCCAAGATTTGCAGCCGCAGTGGAGCCAGGAAGATAAGGCGGCGATATTTGTATTGCCTGATGAGGCGTGGAGTCGGCGTATTAATGGGGTATGGGCCAATGCGTTAGCCCAGCAATCGGCCCACCGCGCCCATGCCGTTTTGGTGACGACCGGGCAAACGTTTCGGGTGAGTGTGCGGGCCCCTCTGATCAATCCCCATGGCGCGTATGCGGTGTGTGCCCAATTCGCTGGGGGTGGGGGGCGTGAGTCGGCAGCCGGTATTAACGCGCTACCGGTTAGCGAGTGGTCCTCTTTCGTGAAGGCTTTTTCAAAGGCGTATGGCTAAGGGATGAGCTGGCGTGGGCTCAAAGTGTGGGGCATCTCCTTAACTGGCGAGCGTGGGGGGTTAACCCGGGCATTAGCGGTTGATAAAATGCATCAATATGAAAATGAGGCTCGATAATCCGACCAAGCCTAAGAAGGCGACAGCCATCAAAATGCGAATTTGTATTTGTAGTTTTTTTTGTGTTTTTTTAAGTGACTCTATCCCCTCATTTTGTGAACTGCGGTGAGCTTGCTCTAAAGCCGTCACCATCAGTCGTGGCAATTGTGGCAATAAAGTTCCCCATAAAGGGGCTTCTTCTTTAATGTTCCGCACGAGTGCTCGCCAACCCAGTTGTTCAGACATCCAACGCTCGAGGAAAGGTTTAGCGCTGATCCATAAATCGAGTTCAGGGTCCATGTCGCGCCCCAGTCCTTCAATATTGAGTAGCGTTTTTTGCAGCATCACCAATTGGGGCTGAATTTGGATGTTAAAGCGTCGTGAGGTTTGAAATAAGCGCAGTAGTAGCTTACCGAAAGAGATTTGTTTTAATGGCTTATCAAATATGGGTTCGCAGACGGCGCGAATAGCCGTCTCGAAGGCTTCGATGCGTGTTTCGGCAGGCGCCCAACCCGATTCGATGTGAGCCACGGCGACGGCACGGTAATCGCGACGGAAAAAGGCCAGAAAATTACGGGCAAGATATCGTTTGTCATTGGGGCTTAGGGTTCCCATGATGCCAAAATCGAGGGCGATATACTGGCCTTGTGGATTGACGAGGATATTGCCTGGGTGCATGTCCGCATGAAAAAAGCCATCGCGAAACACTTGAGTGAAAAAAATCTCCACCCCTGAGCGGGCCAAGGCGGGGATGTTAACGCCTTGGGCTCGTAAGCGCTCTATATGAGAAACAGGAATCCCGTGCATTCGTTGCATGACCATGACCTGCTCGGAGCAATATTCCCAGTAAATTTCTGGAACCAGTAGCGTTTTGGAGTCAGTAAAATTGCGTTTTAATTGACTCGCATTGGCCGCTTCTCGTGTCAGGTCGAGCTCCTCTTCCAGATGACGGGCAAACTCATCGACCACCTCATGCGGCTTTAAGCGTTTGCCGTCTTGCCAAAGGGTTTTCAGTAAGCTTGCCGCGACGCGCAGTACGGCGAGATCGTCACGGATGATGAGGCCAATGCCGGGGCGCAATACTTTGACCGCCGCATCGCGCCCATCATGCAGGGTGGCCAGATGCACTTGGGCTACCGAGGCACTGGCCAAGGCCTCGATTTGAAAAGAGGAAAAGAGGGCTTGAATCGGTTGCCCTTGAGCCTTTTCAATAATGTGGATAGCTTGTTGGCCGGGGAAGGGTGGCACTTGGTCTTGTAGTTTCGCTAACTCTGTGGCGAGATCTTCGGGTAAGAGATCGCGCCGAGTAGACAGAATTTGACCAAATTTGACAAACAAAGGTCCTAGGGCTTCGAGCGCCAGGCGTAGTCGAATGGCGCGAGGTATTGAAAGGGGACTTTGTGGCAACACGGGCCGTAGTAAGGCCAGCAAAAAACGCGCCCTAGAGGTAGGCCATAGGAGGGTATCGAGCCTAAAGTGACGTGCGATACGGAGTATTTTTAGTAGGCGGAAAAAAAACATATCGCCATTGTAACCTCTACACGGTGGGTAGAGCGCGTTGGTTCACCGAATCTAGCCTCATCCAGGGTGGTCGTCGGAGTGCTAGGCAAGACCCGTGAACGAATTGGGGCCGTGCGTGTTGGGCGAGATCTTAGCGTTCGAGTGCTTCAGTGCGTTTTTCCAAGCGAGCGAGTTGATCGCGTAGTTTATCCACGTTTGCACAAAAGCTTTCAATGTCGTAGGCAGAGGCCACGACCAAAGCCTCCTCGGTGATGTATTCACTGCCAGAGCGTAAGAGCTGATCGATGCCCTCTTCGACCCAGCGGCCCAGTGTGTGTGCCGTGCGTGTCATACGGTGGGCGACAATGTCACCAAACACTCGACTCAAGTCTTCTTCTACCTCCCAGCGTATATCCCGTGCGATGGTGCGTAATACTGCGGCAAGCGACGTATTCCCCGTGACGGTAATTTGATCCCAGACTGAGGCATCGCGTGCGGCCAGTCTTATCAAAAGGCCAGGGGTGAGGATGATGTGAAGGTCTACGCTAAGCTCAGCAGGGTCAGTATTGGCTGAAGGCAAGCGACATAAACCATTTTCATCGATTAGAAGTTTGATCGATATCGTTGCGATTTCGATCCAGACCCCTTGACCTGCGAAGGGCGCAAGGCGCTCGCAAGCCCAAGGATTTTGTTGCAAAAGTCGGTTAAGGGACTTGACGACGAGGGCGTTGAACATATGAATGCTTACCGGCACGAAGTGGGACTTTTGAAGACTGGGTCGTGCCGGTAGCGGTAGGAGAGTGGAAGAACTCGTTTAACAATGAGCAAAACCAACAAACGGGAGCTTAGCCTGCTTGTTGAATTCCGCTGACACGCCAACCAGTATGACCGTTGACGGGTTTTTCTAAGTTCCAGATTTCATTTAAAGCATTCATCACGCCGTTTTCGCGGACTTGACCTTGAAATTGCACGCTGACCACGTAGAGTAGACCTTCGGTGACCACTTCCAGAACTCTTGCATGGAGGTTGAATACTTCTGTTTTCTGAGGCACGCCCCAAGTAGACTGAAGGCTTGTTTCGAGTTCGTGGTAAAGCGCAGGGGTTAAAAAGTCACGTAGGGTAGAAAGGTCACCGGCATCGTTAGCCGCTTGCAAGCGATGGAAGTTGGAAAGGGACTGGCGTTCAAATTCAGCCGCGTCAAAATCTGCAGGCCAATGAGCGTTTGAGTAGCCCGTCGATGAGGACGAGGAGCCCTGCGCGTGATCATAGAAAGGCTCTTGGGGGTGGCCACCGGCGTATTCAACGGGCTGTCCAGTGGAGGCTTTGCGTCTTAATAGGTTAAAGAGTAGGAAAATCCCCACTCCTACTAATAACATGGTGAACAAGCTACCCATAGAGCCGCCCATACCACCACCACCGAAGCCACCGCTGAAGAGGGAGGCCAAACCAAACCCTGCCGCAACGCCAGCTAAAGGCCCTAACCAACGGCTCATGCCAGACGGTTGTGGCTGCGGCATCGGCGCAGATTGTGGCATGTTAGGACGAGGGGCCGGGGATTGACTCAGACGGCTCGCACTGGAGCTTTGACGGCCAAAGCTACCTCCGCCTCCCAAACGTGCCGCATCGATTTCAAGGCTTAAGGTCGCAAAACTTAAAAACACGAGCAATGTAGAAAAAAAGGATTTCATGTGATTTTTACCTCCTAGGTCTATCTTATTAAGAATCTATTATAGAGCAGAAATGAGAACGAAAAATGTAAAATTTATTATTTTTAATCAAACACTTAATATTTGTTTCAGGGCATCCGACTGGTGCCTAAAGCTACCCGATTACAGTTTGTAGCCGCGGTGAAGTGCCACAACACCAGCTGACAAGTTAAAATATTGGACACGTTCCAACCCAGAATGTTCCATCATTTGTTTTAAGCTTTCTTGGTCAGGGTGCATGCGAATGGATTCAGCGAGATAACGATAGCTTTCGGCATCCTGGGTAATAGCGGCACCTAATTTAGGCAGAACATTAAAAGAATAGGCGTCGTAGACCTTTTGCAAGGGCTTCCAAACGCGACTAAATTCTAGTACGAGCAAGCGTCCGCCGGGTCGCAACACCCGCCACATTTCGCCTAAAGCGATTTCTTTATGGGTCATGTTGCGTAAGCCAAAGGCCACGCAGACGCAATCAAAGTGATTCGATACGAAGGGGAGCTTTTCCGCATCGCATTGCACTGCCGGTGTCATCAAGCCCTCATCCAGAAGGCGATCCCGACCGATTCCCAACATGGCCGCGTTGATATCGGTTAAGACCACTTGGCCAGTAGGCCCTACTTTTTTAGCAAAAAGGCGAGATAAATCTCCTGTGCCACCGGCCACATCCAGAACCCGATTGCCTGGACGTAAAAAACTTTGTTCGACCGTGAAACGTTTCCATAACCGGTGTAATCCCCCAGACATCAGGTCATTCATTAAGTCATAGCGCTGGGCAACAGAACTAAAAACTTCTTCAACCTTATGGGCTTTTTCCTCTTCAGCCACTTCCTGGAAGCCAAAGTGAGTGGTTTCGCTCATGGGGGGGTCCTAGACGGATCAGTAATGTTAGGAGGGGTCGCGGCTTTGGGAGGCGGCTTCCAGACGGGCCAGATAGTCGTTCCACAAAGTCTCTTGCCGCAGGCCTAAATCATACAGGAGGTCCCAAGAGTAAAGTCCTGTGTTGTGCCCGTCGGTAAAATTAAGCTGCAGAGCATAATTGCCAACGGGCGCGACAGACTCGATCCCGACGTTTTTCTTGCCCACTTGCAAGGTCTCCTGACCTACGCCATGACCTCTGACTTCGGCTGACGGGGAGTAGACCCGCAGAAATTCGCAGGACAAACGAAACGTTTGCCCATCCTCAAAACTCACTTCTAGAATGCGTGAGATTTGATGCAGCTTGATCTGACTTGGGGTGGGGGCGGGGGAAACTTTGGCGGCACACATGGTTCAGGGGACTCGACAGGCCATTTAAATGCGGATAATTCAAGAACTTGATCATACCCTAAGCCGGTCGGCCTAGGCAAAGCATACGGGTGAAGAGGGTGATAAAGGGCTAGGAGAGGTTTACGCGTGACCACAAACGAACAAAGGTTTGGTGGAAGGCCTCGGGCGATAGCGATTGAAGGGGCAGGGCGAAGGGGAGCGAGGGTCGTAGAGCGGGGCCCCACACCGACTGAGGAAAATGGGGATCCCCTTGAAAGCGGGCCACCACATGCCAGTGGAGGTGGGGCGTAAAATTACCTAAACTGGCAAGATTGATTTTATCTGGCTTTATTAAAGCTCTTAAAACCGACTCCACGGTCAGTACGACGCGTAGGCAGTGGGTTTGGTCTAGGGGATTAAGGTCTGTCATCTCGGCAACGTGTGTGTGCCAGATCACGCGGCAGTATGCGCTGTAGCCGGGTTCATCGACCCGTACTACTCGGCAGCGATCATCCTGCCATAAAAGGTGGCCGCCGATTTGATCGCACAGGGGACAGTCTACGGTGGGGTTCATGTAGACCATTACCTACGCAACCTACGCAAAAGGGCAAAATGAAAGAAGGACCAGTAAGCAGCCTTCTGTAGTGCGGTAATCATTGTCATGATCGTATTATAAAATAAACCAAGCAATGAGGGCGTAGCGAGCCAACTTACCCACGGCCATATACACCGCACAGGCCACGGGGTTTAGGCGTAGCCAGCCGGCAGCCACACACAGCGGATCGCCTAACAAAGGCACCCAAGATAACAACAAAAGGGGGGGGCCGTAACGTTCCAGCGAGGCTAAACCTTGGAGCTTATTTTTGATGGGGAGAAAGCGGCCTAGCAGATAGGAGCTAATCCCGCCGAGGGTGTTTCCTAGCGTTGCACTGGCTAGCGCGGGTCCTGTCAGATGGGGAAAGCTTTTGATAAAAGCTAAAAAAGCCACCTCCGAACCTCCCGGCAGTATTGTGGCGGAGAGTAGGCTGCCTAAAAATAAGGCCCATAGGCTGAGTGTCTCACTCACGGTAGCCGATGGGTCGGGCAGATCGACCCCCGTGGAGGGGCGATTTTGGGCGGTGAGGGAGTGGTGAATTAGCCATAATGGAAAAATATTTTATCCCTAGTATCCCACAGGTAAGGGGTTCATTTGCCCCGCCAACAGACAAACCAAAAAAAAGGGGGGCCGGTCGGCGGGTCTAGCCATCACAGTAGTGGATGGATTCTTTAAGACGGTTGTCAGGCAAGCGTTCTTAGGTGAGACTACAAACTTCGGATGTAAGGCAAAATAGTCGGTCCGTTTTTATGTAAAGGATGGGGAGTTGATGGATTTTTTCCAATGAACAAAATGAAGGGCTCAGCCCTTAATAAAGCATTGCTGCAGGCTTTTAATTTCTTAAGCCAGGGGTTAACGCAGCACCGATCGGGTCAATTAGAGGCCGCGTTGGTCAACTATGCCAAGGCGCTTAAAATTGAGCCGCGTCATTTTGATGCGCTATATTTGAGTGGCGTAGTGGCGGCACAGCGTCTTCAGTATCAACAGGCTATCGTTTTTTTTGATCAGGCGGTATCGGTAAATAAAGATTTTGCTTTAATGCAAAGGCCTGGGATTACCGATGTCCGAAAAAAAAAGCAACTCAGTGAAGATTATGCCCAAGTGTACTATAACCGAGGCATTGCGTTAAAACAGACCCATCAGTGGCGCTTGGCGATCGATAGTTATGAAAAAGCGATCGCGTTGAAAGCCGATTATTATGAGGCGCACAATAATTGTGGCAATGTGTATCGCCTTTTTGAGCAGTGGGACCCAGCGATCATTCATTATGATAGGGCTATAGTATTGGCCCCCCATTTTGCAGAAGCGCATGGAAACCGTGCGATTGCTTTGCAAAAAAAACGACAATGGCGCGAAGCCCTTGCGGGCTACGATGAGGCGATTGCTTTAAAACCGGATTACGCTGAGGCCTACACCAATCGGGGGGTTGCCCTTCAGGAGTGCGATCGATGGCTGGAGGCACTGGCCAACCACGATGAGGCTATTCGTCAGGATCCTTTGTTAGCAGAGGCCCATTACAATCGCGCGAATACGCAAAAAGAATTAAAAAACATACCGCAAGCGATTCAAAGCTACGAGGCTGCTTTGAGGTTAAAGCCGGATTATGAATTTGTTTTGGGTTTATTACTTTATGCTAAGCGGGAATTGTGCGATTGGGCTGAAGAAACGCAGGCCTTAGGTCTTTTAGTGGACCGCTTGAATGAGGGGCGTAAAGTGATCTCAGGCTTATCGTTGCTACTACTGAAGGATGATCCTGCATTACAAAAAAAAGCAGCGCAAATATGGGCTAATGACATTGGCTTGGGTATCGAATCCATAGGAGTTTTGCCCAGTCCAGCGAACCCCCCCCAAATTACTTTAGGATATTTTTCGGCCGATTTTAAAAATCACGCCACCACCTATTTGATGGCCGAATTATTTGAGTTACACGATAAGTCACGCTTTCGATTGATTGCCTTTTCTTTGGGGCCGCCGATCAAGGACGCGATGTCAGATCGGTTAAAGGGAGCGTTTGATGTTTTTATTGAAGCGCGTGGTTTATCCGAACAAGAGATTGCGACGTTAAGCCGAGAGCACGGGGTGGATATTGCCATCGATCTAAAGGGCTATACGTATGAAAGTCAGCCTAAGATTTTTGCCTTCAGAGCCGCTCCGATACAGGTCAGTTATTTGGGATACCCCGGTACCATGGGGGCTGATTTTATGGATTACATCATTGCCGACAAAGTGCTAATACCTGAGTCCTTGCAATGTCACTATACTGAAAAAGTAGCTTACTTACCCCATAGTTACCAAGTCAATGATCGACAAAGGCCGAGATCAACGACGCGACTCGAACGACAGGCGGTTGGGTTGCCGCAGGGGGCTTTTGTGTATTGTTGTTTTAACAATAATTTTAAAATTTCCCCGGCTACTTTTGACGGTTGGATGAGAGTTTTGCTTCAGGTTCAGGGTAGCGTATTATGGCTTTTAGAAACCTACCCCACGGCCAGTGAGAACTTGCGTCAAGCTGCGGCATTAAGGGGGGTAGCTCCAGAGCGCTTGATATTTGCCTCGCACCGGCCCTTAGCCGAGCATTTAAGTCGGTATGAATTAGCCGATTTATTTATAGATACCTTGCCCTACAACGCTCATACGACGGCCAGTGATGCGTTGTGGGAAGGTTTGCCGGTATTGACCTTGATGGGGCAGAGCTTTGCGGCGCGAGTAGCGGCCAGTTTATTGTATGCGATGGATTTACCGGAATTAGTGACCCAAGGACAAGACGCATTTGAAGACATGGCCATTACCTTAGCGAGCCAACCGCAGCAATTGCAAGCGATTCGACAGAAGCTAAAGCGGTTTCGTCTAGCGAGTCCGCTGTTTGATACGCCCCGCTTCACCCGGCATTTGGAGCGTGCCTATGAGACGATGTTTATGCGTTATCAGGATCATTTGCTGCCTGAGCATTTTTATGTGCCAGACGAACCCGGCGCGTGTCCGTGACGAGACTGAATCAGCGACAGGGACCGAGCCATGGCAGATTTGCTTTCAGGGCCCTTGAAGTGCACGATGTAAGGGGCCTCTGTGCTCAAAAAGACCTCGCGAAATTCGATTTCAGAGCGAACGGTGCGGTTAAATTGATCAATGTTCAACGTTTGAATGCGAAATCGATCAGGGGCATCCAACTCACTTTTTAAGCTCATTTGGTCGCCATACCACCGGTGAAAGCGTTTGGGTAATTTACGCAACGCAATTAACTGTCTTACAAATAAAAGGCTCGACTCCACGTAGATAAATGAATAGATGTAAGGCATGACGTCAGAGGAGTCTTTGTCAGTAAATTCGGGAAATTCAGCCCATTCGCGTGGGGAGAAGCGGATCGTGTCTCGAGCCCCCCGGTGGGTGATGCCGACCTCGTTCGTATTAAGCGGTGGCAATGCGAAGGCGCGCAACACGAGCATATCCGCATCCAGTAGCAAAGTGGCCCCAGTTTGGGGCAGCGCGGCGTAGGCTTCAAGGCGTGCCACCATGATATGGGGCGAGAGCTTCAAGTGCTTGACATGAGTCACCCCGGCAACCGCCGGCGTTTGACGATCCGATAATTGATAAACGCAAAAATCTGGGCCAAAAGCCAAGCGAATCGAACGCACTAAGAGGCTAGGAAGGGTGGTGTCCTGGCCAACCCAAAAAAAGGCAATACAATTAAAGGCGCGCATAAGGGGAGCAATGCTGTGACAGCGAAAATAGAATGACTTCATTATAGCGCGCGTTCTGGCACGTGAGTCTATGATGCAATTGCCAAGACAAGCCACCGGCATAAAGCCGTATCACGAGTCAGGGCCTGCAAATCGGTTTGACCGTTAGGAAAGGTTTCTTGGATAATGCTTATTAACGTTAAAATAGTCGCTTTAGTCAAAAATGGTTAGGCGTGGCTTCGTTTTCGAGAAAGCGGGCATGGGGCCGCTGTCGTGCCCCAGACAATAAGATTTTGGGTTCCTCGCTAGAGCCTGTGGGGCTTGAGGAATCATTCGATTTTAGACATTAACATTTTGGAGGATTTGGATCATGACCTATGCCATAGAGTTTGCCGGCCCAGTGAGTTTGCCGGTCGTCGAGAGTCAAGCGGTGTTCCCAGTGGGGCGTATTTATTGTGTGGGACGCAATTATGCTGAGCATGCTCGCGAGATGGGGCATGATCCCGATCGCGAACCGCCGTTTTTCTTTATGAAACCCGCGGATGCGATTGTGATGAACGGCGCTCGTATTGCCTATCCTTCGATGACCAAAGACTTGCATCATGAAATCGAAATGATAGTAGCGATTGGCAAGGGGGGTAAAGATATTCCTGTGGAGCAGGCTTTGTCACATGTGTTTGGTTATGGGGTAGGACTTGATATGACACGACGTGATGTTCAAGGTGAAGCCAAAAAAATGGGACGCCCTTGGGAGATGGGCAAGGCTTTTGATGAGTCAGCGCCGTGTACGGCATTAAAGCCCGTTTCCATGGTCGGCCATCCTGCCAAAGGCGCCATTACGTTAAAGGTCAATGGAGTGTTGAAGCAAAGTGGTGATTTGTCAGAAATGATTTGGAATGTCCCTGAGACGATTGCTTATCTTTCTAAAATGATCACGTTGCGAGCAGGTGACATCATTATGTCGGGAACGCCCTCAGGAGTAGGGCCCGTTCAAAAGGGCGATCGATTGGAAGGGCATGTGGCAGGGGTGGGAGACTTGTCGGTCAGTTACAGTTAAGTGGGGTCCGTGTGGGGGCCAGTATCAGGAGCATTAGGGGTTAAGGATGTAGCCCTGCTAGGAAGGCTATGACAGAGGCTGATCAACAACGGGTCCAGGCCACACAAAAACTGCAAGAAGGTCGTTTGGGGGCTGCGCTTTTGTGTGCAAAACGCTGTCTCGAGCTCAGTGGAGCTGCCGCCCCTGTTGCGGCCTATGCTTTGTGGGATATTCAATCCCCCCCTACACAGGGTATTGAGCTGGTGGCGCAGTGGAGGGATCCCACCATCGCTTCGAGCGCTCGGTTGATTGAGGGCTTACCGCAATTTACCCAATGGGCCGAGCCCTTTGAGCCCCCACCCGTATCCATTTGGCGTTTACCCCGTTGTGTCGCCCTGGCACCGCAACTTTTATTAAGTGCGAATAAACAGCTGATGGATGACAATATTGGCTACACGAATAGTCAGTTGTGTGAGCATTTGCCGGCTGGATTTGTAGGTGTTGCCGCAGGCCATGGTCACATGGTGGTGGCCTTGCGTCACCAAAAGAGTGTGAGAGTGCGCCAATCGGTGATTTATTTGCCGACTTCGACCAATTATGCGGAATGGTTTTTCGGTTGCCTTCCTCGTTTGGTGGCTTATCTATCCGTGCCTGGCTTGATCGACTTACCCATTTTGTTGCACGGACAGGTCATGCAATATCATCGTGATTCATTGCGTGCCTTAGGGTTGGGAGAGGAGCGTTTCATCTTTCATCAGGCAAGTACTCGTATCGAGTGTGATGAACTTTTCTACGCCAGCGCGACATACCGCCATCACGCGCATTACCCCACGGGGCTGCGATTTTTACGAGATCAAATGGCGCGTGCATTTCCAGTGCCCATGACAGAGGCTCCTGCAAGAATTTATTGGGCAAGACGTCATGCCCATGATCGACCCCTGGTCAATGAAGCGGATGTGGTGGACTTGTTGGCGCAATACGGATTTCAGTCGATTGATCCGGAAAAACATCCCTTTGACGTTCAAGTGCAATGGGCGGCATCGGCGCAATGTGTGGTGGGCCCTTATGGGGCGAATCTCACCAATTTGATTTTTTCGGGTAAGGCTCGTCAATGTCTTATTCTGGCGACCAAGGCGCAGCCCGAGTTTGCTCGTTTAGCCAGCGTGTTTGGGATGGAAAGTGTCCATCTGGCCGTTGAGGGTTTTCGTCTTCGAGAGGGGCGAACGGTCAGTCAATCCTATGGATTCAAAGTGGATTTGGAGGCTTTACATTGGGTGATAAAAAACGTATTGCAATTCGCTTAAGGCGGAGGCCTCCTGACTTTGATGAAGCGAACTAGTTCGTTTCTAGGGATATAGTGTTAAGTGGGCCCAAGTCGTTTTTCAAGCGCGCTAGCGCCTCATCCCAGTTCCCCTGTAGATTTTGCCGATAGGGGGTGAAATGGGGAAACCAGGGGGAGGTGCCCTCACAGTACATCCATCGCCATTCAGCGGGGGCTGGAATTAAGACGCGAGCGGGCCGACCCACCATGGCTCTTAGGTGCATGTTGGTATTGCTGACCCCTACATAGTCATCCAATAATGCTAAAAGAGCGAGCATCGCTTCAAGATCGTTATTGAAGTGAGTGAAATCATGAACGGTGCGCCCTGTCAGAGCGCTCAGGACTTGAATTTCGTCTGGTGTGGGTTTTCTTTGTAAGCTGATGAGGGTGCCTGGGTAATCTTGCAAGGCAGGAGCGAGCAATGTCAGTGGCATGGATTTAAAGAGTAACCAGCCCCCAGCGCCCTGCTCTGCGGGTGGGGTGCCACCCCGCCAGGTAAGACCGAGGTAGGGTGGGGGTCCCAGATGACGGAGTAAATTGAGGATGTTGTTTGTCTGCGCTTCCAGCGGTTTGACACGAAGGCTACGAGCGGGCAGGGGAGAACAGCAAAGGGAAGTCCAAGGGAAATCATCTGACCGGATAGACTCGTGGGAAGGCTCTTGCGTGGGAGATTCGGTTGGTGCGGCAATAGGTAAGTCGGTATTTGAATGGACCTCTTGATACGGACTTAAGGCGTGGGGTAAATCACCGGCCATGATGAGGTGATCGTATGCGGGAAGAGGGGCATCGGGGGGCAGTAGACAATCAATGTCTGATACCCGTTGCAAAAGGGTTAAAAGGGCGACACTGCTACGATAAATGATTGTGGCTCCCCTTTGTTTAAGCGCTGGGAGTTGACGAAGAAAAAAAAGTTCATCGCCTAAGCCTTGTTCACTTAAGACGCACACGCGCTGGCCCGTTAGGTCAAGTGCTAGCGTTTGCTCTAGGGGTAAATCGGGATATTGGACGAGGCGGTCAAGATAGGCTTGTCGGTGGCGGTAGTGGGCCCAGCCTTCTGCTAAAAAACCATGTGCTAGAAACAGGGTGCTAAGTTGTTGTAATAGGCTAGATGCTGCCGTCTTTTCCTGGAGCAGTTGGCCCAAGGATTGAAATCCTATCGCGGTTTGACCGATTGCGCATTGATGAAAGGCCAGTCCGATTTTTGCCGATTCATTCTCAGGCTCAAATCTTAAGGCGGATTGGAAGGCTTGGAGGGCTTCGAATAAGCGCCCTTGGCTATTAAACGTATCGGCTAGCAAAAGATAGTGATGCGCTTGGAGGGGATCTAATTCAATGCAAATTTGTAGTTCTTCTTGGGCTTTTGATGGCTCTCCTAGATCCATTAGGACGGAAACCAAGTTTTGTCGGGCTAGTAAAAAGCGGGGCTCTGCATTAAGGCATAGGCGAAATTGTTTTTCAGCCTCTTTCAGTTTTACCTCTTGGTGTAAGACGCAGCCCAAGCCATTACGTGCCTCAAGCGATTGGGGGGTTATTTTTAGGCATTGTTCAAATGCCTTAGCGGCCAATTCAAAAACACCGAGATCTCGCCTAACGTTACCTAAGTTAAACCAAGCCAGCGCAAATCCAGGATGATGGGTTACGAGTTTTTCCAACAATCGTTGGGCTTCGCTGCTTTGTCCTTTTAAGGCCATCGAATTGGCCAAGCCCAACTGATAGTGGGGGTTGGCAGGGTCAATCCGAAGGACTTTTTTGAAGGCGTCTAGAGCAGCGTCATATTGCGCGTTCGCAAAATAGGCTTGTGCTAAGTGCGCTAATAAGGGCGCGTTATGACGATGTCGTGAGCAGGCGGCCTGAAGCAGGGGCAAAGCCTCGAGAGGGTGGCCGGATTCCATTAAAGCACTGGCCAAAAAAATACTGGGCTTGGGCGCCAAGGGGTCTAGGGCGAGCGCTTGGCGATAGGCCAAAATAGCCTCTTCCCAGCGACCTTGCTGGTGGGCTCTTTGACCGCGTTCTAATTGTTGCTCAGAGGCTCGATTCATGACGGTAGGTAAGGGTCAACAGTAAAATCCCTTGGGTAGGGCTGATCCGGGTCGGCTCGGAGGGAAGGTTAACATGGGAATAAATCCATTGCGCCTCATCTGTCTTTGGGTTTAAAGCCACTGAGCGTGCTGCTGAGGGCTAGGGTCTCAATAGGGCATTGTTCGATCGCTTTGAAAAATGGGGGCATGGGTGGAATAAACCCCGGAATCGAAGGCAAGAAATGACCTAACACGGTAGCTCAAAGAGAACAAAAAAATAGGATAAAAATAAGTAAGTCATTGAATAATATTAATAATTATTAATGTGACTGGTTGAGGCGACTCAAATTTTTAAGAAAAAACGAATGATTTGGGTCCTTTTTGGGGTTGCTGGGATTGAGGGATCTGTATTAGAAAAGAGGTGATTAATAAAGGGTAAGTTACTGAATAAAAGGAATTTTTATTTTTTTAGATGTCTGCAAAGAAGTCAAAAAAAACAAAAAAAGAGATTTTTGAAGGGTTTAATGTTGTAAAAACACAACACTGAGGCTGAATTTGTCGATTTATGGGAGCACTCAGTTGAGCTTCTGCTTTGGGGCTTAGATAATAGCCACTGCTTTATAAGCTCTCGATAGTAGTTAATACGAAGAGCAACATATATTCAAAATTCAATAGGAGATGTAAATGCAAAAGAAGCTACTGGCAGTTGCCGTAACTGGTGCCTTGGCCGCAATGGGCAGCACCTTGGTTCAAGCACAACAAAACTCTTCCGTACAAATTTATGGAACGTTGTATGGT
>CAITMU010000102.1 GCA_903893565.1 uncultured beta proteobacterium | reverse complement strand
TGTATCGGCTCATATACGTTTAGGGATTGATTTGCAAAAAAACTATTCGATTGTTCTCGATGCCCTGGGGTCAGATCCGATCGGTGATTGGCCTTCTGAAAAAAGTTATTTTGTTCTTGGTGGCAGTTTAGCGGACGCCCAATTAATCGGTAATCGTTATTCACAAGATGCATTCGTTTGGGTTGGCGAAGATGCAATACCGAGATTGATTTTGTTACGTTAATGTTTTTAAAGTCTGGCCCCCTTTAAGGGCTGGGTGATTTGTTCCAGATTGCTGCACCCGGCATTTTGCTAAAGCAGCTAAAAGGAGGTGTTAAATGGCTCTTATCAGTTCGATTTATCAGAGTAATTCTAGTCTTCGTCCTGTCAATAAAACAGCAGCTAGAACGCGCTATAGGGCAAAAAAACGTCCTAAGAAGATGACCGCTCTTGCTTTTGCGCGTAAACATAAACGTATCCAAGCGTTCTTGGAATTTCAACGTCGTATGGCTTCAAGATAGGCCTATTAGCCCAGCCTAGAACTCTGAGAGTTCTAGGGCAGGTGTAATGGCATGAATGAATTGATTTAAAGCAATTATATGGTCAGCCCACCAGGAGGTAACTTTCGAACGGGCAGGGGGATTTGATTCCAGCTTGCGGCTCCCGCCAATCCGGCAAAACCGCTAAAGAGGAGGTTTATCATGACGAAAAACGTCACTGCGCTCAAAAGTATTGAGGATCCAGCATTACCCGCTTCTGTTACCGTTATAAGTCATTCTTCCAGTGTTACTGATGGTTCGACGGTTACCGACCCTTTTAATGGTCTCGGTTTATTCGGATTGTCGTCCATTGCCCCATTAGTTGTAGCTTCTCTTGTCACAGAGGAGCCCTTATTGTTAATCGGGGCCCATGGAACCGCCAAGAGCCTATTACTTAATCGCATCGCTGAGGCATTAGGCCTGTCATTTAGGCATTACAACGCGAGCTTACTTAATTTTGATGATCTTGTTGGCTTTCCTTTACCAGGAAAGGACGGGAGTCTTAATTATGTCAAAACCCCTGCGGCGGTTTGGGGGGCCGAAGCGGTGATCTTTGACGAAATCAGCCGGTGTCGGCCCGAGATACAAAATAAATTATTCCCAATCATTCATGAAAAGAAAGTGCAGGGCCTAGCGCTCGAGGGGTTGCGTTATCGCTGGGCTGCCATGAATCCTCCTTCTACTGAAGATGACGACAACGGTTATCTCGGATCTGAGGCCTTGGATACCGCTTTAGCCGATCGATTCGCTTTGATCGTCCAAATGCCTCATTGGGATCAACTCACGAGCAATGAACAAATAAGCGTTATTCAACTTAAAGAGGAGGCAATTAACCCGGAAAAAGCGAAAGATCTTGTTGAAGTCATCAAACGGGCTCAATTCCATCTATCTGTGACTTCAGACAACTTTGCGTTGTCGATTGCCTCTTATGTTCAGACTTTAACGTCATTGTTGTCTCAAGCAGGGATTCAATTAAGTCCCCGGCGAAATGGGATGATTTATCGATCGGTTTTGGCAGTGATTGCGGCATCTAGTGCGTTGGATCACGATAGAAAAGCGGCCGACGCTGCCTTACTCGCTGTAAAAAGCTCATTACCGCAGCGCGCCCAGGGCAAAGTGATCTCTGAGGTCAAGTTATTGTCCGCTCACCGTGAGGCTTGGCGCTTGGCGTGCGTAAAGCCAGATGACCCTTTAAAAGTCATTTTATGCGCTAAAGACCCGTTGGTTCGATATGAACTGGCGGTTGCAACATCCTCGCTTAATAAAACCGTATTTTCTCAAATTATCGCTGATATTTTTACCCAGGTTTCAATCGGCACTCGGCAGGCCTTAGTCGTTCACTTGTTTGAAAGTGGGGGCATTGGCAGATTAAATGCTGCCATTGCCGGTCAATCGGCTGAGCTTTACCAAGAGTTAGTCATTAAGCCGAATTATTCAGAAACCTTACACGCCTCAAATGCTCGATTTAGGGCTTGGTCTGCAGTTAAAGACTTGCTGTCTCGATTAGATCCAGAGCGCGACGAAAGAGCCCATTTGCGAGCCAATGCACTGGCATCTTCATTTTTCAAGAAGGAATTGTCTACACCGGGTGACGCAAAAACGGTATTTGATGATTTTGCATCGATAGATCGTAGGCTTAATAAGGTCTGATTATGGAAAAGAATCATTTGCTGCACAACATGTCAGCCCCTCCTAAAACTGTCGCTACATTTAAAGGCTTGTCGGAATTGGAGAATGCAACAAAAGCTCAAAAGAAATTCATCCCTGATTTTCCCTATCAGCCTAGTGGCAATTTGGGAATGCCATTGCGGTTTTTTCTTGAACCGCAATGGGAGGGTTTTAAGGAAGATCAAATCTTGAAAGATTTAGGCCACATACCTTCAAAGGATCCTCAACGTCAGTTAATCGCATTGATTAATGCTCGAGCTAATGAATTAGTGCTGCCGGTTGCTTGTGTGGTTGTACCTTTTTCGAAGTTTCACCTATGCCTGTGGCCGGAATCATTAACCGCTTTGGCCATTTTGTCAAAATGCTCAGATCTAATCTGGCTACGGTCCAAAACGCCGGCTATTCATGCGGCGATCAGACGACGTCATGTTTCAATATTAATCCCGCCCCAATGGGCTAAAAACTTACTACCGGATTCTCATAATGAAATCTCAGCTCTGTATTAAACCGCCTGAAATTTTTTCGGATGCTTCTATCGCTGAAAGAATATTGGATGCCTTTCCGAGTGGCTCCTATGCCTTATCGGCATTGTTACGGTTAATGGATATTGTGGAAACCAGCGAAGTGCCTACGGCTGCGGTGGAGTGTAAGGAACAACCGCGCTTATTGATTAACCCTGAATTTGTTGAAAAGCATGCACAGACTTCAGAAAAGCTCCTCTGTTTGATCATGCACGAACTGCACCACGTCTTATTAGGGCATACCACCTTGTTTCCTAGGCACAGTGCCGTGCAGAACTTTGTTTTTGATGCTGTGATCAATGGATTAGTGTGCCGCATGTTTCCGGGGGACGAATATAGCTCTTTTTTTACTGATTATTACGATGCAGAGTCTTTCCCCCAATGTTTACTGCGCCCTCCTAAAGGATGGTCGGATAGCCCTGAGTCAGCTCAACCAACAGGGGTTTTAGATTCGGTCAATGATTCGAATACTGGCAGTCTTGCTATGTTGCCTGAAGCGGACCGTCAGTTAATTAACGAAGTTCATCAGGCCTTATATTCAGAGACGGGGGCTTCTTATCACGAGGTTTATAAGATTTTGCCGCGACTACTGGATGAGCCGTCTATTAAGAACATTCCACTGCTAGGGGGGCATCAGGAAGGGAATTCATCCGATTTGCCATTAGAGGCCGTGTCGCCAGTGCTTTTTGACGTGGTGCGAAGCATTGTGGAGCAGTGGCCTCAACCCCCAGACCCAATCAAGGGACGGTCATTGGCTGATTTTTTACAGGAAAAAATAATCAAGCCAGTAAGACAAAAAACCCCTAAAGAGGTGATTCGGGGGCTCATTCTTAAAGTGGCAGATAAAGATATAAACGGGGGATTTAAAAAAATAAGCGTTGCTCCCGTTCAATGGACCACCCCAATCCCTCAACTGGACCGCAGATCGGTGGTGATGCGTCATCTTGGATTTGAGCCCTTGTTATTTAATGCGTCAACTCATCAAACCACAAGAACTTACCGAGGTGAAAAGGTGCACGTTTATTTAGATGTGTCAGCCAGCTTGGGCAACATTAAACCAGCGCTTTATGGCGCGGTAATAGATTGCGAAGCCTTTGTTCACCGATCAGTACACTTGTTCTCCAATAAAGTGGTTGATATCTCATTCGAAGAGCTAAAACGGGGTGTTTGTAAATCAACTTATGGGACGAGTATTGAATGTGTGGCAGAACACATTCAAAAAAATCGAATTAAGCGGGCGCTGATGATAACCGATGGGTGGGTAGGTAAACCCACTGGAGAGCATCTAAGGATATTAGAGAGAGTAAAGCTGGCCGTAGCTTATATCGGAAAAGATACCAGTGAAATGGATCTAGAAAACGTTTCAAACCATATTGCAAGAATCTCATTAAAGGACTAAAAATCATGACAAATCGTTTATTTCCGGCTGAATTCGTATTCCCAGGCCATCCTGACAAAATCTGTGATGCTATTGCCGATGCCCTAGTGCTAGAGGCTTACACCCGTGAAGCACGGGCCTTGGTCGGGGTTGAAGTGGCGGTGCACCGAAATAGGGTGTTTGTAACGGGGCGCATTGCTTGTAAGGACGCTAACACGATAAATGTAGAGGCGCTCGTTCGTGATGTCTATCGTTCGGCGGGTTATGGCAACGGCTGGTATCCAGGGCCAGAGGAAGTGGTAGTGGAGGCTGACCTTTGCTTGGGGCCCTTGGAGGAAGGGGAGGCTGAATTCAGGGAGTTATCCGATGATCAGGCCATTTGTGTGGGATACGCCAATAATTTGGCGGAAACCAATCATTTGCCGGTTGAGCAATGGGTAGCACGCAGGCTCGCAAGGAGATTATATGCTTTAAGGCTTGAACAGCCTGGTCTATCCTTAGGTCCCGATGGCAAAGTGATTGTTTTGGTTCGAGAAGAGGGAAATACGTGGACGCTAGAATCCTTCAGTTGCTCGTTGCAGCAGAAAAAAGTTGCCGATGACATTGCTTTGCATAGGGCAGTGCGGTTAACCGTGGAGGATGAATTAAGAAAACTCGCCATCCAACTCCCCGGATTCTCAGGCTCATCTCCTGAGCTTCTGACGGTTAATGGGGCCGGGGCTTTTG
>CAITMU010000101.1 GCA_903893565.1 uncultured beta proteobacterium | reverse complement strand
GCGATTAGCTCCCAAGTCTCCCCATGATCCACACCAGGGCATTGCATCAAGGGCGTGCGGCCCTCCCAGGGCACACTACGGCGCGCCTTACGACCCGAATGACCTAACTGAATGCCAGCCACAGCCCCATTGACCTTAATGAGATCTGCAATACGTTTTAAAGGGGCAATAAACTCATCTTTCCACAACCCTAAATCCCGCGGTGTCGAACAACCCCGTGGATCCACTTTTGTGGATTCCACAAAAACCAAACCCGCCCCCCCTGCTGCAAATTTGGCGTAATGCGTCAGATGCCAATCATTGACATGTCCGTTATCGGCACAATACTGCAACATGGGAGATAAAACGATACGGTTTTTAAACGTCACGCCACGGATTGAAAAGGGAGTAAATAATTTTTTTTGCATCAAGGTTCTCTTCTTAAAAGGCTCGTTTTAGGATGTCTGTAGGTGAATTCTAGCGTTTTTTAATTCATTCTTGATTTTTAATCCGTATCTCGGGGGAAGGGATACATTGTCTAGAGCGATCGTACGGGATGGTGCGATACCATCGATAAGTGGTTGTAAGCCAATAACAATCAGTCAATAAAATGATTCCCTCAGCCATCCCCCTCCTGCAAGACACTCTACTGGGGTTGCACGCCAATTTTTTTAGCGAGCGTCAGATTAAACGCCATATCATCGGCCACAAATTGCGCGAAGTCTGAAGACTTCGATCCATCCACAATAAGTCCAATGTCCTCAAAACGTTTTTTCATCTCCGGTTCATGCACCATTTTAGCAATCTCCCCTTGCAATCGGTTAACGATATCCACAGGCACGGCGCCAGGAAACCAAAACGCAAACCAACCAATCAAGTTATAGCCCTTCAATCCCGACTCATCAAAGGTAGGCACCTCGGGCATCACAGACCAACGCTTTAACCCGGTCATTCCAATGGCTCGTAGCTTGCCACTTTGAATCAAAGGCATCGTACTTTGAGGAGCCACAAATGCCGTGTCTAAATGTCCGCCGAGTAAATCGGTGACCACCGGCCCCGTACCCTTATATTGAATCTCTAATAGCTGAATACCTGCCATGGATTTTAAAAGCTCAGCGGCAATATAAGTAATATTGCCCGTACCATTAGCCCCATAGGTCATTTGACCCGGATGAGACTTTGAAAACCCAATAAATTGTCTGACTGAACGCACGGGAATGGAGGGATGGATCACATAGACTTGCCCGTAATTCTTACCAATCATCGTGACCGGAGAAAAATCTTTTATCGTGTCATAGGGTAATTTTTTAACATAGGCAGGGTTTGACGCATGGGAGCCGGTAGTAAACAAAAGCGTATAACCATCGGGGGGCGCTTTAGCCACAATTTCCGTGCCGATAATGCCCCCGGCCCCGCCTCGGTTGTCCACCAAAAAAGGTTGTCCCAGTAAAATACTCAGGCGCTGCGCACTGATTCGACCGACCAAATCGACGGGCCCGCCGGGCGTGAAAGGCGCAACAATACGCACCGGCCGATTTGGCCAACTTTGCGCGCATAGCGGCATACTCCCCCACAGAAAAACCACCAGCCCCATTAGATACAGGCCCAATCGCATGGCGTGACTCCTCACTATACAAAAAATATTCTTATTATTTTGATCCTCATCATACGTTTCCAAACACCCACACACACGTGCTTATACCTGATTCCTGATTCCTGATTCCTCATGTCCCAACCGAGATAACATTTCCTGCCGCGTTTTGTGGCTACTTTATAAATATTTTTGAAACCAGGTAATCGTTTCGCGGTAAGTGATCTGACAAGTCTCGGGATTACGAAATTCATAGCTATCGTAATGTCCGCTGTTGGGAAGCTTCACTAATCTCTTAGGCTCTTTACAGAGCTCGTAACAATGTAATTGTTGCTGCGGGGGCACAAGATTATCAAATTCCGCATAAATAAAGAGCACCGGGCGAGGACTAATTTTATCGACCACCCAATCAGGACGATAACGCATGGTGGCCTCTGCACTTTCTAGATCGCGTTCCTCACTTTGAAACGAATGGCCTTGCTCTTTATGCATCTCACGCTGTTTGGCCGAATCAGGATCTCGTAGCATGATATCGCCATGAAACACCATCTTGGGTTCTCCCGTGCGTACACGCCGTAGGGCATCGGTTTCGACTTCTTTTTTAAATGCTAACCACTCCCAAGGACGTCGGATCGATTGCATCCAGGTCTGCCCATTCATCACGCCAACGCTCGTGACAAGCACCTTGACGCGCTCATCGTGAGCACACACCCATACGCCATTAGCCCCTCCAAAACTGGTGCCATACAAACCAATGCGCTGCGGGTCCACGCCCTCGACCCCCTGCAGGTAAGAAATCGCATCGTAACAATTTTGCGCCTGCTCAAGAGCACGGTGACGTTGGCGCTTGCCCTCACTCTGACCAAAGCCCTGATAATCAAATCCAAACACAAACCAACCCTGCTGACACAGTTGCTGCATCATATGCGTGCAATCGGCCTGTGTGTTGCCGCTATAACCGGCCAGCACGACGATGGCTGGGCGCCGCTCGTCAGTGGGTTGCCAGTCGCTGGGAGTATACAGATAACCTGCAATTTTTAACCCATCGCTATAAAAGGAGATCGCATTAGGATTCATTGAATATGCCTTTGAAGAAAAAAATTTAATCCGCTTTAATGCCTGCCTGTCGAATGACTTTGGCCCACAGGGCCACCTCCTGACTCACCTGCGTTTTAAAGGCTTCTGGGGTACTGGCTATCACAACGGCCCCATCCTTGGCAAAACGCTCTACGATGTCGGGTGCACGCGCTGCCCGGGTCAAGTGCTCATGTAAGAGCTTCACAATGGGAACTGGGGTTTGCAGGGGAGCCAACACACCGACCCAACTATTAAATTCATAATCGGGCACACCGGACTCGGCTACGGTGGGCAATTTCGGAAAAATCGGTAAGCGCTTTGCGCTTGTCACCGCTAACAATCGTAGCCGCCCCGAATCCATAAATCCAGAGGCCGCAATCGCTGACACAAAACTCACATCCACCTCACCGGACATTAAAGCCAGTAACGCCGGCCCCCCACCCTTATAAGGAACATGTACAAGATGGGTGCCAGTCTTAAAAGCCAATAACTCTAATGACAAATGAGTAATACCACCGGCCCCTGAGGTGGAGTATTTAACCGTTTGGGGATGCGCCTTAGCTAAATTGATAAATTCCGCCACTGATTTGGCCGGCACTGAAGGGTGCACGGCTACAAAACTGGGTGCCGTAGCAACCAGGCAGATCGGCGCGTAGTCTTTTTCGGGATCATATCCGAGCTTGGTAAACAGTGACACATTGGCCACCAAGGGCAAAGTATTGGCTAATAAGGTATACCCATCCGCGGGCGCACGCGCAACATATTCATTGCCCATATTCGTAGAGGCCCCAGGGCGGGACTCCAACACCACGCTTTGACCCAAGGACTCCGTCATTTTGGGCACCAGCAATCGCATCACCCCGTCAATACTCCCGCCAGGGGCAGCCGGTATGATCACCCGGATCGGTTTAACGGGATAGGCACCCGTTTGGGCCATCACAGAAAATGTAAAAAACCATACGCTACCCACCCAAATGCGACGCATTTTTGTGTTCACTCCCCCAGGATAGATTTTACAAATCTAATATTTTTATTCTTCAATCCGGATATTAGCTTCCTTTATGATCCTTATCCAGCGCTCGTTTTCCTGACGCATGCGTTGCTCCACGGTCTCGGGCTTTCCTCCAGAGACCACCAGACCTTGTTGGCGAAAACTTTTGATGGTCTCGGGTTGCTCGAGTAATTGATTAATATCTTTGTTCAGCGTCACAATCATTTCAGCCGGCGTGCCTTTAGGGGTCACCAAAGCAAACCAAGACTCAGCCTCAAAACCCGGGATCGTCTCCGAGACAGTGGGCACTTCGGGCTGCAAAGGCCAACGCTTAGCCGTACTCATGGCCAGAGCGCGCAGACGACCCGATTGAATGTAGGAAAAAAAAGGTTGTAACCCTCCCATCGTGAATTGGGTTTGACCTGCCAAAAGCTCAGTCATCCCCAGACCCGTGCTCTTATAAGCAATCGGTTGCATACGGATTTTAGATTCCCGCATAAAAAGTTCTGTCGCTAAATGCGTCAGGCTCCCGACCCCCGGCACAATAAAACTTAATTGCCCCGGACGAGCTCTTGCAAAGTCAATAAACTCACGTGTATTTTTAACTGGCAAGGCGGGATGTACCACCAATACCAAGGGCGAATAAGCCACTTTAATAATGCCCGACAAATGTCCCAAAGGATCATTAGGCACATTGTGAGCCGCCAAAGTTGCCGGCACACTGCCTGAGATTAACATCAAGGTATAGCCATCGGGCGGGGCCTTAACCCCCATACCAATACCAATCAATCCGCCACCGCCGCCTCGGTTATCGACGACAAATTGCTGGCCATAGTGATCCCCTAATTTTTGACTCAATAAGCGCGCCACCGTATCACTGCCCCCACCGGCGGCCATCGGCACAATAATACGTACGGATTTATTGGGCCAATTTTGCGCCAAGCATTGGCTGACTCCCGCAAAAAGCATTGATCCGCCTAAGCAACAACGCAGCAATAACGTGAACACGGCTAGCACTGTCATACTATTCCCCTCCCCATCAATCCCTAAACGATTCATTTTTTTCTACCGACCAATCCTACGACCGGCTCGCTGATAACAACCAATTATTTTTAGTGCAACCACTGCACCAAAGGCGCTAAATCCGCGATATCACTAATTTTTGCTCCATGCTCTCTTAACACCATAATGGTTGAGCCATGGGACAACTCTTCGGCGGTTCGATCCGCACGTGGTTTTGTGGATTGCGCTTCAAGATGCGCCCCACACCAACGACCTCTGGCGACGGCTCGGGAACCGAAAAGACCGCATCTTTTTCCATATTGCGCCAATGCCAAATCCAAATCAGAATCCGCTTGTAATGCATCGGCCAAGGTGGCAGCATCGATCGCCGCTTTCGTCACCCCCATACCCGTATGAGGACGAGCCACAAAAGCCGCATCACCCAGTAGCACCACTCGCCCCTGAACCACCGAGGGGGAATCAAGATCGTAGATGGCCTGAAAAAAGGGCTGTGGTGCCAAATCAACCATCTGTGCCATCTGTGGCGCCATTTGAGCATGAGCACTCTCGCGTAGCTGCCTCACCACATCAGGCCGAATCAATGGCGGGGCAATCGATGAGCCGTGGCAAACACCTTTGGCATCCGTGCAAAGGTCTGCCAAGCCCTTATGCTCTTCGGTGGGGTGATACCAAACAAAGGTGTAAGCCCGTTTGCCCGGGATCACCGAATGGTCTTTACCCGGCACTGGGAAACACAACATGATCTCGCCCTCGGGTAGGCAAAAGAAATAGTGCTCAAACATTTTTCGATGAAAATCAACTGGCATCTCCCATTCATTCACCAGTCCGCGCCAACCCACATAGCCCGCGTAACTCGGACTGGCTTGGGTAGAAAAAAATGAGCGCACGGTCGAACCGAACCCATCCGCCCCTACTAATAAGTCAGCTCGGTGCCGCGTACCATCGGCAAAGACCGCCGTCACACCGTCGACCACGGGCTCAATGGCCACTAATCGCATACCAAAATGATAGCGCGTCGATGGAAAGCGTTCTTTCAAGGGACGGTAGAGTCGTGCCCAAGCGCTCATGGTACGTGGGGCAGGCCAATAGGCCACCACCTGACCGGATGCATCCAAGCAATGGCGGCCACTCACAGGCACACCGATCGTCGGATCGATATCAATACCAATACGCTTTAATACGCAAAAGAGCTCTTCGTGGGTTCCGATCCCAGCCCCTCGATTCGCTAAGTCCTCGCCCGAGCGCTCAAAGATCTCGACATCCCAACCGGCCTGCAACAAAAGATTGGCACTCATTAACCCACCCAATGAACCACCAATGACAATGGCACGACGAGCGCGGTTGTTACTCAATCAATTCAGTCCTTTTAGCAATACCTGCCAAATTCGGAATATCACAAAGTCTCGCCCCAAACTCTCGCATAGTCACCGAGGTCGAACGATGACACAGTTCCTCGGCCGTGCGTTCTGATTTAGGCTTAGTCAGATGCGCTGACAAATGTGCCCCCAGCCAACGCCCTCTCGATACCACACGAGAGCCAAAAAGACAGCGGGAGTCGTTGTAATCAGCCAGTGCTCGTGGCAAATCCCCGTCTGCAGCCATCAAGGCATCTAATAAGTATTGAGCATCCAAGGCCGCCTTAGTGGTGCCTAAACCCGAATGTGGTCGACCGACGAAAGCCGCATCGCCTAAGAGGACTACGCGTCCGTGAGCAATGCGCGGTGAAGCACAATCATAAATGGCCTGGAAAAAGGGTTGCTTCACGAGATCCACTAAATCCGCAATTTGCGGAGCGAATAGACTGCGAGACAACGCTCGCATTTCTGACACCACCTCCGGTCGAATCAAATGGGGGGGGATGCCAACCCCATGACTCTTACCGGTCGTATCGGTGCACATATCGGCCAATTTTTCTGGCAATACGGGGTGATACCACACAAAATTTGCCCGTCGAAATCCGGGCCGCGTATCATCATTTTGCCCTGGCACGGGATAAGTCAGCATGTACTGACCTTCGGGGAGACAGTAAGTGTGGATCGGCACAATTTCTTCACGCAATGCCTTAGGAAAATGCTGCTCCTCGACCATCCCCCGCCACGCCACATAGCCCGCATACTCGGGTTTCACCTGAGGTAACCACTGAGAACGCACGGCCGACCAAATCCCATCAGCACCGATAATTAAATCAGCCTGCTGAGAAGAGCCATCAGCAAAATAGGCTGTCACCGAATCGGCATTTTCCACAAAGTGAGTGAAATGATGCGCAAAGTGATAGTTTTTTTCAGGTAAGAGATCCTTCAAGGGGCGATAAAATCGCACCCAAGAACTCATATATCGGTCCACCTGCAAGCGATCAATTTCATGCCCCTGACTGTCATAGAACACACGATCACTCACTTTAATGCCAATCGTGTCATCAATAACTACCCCAAGGCGTCGCAGGGCATCAAACATTTCATCATGAGTGGCAATACCAGCACCGCGGGTGGCTAAATCCTCTGCCACCCGTTCATACACATCCACTTCCCAGCCGATCAAACGCAGCAAATTAGCCGCGAACAATCCGCCGAGCGATCCCCCTATAATCAGGGCATGGCCCGTTTTCATCTGACTAAACCTTTCTTAGGATTCGTGCGGTGTGGACCAATACCCCGAGTCGTAACCGGGGCGATAATTGCGATTGGTTTGTACCGGGTTACGGTTCACTAAGGGACGGGCGTACAAGGGGTGGGTAATGCTTCTCACTTCATGCTCAATCCGATAAAGGACAGCGCCATTTTGTGGATCCACAATGTCTTTGAAACGGTATTGAAACTGATCGCTCTCTTCGGTGATCAGACCGTGCTCTTTTAACCAACGGTGAGGACCTGAAAAATCGGCAATATAAATCTGCAGATGATGGCCATCGTATTCCGGTATAGGGTCTGAAGTTTCACGAAAGACCAGATGCTGATTGTGACCGACCTTCACTCTTGCGGCACGGCCTTCCGGTTGATCCACCACATGCGCCGGGGCTTTGATCACTTGGCTATAAAA
Source organism: uncultured beta proteobacterium (assembly GCA_903893565.1). Lineage (GTDB taxonomy): Bacteria > Pseudomonadota > Gammaproteobacteria > Burkholderiales > SG8-41 > UBA5216. The sequence goes on along the minus strand of CAITMU010000101.1, from coordinate 28,576 downwards.
ACGGCTGATCCCCTCGGCCGTTTGAGGAGGGACATTAAATTCCACATAAGGCATACCCAAAATCACATCGCCAAAGCGTTTCGTATCCGGCTCGTAGACACGGATCTTATTACCCCAAGGACAGGTGGCCTCTACATAATCACCACAATCTTTGTAGGCAAAATGAGTACCCGCCAACTTGGGAGCCACATACTCAAGGCGCTTTAGCAAAGCGGCACGATCGGGCTGAACAATGGCCGTGTGGCCTCGTAACACTTGAGCCACGGGACGCGCAGGCATATGGATTTGGCTGCGGCCAATGTTGACCCACATATTTTCCAAACCGGTCATGATGTAAGGATCCCGAGTGAGCCCTAAACCCGTGATATAAAACAACACCGCCTTAACTTGATCCGGCACAGTCGTGTTGGTGTGTTCAAGCCAGACCGAATTACCAATATCTTCGATAGAACGATCAAATTCCGGGGTTGCTGCAGTATCCATAAGAGCGTCTCCTCAGTAAGCCAATGTAGAATGCGCTATTCTAGCGCGAAGTGAAGCACTATTGCCGACGGCACCAAGAAGTTATGCAATCAAAATAATTAATCAACCCCTGGTTTTTATGAAAAACTCCACATATTCAACATCCTCCTCCTTAGGCCACACTTTGATCAGAGCGCTTATCTTGCCCGCTTTGTTCTTGACCGTCCCTCAGAGTGGGGCTCAATCGTTGGAAAAAATGAACCCATACCCCCAAAAACTCGTGCGGATCGTGACCGGATCCGCCCCAGGTGGCCCCCTCGACTTTAGCGCCCGTTTGGCCGCGCAAAAACTCTCCGAGTCCTTCGGTCAATCGGTTGTCGTCGAACCGCGCACCGGCGCCAGCGGCACCATAGCGACGGAATATGTCGCCAAAGCACCCGCCGACGGCTATACCCTCCTCTTAGGCAGCATGGCCACCTTATGTGTCGTGCCTCACCTGTATCGCAAAATCAATTATGACTCTGTAAAAGATTTTTATCCTATCTCGATGATCTCAGCGGCAGGCTTTATCATCGTCGTGCATCCGTCTTTGCCGGTAAAAAATCTTAAACAACTCATCGCTCTGGCTAAAGCACAACCCGGAAAACTCAGCTTCGGTACGGCTGGGGCTGGCTCTGTTACGCACCTGGGAATCGAAATGTTAAAAAGCATGGCTAAGGTGAGTTTTTTGCATATCCCCTACAAGGGAGCAGCCCCAGCGATGATCGACTTGGTGGGCGGACAAACCCAACTCATGTACGACAGCATCCTCACCTCCGCCCCCTTAATCCCCAGCGGGAAGATTCGGCCCATTGCCGTTGGTTCAAGCAAACGCTCCGCTTTACTGCCTGAGATTCCCACCATCGCCGAAGCCGGACTGCCCGGTTTTGATGCCAGCACGTGGTTTGGCCTCTTAGCCCCCGCCAACACACCAGTAGAGATCGTGATGAAAATCAATCAAGGCCTCATTAAAACCATTCAAGAAAAAGAGGTCGTTAAACGACTCTTAAGCCAAGGCATGGAACCCATACTGAATAGTCCAGAGCAATTTTCTCAACACATTCGCCGCGAGTTACCCCTGTGGGGAAAACTCATCCAAGAAGCGCATATTCAAGCCGAATAATCCATGGGTATTTTTGTCTGTCACGACCTTTTTCGACACGGTAGAATGTTTTTTCAAACGCAGTGTTTGGTTTTAAACACTGGCGCCTCTTTTTTTTAGTACAATGAATGTTCGGTTGATGAAGACACCGAATTCTGATTGAGCGAACCCGTTTATTTATTTCACTGACTCTTCCTATGCAAATCATTCCCCTACACCCCGAAGTGGGCGCCGAAATTCGCGGTCTATCCATGGCCGAGGTCGCTCAAGATGAATCCGCTTACAAAGCCGTTCGCCAGGCCTTTGAAGAGTATTCCGTATTAGTGTTTCGCAATCAACCCACGGACGATGCCGTTCAAGTGGGCTTTTCACGTCGATTCGGAAATTTAGAAACCGCTAAAGTGGGCTCTATTGGAGAAGGCACGCCTTTTTCCATACTCACCAATATCGATAAAGACACTCAGCAACTCGTTCCCCCGGGCCATAAAGAAGCCTTACGGGCAAAAGCCAATCAACTGTGGCACACCGATAGCTCCTTTCGTCAGACCCCGGCCTTAGCCTCATTATTATCGGCTCGCACCATTCCTGGCGAGGGCGGAGAAACGGAATTTATTTCCCAACGCGCCACCTGGCTTCGATTGCCCGAGAGCCTAAAAAAACAACTGGAAAAAAGTTTTGCCTGGCACAGCTACGGTCACTCCCGCGCAAAAATCGACCCTAGCCTTGCCTCGCAACGAGAAAAAGACGCACTGCCTCCGGCTTGTTGGCGGATGTGTTGGCAAAACCCCGCCAATGGACGGGTGGCTCTTTATATCGCCTCCCACACCTACGCGATCGAAGGGATGCCAGACCCCGAGGCGCTAGCGCTGATTGATGAACTCATGCATATCGCCACCGCTGATCCCGCACACCGCTACGAACATGTGTGGCAAAACGGGGATTTTGTGATGTGGGATAACCGCGCCAGCATGCACCGCGGCCGCCCTTGGGCGATGAATAAGCCCCGCTACATGATCCGCACCACGATTTCAGCCAGCGAAGAAGATGGGGTAGCCGCGTTAAGACCGCCCGCAAAGACCCACTAATCGTTGTCGCCTCCCCTACTCCCCTCCTGCCGTCCCTTCTGCCCATTGTCTGAATCCTTATGTGCATGAAATGCACATAAGATAGGATAAAGACTGGAAGGCCCTGAGCGTCCTCCACCTGCCAAAAAAAACTGACAGGCCATTCCAATACAAGCGCAACGTGCCCCCACAAAAAGACACCGAAGACTCTTTATACCCCACCGCTTTATCGATCCTGAATAACACCTTCGGACACAGCGCTTTTCGGGGCGCTCAATGGGATATTGTTGATCACATGAGCCAAGGCGGAGACGCCCTCGTGCTCATGCCCACCGGAGGCGGCAAATCCCTGTGCTATCAATTACCCGGGCTCTTGCGCCGAGGCACCGCCGTGGTCATCTCCCCGCTTATTGCGCTCATGCAAGATCAGGTCGCAGCACTCAAACAATTGGGCCTAGCAGCAGCGGCATTAAATTCTTCCATCGAAGGGGAGGCGGTGAATCGTCTCGAGCGCGCCTTTGCCAATGGTGAGCTGGATTTACTCTACATCGCGCCCGAGCGATTGATGATGGCACGCATGCTCGAGTTGCTGGATCAAACACCGATTGCGCTCTTTGCCATCGATGAGGCTCACTGTGTCTCTCAATGGGGTCATGATTTTCGGCCTGAATACCTACAACTCTCTGTCTTGCATGAACGATTTCCCGAAGTGCCTCGGATTGCGCTGACGGCCACCGCCGATCCACAAACAAGACAAGAAATCATTACTCGACTTAAATTAGAAAAAGCCCGCCTATTTGTCGCCAGTTTTGATCGGCCAAATATTCGTTACTGCATTGTCGACAAACTCGATGCCAGAGCGCAATTACTCCGCTTTATCGAAGAAGATCATCCAGGGGACTCCGGTATCGTTTACTGCCTATCTAGGCGCAAAGTCGACGAGACGGCTCATTGGTTGGCCACCCAAGGCGTTCGTGCCATTCCCTATCACGCCGGTATGGATACCGCTTCCCGTAGCAAAAACCAAATGCGCTTTCAAAGAGAAGAAGGCATCGTGGTGGTAGCCACCATTGCCTTTGGTATGGGTATCGACAAACCCGATGTGCGCTTTGTCGCCCACCTCGATCTTCCCAAAAGTATTGAAGGCTATTACCAAGAAACGGGACGTGCTGGACGCGATGGGGCAGCAGCCGATGCCTGGATGAGCTATGGCTTAGCCGATGTAGTGCAACAAAGACGCATGATTGAGCAATCGGATGCAGGCGAAACCTTTAAACGAGTGCTCTATACCAAACTCGACGCCTTACTGGGCTTATGTGAAAGTGCAGGATGCCGAAGGGTGCATCTACTCCACTACTTCGGAGAAGTCAGCCAAGCCTGTGGCAATTGCGATAACTGTTTAAATCCGCCTCAAACTTGGGATGCAACGGAACCCGTACGCAAAGCACTGTCGGCGATATACCGCACCCAACAGCGCTTTGGTGCGGGGCACCTCATTGATGTGCTGCGCGGAAAAAAAACCGAACGCATCACGCAGTGGCGGCACGATACATTAAGTGTCTATGGTATCGGCACCGATATCGACGAAGCCACTTGGAAGACCATCTTTCGTCAATTAGTCAGTCTAGGCTATGCAAAACCCAATCACGAAGCCTACGGCGCCTTAGAGTTAACGCAAAGCAGTGTCGCGGTGTTAAATGGCAGTCAACCCGTATCGATGCGCCGAGTGATTGCTGCCTTGAAAAAAGGCTCTAAAGCCGCTTCGAGCAATCAATCAAGCCTCACCGCGTCACAAACTAAGCTCTTAAATGAGCTAAAAGATTGGCGTTTTTTGCAAGCGCAAGAGCAAGCCGTACCCGCCTACGTTATTTTTAATGATGCAACCCTTTTGCAACTGGTCACCCAAGTGCCGCAAAGTTTTGAAGCCCTATCGCGTATCGTTGGCATAGGCGCTAAAAAACTAGAACGCTATGGTCACGCCATACTAGAAATTATACGAACCGGTTCGCAGTAAAAAAAAGCGCCCTAGCGGGGCAATCCATGATGCTATCAACGACTACTCTACCCGAGCCCCACTATCGCGTACGACCTGTGCCCATTTAATGGATTCCATCTTTAAAAAATCATAGAATTTTTCTGGGGTTTCCTGAAATACAATTTCATGCCCAGCACTTTGTAAATTCTTCTGAAAGTCATGACTCTTCAAAGCTTGTAGTAATTCTCCATGAATTTGTAATTGCAAGTCTCTGGCCATTAATTTGGGTCCCGAGACGCCGAACCAAGCCACCATTTCATAACCAGCCACTCCCGCCTCCGCTATGGTGGGCACCTGAGGCAACTGCAAAGCGCGCTTTGCCCCCGTGACCCCTAAGGCGCGTAATTTTCCACTATTGATAAAAGGCAACATACCGGCAATACCCGGAAAGCCCACCGTGACTTGGCCTGCTAATAAATCAGCCGTGGCGGGTGCACTGCCTCGATAAGGCACATGCGTTAAGCGAATATCAGCCATTTTCATGAACAATGCACCGGTCAAATGCTGGGTGCTGCCATTGCCTGATGAAGCAAAATCGATGCGGTTCGGTTGTAACTTCGCCAACCGTATAAGCTCTTTAATCGAATTCACCGGCAAGGAAGGATGCACCACCAACACATTCGGTGCACTCGTCATTTGACTAATCGGTGTGAAATCATTTAAAGCATCATAAGTGAGTTTTTTATACAAAGCCGCACTCACAAAGTGAGTATTGCTAATCATGAACAAGGTGTAGCCGTCCGGTGCCGCCCTAGAGGCTAATTCAGCCCCCATTGTGGAACCAGCCCCTGAACGGTTTTCAATGACGACCTGCTGATTGAATCGTTCAGATAACTTTTGCCCCAAAATACGAGCAGGGATATCTGCAGCCCCCCCGGCAGAAAAAGGAATTATGAAGCGAATGGCGCGCTGTGGATATTTTTGCGCATGAGCAGGACCAAGGGCGACTCCTAGCCCCAAAACCCCGATCGCGGTAAAAACGAGGCTTTGCAACGCGTTGCCGATAACGATTCCAAACATAGCGCTAGACTCTTAACGTATCAATTTAATTGGTGAGGTAACAAGCCGCTCGATTGACCGGGAGGCGTAAAATCCGTGTCGCTCAGTAACGCCAAATTCCAATCCGTTTGTTTCACCGTCTCGACAATTAATTGAATGAGTTTACGAACAAAATGGTGATCGACGGTTATATTGATTCCGAATCCTTTTTCGGGATGTACAGAAAAAATATGTTGTCCATCCGCCGTGGGATTTAAAGCAATACGGGTTAACAAGACGGGAGACTCCCCCAAGGGTAGTTTCGCGGCATGAGAATTAAAATCTTGGGAAAATGAATCGTTTTGCACGGCTTGCTCTTGCTCAAATCCCATAATGACACGGCGTGAATGAGGATCACGCGGCACCGGCAAAGACGATTGGGGATCGGAATCGATACGTTGCATCAGCACCGACCACAAGAGCTTCACATAGCGACGCGTCAACCAAAATCTAAATTCGGCCTGATCCAGGGTGGATAAGCGCATCAGGATGCGATCCTCGCCTGGATCAAAAACCATTTGGATTTGATGGATATTCATAGACGATGAGCTTACCGACCTTCCCCCTGAAGGTAAAGACTCTATTGCACCCCCCGTAGCCAAGACGGCTACCTAAGGGCTCAGGCTCAACAGTCATTGGGGGATTAACCCATTGTTTTTGTTACCCTTTAAGGCAGTAAAAGCCTTCAAATTCTTAAGTAGATTAAACGACCGATGTCTCATCCTTTTCAAAACTAAACACCCCACTTTTAGTCACATTCACTAAAATCGTATCCTTAGCCATAAAGCGGCCCTCCAAAATGAGCTTAGACAGGGGGTTTTCCAACTGCGACTGGATCGCTCTTTTTAAAGGCCTTGCCCCGTAGAGTGGATCAAATCCGGCCGCCGCCAGCTCTCTTAGTGCCGCTGGACTGAAGGTGATTTTCATTTCCATCGCCATTAAACGTTTTTCCAAATATTCCAACTGAATTTTCGCTATCGACTCGATATGTTTTTCATCTAGCGAATGAAACACGACGATCTCATCGATCCGGTTAATAAATTCTGGTCGGAAATGGGCCTTCACTTCGCCTAAGACGGCTAGCTTAATGATTTGGTAATCATCGTTTTGCATCTGCTGGATCATCTGGGAGCCCATGTTGGAGGTCATCACAATCACCGTGTTTTTAAAATCAACGGTCCGCCCCTGACCATCCGTCATCCGCCCATCGTCCAGCACTTGCAATAAAACGTTAAACACATCCGGGTGTGCTTTTTCAATCTCATCGAGCAAAATCACCGAATAAGGTTTACGTCGCACCGCTTCGGTTAAATACCCCCCTTCCTCATATCCCACATAGCCCGGAGGGGCACCGATTAAACGGGCCACCGAATGCTTTTCCATGAATTCGGACATATCGATTCGGATTAAGTGATCGGAAGAATCGAATAAAAATTCAGCCAGCGTTTTACATAACTCCGTTTTACCCACACCGGTAGGCCCCAGAAACAGAAAGGATCCATAAGGCCGATTAGGGTCCCCTAAGCCTGCGCGAGAACGACGTATCGCATCGGCCACTAAGCGTACGGCCTCATCTTGCCCCACGACTCGCGCGTGCAACCGATTTTCCATATTGATTAATTTCTCGCGCTCACCTTGCATCATGCGAGAAACCGGAATTCCCGTGGCTCGAGACACCACCTCAGCAATCTCCTCCGTGCCAACCTGTGTGCGTAACAGTTTATGCTGGGGCTGCGCGCCGCCCAATCGTTCGGCTTGTTTTAACTGCGCCTCCAATTGTGGCAAACGACCATATTGCAACTCTGCCACTCGGTCTAATTTACCTTCTCGCTGCAGCTTCACAATATCGGCACGCACCCGATCAATTTCCTCTTTCACATGGGCGCTGCCTTGAACTTGGGCTTTTTCTGCCTTCCAAATCTCCTCCAAATCGGCATACTCACGCTCTAGTAATTTGATTTCTTCCTGAATCAACTGCAAGCGTTTTTTAGAAGCCTCGTCTTTTTCTTTTTTAACGGCCTCACGTTCGATTTTCAACTGAATCAAACGCCGATCGAGTTTATCCATCGACTCGGGCTTGGAGTCGATTTCCATTTTGACTCTTGAGGCGGCCTCATCAATAAGGTCAATGGCTTTGTCTGGCAAGAATCGATCGGTAATATATCGATTGGCCAGCTCAGCCGCCGCCACAATCGCCGGATCCGTGATCTCAATGCCGTGATGCAATTCGTACTTTTCCTTTAAGCCTCGTAAAATAGCAATCGTGCTTTCCACACTGGGCTCTTCGACCAGTACTTTTTGAAAACGTCGCTCTAAAGCGGCATCTTTTTCCACATACTTTCGATACTCATCCAAAGTGGTCGCACCCACACAATGCAATTCACCCCGAGCTAATGCGGGCTTTAACATATTGCCCGCATCCATGGCGCCCTCGGCTTTACCCGCACCCACCATGGTATGCAGTTCATCAATAAAAACGATGATTTGCCCCTCTTCGTGAGCAATTTCCTTTAGAACCGATTTGAGACGCTCTTCAAATTCACCGCGAAATTTAGCCCCCGCCAACAAAGAGGCCATATCCAAGGACAAGACGCGTTTATTTTTTAATGATTCAGGCACTTCACCATTCACGATCCGCTGGGCTAAACCCTCCACAATGGCGGTCTTTCCCACGCCAGGCTCACCAATGAGCACCGGATTATTCTTCGTTCTTCTTTGTAAAATCTGGATAACTCGACGAATTTCATCATCTCGACCAATCACCGGATCAAGTTTTCCTGCACTGGCCCTCTCGGTCAAATCCATCGTATATTTTTTTAACGACTCGCGACTCGACTCGGCCTCTGCATTCTGCACACCCTCCTGACCTCTTACCGCTTGGATGGCGTTTTCTAGTTGCGTTTGATTGACTCCGCATTGCTTGAGTAAACGCCCCGTCTCCGCCTTGTCTTGCATCAAGGCGAGTAAAAACATTTCAGAGGCCACGAATTTATCGGCGTACTTCTGCGACTGCTTTTCCGCGATATTTAATAGATTGGTGAGATCTCGAGATAAATGAATGTCCCCACCATTACCCTCTACTTTTGGCAAGCGTTCGAGGGCTTGCGTGAGATTAAGGCGGAGCACAGAAAGATTGCCTCCCGCACGGGAGAGAATCGAAGCCGTACCCCCCTCCTGCTGGGCCAACAAAGCAAACAACAGATGCTGGGGCTCGATATAAGCATTGTCATATCGTACAGCCGCACTTTGCGCATCAGCGAGAGCTTGCTGAAAAAGGGTGGTCAATTTATCGATTCGCATCACGTCTCCTAATATCAATCATTCTATGGGCTATATGGGGCGGAAAGCATTCGATTCAAGGTGATAGCCTAGAAGAAGTCGCAATATAATGTTTTTACAAGGGTTTTATTAGATCCAGCGCAAACGAAGATTGAAAAATAAACCAAAAAGGAGGAAAGCCCCCCCCATTAACCCTATTATTTTTTCGTCGCCCCTCTAAAACTCTCAAGCGCTACCTTGCTAAGACGGGACTCATCTTTGCGCTATGGATTTATTAAGCTTGTAGGCCGTTCATTGTCGCTGTGAATTCGACGAAGAACCTTAAAAAAAATCAGGGCAACAGGCGAGGACGCCTGTTGCGATAAGCACTTTGGATCAAACCGACGCGCCATGACGCCAAGCCTATGAGCATTATAGAAAACGGCTTCGTGGCCGTGGTATTAAAAACGAATAAAAGGGCATCACTGAATGGTTGATTTTTTTATTCCTTCAGCATGCCAAGTTCCGACAAACTGCGACGATACTGATTAAAGTGCTGATCCAAAAATGCGGGTAATTCCTGATGGCCAACCACATCAATGGTCCAGTAGTTAAAAATAGCATCCTTTTTAATTTGCTCACTTTGCATAGCGCCGCTAATGGCTTGATCCCACCACGCCACCTGTTGAGGATCCATCCCCTTGGGACCGAGTAAGGTATAAAACACGTTAGCCTGCGCATCAATGCCTTGCTCATGCAACGTGGGTACATTAGATAAATCCCCCGGCATACGCCGTGGACCCGCTACCGCCAGCAATCGAAGTCGTCCGGACTGGGTCAACTGTAGAGCACTCCCCGGGCTTTGTACGCCAACATCTAATTGCTTACCCGCCACTTGAATCGCGGTATTGGTCCCCGACTCAAAGACCACGGTCGTTAATTTATGCGGGTCGACCATTGCCAAGGTGGCAAAACGGGTAATGGACAGATGGATAGGATTACCCATCGCTGTGGAAAAACCAAAAGAAATCGATCCGGCATCTTTTTTTAATCGTTCAATGATATCGCGACCCGTGCGAATACCAGAATCAGCACGTACAAAATACACTTGGTATTCATCTAAAATTTTAACAATCGGGGTGACATCCTTATGCGTGACTTTGACCCGACCAGCAGCCACCGTCGTCAGCCAACTCGAAGAGGCCAATCCTAAGTGCACCCCACTACGGGGGTGGCTGGCTAAATAATTAAACGCAATCGTCTGCCCCGCACCCGGCTTGTTAATCACTAAAATTTGATTAACCATTTTATTATCCTGTAAAACCCGCTGCAAAGCCCGCGCAATACGATCATTGGCACCACTGGGCGCCGCCCCCACGATTAATTCAACGGGACGCTCAGGCTTAAGATCAGAGGACACTTGCGCAATCGATGGATAAACGACCCCTACCCATAATAAAACGGCTAAAAATTGCCTCATAACTTTCTCCTCAGAAAATAGGGCGTAAACGCAGTACTACTTTATTCTTATCGTGCTAGAGCACTACCTTATGTTCTTGCTTGAATCCAACGTTTTTTTAATCGGTACTGCGCTTCGAACGACTCAATGCGATCCAGATGGGTGAGCGTCACCCCAATATCATCCAAGCCCTGAAGCAGACGCTGCTTACGGGTTTGATCAAATTCAAACGGATAAACCCTACCATCGGGACCCAGAACTTTTTGATGTAATAAATTGACCTCGATCTGGGACCCCGGTTTTTGCTGTAACTGCTGCCACATCGCTTTAATCTCAGGCAAGGGCAATACCACCGTGACGATCCCATTTTGCATACAATTGCCCACAAAGACATCACCAAAACTAGGGCCAATCAATGCTCTCACACCAAAATCCAATACCGCATATGCCGCCCCCTCTCGCGAGGAACCACAGCCAAAATCAGGACCCGTCACCAATATTCCAGCCCCCTGATACGCCGCTTCATTCAACACGAAATCAACCCTGGGCGCTCCATTATCCAAAAACCGTAAGTCATGCAAAAAAACGTGCGCATAATCGGCCTGCCCTGGTCGACGACGCAGTCGCATAAATCGACCCGGAACGATCACCCCAGTATCAATCTTGGCAATGGGTAACGGTGCGGCAACGGATTTAAAAGTGGTAAAGGGTTGCATATTAGTGCGCCCCCCACTGCCGAACATCAGTTAAACAACCGGCAAGGGCTGCCGCGGCCGCCATTGCCGGACTCATGATATGAGTTAAAGCGCCGATCCCTTGGCGACCTTCAAAATTTCGGTTCGTGGTGGAAGCCGATCGCATACCGGGGGGCACAATATCCCCATTAGATCCTCCGCACATGGAACAACTGGAATCACGCCACTCAAATCCTGCCTTCAAAAAAATCTGGTCTAAGCCTTCCGCCTCGGCTTGTTTTTTTACTGCAGTAGATCCAGGCACCACGATGGAGGGTATCACCACGGTCTTATGAGCAACCACTTGGGCTGCGACCCTCAAGTCCTCTATACGGGCGTTTGTGCAGGACCCGATAAAAACCCGATCAATGGGGATCGAACTCAGTTGTCGACCAGGCTCTAATTGCATATAGTGAAGCGCCCGTTCTAGGCGTGCTCTTTTTTCAGGGTCACTCACCGTTGATGGGTCGGGCACACACTCACTCACGGGAGAGCAATCCTCAGGACTGGTGCCCCAACTGACCATGGGAGACAGCCCAGACACATTAAATCGAAACTCCTTGTCAAAGACTGCCTCTTCGCCCGTATGTAAACTGCGCCAATAGCCTACAGCCTCCTCCCAGAGCGCTGCCTTGGGCGCATAGGCTCTACCAGCCAAATACTCAAAGGTCGTGTCATCGGGAGCAATGATCCCCATTCTAGCTCCCGCTTCAATCGACATATTACAAAGGGTTAGGCGGGCCTCTACCGACAACGCGCGAACCAAGGGACCGGCATATTCAATCGCATGCCCCACCGCACCACCAATACCTAACTGAGAAATAATATACAGCACAATATCTTTGGCACTGACATAAGCACCGGGCGTGCCTTCTAAGGTGATTCTCATTTGGCGTGGTTTTTTTTGCCATATCGTTTGTGTTGCCAACACATGACGCAATTGATTGGATTGACCGATTGGCATCGCAAGACAACCCATAGCACCCTGAGTGGCGGTGTGAGAGTCACAGCAAGTAATCAAAAGACCCGGTAGACTCAAACCCAATTCAGGGGCAATCACATGCGTGATTCCTTGCCGAGGATCGTCCGGACCGATGTGCTCAATCCCAAATTCTTGGGTATTTTGTGCCAACCATTGCACCACGTTACGAATCTCAGGATTGGCAATAGCCTCCACCCCCGCGCTTCGATGAAGGCTGGGTAAATAGTGATCGGTGACCGCCAGTGTTTGTAGGGGTTTTCTCACGCGACGCTTTTCAAGGCGCATCTGATCAAAGGCCATGAATGTCCCGCCTTCGTGAACCAAGTTTAAATCTACCCACAACAATTCCTCTGCCTGTGGATTGGATACGATGACATGCTCTTCCCAAATCCGATCAAGCAGTGTTTTTGTGTTTTCTAACGCCTTGGGTGCGATATTTTTCATAGGGCTTCAATCAATCAATATTGTTTTAATGAACCACGGACAACATCAAAATCTTATACTCTGCCTTGATAGGTCCTAAAAGTTTCTTCAGGTTCTAATAGTTCTAATGGTTCTAAGAACTAGGCTAATGGCAAGAATAATGCCATATACGTTCTACACGCCACCGGCGATTGACCCATGCGTTACCCATTGATAAACCCAATCATTCGCCAAGCACTGAATGACTGGAACGCCACCCTAGGGCAATCAAAATAATCGCGCATCCATCGATAGCATGTCTTGTCTTCGCCCCTCCTCCTACAAATCTCATCACCCAATATTCTAAGATGAGATCATTTCTTATTTTTTATAAACATCTTAAATCGCACGAATCACTGATTGCAAGGCAAAAAACACCTCTCACCCTGCCACAAAATACCCTAGGGCTTTTGCACACCCACCTTCACTTTTTCGACCTGTACTTTATTGTCCCAACCACCACCGAGCGCCTTATAAAGTTGCGTCAAGGCATTCAAGGTATTGCGATGCGCATCGATTTGCGACAATTGAGCGGCATACAAAGCGTTATCCGCGTCGATGACTTCGAAATAAGAAGAGTAACCGGCCTCATAACGTTGTACGACCTGACTTCTGACCACTTCCAAGGATTTGACTTGATCAGCCTGAATTTGCAGTGATTGACTGTAACTCGTCCTCGCGGCAATAGCGTCAGCGACTTCTCTAAAAGCTTGAATCACCGCCTGTTGGTAGGCTAGCAATACCTGTTGCTCGACCGCTGTGTAGCCTTTAATCTGAAAAATATTGCGGGAAGGATCGATCACGGGTTGAAGCAAATTAAAACCAAAAGACCATACCCTCGCTGGCCCTGTGAATAAAGACACCAAAGAAGAACTGCTCGAACCGAATGATCCCGTCAGAGACACTATGGGAAAGAGCGAGGCTTTGACCGCACGTAACTGCGCATTGGAAGATACGAGATCGCTTTCAGCTAAACGTAAATCCGGACGCCGCTCTAATAGGCTCGACGGCAAGCCAATCGGAACAGCGGGGGGTTGAGGCAAAATAGCTGTCCCGGCAACGGTATTTTTATTCGATGGGCGAAGAATCGGGCCTGGATTTTCTCCTAACAACACCTGCAACAAATTTTCTGCTTGAATAATTTGTCGATTCAAGTCTTCGATCGAGGCCTTGGTTAAAGCCAGACTGGCCTCTGCACGATTAAAATCCAACTCCGATACAACCCCTCGGTTTAATTGCGCTCGGGTCAACTGCACAAAAGACTCCCGAGACGCCAAGGTTTTTTGGGTTACGGCCAACTGGGCATCCAAAGCGCACAAATTAAAATAACTCGTTGCTACATTGGAAAGCACAGCAATACGAGCCACTTCTTGAGCATATTCCGAACTCAATAATTGTGCCCGGGCAGAGTCTTGCAAACTTGAAATCCGATGCCAAAAATCCACTTCGTAAGAAGCAGAAATACCGGGGGTAAAAGCCTGATTAATGGCCGGTATGGAAGAAGGCAGTGGGGTGGCATTGACGCGAGAATAACGATTTCGAGTCGCCACACCACCCGCAGAGATCAGTGGAATCGAATTTAAATTCGATACACCGGCCAAAGCACGGTATTGATCAACTCGAGCCAAGGCAATTTTTATATCATAATTTTGCGTCAACGCTTTATTCATCAAGGCTTGCAAAACGCTATCTTGGTATAAATCCCACCAAGTCAGCGTTGGCAATGTCATAGCCTGAGCAAGGCTCGCCTCAGCGCCTCGAAAACTTTCAGGCACCACCACATTGGGACGCTGATAGGGTTTTCCCACTGAACAAGCCCCCAACACTACAACCACAAAGATCAAAATCAGTTGACGTATCATTTCAATTACCTACTTAGAACGAATCTGTGAAGTTGTCTCATCCGTCGCCTCTAACCGAAAAGGATGCTTTCGCTCACTGATGCGCTGAATAACCACGTAAAAAACAGGGATCACAACAATACCGATAAGGGTAGCCACTAGCATGCCAAACACCACCGTGTTGCCCAAAGACATCCTGGCCCCAGCACCAGCACCCGTGGCTATCGCCAAAGGCAAGGAACCTAAAATAAAGGCAAACGAAGTCATTAATATGGGACGCAATCGCAAACTCGCGCCTTCGATCGCTCCCTTCACAATGGAGGCGCCCCGTTCGTGGGCTAGTTTAGCAAACTCAACAATTAAAATGGCATTTTTAGCTGCCAGGCCAATGAGCATCACCAGTCCAATCTGAGCATACACATTGTTATCCAAATGACGAAGCGCTAAGCCCGCAAAAGCACCAAAGACACCAAAGGGGACGACCAACATAATCGCCACTGGCATGGCCCAAGATTCATATAACCCGGCTAAGACCAAGAACACAAACATCAACGATAAGGCAAAAATATAGCCAGTTTGCCCCCCCGTTTTTTTCTCCTGATAAACCGCTCCAGTCCAATCGTAGCCGAAACCTTGCGGCAGTGTTTTTGCGACCTCTTCAATGGCAGCCACAGCCTGTCCCGAGCTGTAACCCGGTGCCGCCGCTCCATTAATGGCAGCGGCCATATAAAGGTTATAACGCTCAAAGTATTCAGGGCCATTTAACGGCTTGGCACGGATGAAAGTCGACAGCGGCACCATTTGCCCCGTTGCACTTTTGACATAGAAGCGCTTCACGTCATCGGGTGAGGCACGAGCGGCCGCCTCGGCTTGAGCCTGCACCTTGAAAGTTCGACCATACAAATTAAAGTCATTGATGTAATAGCCGCCTAAAAAGGTCTGAAGAGAAAAAAATACATCGCTTAAAGAAACCCCTAACGCTTTGACCTTATCACGATCGACTTCATATTCAATTTGCGGGATTTTGTCGTCATAGTTAGCAAATACCAATCCAATCTCAGGACGTTTTCGCAGCTGCCCCACAAAATTTTGCAAAGTTTCAGAAAACTTTTTATTTCCTAACCCCCCTCGGTCCTGCAAAATAAATTCAAAACCACCCGTGCTTCCCAGGCCCCGGATCGGGGGGGCATTTAGCACCAAGACATTAGCGCCCTTGATTTGACCATTGAGTCGAGCCGATAAGGTTCTCACCAATGCATCGGCATGCACGTTAGCTGGCACCCGATCGTCCCATGGCTTTAAGCGAATAAAAGCCGTGCCGTTGTAAGAAGTCGTGAGTCCCGTTAATAAGTTAAAGCCCGTGAGTGACGCGACCCCTTCCACACCCTCAGTATGATTAGCAATATCGGTCAACTGTTTCATGGCTTGCGTGGAGCGTGCTAAAGAGGAAGCGGGGGGCAGTTGCAAAATGGCAAACAAGTAACCCTGATCCTCATCCGGCACGAGTCCCGTGGGCCGATTCACAATCAAGCCATAAATAGCCACCATTAACACGGCAAAAGTGATCGCCACCAGCAACGAGCGTCGAATCAGTAGCACCACAGTTTTTGAATATCGTGATTTAAAGCGATCAAAAAATTGATTAAATTGATCAAAAAACCATCCAACAAAACCCGTCGGTTTATGGTCCTTGGCTGGGCGGAGCATTAAGGCACACAGCGCGGGGGTTAGGGTCAAGGCACAAAAAGCGGACAGCACTACGGAGGTTGCCAAGGTGAGCGCGAACTGTTTATACAAGGCACCAGTGAGCCCTCCTAAAAAAGCCACTGGTATAAATACCGCTGACAACACGAGGGCAATAGCAATGACAGGGGCCCCCACCTCGGACATCGCCGCTTTGGCAGCCTCGACAGGCGTTAAATTTTCACTATCCAATTTATGCTGGATAGCCTCCACCACCACAATGGCATCGTCGACAACTATACCGATGGCTAATACCATTCCAAATAATGTGAGCGTATTGATCGAAAAGCCTAAGCCCACAAACGCTGCAAACGTCCCAATCAAAGAAACGGGTATGGTTAACATGGGAATAATAGTGGCCCGCCAACTTTGCAAAAACACAAAGACGACGATCAACACTAAGCCAATGGCTTCAGCTAACGTTTTAACCACTTCCTTTAACGACTCCGTCACAAAAGGCGTGGTGGCATAGGGAATGGTGTACTTTAGATCAGGAGGAAACTGAGTCGCGATTTTATCCATCTCGATCTTCGCTTGCTTAGCCACATCAAGGGCATTGGCATCGGGGGAGAGGAAAACGCCGACAAACACCGAAGGGTTACCCCCCTCGTCCACATTAATAGAGTAATCCACGCCAGCCAATTCAACCCGCGCCACATCCTTCAAACGAATCACTTGTCCATTGGCTGCAGAGCTCACGACAATATTTTCGTATTGCTTCACATCGGTCAAACGGCCCTGTACATAAATGGTGTACTGCATCTGCTGAAAAGAAGAGGAAGGTGCCTGCCCCACACGGCCAGCAGGGGCGACTTGGTTTTGCTCTAAAACAATTTTATTAATATCCCCAGCACTGACCCCCAGTCGGGCCATCTTGTCCGGATCTAACCAAATGCGCATGCTGTAGTCGCGCGCCCCAAAAATCCTGACAAATCCCACCCCTTTGATTCGGGACAATGCATCCTGCACATTTAGCAGTGCGTAATTGGAAAGAAAAACATTATCATAGGTGTGATTCGGGGAAACGAGTGCGAAGACTTCCAGGAAATCGGTCGATACTTTTCTGATTTGCACGCCCTGACGAAGCACATCGGGAGGGAGCGAGTTCTGAGCAATCGCCACCCGATTTTGAACATCTACCGCAGCAATATCCTGATTAGTATCGACATCAAAAGTGACCGTCAGGCTATAAGAGCCGTCGTTCGCACTTTTGGAGCCCATGTAAATCATGTTCTTCGCGCCATTGATTTGCTGCTCTAAAGGAGCGGCAATCGACTGCGCCACGGTTTCCGCATTCGCACCTGGGAAATTAGCCGTCACCTGGACCTGCGGAGGCACGATTTGAGGATACTGCGATAATGGTAGACCCAAGGAGGCGACCAAACCTGCGAGGGTAATCACCAAAGATAAAACGGTCGATAAAACCGGCCGATCGATAAAGAAATTAAACATCATTAACCCTTAACTTTATCGGCTTCGCTTTTTTCAGGCTTTGCTGGGGTGAGCGCAGGTGCCGCCGGGGGAGCACCTAGCGCAGGACTCGCCACATAAGGTATTGTTTTAACCATCGCCCCAGGACGAACCTTATTCACGCCTTCTGCGACCACGATGTCTCCGGGATTAAGTCCCCCCTCAACAATCCAATTGTTACCCTCTCGCATCGTTGCGTTAATTTCTTGATAACTGACTTTGCCTTGAGGGTCGACAAGTAACACAGCGCGCTTACCCTGCATCTCTTGTACGGCTTGTTGCGGCAACCGAACGGCGGCGGCATTAACCGCACCAGGCACGACAACCCGCACAAATTGTCCCGCCCGCAAGCTTTGCTCAGCATTGGGTACTAACAATCGTAACTGAAGGGTCCCGGTTTTCGCGTCAATGACCGTATCCACAAAATTTAATCGTCCCGGATGAGGATAGGTCGTTCCATCGACCAATTTTATAGCGTAATTAATCGCCTTTTTATCGGGAGTCAGTGCCCCTTTCAAGCGCTTTTGGATCTCCATCAACTTTTGTTCACTCACAGTAAAGTTAACGTAGATCGGATCGACTGAGTATAAAGTGGTCAGCAATGTGGTGGAAGCATTCACCAATCCACCCGGCTTAATTAAGGATTTGCTCACCTTGCCAGAACGTGGAGCTCGAATGGTCGTGTAACTCAGATTAAGCTCGGCCGTGGTCAATTGCGCCTTGGCTGACTCTTCATTGGCGGCATCCACCCCTTCTTTAGCCACCGCCGCATCCAGATCCTGTGCACTTAATGCGTGATCTTTCACCAAGGGTC
Organism: uncultured beta proteobacterium; assembly: GCA_903893565.1. Lineage (GTDB taxonomy): Bacteria > Pseudomonadota > Gammaproteobacteria > Burkholderiales > SG8-41 > UBA5216. The sequence continues at coordinate 10,073 of CAITMU010000101.1, read as the reverse complement.
GAATACGTTCAAGGACTTGACGTGAGTTGGTATGAGACGCTTGGGCCTGCATCAAGGCCGCCTTGGCCTGTGCCAATGCAGCCTTAAAGGGCTGCGAATCGATTTGAAATAAAATTTGGTCTTTTTGTACGGTAGCGCCATCCGTATAGTTCTGTGTTTCCAAAATCCCACCGACCCGAGCACGAACCTCTACCGTATCGATGGCTTCCGTTTGCGCGACATATTCGTCATATACGGTCACCGGTTCAGTTTTAACTGTCAATACCGCCACTTCGGGAACCGGTGGCGGAGGAGGCGGAGGAGCCTTGGGAGAACACGACACTAAAACCAGTGATGAAACAAACAACAAGCTCATCCATGTCGGCCCTAGACGGGATACGGGCAGACCGTTAGCAATCACTCTCAATTCAATCTCCACTTAATGAAGCTATATACTAACATAACTTTCGTTGCACTGCACAAAAATCACATTTTGACATAAAAAAACTCATTTGGGGGCAGCAATAATTCTTTTATTTCCCGTATTCAATCACACTCTTTTTTAAAAAATCATCGTCGATCAAAAACTTAATCGATCGCAGTGATTTTTGCGTCTTTGATCACCTTAGCCCATTGAATCATTTCTTCCTGCATCAGGTGTTTAAAGCCCTCGGGGGTACTGTTGGCTGTCTCCAATCCGACGGTTTGCAGTTTTGCATCAACTTCTGGCAAATGGCTAATGGCCACCAAGTGTTGGTTTAACAGTCGCACGATCGGGGCCGGTGTATGTAGTGGCGCCAACAGTCCGTAAAGTCCTGTGACATTAAAAGGCGTCAATCCTGCCTCTTCCATGGTGGGAATGTCTGGAAACACTTTTGCTCGCTTAATACTGCTGACAGTAAGCGCACGTAAACGCATCGATTTGACCATGGGCACAGCGGCCGCCACGCTAGAAAACCCCATCTGTATTTCCCCCCCAGTAAGCGCCACCACCACCGGAGCCGCCCCTTTGTAGGGCACATGTGTCAAATTTAAATGAGCAGCACCCCGCATCAACTCCATAGCCAAATGCAAAGGCGTGCCAATACCCGCAGAGCCATAACGCAAGGGGTCCGATCTAGACTTGGCATAAGCCATGAGCTGGGACAAGGAATTCACCGGTAGACTCGGATGAACAACCAACACAAAAGCGCCGCTGCCAATCAAACCCACGTAAGAGAAATCATTTAATAAGTGGTAATCCAGATGGGCATATAAATTCGGGGCTGGGGCAAGTGAAGAGGTCAGTGCGATCAATAAGGAATGCCCATCGGGGTTCGCCTTAGCCGCAATGCTCGCCCCTAGGTTACTTCCTACTCCGGGTCGATTATCCACCACCACCGGTTGGCCCAGACGTTCCGCTAAGTGTTCCCCATAAACACGACTGATAAAAGTGGTGGCCCCACCGGGAGGAAATCCGTCGATGATACGGATGGGCTTAGAAGGATAGGTCTGAGCCCAAGCTATTGAGGACAAGAACAGGAGGCCCAAAGTCAACATTTTCATCATAAAACGGGTCCAAGTCATGGGAGATAATCTGTTTCAAAGAAAGATTTAAAAAAGTAGAGCTTCCATCAATACCCTACCGAACCCAATAGATTTTTGAGCTTACCATCGCGAACTGCTCGAGGCAACGCATACCCAAAACACCCGTTCTTCCATCCCACGCACGAGGATGGAAGCGCTCTCGTGCTTTTTTTCTTACTTTACATTTTTCTCCACCCAGCGCTGAACGAAAGCCGCAATCTCAAGATTGTTTTTTTCGATCATCACCATATGACCATTACCCCGAATGCCCACCTCAGGTAAACGTACAAACTGAACATCACCGCCTGCCTGATGAATATATTTAGCGGTGCAATGATCATAGACGGCGTGATAGGAGGCTTCGCTCGTAAAAATGAGGATCGGTTTTTTTTGTAACCCGAGCAATTGGTGCACCACTCCGCCTTGAAGTTTACAAGGGGCCAAATCTAATCCGTCCGCTTTTGGCTCGGTGATTACTTGAAGTTGTTTCGGATCTGTGATCGCAGGGACATAAGCCATGGGCGTCTCGGTGATTCCCCAAGGACGGGCCGGTGTAGTGCCAAAAACTGTATTCTCAAAAGGTGGTCCAGTGGGTTCAGCCGCCACAATGGCTTTGACTAGGTGAGGCCTAGCATCGGCAATAATCCAACCAAAAGCCCCCGATTGAGAGTGAGTCAAAATAATGGCGGCACCGATTTTATCCAATAAGGCTGCCCCGGCTTCGCGTATTAAAAGTTCTGAAACATTGTTAGCGCCGATGTAGGGCACCTGAGAGGCATAGAACTGATCAAATACTTCATCTCCGGCTTCTCCTCGGTGGGGGCCCTCACCGGGCCACTGCGTATGTAATTGAGCTTGTGGCCATAGGTTGTATTTTGCAGTCGCCGTAAAACGTTCGGCCAGCTGTTTAGCTGAAAAACGAATCTGCTTGCCCATGCCTTCTTGATAAGCTGAGCGCCCCCGTGCGGGTTGATCCACGACATAAACCGCATACCCTCGACGAGCAAAATATTCAGCCCAACCCATACGCCCATCGGGAGTGCCTGTGAAATTCGTTCCGGTTTGGGCTGCCCCATGAATCATCACAATCGGATAGGGTTGGGTCACATGCGTTGGGCGCCAAGTCTCGACATACATTTGCCTTTCCATAAGAGGCCCCGCTGCCGTGGCAATATAGCGCCCTCCCACAAAAAAATACCCCTGCTGAATCGCCTCATTTAACGCAGCGGGCCCTCCTCGCTCCAATACCTGACACCCTCCCAGTAAAATAAAGGCTACCACACCCATCCACCGGAACCAGCCGCCATAAGACGGACTTATTTTTTTATTAAACTTAAACATCCCCCCCCCTTTTTTTGTAGATGAAAGATACGCCTTTGTGGATAAAAATTTTTAATCTGTAAAAACAAAAGTCTGCCTCACAATCACCGCGCTAACCAATATTTTTGATCGCTAATTTAAGGCTAGACTACCACTTTGTTTAATGCCGCTCGCCTCAAAGATGAAAAGGGGGCGTCTGTGGATCTTTTTGCCCGATACTTCACCCTGCACCAATGCTGGATCGATCTTAACTAGTGTATAACTAACCACTCAAACAATTTGCTTTTTTAGCAGGGTCTTTCATTGTAGATTTCTTGTTAATGAGGGCTTTTAGACTAGCTCTTGCGTTTAATCACATTTTAAATCCCATGAATAGACTCCCCCCCTTCTCTGAATCATCCCTGCCTGCCGATCAGCAACGTTTTTTTAATGCGGTTAGCGCTATCCGACGCCGCCCTATCAGCGGACCTTTTCTGGTGTTAATGCATAGCAGTCCTGAACTATGCGCTCGTTACGCCCATCTAGGACATTACTTTCATTCTCGTGGGCAAGCCGATGAGTCCCTAATACCCTTAAGAGTTAGGGCTTTTATCTCCTTGATCGGATCGCGTGCCCTTGATGCACCCTATGAATGGGCTGCCTGGGTGAATTGGGCATTGGAAGCCGGGGTCCATCCTGATACGGCAGAGGCTATACGAGAAAACCAACCGCTTCTTATGCTAAACGAAGAGGAAAGTCTCATCTGTTGTGCTTGCCAACAACTGATGAGTAACGATCATCAATTATCTCAGGAAATCTTTGATGCCCTAATCGCACGCTTTGGTCCACAAGGCGTAGTGGAATTAGTGTTGACCCTGGGCTATTTCACCATGATTGCACTGCCCCTTAATGCCTTTGAGAGTGAGATTACTGACGCACAAAAAAAACTTCGAAAATCCTTTTCCCCTCTTATTGTGCCACCTGCTAGATCTATAGAAAGATCGGTCACGGCAAGCCTAAAACCCTTATCGGATCCGATTCTACAAACCACAGCAAGACTTACACTGCTGACGAACCATCAAGACCTCAAAGGGGGGGATCAACATTTCCTGGATCGGATTGTACTCACCCGCGGGTTCATCTCCCCGGCTTTCGCTCTCCTGCTCCACAGCCCCGATATGGCCGCTCGGATTGCCCACATCGGAGAATTTTTCCTATTCGAAAGCCCGATACCCTCAGCAATCCATCATTTGATTGGACTCTTAGCGGCCCGAGAACTGGACTGCACCTATACTTGGCAGGCTCACCTTGCAGGCGCTAAAGCCTCCACTCTTAGCCCAGAAACCATAGACGCTTTAGAGTGTGGTAAGCCCCTTAATAGGCTTTGCCCATCCGAACAACTGGCTACGGACTATTGCTACCACCTTCTCCGAGGAAACCATCATGTAAGTGCGCAGTTGTACGAAAAACTGCTTAAACAGTTTGGCAAAAGCGTCTGCATACAAATAGCAGCTACATTAGGCTATTATGTGATGATGAGTTTACTTGCCAATGCTTTTACGCTTGCCCCACCCTCAAACCCCAGTCTGGTCGATCTTTAAGCGAATTGCTGAAAGAATTATTTTTGCAATAAACGTCAATACCCTTGTTTTTTCAATTCACCATCCCCACATCACAGTCAACTGGTCAAAAAAAGCACTCCCCTAAAGCCTCGGCATTGGCAAAATGAAAAAGCTTTCCATTTCTTGAACGCCCCACGTAATCTCATTTCAGTTTAACCCTTAAGGAGAAATACAATTGACCCCTCAGGAAAGTGATCAACTCAATCAGTTTTTACTGCAGCTCACCCAAGCCCAAACCGGCGCCAAAGACCTCGAAGCCGACAACGCAATCAAAGCGGCGGCTGAACGCCAACCCGAAGCCCTTTATCTCCTAGTGCAAAGAGCCATGGGGCTAGATCTAGCCTTAAAGGCCGCCCAGGTACAATTGACCAAACAACAAGCTGAAATAGATGCCCTACAGACAAAAAATCCTAGCGGTTTTCTAAACCCAGGCTCCGCTTATAGCTGGGGGCAAACACCGAGCGCCAATAAGCTCTCAAGCAGTCCCCAAGCTCAATCCGTTAATCGAAATTTCCCTCAACCTGCGCCCGGTTACTATCAGCAGCCGATGAATTATGCTCAGACTCAACCCAGCTCCTGGGGATCGGGCATGCTCACCAGTATCGCCACCACAGCAGCTGGGGTAGTGGCAGGCTCCTTGTTGTATCAAGGGATTCAAGGCATGATGGGGCATCATCAAAACAACAACAACTTTTCCGATTCCGGTTACAACAATAACAATAACAACAACAATTCAAACTCCACGGACCCGAGTCTTCAAGCCTACAACGAACCGTCGACTAATTATCAGAACGATGATTCTAACAACTATATGGCTGGCGATGATGGGGCAAGTTCGACGGATACCGACGTGGGTTAAGGATAGGTAAAGGGCTAAGGGCTAAGGCTAAAGCATTAAAAAAATCAATCCATTTTTCGAGAATCCCATCGCCTCAGGCAAGGGAGGATTGAGTAGAGTGCCAAGCTTAACCACTACTTTTGTCAAAAAAGATTATCCCCAAGTAAGATAAAAAAATGACCTCCCCTTTATGGGGGAAATCATTGAAAAGCCAATTGGTAGATTTTTCCATTCAAAAAAAAGCCCGTATATCCAAACGCTCGAAAAGGGGAAGAGAGGGTCTTTGGATCTAACTTCCCACTCAAAGGACCTCGCACATAGGATGCACCTTGCCAGGTGAGTTCTCCCTGGCCATTAAAAAATCCTTCTTTAAATTCTCCAATATATCGGGGGCCATTTTTAAATATCAATTCACCCTGACCCTCAAATTTCCCCTCTTTGAAAGGGCCTTGATAAGAAAATCCCTTCCCGTTTTTCATCTCAAGATCAAACGCGCCATAAAGAGGAAGCCCGTCCTTCCATCTACCCTGAAAAAAAGACTTTTGATGGGGCGATATTACGATTTCTTCTCCATCCCCATTTTTCAAACCCTCTCGATAATAGGTCGTGGTAAAGAGTTGTTTTTGATCTTTCAGGGATTTCGATATCAACGTTCCAAACCCGTGAACATAGCCATTTAAACACTCACCACTCCATTGAGCCAATGATAGTGAAGTCGATTTTGTAAAGCTTGCGGACAGGTAAGAATAATCCACAAATTTACATCCTTTATCCGTTTGTCTTTCTACACCTTGACTATTATTGGTTTGCGCATGAACACACCAACTAAAAATCAAAAACCCTACCATCAATACATTGATTAGGTTTTTTAACGTATATCGGTAATTTGAGCCCATAAAGAATGATCCTGGGGTTTATTTAAAAAAGGATGTTTTAAAAAATTCGAAATCTCTTAACGAACATCAACAAAAGAAAATTCAGGGTTTTATCATCTTGCAGGGATAAGGGAAGATGACTTTTTTTCCACAGGAATTTTGATGAAAACAACACATCATGACTACGAATCGATAAAGACCAATATTGAAAGTGATATAAAAAAATCAAGAAGGTTGGTTACTTGGAAATTAGTCTAATTCACCAATGATTGTCATTGCTGACAAATACTGAATTAAAGTCTTTTAATGGCTTGCAGGGTCAATACGAGAAGAATCTTAAGGCTTAAAAAAATCCCTCTATTATGAATTTTATGACGAGGGCTAAAACCACAAGCCTGAGGTCTTTAGTAGATAAAAGAAGGAAAAAAGAACTGATGGCCATTGATATTGACGCTTCGTTTTATATTCAGTCGATTAAGCAGAAGGGATTGAAAATGTAGAGCGTTGCCTCAGAGACTTCGCTTAAAAAGACAAAGAAGTGTGGGGCGAGTTGCGCTTGCGCCGCAACCCCGACTGACAGTCTTCGGCCTTATGATGGATTGAGGCACGGGGAGGGAGGAAAACTAATGCGCCGCCATCCATCCAAGATCTATGCGCTGAAACTAAAGTAATCGATTAAACACTCGCAACAAATTAAAAATCGACGGCTAGCATAGAAAGCCGAAACAAAAACTCAATAGACGCTTTAGAAGTAGGTGTTGAATTTTAATCAATTGTTGCAAATCCGAGTTGTGACAAGCGCTCAATGGCGGGCCACCCCTCGCAATCTTAGAGGTCGTCAGCAGTGCTGGCCATGCCTTTTTAGGCTCTAAAAAATTTCGTCATTTCTACGCATCTTAGTTTTTTAGAACTTCAATCCTAGATACTCCTTAAAAAGGAAGAAATTAAAAAGGTAATGAACCAAGAAAACGGGCAGACCCACTACATTGAATAAAATATCTATTGGGCTAAAAGTGGACTGCATAACTATAGGCCTTTCTATATGCATTTAGCCCCTCCCTACAGATTAATTGCCTTCAAAATCTCATCGGGAGTCACCTTATTGTAGCCAATATAAACCTCCCCAAATTGAATCAATAAAGTACATAAGAGCGCAAATCCCAGCGTTGTACCACCGACAAAGAAAAGCATTCTTTTTATCGGATTGAGAAACCAACCTAAAACAACTAATAGCCCAACAATCAATACTATGGCTAAAACAAGAAATTCGGGTAAATGTATTTTGCCAGCGGTCAGACGTGCGTGTCTCACATCAACGAGTTGATTTAAACTGACATTAATTTCTACACGTGCCATCTGTTGAATGGCATTTTTGGGGATTAATAACCGGCTACCCTGTGTCAAATCTGCGACTAAATTTGCCGTGGTTTCGCTTTCTTTGCCAACTTCAAGCAAAGGCCACTCATCCTTAGCCACTGACTTCACATAGCTTATTAAATCCCCACGTAATTCTTCGGCTTCTGGCCCCCCAAAGCTTGAATAAGCACCATCGAGTTTATGAATTAATGATGCCTCTTTCGTGACAAAATCCTCTGCGTTTCGATGGTCCCCTTGGACCCGTAGTAATGAGAAAATACAAACAACCAGCGCCATTGAACACACTAACCTAAAAGCATCGTCCGCACCTTTGGCCATATCTTCACTCGGATTAAGCTTAAATTTAAAGCGAATGAAATAAGGAATGATCGTTGTCAGCAAGAGGCTGCTTGCCATGATAACAACGAAAAGTTGAATGTCAGGAAGATTAATAAGAAAAGAAATCATGTCAAATACCCTTAAAGAAAAATATATTTTTATGGCGATTAAAAGAAAACACTAAGCGCTGACATCATGCTACTAGAGTCTGAAGTTTCATGATAAGTGTCATAATTATTTAAATTCTTCACTTTAGAAGATTGGGTGCTAGAGGCTTTCGGTGGTTCTACCACATTAGCAACTGCTGCATGCTCTACGTACATTAGCGCTGAAGAATCTAGCCCCCCCTTAGACGCCGGTGGCGCAAAGGGCGCAACCACGGTGCTGGTAACACGCTCAAATTCAATATTTTTGACCATGTCTTCTTTTTGACTGACCGTATTAACTCTTTCACTATACTTAGTCACTGTAATTTTGGGTGGGGTGGCTGGTGCGATTGGGGTAACGGGTCTAGCAGAATTCAATAACGCTTGCGCTGCGATGGCAGCACCTGGATTGACTGGAATCACTGGATTGACTTGATTGGCGTATTTACCTGCATATTGCGCCTTCGGAGCATCCGGTTTAGCTGAGTTGGGTTTATTCACCACTTTATTGGCTCCACCCTTCGTGTCAGACGATTCTTTTGCATTAGATTTACCTTTTTCAGAACCACCCTTTGCTGCATATTTTCCTTCATATTTCGATCCGGGCGAATTTGATTTGGAGTCACCTGGTTTGCTACCCGCCGATTTATTTGCGCCATCCTTAGCGTCTGAAGAATCTTTTGAATTCGATTTGCCTTTTTCAGAACCACCCTTTGCTGCATATTTTCCTTCGTATTTCGATCCAGGCGAATTTGACTTGGAGTCGCCTGGTTTGCTACCCGCCGATTTATTTGCGCCATCCTTAGCGTCTGAAGAATCTTTGGAATTCGATTTGCCTTTTTCAGAACCACCCTTTACCGCATATTTACTCACATATTTGGATCCAGGCGCATTAGATTTGGAGTCTCCTGATTTGCTACCCCCAGATTTACTTGAGCCATCTTTAGCGTCTGAAGAATCTTTGGAATTAGAAGAAGCTTTTTGAGAGCCCCCCTTAGTATTGGCATTACTTTCAGATTTTGATCCTGCCTTACCCGTGCTTGAAGGGCTAGAGCTTGAGGCACTGGAACCTGAGGCAGCAGGAGCGCTGGCACTGGGAGCCGCAGAACTAGGGGCAGCGGCAGCAGCAGGAGCGGCAGCTGGGGCTGGGGCGGCAGCGGCAGGAGCAGCGGCAGGAGCAGCGGCAGGAGCAGCGGCAGGAGCAGCGGCAGCAGCGGCAGGAGCAGCAGCGGCAGGAGCAGCAGCGGCAGCAGCAGGAGCAGCGGCGGCAGGAGCGGCGGCAGGGGCTTCGGCAGCAGGAGCAGCGGCGGCAGCAGGGGCGGCGGCGGCAGGAGCGGCGGCAGCAGCAGGGGCTTCGGCAGCAGGAGCAGGGGCGGCAGCGGTAGCTGGAGCAGCGGCAGCAGGGGCTTCGGCAGCAGGAGCTGCGGCAGCAGCAGGGGCGGCAGCAGCAGGGGCGGCAGCAGCAGGGGCTGCGGATCCGGGGTCTGATGCACTGGGAGCTGCAGCACTGGGAGCAGGGGCATTGGATCCAGAGTCGGCAACAGCCTGTGACGGTGCACTTGATGAAGAGCTCGTTGAGGTTGATGCGGCAGACGATGTCGTAGCCACGGATACATAAGTGACAATCTGAGGATTAATGACTAAGCTTCCACTTATGTAAGTAATTGCATAGTTGCTAGCAAGAAATCCACCACTACCCGAAGCACCACTGGCAACAATGGCATTGGCGAATGTTCCTGATGCAGCAGTAGCTGAGACGGATGGGCTACCGTTATATTGCAAAATTACACTCTTAATAGCCTCACTGTTAATCAAAGTTCCAGAACTAATCTTAAATGCGCTATCGCCTAAATTAAAAACAGTCCCATTGGTAGTTGTCTGATCACTTGCGGATATCGTAATGGGCTTGGGTGAGATCACAAAACTCGCATTCGTAATAGTGGGAGTATTGTAGTTAGCGAGGATAGTGCCAGAGACAGCTAAGCTAGATGTATAGATGCCCGCATTGGTTTGCGACACCATGCCCGTGACAGTAGCACTCGTGGCATCGCTG
>CAITMU010000100.1 GCA_903893565.1 uncultured beta proteobacterium | reverse complement strand
ATGTGGTTTATCTGCCATATTTTTTAATCTGGCCACCCAGAATCTTGTTGGACTTTTAAGTACTGCGCAAACACGGGCGCGATACTTTAGTAACTATACCTTGTCTACTTCTCTCGCCCAGTTCATAGGTCCTGTGACCGGTGGATTTTTAATCGATCGTTTCAGTCATTCACTCGCTTGTATGTATCTGTCAATACTGAGTGTGGTGACCTTGATCGTATTGTTGACGAAGGGTCGATTGTTACCGGGAGGGACAGGACGCAAAATGAAGGCCGGAGGGGGCATTATGGCGATGCTCAAAGACCCTTTTGTACGTCAGACGCTTGTGACCGGTAGTTTGATCAATGCCGGAGTGAATCTTTTTCAAGTGTATTTGCCTGTGTATGCCCATTCCATCCAATTGTCGGCCTCCACCACAGGTTTGTTGATTGCTATGTATTCGATGGCCGCTTTTATTGTTCGATTTGGGTTGCCACAATTACTGTCTCGTTTTGGCGAGACGAGGGTCTTGGTGGGCGCTTTTTTAATGGGGGCCTTAACGTTGGCCTTGCTGCCCTTGAGTAAGAATCCGATTTTACTGGGACTACTGGCTTTTGGTTTTGGTATGGGTATGGGCTGTGGGCAACCGATTGTTTTAATGTTGATGTTCAGTAATTCTAAAGACGGCAGAAGTGGTGAGGCACTCGGACTTAAATTCACCACCAATCAACTCACAAAATTAGTGAGTCCGGTTTGTTTTGGGGCCATTGCCTCGGTGGCAGGATTGTTGCCCATGTTTTTAATTAATGCGAGCTTGATGCTATTTGGCGGTTGGTTAAGTGGGCAACGTGAGGCACCGACTTCGACAAACGAAGAGTGATTGATCGGCATGGTTTGAATTCATTCAAAATGAGATCATTTTGAATGAATTGTATTAATAGGTGTTGTCCCCCAGCAGCCCTGCTGAGCATAGGTTGGCCAATAAAAATGGCATTAACGATTATTGGGAATAAAAATTAACTGGCCTATGTCGATGTTGATTATTTTTATTTCGAAAAAAAAACTCCCTAAAAGAGGATTTTTTTAGCGGGGCGCAAGCTTGGCTGCTACGGGCTTCCAGGGCTGGGTGCAGGTGCTGACATAAGGGTAGTAGTTTTTTGTGGGTTCGCAGTAATACCACAGAGGCGAACCTGCATTAGGCGCACTGCCTGCAGGCGGGACCATGGAGAAGGGGGCTTCGGACACGGCCGGAGCAACGGGGGCCGTGGGTGCTGAGGGAGCAGGCGGGGCCATGGGAGGCAGGCCTGCGGTGCCTGCTGAGTTTGGCGATTGAATGTAAGTGTCAGGATTGAGGCTTTTGGGCTGCTCGATGACCATGAAGCCACTGGGTCCAGCCGAATAATAAGTGTTGTTGGCATAATAATAGGGTGCCCCGCCATACATCAACGAGGTGTAGTCCGGAGGTAAAACCGGCACCACGGCTCCTATGGGAGGGCGAATGACGAGGTAACCGCGCCCCGATCGCTCATACCAGATACCGTTGTGAAAAAACATTCTCCGGCGCCCATAAACAATTTCTCGGTAACCGATGGGCAGGGCGTCAAATAAATACCCATAATTAGGATAATAACGACCATGATTGAAGTGGTTGTCCAAACGCATGTGTTCGTGCTCACGAACATACCGACCTTTATCGTGTCGCTCTTCGGCGGTCGCACAGTTCACGCAGTTCAGAGCAAGAGCGGAAATGGTTCCTAACGTTACTATCAATTGATAGGTTTTTTTATTTTTAATGATGGGCCAGTACATTGTTTTCCCCTATATATGTTGAGAATAATTCACATTGACTTGCTATTAATGGCCTTAAGGTGTTTTTTGTTTTTCAACTCGTCCGGCAACACTACTGACGGGATTTAAGAGTAGAGGTAACAAAGTGGTAAATTTGACATCCATCTTCGATTTTTGTTCCGGATTAAGTCGGTTATAAATCGCGTTGGTGGCATTTTGAATCTCTTCTAATGCGGTCAGTCGATTTTCAGTCAATCGAGTCAGACGATCTATTTGTTTGGTTGGACTCATTAACACCATTTGGGTTGACTGCTCGTGTTGACGATTAATATCATTAACCAGAGCGATCACTTTCTGAGTATAGACGAGCCATAAGCTTTCCAGTTCTGGAGAAAGCTTTAATTCATCAAGTAAGTGAGTTAAGTGGTATTCCGCTTGGTTTTGGGCGGTTTGAAGACTCAGGGGTTTTTCTTCTTGGGGTAGGGGCCCCGAGTCATTGTTGATGTTGGAATTGCGGTTGTAGCGACGAGCGCCCCCGCCCCCCATACCGTTAATTTGCGCCATGACATCGGTGCTTAACAACAAAAGCACACCCAATAACCAGAGCGTTTTGGAGAGAAAGAGGAACAAGGGTTTACGGTAAACTAAAAACTCAGAGGTCATTGACAAAAAAGGCGTAAAAAATAGACTGAAAAAGTTTAAAAAAAGACTCATGAGCAAATATACTAACAGGCTCAGGGTATTGAATGAATAGCATAATTGACTTTCTATCTTTACAATATAAATTACTCGAGATATCAAAGTGAGCTTTTTTAAGGCTAACATAATATGAGTTCACCCATGTCACAACAAAAGATACATTTTCTTACATCCGCTCTATGAGTGTCTTTTTATTAGTGCTTCCAGATGAGATAAGCCTTTCGATTTGTTTTTTTAAAAGGGATAAAATGGACTCAAAAGGCACAAGATTGCCACATTCACCTGTGCTATGTTAAAAAGTAGGCTCAAGAAAAGAGCCCCTGTGAGAAATGACGGATTTCGCACTAATAGGCCTAACGGCCAATGAAATAGATCTCTACCGAGTTCGGAGCGCGTTTAAAAAGGGCGGTGCCTATCCCTTTTGCGTTGGCAACCGACGATAAAAGTCTATAAATAGGGTTAAAATACCCATCACATTCTTAAATTCTTTGTTAGAGCAAAAGAAATGGGCGAGGCTTTGGATCTTGGCACTATTAAATGTTCTTCATTGTAGAAATACTAATCTATGATTAACCAATCAAGGGATCGCTCTGAGCTTATCTCCGTTTCCTGTGTGGTGCCCTGCTGGAATGATGCGGAGGGCCTTGATTTACTGTTGCCCATTTTGACCCAAACCCTCGGAGAGATTACGCCTGATTGGGAAATTTTGTTGGTCGATGATGGTAGTGCGATTGAAGCGGCCAAGAAAATCCAAGGCTGGGCTCGCATTTCTGGCATCAAAGTGATTCAGTTTTCCCGAAATTTTGGTAAAGAAGCGGCATTGACTGCCGGACTTCAAGCTTCGGTTGGCGATGTGGTTGTGATGATGGATGCGGACATGCAGCACCCCCCCGAACTGATACGAACCTTGTTCATCCATTGGCAGCGAGGGGCTGACATGGTCTACGCGATCCGTACGTCTCGTCAAGATGAAGGTTGGATCAAACGTTGGGGCACTCCCATATTCTACAAATTAATGAATCATTCAGGGCGATTTTCGATTCCAGCAGGTGCGGGAGATTTTCGTTTAATGGATAGGCAAGTGGTGGACGCCTTATTAGCGTTACCCGAACGTAATCGCTTTATGAAAGGCCTTTATGCCTGGGTGGGTTTTGATTCAGTGGCCATTCCCTACGAACCGGCCGAACGCGCGGTCGGTCAAACCAGTTTTAACCTGTGGCGCCTTTTAAGCATGTCGGTAGATGCGTTGACTGCTTTTACCAATTGGCCCTTGAGATTGGTTAGTATTGTGGGAATTGTTTTGGCGCTGTTAGGATTTACCTATGGGGGTTATCTCACCCTGGTGTATTTTCTTGACGGTAATGACGTTTCAGGTTGGTCTACCATTGTCGTTAGTTTGATGCTTTTTATGGGTATGCAGATGATTGCTTTAGGTGTTTTAGGTGAATACATTAGTCGTATTTTTGAGGAAGTTAAAGCCCGTCCCCTTTATGTGGTTAAGCAGTCGTTGGGTGAGGGCTTGAAAGAGCGTAAAGAGTAAGTGGTGATCAAAGACTCTCCTCGTCATAGCAGTATCGTTGTGTTTTGCCTCATGTTGTTGTGGCTTGCCATGACCTCATGGGCTCGTCCATTGATGCTCCCAGATGAGGGGCGGTATGTGGGTGTAGCCTTGGAGATGCTGCGATCGGGCGATTGGTTAACCCCGACTTTAGACGGACTGCCCTTTTTTCACAAGCCGCCCCTTTTTTATTGGATTACCGCCGCTTCTTTATCGCTTTTTGGCTTGAGTGAATGGGCCGCGCGTTGGACCTCGGTGCTCGGGGCGTGTGTGGCTGCTTTTGCACTGTACCGTTATCTGGTCCACTACGCGGGCCATCGCTTAGCACAAATGAGTTGCCTCATTTTGCTTAGCCAACCCCTCTTTTTTGCCGGCGCTCAGTTTGCCAATCTCGATATGTTGGTAGCCGGTTGCATTAGTGCGACCATCTTATTGGCGGGCGCTGCAGTGCAAAATATTCAGCGTCAAAATCCTTATAAAGCCCAACTCGCGTTGGCTTATCTTTTTGCAGCCTTGGGAGTGTTGGCCAAAGGACTTATTGGTATTGTGATTCCGGGCATGGTCATTGTGTTTTGGCTCTTGCTCTTAAAGCGTTTTAGTTTATTTTGGCGCTTGGCCTGGTGGCCGGGTTTGGTGCTCTTTTTACTGGTTGGTGCGCCCTGGTTTGTGGCTATGCATGATCGCTACCCGGCTTTCTTGGATTATTTTTTTGTGGTTCAGCATTTCAAGAGATTTACGACCAGTGGATTTAATAATGTTCAGCCGATGTGGTTTTATCCGGTCATTTTGGCGGTCTTGGCGCTACCTTGGACGATGTGGATTTTTCCGATATTTAAACGAAGCTATTGGTATCGTGAACCGTTCGCCCCCACGCGTTTGCTGATGTGGGTTTGGTTAAGTGTTGTGGTCATCTTTTTTTCTCTGCCTCATTCAAAGCTCATCGGTTATATCCTACCGGCGGCCCCTGCTTTAAGCTTTTTGTTAGCCGATTGTGCTTTGCAATTGCGCAATCACTCGAAAGCGGCACAAAAATGGTGGTTTGCCAGTACGATCACCGCTATTCTGATGTGTTGGCTGATGGTGGTAGCGTTCACGGTGTTACCGGGAAAGGATACCCGTTCTTTGGCATCGGTGATGAAAGCGCAGCGAGCCCCAAGCGAACCCGTTATTTTTTTCGATGAGTATTATTACGATTTGGCTTTTTATGCCAATCTTAATCGTCTACCCTGGGTTGTAGAGAATTGGGGGGATCCTTCATTTTTGGAAAGGGATAACTGGCGCAAAGAAGTGCTCGATGCGGCTCAATTTAATCCCAGTCAAGCACGGCTAAACATGCTAAAGCCAGACGCTGTGATGGCTAAACTGTGTGAAGAGCCTGTGAGCTGGGGGCTGATTCCACAGACCCATATCGGACGTTATCCTTTTTTAGAAAAAGCACAGGTGGTTGCTAAAGATACTAAAACGTTGCTTTTAAAGTTTGATCGCTCAGATCAAAATTTAACCGCGATGCTCAATTGCCCAGAAAAGCCCATCGACGGCTCGCCCAATACGTCAGAGCAGCCACCCCAATGAGGATACCGGTCAGTGCATAATCGTAGGCAATCCAAGTATATTGAAGTAGCACAGCGTAGCTGATTTCATTGACTAAAAATCCACTCAGTGAGATAACAAAAAAACGTATTGCCGCTCTTAATTGAGGTGCTTTTTGATCACGAAAAGTGCCAAAATAATGTCCGCTGAAAGAAACAATGAAGGCGATTAGCCACCCGAGAACATTGGCGTAAAGGGGAGGGAGCTTAAAATGCTCTACCAATAAGATCACCACCCCAATGTGCGTCAAGGCCGCCGTGCAACCGACCGCAATAAACTGCATAATGCGTATGGATAAAAAGGAAGCTAAAAAAGGCATGAAAGTGGCAAAAAAAATCGATGGGACTCATTTGAAAATACATTCAGAGTGCCATTGTGCTTGATATGAAGAGAATTTGCATATGTATCGATGATTTTGGGCATTCTGAAGGGGTGGACTCGGCCGCACTCGTCTTAGCTCAAAAAAACCATATTAGCGCTTTAACTGCCATGGTCGGTGGGCCCCATTGGCCTAAATCATCTCCCAAACTTCGTGAATTAGATCGCCACAGGGTCGATCTTGGACTGCATGTGGATTTTACTGAGTTTACGCTCAATCCCACCTGTCGCTATTCGTTACGTACACTATGGTTTCGGGCCTATAGTCGTACGTTGGATGTCAAGCAGATCTATGCGGAAATCAAGGCTCAAATCGATGCCTTTGCCTCGGCCGTTGGGCGTTTGCCCGATTTTATTGATGGTCATCAACATGTGCATCAGTTACCCGTGATTCGGCAATGTTTAGTGGAGGTTATCAATGAATGTTATCCCCAGCATAAGCCCGCTATACGTTCGACCCGGGCCCCAAGCATTAAGGGGCAAAGCGGCCCCCTGGGTCCCGATCCAATGAATCGTTGGTTTAAACCCCTGCTCATCCAAACCCTGGGGGGGGATGCGTTACACCGTTTGGCGGCAGCAGACGGGATTGGAATGAACCAACATCTTTTGGGAGTTTACGGATTTACGGATAAGGCTGAGCAATACGCAAAACGGCTTCAAGAATGGTTAAAGATGGCGCAAACTGGCGATTTAATCATGTGTCACCCTAGTAGTGATGTGGACGTAAACGATGGGATAGGGGCGGCTCGTGTAGAAGAGTTTGCGATATTTAATTCAGCCCGATGGCCTGTATGGCTCGATCAAGCGGGTATTCGGTTGGTGCCGATGCATGAGTGTGCTTCGATGTAGATAGGAATTGTAGGGGAAGGATATTTTTAATCCATTGCCTTTAGGAGGTTAATTGTGAAAATTGTTAGCGTAGAACCGATTTTGATTTGCATGCCCTTAGTTCTTGATGATGCGGTTCCCAGTTCTGGGGGGCAGCCTAAGCGAGATATACACACCTTGCTGGTTAAAGTGACGACCGATGAGGGCGTATGTGGTTGGGGGGAGGTGTTTTCTAATGCGGGTTGGATGAGCAGTCGAGAAGCAGTCTCCCAAATTGTAGCGCCGCGCATCTTGGGTAAAGATCCCGCACACATTGCCCAAATCAGCGCTGATTTATATCGGGGTCTTTACAACTGCGGTCGCAGTGGGCCGGTGGTTTTTGCTATTTCGGCTATCGATATCGCACTGTGGGATATTAAAGCCAAGGTCTTGGGCGTACCCTTGTATCAATTGTTAGGGGGCAGTGCGAGAAAATCACTGCCAGCCTATGCCAGTTTGTTGCGTTACGGATCCGTACCCGTGATTGAGCGTAAGGTGGCCGAAGCGTTAAAACGTGGTTATCGATTCATTAAGTTACACGAAAACCAAAGTGCTGTGATTAGGGCTGCTAAAAAAGCCTGTGGTCATAGTGTGCCGTTAATGGTGGATTGTTCCTGTCCGTGGAGTGTAGAGGAGGCCATTGCCGCTTCTCGCGAGTTGGCGGATTTACATTTGGCCTGGCTGGAAGAGCCGATCTACCCCCCTGATGATCACGAAGGGTTAGCACGGTTACGAAGTGTGAGCAGCACTCCGATTGCGGCAGGAGAAAATGTGTCTAATTTTTATGAATTCAAACGCTTGGTGCAAGCGGGTGCATTAAGTGTTTTGCAACCGAGTGTGACCAAAATAGGTGGGGTGAGCGAATTGCGTAAGGTGTTTGCCCTAGGCGAGGCCTTCGGTGTAACCGTTGTGCCCCACTCGCCTTATTTCGGACCGGGACTGTTAGCCTCGATCCACGTGTGTGCCACCCAGATTCGTGAAACGCCCATAGAACACTATTACTGTGACTTCGAGTCCAATCCTTTTGGTGAGCAAATTATTCCCCAAAATGGTCTTTTTAACATTCCTCAGCAACCCGGTCTGGGTGTTGATCCTGATGAAAATATCATCGATCGATTACGGGTGGCCTAACGAAGCGCCATTAAAAAGCAAAAAGAGGCGGTAGGTATTTTTTTGGGGCGATGAGGCGCGGCTTAGCGCAGTGCCTCATCACCCAGTTCCTTGGGATACTCGAGTATAAGTGCCTCCAACCCTTTAGGGCCGGCTTTGATGGGCAAAGCTTTTTCATTGCTTTCAACCACCACCATCGACCACAACGGTAGGCACTTGTCTTCGTAGATAAGCCCACCATTGGCAACGAACACATAGTATCCCCCGGAGCGCTGGGGGTCAGGCCCCATATGCTGTTGGTGTGCTCCCAGTCGAAGCACATGAGCTGCCATTTCATCATCAATTTTTTTAGGATCAAATAGGGGTTCCCAAGACATTTGCTTCCGATGTTCCAACACGGGTTCGGTCGACAATTGAATGGGGGAGGAGATCCAGTTACGCCTTTTGCTCGGTTTGAGGTGATCGCGGTATCCTGGTTTATCCAGATAAATAGGCGCTGAGTGACCCGTTTTAATGCGTAATGCCATAAAAGACAGTCCTTGAGCGCCCGCCACTAAGGGGCCGTAGGCCGTATGGTGATCTTTATATTGTAGCGTTAAGGCCTGTAAGGGGTCACCTTTGCCAATGGTGCCAGAGCCTGCTGAAAAAATCTGAAATTGCGTTATTCCATGAAAGTGCGGCACGATGGTTTCATGGGCAGCCATCTCTGACATGGTCGCTTGAGGGCCAGGGGCGACGCTCATAGAGGAGCGAGGGCCAAAAAAAACCGTTCCCCAATGCTCGAGTCCCGTACCCGGTGAAATGATGATCTGGCGGTTATTAAGAGCTTCTAGGCCACTTTTGACATAAATCATGAAGGGTTATCTTATCGTCGAAGTACTGAGAAATTTATTTTTTGTAGGTCGAACTGAATTATCACTCTTGAGATACCTAAAAGACTACGACTTTCCCACATTCGGATCAAGCGTTCTTGCGGTCTATTTATACAATACTATAAACAAGAACCTGAAAAAAAGGGAGGGCGGTGTGTTTTTTTGTTCTGATTGGAAGGTCAATTTCAAAATAGATAGACGAATTCATTTAGTCCGCATGTTAGAGAAAACGATATTGATACCGTTATCAACGGACAATCGGACAAGACGACAAATAGATAAATGGATTTCGTTTTTTAAAGACTTGCCGCCGCAAGTCCCGCTATATGGCAGTGAGTGAATCGATTATGCGTTTTACTAAAAAGTAACGCTCGAAAAGAAGCGCTGAAACCAAGCCTTGGAGTCAGCCCGTTTAAACCCCTATATAAAAAAATAAGGGGCGACTCAACGAAGAGGCTAAAAAATTGAAGTATTTTTATATGCGTTTTTAATAGTGACAGATAAGATAGCGCAGCTGCGCTATCTTTCTTTAGCCGCCCCTAGTTTTTTAATCGGTGCATTGGATTGAAAAACACCAGGTGGTAATTGTTTGCTGTCTGATTTAGCGGCAATGAAACGAGTTTTAAGTCGCCATTCGTTTTCTTCTAAAACCCAAGCATCGGTCACCATCCAAGTCGCTTTTGCGACACGGTTCTGTGAGAGCGATTCCTCCCATTGAAAATTAACCAAAACCACTGAGTTCATCTCTCTTGCAGAAAACTCATTAAACACCAATTGACGTCGTGGATGTAATGCGGCTTCAGAGATTAATTCTTCCTCAGAGTGTGATTGGCCTAAATGGGCCATATCGATTAATTCAAAGTTTTTGCTGAGTAATTGATGGAGGGATTTTCGATCTTTTTTTTGAAGCGCTTCGAGTAGAGTTTTTTCTTTTTCTTCAAACGTGGCCACCCATCGGGTGGCATGCAGTGGGGAGGAACCCGTGGGTGAAACGCCGATGGGAGCCTGAGAGGGATTGCTTCTTATTTCAGCGGCAAGACAATGCGTGGATAAGAGTAGGAGAAATCCTACGTTTAACAAGCACTGTCTTGTCTTAGGCATGAGTCGCAATGGGTGTGAATTATTGGCCGCCAGCGGCATTGATGTAGCACTTCGAGTCGCCTGCTGCCAGAGCACGTTGCAAGTGGAAATTGCGTGTACTTTGACTTAAAGCGGGAAGCGTCACATTGTAATAAGCTCCGGTGCTCATTTTGGTCTGTGAGCTCCCAAAAGTCCAGCCACATTTGTCAGCATTTTCGGAGCCTGAACTGTCATACCAAGCATTTAATAAGGGATCGGAAACCGTTTCCATCAGCTCGTGTGCTATGACCGAAGCCATACCGTCAACACCCGGATTGCCATTAGGGGAGAGCGTTTGTGCCGCACAGGAGCCTAAGCATTGGTTAGTGTTTCCAGCAAACACGTATTTAATGGGAGCGGTGGCGCTATAGAAAGTGGAGTAGGTGTGCCAGCCGCAAAATTTGGAACAAAAGCCAGAAGTCTCTTTAACGTCCGAAGAGGTTAAAACAAGGTAGATCGCATCCGGGTTAGGAGTGGCTTTCCCCCCCACAGCGCCCAAGCCATTGGCGATAGCATTTTTAACGATTTTCAAAATCGAGGCATCAGTGAGGCTCTTACCTTGAGTGTAATTGTCTGCGTATTCGGCTTGTTTCATCGAGGAGATCTGAGAAACGGTGCCGGATGCGGAGGTGTAGTAGCCCATCTTTTGGGTGCCTGTGGTGATGGCGCTATAGGTATTGGTCGAGGAGACAGAGGCTAAGCCGTAAATGAGATCTCTAATAATTTTTTGACCTGCAGCCGTGTCACTATTATTGGTTTGTGCCCAGTTACCATACCAAATGAGATAAATTGTATTAACCCCATTCATGACCGTACCACCATGATTGGTGATGGGGGTTGTGGAACCCGTGCTGCCAGCGGTTGGTTGTGGAGCAACGGAACCCGGGGTCCCCTTTTTTAGCCAAGGAGGAATGAGCTCGGACGGGGTGCCACTTTGCAAACGATGATGCGTTTTTTGCTTAATCGAACCCTGGGAATCGTTTTCAGGTTCTTTAAATACACGGCGTTCTTCGGCAAAAGTTGATCCGAAAATAAACACTAATCCAAGGGCAAATAAAAGACGACGCATGTTGACATTCCTTTGTCGAATTAAGAGGGTTTTAATGGGTAAAGAGTAAGGTTAAAAAATCGGTTCTAAAAATACAGTTCATTACTACTAATCGGCTAAAAATCATTAAACTTTATACAATGAAAATAATAAATAACTGGGCCTTATCTGGTGCCTACTTTAAGTGAATGGGTGTTTAACGCCCTCTACTTTTTCAATGCTCATAGTTGACTATCAACGGATCAATTATTTTATGGTTGACACACTTTGATATTAAATTTATAAATTTCTTTTTTTTCTGCGTAGGCTGCTTCGTTATTCGCTTTTTAGTGACTGAGCTATCTTTGCTGTGGGTCGATGGGCCTTGCGAGATGCCGGATCGGGATACAGGCTGGATTAAAGCGAGCACTTGACCCCTTAGGGATCAGTGTCTAGACTGAGCGTTTTGTCTTTAAGATCATGGGGCTAGAAGGGACAATGAAAGGACCAGGTCTCTGGCCAGGCATGGGCGTATTTTTTATAAAAATAACAAAATGATGGGGGATGAGGATCTTGCTCCTGTTCTGGCTGTGATGTATCGCCCTACATAGGGTAGGCTGCTGTTTCAAATAGATATTTACTGAACGCAAACCCTTCTTCTATCGAGGGTCGTGTTGAAGCTTTCATTGAAAGCCTCATTTATTGTTGGTTACATTTACTTACAAAGAGAGTCTGAGTCATGAGCGATTTACCTAAAAGTGTGCACCTTTATGAGCAAGGCCCTCGGGAAGGATTTCAATTTGAAAAGGGCCCTATTGCGACGGCCCGTAAAATTGAACTGGTGGACGCTTTGACCGAAACGGGTTTAAAGCAAATTCAGGTCTGTTCTTTTGTTCCGGCTAAAAATGTTCCGGGAATGGCTGATGCTGACGAAGTGGCCAAAGGCTTTAATAAAAAGCCAGGGGTGCGCTATGAGGCTTTGTCCTTGAATGAAAAGGGTTTGGAACGAGCGCTCTTGACGGGCCGGTTCGATATTACAGGCTCGATCTCGCTCACCGCCTCTGAAGCATTCTTGCAACGCAATCAGAAGCGAAGCTTCAAGCAAAATTACGAGGCCCAACAAGGGATGATTGATCTTTACCAACGCCACCAAGTGAACGTGGACCGCGGTTCGATCATGGCCGCCTTTGGGTGTAATTTTGAGGGAGATATTAGTATTGAACGAGTGCTAAGCACGGTGCAGCAGATTTTAGACCTCGCGCAGGAAAACAATCTCACCATCAAGACCTTGAGTCTTGCCGATACCATGGCTTGGGCCACCCCATTGTCTTTGCAACGTGTGGTGGGCGCTGTGCGCGATAAATACCCCGAGCAGCGTTTGGCATTGCACTTACATGATACCCGCGGTATGGCCATTGCCCTGGCTTATGCGGGTCTACAAATGGGGGTCTCTATTTATGATGCCTGTGTGGCAGGGCTAGGAGGATGTCCATTTGCAGCGCACCAAGGAGCGGCCGGTAATGTATGCACGGAAGATCTCGTATTTATGTGTGATGAAATGGGGATTGAAACCGGCGTGGACTTAGAGCTTTTAATGCGTGCGGCTCGTTTGGCTGAGGATATTGTAGGTCACCCGTTGCCAGGATCGTTAATGAAAGGCGGCAGCTTAAGCGCGTTACGTCATAAACTGCGTGCGCAATAAATTTTTATTATGTCCTTAATCCGACTTCATTTCACTTGCCTTGAAATTTTCACTGCTAATACCGTAAAGAAGATTTGATGTTATTGAAAGATAAAGTGGCAGTGATTGCTGGAGATGCCTACGGTATCGGCGAGGCTGCCGCCGTATTGTTCATGCGCGAAGGCGCCCGAGTGCTATTAATAGATGATCGAGAGGATCGGCAACAGGCGCGTTTTTGTGAGCTCAATGGTCATCGATTTTCTTATTGTCATGTTAACCTCACGCGATCTAACGAATTACCATTGGCCGTTGAGGTTTGCGAGTCTTTATTTTCGCAGGTTGATGTTCTATTCAATGTGGCGGGTCTGGCCGTGAAGTCTACTTTTGAAAATACCAGTGAATCGACGTGGACGGAAATGTTGGGACGTAATCTGACCTCGGTATTTTTAAGTTCGCAATATTTTTTGCCATTGCTTAAAAAGTCTTCGGGGGCCTGTATTATTAATCATGCGTCGATAGATGCTTTTTTAGGTAACCCCTCTATTGCAGCCTACTCAGCCGCCAAGGGTGGGGTATTACCTCTAACCCATGTTATGGCCCATGATTTGGGCCCATATGGCATACGAGTCAACGCCATTTCTACCGGAGGAATTCGTGCCCCTGAAGCCCCTCTTAGCACTCGAGATCATGCACGAATGGCAGTCACACCAATGAAACGTATGGGGACCGCTTTGGATGTGGCTCGAGTGGCCCTTTTTTTGGCGAGTGACTTGTCCTCTTACGTAAATGGGACCCATGTGGTGGTGGATGGCGGCCGTACGGCCACCACCCATGGCTGCTACGAAGACTGACCTTTAGGAATTACATGAAAAAAATTAAATCGTTAATATTTGTGATACGACAAAACAACCCCTTCGGGATCGCACTGGGATGGACTTTTGCCCTATTGTGGTTTTTTTCTCCCATGGTCCTCGCTGAGGTGAATAGTCAATCCTTGAAGTCTGATTATCCTCAAAAACCTATTCGCTTGGTGGTGCCTTCCTCGCCCGGCGGTGGTATCGATGCCTTGGCCCGAGCGATGGTGCCCCGAATGACAGAGCATTGGGGAAAATCGATCATCATCGATAATCGGGCGGGTGCCGGTGGACTGATTGGCTCAGAAATTGTGGCTCGTTCAGCCCCCGATGGGTATACCGTGTTGATGGTGGCCGGAGGCTATACCCTTAACCCCAGTCTTTATAAAAAACTGCCCTACGATACCTTGCGTGATTTTGAGCGAGTCTCGCTGGTCGCTTGTTCTCCGCTGGTGCTGGTGAGTCATGCCTCCACGGGGGCAAGATCGCAAAAAGAACTCATTGCAATGACCAAAAAAAATCCCAATACCCTAACGTATGCCTCTTCTGGTATCGGTTCGGTGAGTTATTTGGCCGCTGAAATTTTAAAGCATATGACAGGTATGCCGGTTATTCATGTGCCCTATAAAGGTGCGGGCTTGTCCAATGCAGCAATTATTGCCGGTCAGGTGCAATTTATGTTTGCAGCACCGCATACTATGATTCAACACGTGAAAACGGGGCGTGTCTTTGCCCTCGGTGTTTCTTCGATTCATCGCCTGCCTTTAATTCCCGATGTACCCACAGTCGCTGAAAATGGTTTCCCCAGTTTTGATGTCAATACTTGTTATGGGGTTTTATTACCAGCAAAGACACCTAAAGTCATTGTCGATAAACTCTCCGCTGAGGTGATTCGTACATTGCATTTGCCAGAGGTCAAGGCTAATTTAGAAGGGCAGAGCTTTGACATCATTGCCAGTTCAGCCGAAGAGTTCGATCGATTTGCCCGCCAGGAACTCATACGTTGGCCTAAAATATTGAAGGAAGCGGGGATTCAACCTGAATAAATTTGCTTGTCCAATAGCAATGACAATCGCTATTCATTTTTAACAAATAGACTGAAAAAAACATATTTTTAGGAGTCATGATGACGCAACGCTTGTCGGTATATGAGCCCATAGCCCCGTGTTTGACCGCACCCAATGCAAACCCACAGGGACTAGGCCAATTACAAGGTAAGGTGATTGGTTTTATCGATAATTCAAAACCTAATTTTGAACTGTTAGTGGATGATTTATCGATACTGTTAACCGAGCGTTATGGTGTTAAGGCCATTTTGCGTCAACGCAAGCGAAGCGCCTCTCAAGGGGCATCGGTCGCGCTGATTGAGGAGATGGTTTCTAAAGCCGATGCGGTCATCACCGGATCGGGTGACTGAGGTTCTTGCACGTCATGGAGTATCCATGACAGTGTGGAAGTGGTCAAAAGAGGTAAATTAGCACTAACCGTGTGTTCGACGAGTTTTCTAGGACTGGGGCGAGCCCAACAAAAAGCCTTAGGGGTGCCTCATATGCCGATTGTGCAAATCCCTCATCCTTTTGGCACTCGATCTCGGGAGGAGTTGCGAGAAATTGCCAACCGGTGTGTTGAAGACATTGCCCAAGCTTTATGCGAGAAAAATGAACAACAGTCGGAGCAGGCCCCTTCTACACCAATGGCTGCCCCTCGGGCTTTGTCGTTTGAAGTAGACAATGATCTGGAACAGATTAACCGACTCTTTATAAAAAAACGTTGGGCCGACGGACAACTCATTGCCCCGCCGAGTGTAGAGGCGGTCAAACATATGTTACGGCACACGCCTCTTGCCCCCGATCACATTGTGGCAACGGTGGCCCCCGCGATGGGGGTGGCGACGGTGGAATACATCGCCATCCAAGCGGTAATGGCAGGTTGCTACCCGGAATATCTGCCCGTTCTCATTGCGGCGACTGAAGCCGTTACTACCCCAGCCTTTCATCTTCAAGCCATACAGGCCACCACCAATCCTTCAGCGGTGGGCTTAATCATTAATGGCCCAGCAGCCCACTGGTTGGAGGTCAACAGTGGTTCTGGATGTATGGGACCGGGGCATTGGGCGAATGCCACTTTGGGTCGAGCTTTACGTTTAATTCTTTTAAATATTGGAGGCGCCTGGCCCGGTGAAATGGACCGAGCTACCCAGGGACAACCCGCTAAATATAGCTTTTGCTGGGCAGAAAATGAGGCCGCCAGTCCTTGGGACCCTCTGCATGTCGAGCGGGGTTTTAGTCGCGATGAGAGCACGGTGACGGTGGTGGGCGCTCTGGGCACGTGGAGTATGAACATGACGGCTAAAAAAGGGGAGGAGGTGATCGCTATGATTGCAGACACTATGCAGTATCCTGCCAGTAGTGACTACATCTATGGTGGAGCGCCTTTTGTGGTGCTCTCACCCCAACACGCCAATCTCTTTCATCGCGAAGGATGGGATAAGGCTCAAGTACGACAGCGACTGTGGGAGTCATCAAAAATGCTGGCTGGTCGGTCCAAGGGTAATGAATTTGACCGATTGGTCAATGGTCGGCGTGGGGAGCTCGGACCTATTAACGAAAATACCCTCATTCCTATCTCAGAAAAGCCTGAAGACATCAGTCTAGTGGTTGCCGGTGGCACGGGTTCACACTCTGTTTTTTTACCCGTTTCTGCACATACGCGTTCGGTTACCAAAGCGATTACCTTTCATGAATCGGTGTCACGACATGAGCCATAAACGACAAGGCGGTAGCTGGACTGGTTGGATCGGTCTGCTTTGGGGCTTTTCTGCGCTGGCAGGGGCTCGCGATGATTACCCTCAGCGCCCGATTCGCTTAATCGTCCCCTTTGCCACTGGAGGCGCAGCCGATATTGTCGCCCGTTTGATTTCTAACAAACTGACCGAAGGCCTGGGTCAATCCGTGGTCGTGGACGTTCGACCCGGTGCAGGCAGTGTGTTAGGAACCGATCTGGCCGCCCATTCCGCTCCCGATGGCCATACCTTAGTGATGGTGGCTAACGCCCATGTGATCAATCCTGGGTTATTAAATAAAATGCCCTACGATGCGATTAAAGATTTTTCGCCGATCACGCTGGCGGTTGACTCTCCCTTAGTATTTGTCGTCCCGGCCTCTCAAGGACTGCATCAATTAACGGATCTGATTGCCTTAGCAAAGTCAAAACCGGCTCAGATCACCTATGGCTCAGCCGGACAGGGGACGAGCGGTCATTTGGCGATTGAATTATTAAGTTTTAAAACAGGGATCAAACTCATTCATGTGCCGTATAAAGGGGCGGGTCAGGCTTTGGTGGATTTGATCGGTGGTCAAATTCAGCTGGTTTGCACGAGTTCGCTGCCTGCTCTACCCGGAGTGCGTTCGGGCCAATTGCGAGCGCTTGCCTTGACCAGTGCACAACGCTCTCCCATCGCCCCTGATATTCCGACAGTTGCAGAAGCCGCGGGGCTACCCGGCTTTCGTGCGTCAACGTGGTACGCCCTCTTAGCCCCCGCTAAAACCCCTAAACCCATTATCAATAAACTCTATGAAGTGACTTCTCAGGCTTTAAAGTCTCAATCGGTTTCTAGCAAATTACTCCAACAAGGCGCACAGGGGATTGGTAATACGCCTGAAGAATTGCTGCAATTTTTACAAACCGAGATGCAAACCTTAGGCCAAGTCATTCGTGTCGCTAATGTAAAACCGAATACTTAACCCCCCCTATAAGCAATCGATAGGGTAATGGCCGAAAACTTAAAATTGGTAACTTAAAATCCTTGAGGACGAATATGACAAAAGCAGCCCAGATGCGAGCCCTATTGAAACAAGGACTCGTGGTAGCGCCTGGCGTTTATGATGGATTAAGTGCGCGTATGGTGCAGAAAATGGGCTTTAAGGCTGGGGCTACCGGTGGTAGTGGGTTTTCTAACGCAAGGCTCGGACAACCCGATATTGGTTTACTGACCATGATGGAAAATGTCGAAGCGTGCCGCCATATTGCTCGCACGGTGGATATTCCTATCATGGCGGATGCTGAGACTGGATACGGCAATCCTGTGACGGTCTATCATGCAGTGCAATATTTTGAGGAAGCTGGCGTGGTTGGGATGAATATCGAGGATCAATTAAGTCCTAAGCGTTGTGGGCATATGCAAGGCAAAGAGTTGATTAGCGCTAAAGAAATGGCCAAAAAAGTAGAAGCGGCAGTTAAGGCTAAAAAAGACCCTGATTTTATTATCAATGCTCGCACCGATGCCATTGCGGTGGAGGGTTTTGACAAGGCCTTAGAAAGAGCGAAAATGTATGTGGCTGCGGGTGCTGATATGGTGTTTCCTGATGCGGTGGATTCGGAGGATCAGATTAAACGTTTCATCGATGCGGTAGGAGTTCCTGTGAGTATCAATATCGGATTTGGTATACGTGCACGTCCTACAACGCCGATGATGTCGGTTAAACGACTGGCCGAGCTAGGGGTTGCTCGCGTGACCATGGCCCGTATGTTGCCCTCAGCGGCTTTGATGGGCATGCACAAAGCGTTGGAATTAATGCTAGATCATGTGCAAAACGGAACC
Source organism: uncultured beta proteobacterium (assembly GCA_903893565.1). Classification (GTDB taxonomy): domain Bacteria; phylum Pseudomonadota; class Gammaproteobacteria; order Burkholderiales; family SG8-41; genus UBA5216. The sequence goes on along the minus strand of CAITMU010000100.1, from coordinate 17,454 downwards.
ATTCATAATCGCCCCGATCTATTGTACGGTATGGAGGAAATTACCGATTTGATGGGGTATGACAAGATTGCCGCATTGGAAGCGCAGTTCTTGCCCAGCGATCAATTGGAGAGAAAGTATGGGGGTGGGGCCGTGGATTATGTGGTTAGAAAACCCTAGTCGTCTAAAACAAAGTCTTGATTGAGTGTATTGAGTCTAAAAGGGGGGGGCCTTAGTCAGGCGCCATCCTATACATTTCTTTATTAAAATTTTATTTTTATCAAATAAAACAGTCTTCTTTGCCATTTTGATGCGCAATTTGTGATGGTGAGTGATATGCTAAGCCCCAAGATTTAAAAACGTTAGACGAGGCCACAAGCGTTCCAAAGTGGGCCAGGCCTTTTTATATTGAGGTTTTATGCAAAGTATTACAGTGTTTTGCGGTTCCAATTTCGGCTTTTCAGAAGAATACAGGAAGCTGACTGTTGAACTGGCCCAGGAAATCGTTCGCAGAAATCTAAGACTCGTTTATGGGGGCGCAAATCGAGGACTCATGGGCGTTTTAGCCGATGCGGTGATCAGTGCAGGCGGGCAGGTCAAAGGGATTATGAGTCGAGGACTTTTCGATAAAGGGCACTTGCACCCCCAAGTCCATGATTTCGAAGTCGTTGACACCTTAAGACAGCGAAAGTCCTTGTTGACCGAGTATGCCGACATGTTTTTAGCTTTGCCGGGCGGATTAGGTACTTTTGATGAATTATTTGAAGTCCTAAGTTTGATTCAACTCGGTGAGCAATCCAAGGCCTGTGGGATATTAAATGTCAGGGGATTTTTTGATCCCTTGTTGGGCTTACTGGCAAATACTGTCAAAGAAGGGTTCATGAAACAGGAACATATGTCGATGTTAGTCGTCGAATCAACACCGGCAGCCGCTTTGAATGCACTTCATCTGTGGAAGGCCCCGGTTGTTTATAAGTGGTTTGATGATAAACATCCCTCATAGGGTCATTATTATTTTAGGAAAAGGTCAATGATGAGAAATATACGTATCACAGTGGCGGGTTTTCAATTCGTAGCAACTCCCAATCCCCAAGCGCCAAAAACGGTAGAGGCTTTTATGAAACTTTTGCCTTATCGTCAAAAGTTGATTCACGTTCGATGGAGTGGGGAGGGGGTTTGGGTGCCACTAGGGGATTGGAAATTAGGCGTTGATTTCGAAAATCATACGAGTCACCCCTCGGTTGGCGATATTCTTTTTTATCCTGGCGGCTACAGTGAAACGGAGATTATCATCGCCTACGGTTCTTGTTGTTTTGCTAGCAAAATGGGCCAATTGGCTGGCAACCATTTTTTGACGATTACCGAAGGGCTAGAAAATCTTCCAGTAGTGGGTAAAAAAATACTCTGGGAAGGGGCTCACGACATCGTGTTTGAGTAATTTTTTGGGGTGTCGAGTTCACTGAAAAAATCCACTGGAAGGTGCCAGGATTTAATACCATGACTCTCATTGTTTTATAATTCTTGTGACGCTAAGGACTTAACAATTTTCTCCCAACGTGATATTTCATTTCGGGTTGAATGTTGATATTCCTCTGACGTCCCCCCTAGAACAATGGCGCCAATACTTTCTAAGCGTTGTTTGGTTTCCGGTTGATGAATGACTTTGGTTAATTGTTGATTAAGATACTTTACCATGTTGACAGGCGTTTTTACGGTGCCGCATAGACCGTGTGTCACGACTGCTTCAAAACCGGGAAGCCCAGCCTCCTGAATGGTGAGTAGATCGGGTAAAGTTTCTAGCCTTTTAGAAGAGCTCACGCCTAAGGCTTTTAATCGTCCACTTTTAACATATTGCATGGCTCCGGCTATGGCTTCAAATTCAAATTGTAACTGACCGCCGATGAGATCAACGGCCGCCAGAGCGCTCCCCTTGTAGGCGATGTGTTGTGCTTTGAAGCCTGCAGTTTCACTAAATAGGGCTCCGACTAAATGGGAAGTGCTGCCATTTCCAGCGGAACCAAAGTTAAGACTTCCGGGTTTTGTTTTGGCTTGAGCAATGAGATCTTTAACGCTAACAAAGCCAGCCGTGGGGTTGACCAACAACACATAGGGCACCGAGACGACCGCCGTAATCAAAGAAAAAGCATGCCGTCCATCAAAGGGCGCATTAGGAATGAGTATAGGGGTAGAGACAAATGCACTGCTACTCACTAACAATAATGTTCGTCCATCCGGTTGAGATTTGGCCACAATGTCACCGCCCACTGTTCCGCTGGCCCCAGGGCGATTGTCAATGACCACGCTAATATGTAGGCTATCGGCTAATCGTTGCCCCACAATCCGAGCTACAGTATCCGTAGGGCCACCCGGAGCATTGGGCACGATAATGCGCATGGGTTGCGTCATTTGCACTGTCGTCTGAACCGCCTTCGATTCGTTACCCCAAAAAGTCAAACTATAAAGAAACAATAGGGCCATTAGCCTTACCGATTGGATAGGGTCAGGTAATTGAAAGTGAGGCAAATGTAAGCGCATTATATTAAGGATTGAATGAGAAATATTTATCATTTTAACGATTTGTTCAATGAATCGTACAAATTAATCGGTGATGGTTCTTCTTCGACGCATCTCCTTCATCACCACTGAGTTGTCTAGATGGCCTTCACCGTGAGAAATACAGCTTTTAACAATTTCAACGTATTCTTTTGCCAGAGGCAGGCTTTGACCGACTCGGCTAGCCACTTCGTGCATGAGAGTGAAGTCTTTGAGCGACTGATTAAGAAAAGCGTGAGGCTCATAATCGCTATGGATCATTTTAAGGCCTCGATTATCCATAGTGCGGGAATAGGCGGCAGAGTTTTTTAATACCTCTAAAAATGCAACGAGTTCCAGTCCCATTGATTCAGCAAAAGCCAAACCTTCGGCCATGACGGCACGATTAAGCCCCCCAATCAGGTTCACGGCTAATTTGGCACGGCCTCCCGAACCCGCTTTACCTAAAAAAAAGTGTTGCTTGGCAATGGCCTCTAGCACCGGGGCGCATTCGTTCATGACAGATAACGAGCCACCAATCAAAAAAATGCCATTGCCTTTGGCTATTTGATCGCTGTTGCCGGATAAAGGGGCTTCCAGAAATTGGGGCCCGGCATCACTTAAGCGTGAAGCCAGCGATTCAATTCGGTCAGGATCACAGGTGCTGGTGCAGATGACTTGGTGTTGAGGTCCAAGGTGAGCATAAAAAGGGTTGTCTTTTTTTACTTCAAGTAATGCCTCGACTTGGTCAGTATTAAAAACCGCGAATACAATCTGTTTGCAATGTATGCCCACCGCTTGAGCACTTTCACAAGGCTCGCCTCCTAGTTGCGCGAGATGATCACAACGCGCCTTGTTGACATCAAATCCATAGACGCTATATCCAGCGTTCAGGAGCCTTTGGGCTAGAGACGTGCCAATAAGCCCTAGGCCAATGACACCGACATGAGTGGAGGGATTCATAAAAATAAAGGGTTAAAGTGAATGATAATGATGAAGAGAACTAAGGGCAGTCATCAGAATGGATTGAATCCAATGTTCGCTAACGCAGCCTACTATTGTTTTTCAATGTTGGCTACCTGAACGATCTGCGCATATCGAACAATGTCATCACGAAACATTTTTTCAAAATCAGCCGTAGGCGCTCCTGCCGGTTCATAGCCCGTACTGATAAAACTTTCCCGAAGTTGCGGATTTGTGAGGGCCTTGCGGACTTCACTTAATAAACGTGCAGTGATTGGTTTGGGTAACTTGGCTGGACCAAAAATACCATGCCATCCGGTATCATAAAAAAATCCGGGCAACCCCGATTCAGCCACCGTGGGCATGTCTGGGAGCGATGAAATACGAGACTTGCCAGTAAACCCAAGCCCCTTTAATCGCCCCCCTTTAACGTGCGGCGTGGCAACGCTGGCCGCGGGCAGGTTGATATGCACCTCTCCAGAGAGTACTGCCGTGAGCGCAGGCCCCCCACCTTTATACGGGATGTGCTGCATTTCTATTCCCGCTTTTATGCTAAACAATACAGCTCCTAAATGTTGACCGTTGCCAATCCCGGCTGAAGCGTAGCGAAGGGGTTGTTTTTTAGCCAGCGCAATCAATTCTTTGACATTTTGGACAGGAACAGATGGATTGACGGCTAAGATGTATCCCAAACCATTGGCATAATTGGTAATCGGGGTAAAATCTTTAGCGGTATCATAAGGCAGACTTCGATACATGGCAGGGTTAACCACGAAGGCAAAGGAGGTCGCCAGTAGGGTGTAACCATCAGGCTGCGCTTTAGCTACAATGTCGCAACCGACGATTCCATTCGCCCCTCCTCGATTATCCATAACGAGCGATTGTCCTAATCCCGCATCCATATTGTGCGCAAGAGTCCGGATATAACTGTCCGTGTTACCCCCTGCAGGAAAGGGAACCACGATGCGAATGGGTCGCGTAGGATAGTTCTCGGCACTGAGCGCACCTGAAAAGCAAAAGGGCAACATCAAGCACAGAGCGACTTCTAGAGGCAAGCACTTGTAAGACAAATGGGATTCTCCTCAGAGCAACGATGTAATATGAAATATTCAGCTTAGGATACTGATAGAGTTTTTTTCATTTTTGAAATAGAATTTTACTGCGTATCTAAGGTTGTGGCTATGGCTTAATAGAATGAGGGGAAATGGAAAGGGATGACCTTTTTCTTTGTTAAAGAAGAAAAAAGCGCTTAAAATGCTTTGTTCCAAAAAGAGAGATTTTTTTCTTTTTCGGGAGGTTAAATCCGTTTCAAATTCTAAGGATTTCTTCCTTTATATTTTTCGTTTTTTGAGGCATGATTTCAACGCCTCATTTTTTCCTACAGCCGGAGGCTATTCTGCCTACAATCTTTCGTTTTTATCGTCTTTGTCTTTGGTTCTTTTGTATGGGTTTTGTATTCCCAGGGTTTGCTGATACTTACCCTTCAAAGCCCATTCGAATCGTTACAACAGAACCGGGCGGGGCTGCCGATATAGCAGCTCGTTTGATCGCCCCTTTGCTTTCTGCTCATTTATCTCAAACCGTGGTGATCGATAATCGAACCGGAGCCGGCTCTATTACGTCGATTGAAACGGTGGCTCGCTCTCAGGCCGATGGGTTGACGCTTTTATTACACGGTAGTCCCGTTTGGTTGATGCAATTTATGCGTAAAAACTTGACTTGGGATCCTGTTCGCGATTTCTTGCCCATTTCAGTGGCCACCACCCTACCGAATATTCTCACCGTTCATCCCTCATTGCCAGTTAAAAACGTGAAGCAGTTGATCGAATTGGCTCGAGCCCATCCAGGGCAATTAAATTATGCCTCGGGCTCTCCTGGTGCTTCTAATCATTTGGCTGCCGAATTGTTTAACAATATGGCAAAAACAAATTTAGTTCGTATCGGTTATAAGGGCGGAGGTCCTGCAGTGATTGCCTTGGTGAGTGGTCAGGTGCAGGTGATGTTCGCAACATCCGCGTCTGTCAAATCTCATTTTGAAAGCGGACGTTTACGTGCCGTGGCAGTGACCACCGCTTCGACCAATGCCTTATTCCCGGAGCTACCGACGGTGGCTGCCTCTGGATTACCCGGCTATGAGGCGTTAACCATTTATGGATTATTTGCGCCAGCCAAAACGCCCTCCAGTATTATCAATTCATTGAGTGCTCAGTTAGTCTCTATATTGGCCCGCCCAGAAGTGAAAGAGCGCCTTGCGCGCATGGGCGCTGAAGCTGTCAGTAGCACGCCGGAAGCTTTTTCTGCCCTTTTAAAACAAGATATTGCTCGTTGGGGACAAGTTATCCAGACGGCAGGCATTTTGGCTGAATAATCCATAGGCATCGATATATGAAAACTCTACATTTGCGCTTTGGTGGCTACCAAAAACCAGCTTCCATTCACAATCAGGCAGCTACTTTTTTTGGTCAAAGACTATCCCATCGACTGAAATCGGAATTAGAAATAGATCTTCGTTTCGAGCTAATCGGAGATGTATTAGCGCTAGGTCGAAAATCGGGAGATTTGCCTGGCATGGTGCAATCCGGGGAGCTGGATTGTTGCTATATTTCAACTGTGCGTTTTACCCGCTGGGTGCCAGAGTTAGCCATATTAGAGCTCCCGTTTGTTGTTCGCGATCGCGATACCGTGCAACGCGCGCTTAAGGGTTCCCTCGGAGAATACTTCCAACAACGATTTGGAGAGTCTTCACCGTTTACATTATTAGGTTTGTGGGACAATGGTTTTAGGCATTTTTCCAACCGTATTCGCCCCATTCGAACTCCTGCAGATTGCATCGGTATTAAAATTCGCACACAGATGAGTGCATCCCATGGAGAAGCCTTAGGCTTATTGGGTTTTGTTCCCATTGCGGCTGATGTCAAAGAGTTTGTGGATGAAATTGCCGGAGATCGATTTGAAGCTCAGGACAATCCATTGACCAATACTTATAATTTTGGCGTTCATCAATTTCATCGCTATATAACGATGTCGGGACATTTTTTTGGTGCTTCTGGTTTTATTTTTAATGCGCAGTCGTTTGCTGATTTTAATCCTGAATTACGTCAATTAATCCAATCTTGTGCGCTTGAAGCGAATCAGTTTCAGCATCAATTGGCGGCTGAAGAAGATGCGCTGATTAAGGCTAAGTTAAATCCAGTTGAAAATGAAATCATTACGTTAAGTTCTGAAGAAAGACAATCCTTTGTTTCAGCTATGGAACCGATTTTGGTCAAGTATCGTGCAACGCTTGATCCACAATTGTTTGCCTGGTTAGCCGGCGCTTAAAGGTAATTTTTAAAAGGTTTATATGAAAAAAGCGGCCATGGTGGGGGTAGGGTGGTGGGGGCAGAAGATCGTCACTGCCGTACAAGGTAAAAGCCAACGATTACAATTTACTCGCGGTGTCAGTAAAGAACCCGAAACGGTGCGCCCTTTTTGTGAGAAGCATCAATTATTACTGTCCGATCAACTTGATGATGTGTTAAGCGATGAATCCATTGATGCCGTCGTATTGGCCACACCGCACTCGCTTCATACGGAGCAGATCATTGCATGCGCCAAGGCAGGAAAGGCTGTGTTTTGTGAAAAACCTCTGGCCTTAAATGCTCTCGATGCTCAGCGCTCAGTCGATGCTTGTGCAAAAGCCGGTGTGTTGTTAGGCATTGGAACCAATAAGAGATTCTGGCCCTGTATGCGCGAGTTGCGTCGAGTATTTAATAGCGGTATTTTGGGTACGTTGTTACATGTGGAGGGTCATTACAGCAATGAAAATACAGGTAAACATTTCTCCTCATGGCGTACGAATCCTTCTGAGGCCCCAGCAGCCGGTTTGACCGGGTCGGGTATACATGTGCTTGATGCGCTGGTTAGTTTTGCTGGGCCTGTACGGGGGTTGAAGGCTCAAGTCTTGTCATTAAAGCCACAACCCAATCCCTTGGATACGATTTGCGTCATGTTTGAATTCGAGTGTGGCGCCAGCGGCACTTTGGCAGCGATTCGATCCACGCCTTTTTACTGGCGAATTCATCTTTTTGGCGCTCATGGCTCTGCTGAGGCTATTGGCGAGAATGAGCTGGTGGTGCGTTTAAATGGTCAAGTCCCCGAACGATTGACCTATCCTATGGTCGACTCTTTATTTGAGGAATTTGAAGCCTTTGGTGCGGCATTAGAAGGGGAAATGGAATACCCCATACGAGGAGAGGAAATGATTGCCACTATTGCTGCCTTTGAAGCAGTGGTTGCTTCTGCTTCAAAGGGGCAATAAATATATTTCAAATGAACGAAAGGTCACTTCATTTTTTTTACTAAGGTTTTTTCATGGCTGCCACGACTGCATCGCCCATTTCTGTGGTGCTGGCCTTGCCGCCCAAATCACCGGTTAGATGGAATTTTTCAGCAATTACTTTTTCCATTGCCACTTCAATAATCTTGGATGCGGCAGTAGCAGACTCATTTTGGCGCTTTCTACCTAGCCATTCCAATAGCATCTTGCCTGACATGATCATGGCATAGGGGTTGGCAATATTTTGCCCTGCAATATCAGGCGCAGAACCATGAGTGGCCTGTGCCATCGCCTGTGTATCTCCTGCCACCAAGCCTGGTGCTAGACCTAGCCCTCCAACCAGGCCCGCGCCTTCATCGGTCAGAATATCTCCAAACTGATTAGTGGTCGAAATGACATCAAATTGTTGTGGCTTCATGACAAGCTTCATGGCCATGCCGTCGACTAACACTTCGTTTAAAGTCACGTCTGGATATTCTTTTTGTAACTTGCGATGCTCTTCTGCAAACATTCCACAAACCAGTCGATATACCGGTTCTTTATGAACGCAGGTGAGAATTTTTTTCTTACGAGTGCGCGCTATCTCAAAGGCCTCTCGAGCCAGTCGGTTCGCTCCTTTACGAGTGACAACTCTCATGCCGATAGAAATTTCATCATTGGGACGAAACTCCCCAGCGCCTGCCACAACTAATGTGGAGGACATCATACCTTCGGTCGTTTCACGTAAAAATACAATATCCACATCTTTATGTATAGAGGGTAGATTGGGGTATGATTTAACGGGTTTAATATTTGCGTAAAGTTCGAATTTCTTGCGTATAGGCGGCATAACCCAAGTCGGATCATTGCGCGGATAGGCATTGTGACCTATGGGGCCACAAATCCAACCATCGCACGTTTTTAAAGTTTCCTGGGTTATCGTGGGCAAAGTGTTGCCATGGGCTTCATGGCCCTTTTTTCCGATAGGCAGCTCAATCCATTCAGCCTGCATGCCGACCAAGGCAGCGGCTGCTTTCATGCACTTAACTGCTTCCGGCACGACCTCTAACCCTATGTCATCTCCTAGCAATACTCCTATCTTTAGCACTACAATTCTCCTTATGATTAAATAGCTAGTTAAAATCTCGGCAAAGAACCAAATACATCCTACAATGATTTCACTTTGAGAGCTGACTTGCAATCTTTCCCAGCATAAAAAGTTCTCAATACATGAAAAATCTGTCTTTTTTTTATTCCTAAAAATTCCCCATGAAACTCTTGAAACTAGCCTGCATTCAAACTAATACGTCCAATGTCCTTGAAAATAATCAGGCAGAAGTCGAAGCTTTAATAAGGCAAGCGGCTAGCAATGGGGCAACCTTTATTCTGACCCCAGAATATACACTTATGATGGATAGCAGTGGTCGGGTAATGAGGGAAAATGCATTGCCTGCCGATGGGGGGCTCCCCCTGGCTCATTTTAAAGCTTTGGCAGGTGAACTGGGTATTTGGCTTTTAATAGGCTCTTTAACCCTTAAAGCATTTGATCCTTTGATGAGTAATCGTTCATTTTTAATTGATGATAAAGGGGTTGAAGTTGGCCAATATGACAAAATTCACCTTTTCGATGTAACTTTACCCGATGGCAGGCAAATACGAGAATCGGCTGCCTATAGACCTGGAAACCGACTCGGATTAGTCAATTCCCCTTGGGGGCAGATCGGGATGACGATTTGTTATGACCTTCGTTTTCCAGCGCTTTTTCGTGCACTGGCTCAAGCGGGAGCACAAATAATTACGGTCCCTTCATCCTTCCAGCAATCAACCGGTAAAGCGCATTGGCACGTCCTCCTACAAGCGCGGGCTATTGAAAATGCCTGCTTCATTGTAGCCCCCGCGATGTGTGGGGAGCATGCCGGAGGTCGCAAGACTTTTGGTCATTCACTGGTGGTTAATCCTTGGGGGGAGATTGTGGTTGATGGTGGAGAAAACCCTGGAATTGTATATGCAGAAATTGATATAGAGAGGGTAGAAAAAACAAGAAATCAATTGCCCAGTTTGGCTCATGATCGAGCTTTTAATAAATAATTTATTTTAAAGCGGTTTAAGAGGGATTTCTTAATTAATCTGATAGATCATTTATCGTATTCAATATAAAAGAGTCTCTCTAGGTTTAAAAAATGAGTGAGGCTGTTTTTTCATGAAATTCGATTGTGAGTCAACGCATAAAGCTGACTAAAAAAAGGCACAATAATCTAACATTGGTAGGTAAGTTTGATATTATTTTGGCATAAGATATCAAAAAAATCGACTACTTGCGAAAATAGTTGGAAGTCATTATAGTGGTTTCATTGTTTAATAAAAAAAAGTAAAGAAACATACTTTAGATTTAGCGTAGATTATCTTCAGAGTCCATTTTAAAAGCACTGTATAGATAAATAAAAAGTTGCGGCAAAAGAAAAAATATTATGGAATTAACTATTAAGCAACTACTGACTTTGGTTTGCAATTGGTTGGACTCAACCGCCCTTAGCCAATTTATTCAACGTGAGACGTGGGTCGTACCTTCGGTGCAGACGGTTCATCTATTGGCTATAGCAGCTCTTATGGGGTCCATGTTGGTCGTGAATCTCAGGGTGATAGGATTTTATGAGCGCAATCAGCCCTTGATTAACATTACGAGTCGATTTATTCCTGTGATCTGGGCAGCGTTACCTATTTTGTTAATTACGGGCTCTATTCTCATTATTGGAGAGCCTGCAAGATCGTTGAAAAACAATATTTTCCAATTAAAAATACTTTTGATATTAGTGGCCATCGGCTTGACCTATGCTTTTAATAAACCCTTGAAAGACAACCCTGAACACTGGGAGGACCGTGAGGGCTTGGGGCGCATATTTGGGGTCATTTCTTGTCTGGTGTGGATCGCTATTATTTTCGCCGGGCGTTGGATTGCCTACGTTTAATGAGATAGCCAAAAAAATGGACATTTATTCTACAATTGACCCTTGGTTGAAAGTATTACAAAACACCGAATTAGCCACGGCTATCAGAGAGGAGGATGTATTTTTCCCTTGGATTGAATCGGTGCATGTATTAGCGTTAGTCGTCGTAGTCGGTTCTATCGCCATTTTGGATTTACGTCTTTTAGGCAAGAAATTAATGGATAGATCTGTTGTAGATCTCATTTCCAATCTATTACCAATCACTTGGATAGCATTTATGATTGCCGCTGTCAGTGGAGGATTACTTTTTAGTTCTAAAGCGATTATTTATATCCATAATAATTACTTTTTATTAAAGATAGTTTTTTTGATGTTAGCCGCTTGCAACATGCTTTATTTTCATTTTTATACACAAAGAAATGTTTATACTTGGGGACGAGCCTATGCCATTCCTCCTAAAAGTGCTGTGATTGCGGGCATTCTATCTTTATGTCTTTGGGCTTTTATTGTCGGGTTTGGTCGTTGGATTGGTTTTACGACGTAAGGACTAAGTGTTTTCGATTGTAGGGGGTTATTGACGAGGCCATGTTTTTCCACGGACTGTTATGTTGAATTTATAAATACAGGATAAGTCAATAGATCAAGAAGGTGTTGCTAGGGTTTATCTACAATAATAGGTTCGAGAAGAATCGCTTCAAAAAAAGACTTTAAAATATATTAAGTCTTTTTTGAGCTCAAATCTGTGCAAAATATAGAGGTTGGCAGAGAAATATTCGCCTCTCATGAAATATTGAACTTCCACAAATCCTAAGAGTCCCAATAAATAAGCTAACCCGCAGAATATTCTTTTCTAAAGCTTAGATTTCCCTAAATTGCCCCTTTCAGGCTTATTTGATCTAAACTCTTGTTTTTGAAAAATGATGGATATGTGAAAGTATCTTTTTAATCATGCTTAAGGATTTCGATGCTTGAATTTACATCAATGAGTGCCATCCTAGGTGCCAGGGTAGGGGGTATTGATCTCTCGCAGCCGCTTAGTTCGCCTAACCGTGAGCACCTTTTAAAGGCTCTAGGACGCTATGGCGTTCTTTGCTTCCCATCCCAATCTTTAAGTGCTCAAAACCTTCGAGATTTTTCCGCTCAGTTTGGAGGGTTACAAAAGGGGTTGAGTGGACTGAATGAGCCTGGTTTTCCAGAAGTCAGTATTTTATCCAATATAAAAAAAGAAGGTGAATTGATAGGGCTCCCTGATGCTGGCCAAGATTGGCATACCGATATGTCTTATAACGACACGATTGGGTTTGTTAACGTGCTTTATGCAATTGAAGTCCCGCGCCGGGAGGGAAGGGCACTTGGGGACACCTTATTTGCTAATATGCATGCTGCCTTCACCGATTTGTCTGAAGATTTAAAAAATAGGCTTCTTCATTTTACTGTTACCCACGATTTTAATAAGTTTTGGGAAGGTATGGTCAATCGCCCTGGTAGCATCCGTAAACCCTTGACGCCAGAGCAACGTGCTAAACGCCCCCCCTCTATACACCCGCTATTTTTGAAACACCCCTTGACTCATCAATCGGTCCTTTACTGCAATCCTGGCTACGCCATGAGAATTAATGAATTAAGCCAAAAGGATAGTGATCAAACCTTGCAGCAGCTTTTTTCTCATCAGTTGCAAACCAAGTATCAATATCGTCATCAGTGGAATGAAGGTGATGTTTTGATGTGGGATCACATCGGTACGTTACATAATGCTATACCGGATTATTTACCCCATGAATCTCGACTGATTAAACGTTGTCAAGTGATGGCAGATCAAGTTTTTAATGCGGACTTTTTGAGCTTATCGCATCATCAATAGATTAAGTCATTCATCATTTGAGTGTTTGAAGTTTTTATCTATTTTTAATATTAATTGATTCGTTTACGGCCTCGTGTTTTTGTAAAAGACTTATTTTTTTATTGTTAATGAATGAATAAAAAAAAAGAATTATGATAATGTAGGAATTTGTAATACGTGATTCAGGCGGAAAATAAGCCTTCAGCTCTCAACCTTAAAAATTTTGAACGTTATTTAAAAGTCTTGATATGAAAATTTGGTTTTACTTAGCAATTGCTATCGTTGCAGAAGTTGTTGCTACGACATCTTTGAAGTATTGTGAGGGGTTTACAAAATTAGTACCTTCGATAGTTGTTTTGGTGGGTTACGGTATCGCCCTTTTTCTTCTTTCACTTGTACTTCAAACGATCGGGGTAGCTGTGACCTCGGCCATTTGGTCGGGGGCAGGGGTTTCATTAACAGTCATAATAGGCTGGTTATGGTTGGGCCAAAAATTAGATTTTGGAGCTTTATTGGGTATTGGTCTGATTCTTAGCGGGGTTTTAGTGATTTTATTTTTTTCCAAAACCGTAGTAACCCTATAGTTTTATTGGGTTTTACCCTCACAAAACCTAAACTAGTATTAGACGCGGCTTCATACAATCGACTATTCTAAAATAAATAGCCTTGGCACCGCTTTCATAAACCCTTAAGCCTAGTATCTACTTTTTTTAACGAATCTGAATTTTGATACGTTGTGCTAGTCAATCAATAGGATATCAACAAAATTGAATGGTTTGGGAGGGGGGGGTAGCACAAGCTTCCCCCTATTTCTACTAAAAGTGGAAAATTAGCAAAAAGCCATTAATCGTTGAAAGTAAACCTACAATGCCTAAAAGACTCCCGACATAGACTAATGCAGGAATGGATCCCAGTATTGAAACAGAGAGTATGACTATAGCGATTTGCAAAATACTTTCTGCACAATCAAACCAAGGATCTTGATGTATAGCATGATCTCTTTCCATTTCATGCTCTTTAGCAATCAAGAGAAGTTCTTTTTTCCCCTCTTTATTTTCTGGATCAGATTCATAGCGTTGAATGTTTTTTTTGTATTCTTCTAATTTTTGTAAAATAAGCTCTTTACTTGCGGTTGACATAGTAGGTTGTTCAGCAAGCTTAATTTCAAGATTCGTTGAGGCTATGCTTAAGGCTTGTTGCCTTGAGACCTTTGCCTGATAAAAATTATGAGCATTAGAAGCTAATATATTTTCTTTGGTTGCTTCTTTCGTTGCATTGGCTCCTCCTAATGCAGCAATGGCTAATACCATAGCAAAAAAAGATATGATGAAGGCCGTTTTATTGTTTTCATGCCCATGCCCATGTTCGATTAACTCTGTAGCTTCATGTGCTTCCATGACAATTCTCCAAGTTCAGATAGTAAAAAATAGCGGAAATTTCTAGCTTAATCTTTTTTGTCACTAAACAAACCACCCAGCGCAGCTCCCACCACCCCCGCACCTACAGTGGTAGCTATATTGTTGTGCGAACCAGATGCCTGATTGGGTAAGTAATGCATTAATTCTTCGGCTAAGTTCATAATTGGCATGCTTTGTAACCAGATCGTTCCAGGCCCGGTCAATGTCGCTAAAAATAAGCCCTCGCCGCCAAACAAGATATTCTTAAAACCTTTGAGCATCTGAATGTCAAACTTAACGGTAGGTTCAAAAGCGCCAACGTGACCTGCATGAACCAGTATTTTTTCGCCGGGTAACAGAGTTTTGGAAACTAATTCCCCAGAAAAATCAAGCCATGCTACACCAGGCCCTTTGACTTTTTGCAACATAAATCCATTGCCACCGAAAAAGCCACAGCCAATTTTTTTTTGCCAAAACACCTCAAGTGAAACTGATTTTTGCGCACATAAAAAAGTTTCTTTCCTACAGATGATGCTTTCATCGGTATTAAATGACTTTTCGATGATCGTGCCAGGAAAGCGAGGGGCAAAGGCAATATGCCCCTGCCCCTTAGAGGTAAAGTCAGTAATGAAGAAACTAATACCGGTTAAAGCTCTGCCAAGGCCAGCAAAAAAACCACCACCGGTATTCGTATCCATTGAAATATGATCATTCATCCAACACATGGTATTAGTTTGACTATAAACAGTTTCTCCAATATCAAGATCAATATTGACTGTTTGCATAATCTGTCCAGTGATAGACGACTTCATATTTTGCTCTTAAAGTCTAAAAAAATTACAGAATTACCTATGCGTTCGATTTGGAATGGGCTAGCTTATAGAAGCCATATTTAATTAATACAGCCACCAAAATAATTCCAATGCCTATGATAGGGCGATGTAATACCCAAGAAGATGCAATTGTTATTAGCCCAATAAATAAAGCTAATGGTAGGGCTATCATAAAGGCTCCGGCGGCAACCATTGTGCTTAAGAACGGCAATACCGCAGCAAGGGCCTGAAGGACAGAAGTGAGCATCATAAAAGCAACGCATAGCGCAATAATACCTACTGCACGAAATACCCAAGTCATCGTACCAACAGAGGCTTCTTCTTGTTTGAAGAGTTCTTTAGCGTTAACAGTTCCAGGCTTTAAAATAAGGATCGAGTAATCATTTTTAGAATCTTCAAACTTTGTTAATTTTGAATTTTCCTGTCCACCAATGACAGAAACATCTTGTGACTTAACCACCTCAAAAGTAATTTTTAAATCACCAATTTTTGGCGAATCAGGCGATTCACTTTTATAAAAACTATTACCTGATTTTTTAAATTCCTCAGGCACCTCAGCAACATTATCAAAGGGGGTGTAAAATTTTTCTAATTCATTCGTCACCGGTTCTTCTAATTCAAAGGCTCCTAATTTAATAGGCTTAGCCACGCTAACGCCTGTTTTTAAAGGCATATCGGGATTTTTGTGATCGGCCGTTACTTTGAATGAAGAGGAATTGATCGGCTCCTCTTTCCAGTCCTTATTATAGGAATAGGTAGTCGTTGTTGTCGTGCTGCCTCCAACTTTATCTTCTGAGGTCGATTTTTGAGTTTCTACCCATTGATACATGGCAACATGACGTTTAATGACTAGAACATCATCACCTAGTTGACCGAAGATTTCGTCCTTAGCAGGCTCCTCAGATGTCACTTTGCCCGTTAAATAGATTAATTTTTTTTCATTGGAGGGGTTGACGGCATCGACAGCAGCAGTGACTAGCTGACTAGCCCCTGAATTTAATGCTTTATAGGCTTTTACAGCAAATCCTTCGTTGTACCATAGGCCATAAATACAAATAGGAATGAGTATCAAACCAATAATGGTGCCAATAAAACCGCCCATTATCTTTTGTAACCAACTTTGTGACGTTTGAGTGGTAAAAGAATTATCAGCCATATTTTGAGTCCAATTTTATAAGTTAATAAATTTTCAGAATTAAACTATTGAGAAAGGGCTTTAATAATGGGAGAGTTCACTTTTTTACCATCTTCGACGTAAATAACCATTTTTTTAAACAAGTCAATTTGTAGTCGAGAATTGAGCTCAGGATTTAATAAATAAACTGACCACTCATCTTGAGATTCTTCAACGTAGTTGTAGGTTTCTCCCTTCCATTTCTCTGACCACTTCTTACCTTCTATGAAACGTAATTCAGAAACAGTACCTTGAAAACGGTATGACACAAAGTTAACGTTGTCTGCTTTGACGGTTTGAGCTGAAGCTGAGAAGCTAACAAAAAACACAAGTGAAAAAATAGTTAAAAATTTCAAGAACTTCATAGTGTCTCCTAGGATAAAATTAAACTTCATTTATAAAATTTTCGGATAATCTAAAAATTTTATTCTGTATTAATCTTGATACATTTTAATAAAATATTGCGTGAAATTTTGCCACAAATTAACTTCAATTAACATATTTTATTTACATTTTTTATAAATATTCTGTGGAAATTATTATTTTGCACTTTAAAAAAGCTTTTTTAAAAGCAAATGCACTCTATTGGTGCAACAATAAATTTGTTGAAAATTTAATTTTTGCAATTAATTTTTTAGAAATAACTTTACTTTTTTATTGCAACGGTAATAAAAAAAACTGATTATTTGAAGCCTCTTAATTGTTGATACAATTTGAGTGCCTCGGACTGCGCAGTCTGGTCATCCATCAGTTTCATAGCCGATTCATAAGATGCCTTTAAAGATCGGTCAAATTTAGAAACCCCAGAAAATTGTTCTTTTAAAGACTCAACAATATTCATAAAATTTTCTAGATTGGGATTATTTCCAGTCATACCCCTCAACGCTCTTTGCAATATTCCCGCTTTTGCACCCATTATTATGGCTTGCGATTTGGTTTTATAGATCTGAAATCGGCGATCAGTTGAACCAGCAACTTTATTCTCATCAGGTATATCAAAGCCGCAGGTAGCACCTTTTTTCTCACAGTATTCTGGCTCAGCGTGTGGACAATCGTAACCCTCTAAGCAACAAGCTCCTTTATTGTTAGGGACCAAGTCACTTACTTTAGGGCCTGAATTACTGGGAATCATGATCATCTCAAGTGCTTCAAGACTGACCCGACAGCATCCGCCTTGTCCATCGGGTAATTTCATTGACTCACAGATGTCCAGACGTTGCGCGGGGCGCCTTGATGAGTATTGAGATTGGACTGGGAGATTTATTAAGAAAAATAATAACGTAATAAAAAAAAATTTTAAAATCATGATACTAAAGATTTTTCTTGTAGAAAAAATAATGAAAACTAATCTTAACATGATTTTTTATGATTTAAAATAGTTCAAGTAGAAGATTACGATACAGAAAATAATAAATGGGAATAAGTATTTTACAAATATATTTTGTATATACTAAAATACAAAGTATTTATTTAATCAAAAATTAATTATTAATT
>CAITMU010000099.1 GCA_903893565.1 uncultured beta proteobacterium | reverse complement strand
TGTGAGCTTTTGTGTGGCGTGATTAACGAACGCGTAAAAGGAGCTATTTTGGTCTTTGGTTTTAAAAGTTAAAAAACTTTGGAGCAATGACCTAAGCACTTCGTTGCTCCAACACAGAATCGCCTCAGATCTTTCCGTTCTAAGATACTTAGATTTTGTATCATCTACAAAACATCTAGGTGCTCAGTGATCCGATTGAGAAGCTCATTAAAACTGGGTTGCCCTTTGTGATACAGGCTAGCCACTTTTTGGTACTCAGAGGCAAATAATTTTCGATCATCTGCCTCAACCAAACTGAAGGCTGGATTCTGGGCAATGACTAAGTTGTCCGATTTGGGAAATCTCTCTTGCTTTCGGCTTTGATACCGATCGGTTTTAACAAAATCTAGGACTGGTGGATAATCTAGAAGACAATAAACGTCGTAGTAATGCCTTAAGAAATTTCTAGGAAATCCTTTGCCTTCTTTGTATTGGCGATACTTAGTAGAGATAGTTTGTAACTTCTCTACAAACGTATATTCAGGTAAATAACATAAGACCTTGGTGGCTCTGTTGTCATCAATCTCTTTGACGTGCTGAATCCCGTAGTCATAGGCCCACGATGAAATATCTACCCGTTTATTGGGTGTGGTGTCGTCAAAGCCTAATTCCAATAAAACACCATCTTTTAAGCCACTCAAAGATGGCACTGAAGATTGGTAATTTAAGCGAACTCTACCACTACGCATTTTTTCTTGGTCATCAAACGCACGGTCGCGTGCAACATCTTGTATGCCAGCAATTTTCAAATTACTAGCCACCCAATCGTAATAGTCAGATCGAGATTTGATGTGCGTTTTTTTATCTTGATTTTTACCTGTCTTAACATCCATGCCGGCTGGTGGCTCAATACGGATATCAATATCTTCGGAAAAACGATGAATCAATCCAAATCCCTTGGATAGTGAAGTCCCGCCTTTTAATTCAAATGAAAATCCTTGTTGTTGCAGACCCCACAGGCAATGCATGATCCAATAATCTTTTTCAACTAATGAGGGATCAATGCCCATTGCTTCTGATACGGCTGCAATCAGATCGTTGAAATCCTTGTGGTCATGCAAGAGCATTAAGCGCTCGCTCTTTGGGAGACGCGCAACCAAGACAACACTCGCTTCTTAGTATTTTCGGCACCGTATGCAGCGACTGACTTCCCTAGCTTGGCTGGCTCAAAGCTAGATAACTGCCTCTCTGCGTTGACTAATACATCGCCCTTATTCTCAGCCAGAGAGTCAAGGTTATTTAATAGGTCAACAAATAAGAATTCTTTATCTACCTTTTTGGGAAAGCGTGGCTTCATACGAAACTCAAAACTTCTATTACCTAATTTGAACGCGCCATGTCGCTTATGGTTATATACGACCGTTTTGTTGTATAGCTGGGTTGTCCCCAAGCCCAAGGCGTTATAGCTATTAGGTGAAAGCAACAAAAAATCTTCATCTTTTAAAAAGGCGGCCACCAGATCTTCATCCTTTGGCGGCACCCTGCCGAAGGCCGAGGATCTAGGTGCGTAATACAGCCCTTGAGCAAGTTTTTCTAAATCACCTGAGACAACCAATTGCTTTAAATGTCGATCGACCGCGTTCGAATCACTTAAAAAGTCTTCTCTTCTGTAAACATGGCCCTTCTTTAGCTGCGAGCGCAGCCTTCCCAGTGCGCTGTCGCGCAGTTCAGGAGTGACTCTTGCGGGCCGTTTGGGTAAGATTTTTTGCATGATTTTTTGTTTAAATTTCATGCATATTAGCATCAAGATGCGATGATCACAACCGTTATGACCTGCCCAGGGATTTTCAGACCAAGCTTTACTGCAATTTCCCAAAGCACGGTGTCTCACTAGGTGAGGCAATGCAGAAAAAATCGAGAAAGTCGTCAGACTACGACAGCCAAAAAAACTCGAAAAATCTATTCTGTACTAGTCGCGCGCTGGTCGTTAAACTTATAAGCATCTTAAAAGGTGACAAGGGCTGAAAGCCTTCTGTCGCAAAGAGCATGAGCGTCAGCGCTCATTCGAGCCGCTCTATCGAATAACCATCTAAATCCTAGAGCGTTTTTTAGACAAGACATGTACACCAAATTCGAGGCTGGCGTTTCGGCTTTCTGTATTCCCTCTCACACACCTCGGGTGATTAGACCGTATTCGGTCACGACGTATCGCATACTAGTTAGATCACCGTTGGGACGACTCGCTAAATGTGAAGTCAAACAACGAACCTTACCCGAGCATGACTGGTTAATTGAGCTTGGATTAGCCCTTGATCGTGTTGCACTATTTCCTGACTTCATCGCCGCACAAGACAAACGTAAGTTTGAATATGAGTTCAATATCAGTTGGGTGGACGACGATATCTTTGATGAGTCTCTTTGGGGCTGCCGAGACTGGTTACAGTCGTCAGTGATGGATACTGTGTCATCTTTAAATGGCGCAACGTATTCAGAAGACTTTCGGCCTCAACTCGAGGCAGAAATCACAGTCTATCTTTCTGATTCTTTGGCGTGCTTAAAACGTGATCTTGATCCAATAAGTGTCGCGCTTTCCTCAACCTCTGAGGGATTCAAATGCACACTCTATAACTATTTTCAATGCAGCAACCCTCAAATCACACTAGCGCGACAGCAAGCAATACAGAGCTTTCCATTTTTAGCGGACAGAATCCTGCTAAAAGGTTATGAAGACGTTAGACAAGTGATTGACGCAAGAGCCGCCCTTGCCCCCGTGCTCGCGAAACGTTTCAAGATATCGGTTACGCATTTAAGGCGTCTGTGTAAATTCCCTTTCAGTCACAGCAATGATCGCGTTGGTAAGCATCTCAACAGCCCTGAAACCTTATGGCCGCTATTTTCAAATGTTCCACCAGATAAAGTCCCTGACGATCCCGAGCAATGGGCGACCTTTAATTCGTTGGTTAGGCGTATTTATGATTTAACTAAACTACCAATCAATCTACCTTTGAATCGCAGCATCCTAGATCAATGCCTAACGAACCTAAAGTCTCATCAGCTTTTTACAGGCGAGTATTGGCGAGATACTCGACTCGAATTGGAATCTATCTTGGAAGCCTGGGCGCAAATCTCAAGATACCTTTTACGAGGCAAGTATTCATACATAGAAGCTGACTTACGCGCCACGAGTCTGCAAATAGCGTTAATTGAAAAGCTAGGCATCACACAGCTCGCTAAACTAGCTTCGCGATGGGATCAATGCTACCAACACGCCGAAAGAGTATGTGAGGTCTCAACACCGAGGGGCCACAGCGGTAGATGGCCGACAATATTAAAAGAGCCGCTGCGTTTGGGTTCGTTAATTGTTGTACCAATGGCTAACGCCACGGCTCTTCAAGCTGAGGGAAAAAGAATGACCAACTGCGTCTCATCCTATTCCTACGGGTGCCAGCGTGGTACCTGTCAGATCTGGTCCTTACGAGATGAAGCGGGAACGTCGATTGCTAACTTGCGTACTTACGTTGTAGATGCGGATAACGGCATCAAAACCATCGTGATCGCAGAATTAAAAGCGCCAGAAAATAAGAAACCATCACCAGAGGCTATTCAAAGCAGTGAGTTATTGCTTGAGGCGATCAAAGCGCATCCTGAAGAGTTCAAGCAATACCTTGCATGGCAAATGAAAATTGCTGCGATTTCAATTTCAGCAATTACCGAAGCTCATTACGTACGCCCGACATTGGTGGCAATGAAACAAGTACTGGCGGGTAAGTATGATTTAACGGACTTGTTCACCGAGATGCTTGGCGAAGGTGAAGATTTAAAGCGCCTTGTTGTTGAAGAGTAGCCAAATAACGCCCATAGTCGGATTGAGATCCGGCCAGCTAATGACATCAGGCTTGATGACAAAATAAAGCAAGACAAGATGAGTATTAATCGGTCTAGCACTGCGCCTGATATTTTCAGTTCAGACGACGCGGCGGGAACTTGCCCCACCATCCATGCGACGGTGAGGGTGATGACTAGGCCAGCACCTGCTGACCAATATTTTAAAGCCGTTGATGAGCGGTGCTCCCATACAACTATCGCGGCTGCAAGGGGGAAGGTAACAATAGAATAGATCACCACATTACCAAAATGATGAGGCCGTGCTCCAGCAAGAGACCCGTCAGAGTAAAAAGCAATGGCTACGGCTATTGAAAGAAAAGTTATTATCGCGGCTAGCAAAAGTTTTTTACTCATCTTTATAAGCGTTACTTAAAGTAACGCTCAAAAAAATACCAACCCGAAGGTTGGTATTTTGCTTTACTGGTGGGCCCACCTGGACTTGAACCAGGGACCAAAGGATTATGAGTCCTCTGCTCTAACCAACTGAGCTATAGGCCCGTTAACCTTTGCGTGCAGTTTTCGTACCGCTTAACTACTCAAAAACCACATAAAAACTGCCATTTACTACACACCATGAAAAATCGCTTGGTGTGTAAGCGGTGTGTAGTGGAGTTTAACCCCCACAACCACCACTAACCTCTTGAAATCATTGAGGCCTCGACTACAAGGCCCCTTGGGCTTCTTTCTTATGAGAGCAGATACCCTAAGTAGAACTCTTTAAAATAATGCTCTAAAAGGATATTATCGGCGTGTAAGTAGATGTGCAAGTTGTAGGAGTTAAAAGTTACAACATTTTTAACAGCACACAGCAGTGAAGATCATAAAAATACGATTATTTATGCGCAATTTCACTAATTAAACGCTGAGCAGCCTTCACATAAACTTCGCTCTTATCTCGTTTGCCAACAGCCACTACAGTAACTGTAATAATTAATTCGTTAACTTCATACACTAAACGATAGCCTACTCCGCGAAGCTTTATCTTATATCTATTTTTACTATCTCTTAGTTTTGCTGATGGGATATGAGGAGCTTCAAGACGCTCTGCAAGTTTTTGTTTAAATTGCAGTCGAACAGATCCATCAAGATTCTTCCATTCTTTTAAAGCTTGGTCATAAAAATCTAATTTATAGGTCATCTAAGGACACTCGAATAGTTGCTTGTCCTTTTCTAGAGTCTGCGATAGCGTTAAGTTCCAAATCCTCTAAATAATCCATCAACGCTTCATAAGCTTTCGCAGGAACACAATAAAAGACTGGCTCATTCCTATTTAAAATGGCAACAGGAAATCCTTCGCCAGCGGCGACAGTTAACATTGGATTTTTCTTAAGCTCAGTAACACTTGCTGACATTTCGCTGAGAATCATATTAGTCATAATTCTTCCCTAAATTAAATGTGTTTTAATAGATGTATATTAGCACTTTTAAAAGTACTTTGTAAAACATCTTTAATATACCAGCATTAAAACCCTTAATATAAAACTAAGGTTAGATACCTTTTTAGACCATGATCAGGAAATGATTGGAAAATTCTATGTTATTCGCTCTACTTAGAATTCCACTTATGAAGTAACCTTTCCTTTATCTTTTTAATTTCTCCTGGGGACTTGGTTAGCCTTGTTGCGAGCATATTTGCAATCCTATTTTGGCTTTCATGTGTCCAGTACTGTCGTCCATCTTTTCCCATATCCCAAGTACTACTGATTTGGTTTTTAAGTATCGTCTGGTAACTATCTAATTCAGATAAAGAAATTTGACCTATAGCAACTCGCTCATGACAACGCCAGCGAGAATGCCAAATTTTTTTATCTTGTTTTTCACTTTTGCAGTTGGTCATTCCATAGATAGGAGTTTTTCTTGTACTTCTGCTCATATTTTTCCTTATAAACTTTAATACTATAAAATTTAAAAAGGCTAGTTATGAATATGGGTATTTTTATTTATTGATGGGAAGTAAATACCTAATAATTTAATTTGTGCAGTTCTTGTTCTTGAGCATTCTGTCATTATTAAAACGGTAATGCATGACATTACTTTAAAGAAATAAATCATGAAGACTACTTATTTTGATGATGACACGTTAGTAATTCATTTATCAGACAAACCCGTAACCAAAGAAGTTTCTCAAGACTGGAATACACATATTAGTTATGCGGAAGATGGAACTACTGTTGAAATAGTCATTTTGGAAGCAAAAGCACATGGTATGCTTCCCGCAGAAATGATTCGTGCTACATAAAAAATTGTATGGAACTTAAAAATAAAAGCCATCTACACCATTAAAACTGTTCTGAGCTCAGTCACCATGATTAAAACATTTCGTCATAAGGGCTTACAACTCTTTTTTGAAACAGGTAAAAAATCTGGAATCCAAGCCGCTCATGCGAATAAGCTGGGTAGGTAGTTAGCCAGATTACATGTCGCAAAAAAATGGGAAGATATGAATATACCTGGTTGGGGCTTGCATCCTTTAAAAGATAAGCCAAAGGGTCACTTTTCAATCACGGTAAACGGAAATTGGCGTATAACGTTTAAATATGAAGGTGAAGATGTAGTGCTTGTCGATTACCAAGATTACCCCTAAAAAAATAGAAATAATGATGACTAAAATGTGTAACCCGCCCCATCCAGGTCTTACTCTGAAAGAAGATATTCTTCCAGCGTTAGAACTAACCGTAACAGAAGCTTCAGTGGGTATTCTGCCCCATCGTGACCACCGATTCTGGTCTATCGTGACCAGCCATTCTGGCTTATCGTGACCGCGCATTCTGGTCTATCGTGACCGATTTCCGGGCAGTTCCAGAATCGGTGGTCACGATGCCAGAATACCTGGTCACGATACCAGAATGGCATCGTATCCCGCAGTAATGTTGTTACGCATATAGCAACCGATCGAGTACGCTTCTCTCTTTTTTGTCTGGAGGCAGCGTGCCCGTACCAAGGATTAATATGCGTAAGATAAAAGACGTATTACGTTTGAAGCTGGACGCCAATCTGTCGCATCAGCAGATTGCCGATGCGCTGGGAATTTCAAAGGGTGTTGTCACCAAATATGTTGGCTTGGCCGGCGTAGCAGGCTTGGACTGGCCGTATGTACAAGTGGCCACCGAGACTGAGTTGGATCGCCGGCTGTTCGTCACTCCAGAGCACCCGCGGGACCGGATCCAGCCGGACTACGCCCACCTACATCACGAACTGCGTCGCAAGGGTATGACGCTGATGCTTCTATGGGAGGAACATCGGGCTGATCACGCCGATCGCCAAACCTATTCATACCCCCAGTTCTGTTTCAATTACCGGCGCTTCGCTAAACAGCTCAAGCGTTCCATGCGTCAGGTTCATCGCGCCGGCGAGAAGCTGTTCATTGACTACGCCGGCCCGACCATCGGCCTGACCGACGGCAGCCGTGCGCACATCTTTGTAGCCGCCCTAGGGGCGTCGAGTTACACGTTTGCCTGTGCTACGCCGCGTGAGACGATGGCGGACTGGCTTGCCTCGACGGCGTAGGCGTTGAGCTTCATTGGTGGCGTTCCGCAGTTGATCGTGCCAGACAATCCCAAAGCGATGATCGCGGATGCAAATCGCTACGAACCGCGCAGTAACGACACCGTGCTCGACTTCGCACGGCACTATGGGACCTCGATTCTGCCAGCTAGGCCCCGTCATCCTCAGGACAAAGCCAAAGCGGAGTCGGCCGTACAAGTCGTAGAACGCTGGATCATGATGCGCCTGCGGCATCAGCAATTTAGCAGTGTGCATGAAGTCAATGTCGCCATCGCGCCGCTGCTGGTCCGACTCAACGATAAGCCGTTCCAGAAGTTGCCCGGCTGTCGCGCCAGTGCCTTCGCCGAACTGGATGCGCCGGCCTTGCTCCCCTTGCCGCTGCAGCGCTATGAAATGGCGCACTTTAAGACCGTCACCGTGCACATCGATTACCACGTTGAGGTAGAGCGCCACCGCTACAGCGTGCCGCATGCCTTGGTGGGTCAAGTGATGGAAGCCCGCATCACAGCCACGACTGTAGAGATACTGCATCGCGGTCAGCGTGTTGCCAGTCATGCTCTCAACAGTCGTCAGGGCGGCTTTACCACTGTTCCTGCGCACATGCCGGCCGCCCATCGCGCACACATGGAGTGGACACCGCAGCGGCTGATTCACTGGGGCGAAACCATCGGCCCGGCGACCGCCGAAGCGGTGACGCGCCTAATGGCGGAGAACAAACATCCGGAGCATGGATACCGTTCTTGCTTAGGTCTGCTATCTCTGGCCAAGCGCTACGGCAAGGTCCGCCTCGAAGCAGGCTGCATGCTGGCCCTGCAGATCGGCGCCTGCAAGTACCGCCATGTCAACGACATCTTAAAAAATAATCGCGACCAAAGTAAGCCCGCCGCCGCCGGCGACTGGGTCAGCCCCGACCATGTCCACGTCCGTGGTCCTGGCTACTATCAATAAGGAATTCAATGATGATGATGCACACCACTCTGGCGCAATTGCGCACCCTCAAACTCGACGGTCTGGCGGCGGGACTGGAGGATCAACTGACCCAGCCATGTATGGCCGCAATGAGCTTCGAAGAACGCATGGCGCTGCTCGTTGACCGTGAGGTTCACTGCCGCAATGACCGCAAACTGGTACGCCTGCTCAAAAACGCGCATCTGAAGTACGCACAGGCCGCCATTGAAGATATCGACACGCGCGCCGGTCGCGGCATCGACCGGCGCGAGGTGATGAGCCTGGCATTGGGCGACTGGGTGGACGCCGGCCACAGCGTCCTGATCACCGGGCCGACTGGCGCCGGCAAATCTTGGCTCGCCTGTGCGCTGGCGCAATACGCCTGTCGGCGCGGTTACTCCGCGGCGTATCAACGAGTACCCCGTCTACAGGAAGAACTCCGCATCCGCCATGGCAGTGGTGCCTTCGGAAAATGGCTGCTTCAGCTCGCCAAGACCGATGTACTCATTCTTGACGATTGGGGAATGGGTGCGATTGATAGCGCAACCCGCTCGGACCTGCTGGAGATTATTGATGACCGTGCCGCGAACCGGGCCACCATCATCACGAGCCAACTTCCTGTTGAACATTGGCATTCGTGGATTGGTGATGCCACTATTGCCGATGCCATCCTCGATCGCATTCTGCAGCGCAATCATCGTCTGACCCTGGCCGGGGAATCGCTGCGCGATCCAAAACGCGATAAAACTAGCAAAAAGGAGAAAATCATCGACCCATCGTGACCTTAGACATTACAATTTAGCCGCGTAACAACATCGCCTGCGCAGCGGTCACGATAGACCAGAATGAGCGGTCACGTTGGCCAGAATACGCAATGGAGCTACCTCGTTAAAGCCGAGAGCAGGACGATTGGATCGAAACTTGACTTGATAAGGTATCAAGTTGTTCAACGTCGATCTGTACACCCCATCTATTCCCGTTGCGTCGTTAGGTAAGTTGAGGGACTCCCTCACATCTACTGGTATGTCACCCACTAGCCAAGTTTCTTGACATTGAAGAATTGGCTGAGTCGCTAGGTAAGCCTCAACAAAGATTTCAAAAGCATCGCCTTGCGCTTTTGTATTCGTATCAAACAAAGCTGAAACTCTTTGTTCGAATTCACTAAAGGTCTTGACCGAGTCAAAGACACCTTGTGAGATTAGAACTGGGGCTTGGGAGTGTTTGGAGGTCATTCAATTTTTCTCATTTTCCTCTTTCATCGTAAAGCACGCTACAGCGAGC
>CAITMU010000098.1 GCA_903893565.1 uncultured beta proteobacterium | reverse complement strand
TGCCCATCCGGCGCCATTGGTCCACAATCGGATTTTCAGCGCCAAATCGGGTGGTGAATCCCAGCACTTCACAGCGTATCTGGCTGGCTTCTAGGGCGTGTATAGCCAAGTCAATGGCCTGTGCTGTCATTTGCTGGCGTGCACCCCGCATGGATCCTGATTGATCAACGAGTAGGCTAACGCAAGCTTCTGGGACGGGCGCCTCCATTTCGACGCGAAATACTCGATTGTTGTTGGTATGGGTTATAAGCTGTGCAAGGCGACGATTGTCTAGGCGACCGTCCTCTTGGTCAAAAGACCAATGACGTAACCGTGCCGCCATCAGGCGGCGTTGCAAGCGATTCGCTAATTGTCTAATTTTGGTGTTGTCTAATAGATTTAGCTTATGAAGCGCATCACTGTTTTGAGGGCTCAGCCAACGTGATCCAGGCCCTTCCTCGTCCCACTGGTGTGTCAACACCTGGTAGCCAGGATACGCCCGTTCAACCGTTAAATTTGGCAGTGTGGTGGTGTTTGTGTCGCTAGGCGACAGTAGTTGCGTGTCCGATTTTGGGTCTTCTTGCTCGGGTAATCCGTCGGTATCTGGGTGTGGGTTGCCTGGTAAATGTGCTTCGCTTGAGGGGGTGATAGTGGCGAAGTGGGCGAGTGCCCTCACCAAAGGTAATACGGTCTGGGCGAAGCGTTGACCATCTTTCATGACAACTCGGGCTTGCTGTAAGTTGTCGATGATTTCTTTATCATTCGGTGCTGCTACGGGCAGTACTGTTTGTTTGAACCAACGTTTCCAAGAGGGGGAGGGCGTTTGGGGTGACTTAAAAATAGGCCCACTAACATTAACCCCAGACCGAGCTGATAGGGTGATGCGGGCTATTAAATAAAAATTTTGGAGTAGCGTATGCGTAGGTTGCAACTGTTGTGCATCGGCTAGATTGAAGGCCATTCCTGGTAGATCGTCACTGGCAATTGTTTCAACGCGAGCACGTTCCAGTATGGCATACCAAGGCCATTGCGCGGCGGTAAATAACGAGGCAAATTTTGGGTGGTGCCAACGTTGCCATGCAGCCAGCGAATCGGCATACCCTCGGCTAAGGCTGTGGGTCGGTGCTATTTGGGTTTGGTGTAGAGGCAGGGTTTGTAGAGTTTGTGCTGCATAGGCGCGCTGCCATGCGGCCAAGGTGGCTTCTGTTGTGGGGTTAGTAATCGATTCAATTGCCATTAAGGGCGCTTGAGCTATGGGCGTTAGGGTCAGGCGCAAGCTCTGTTGTAAAACAGCGCTGGTAAAGCTCTGCTACTAGCAGTCGTTCGGTCTTATCGCATCGGTTGTAAAAAGCCAAGCGAAAGGCTTCCGCGGCATCCTCAAGCAATAGTAGGTTCTCACCCCAGGACATCAACGTGCGTAAGGATATCAGTGTCGACAAATCCCCTTGGTGAAAAGCCGCGCGACACAGGCCAGCGAGTGTCACCATCGATTGGACTTGTGAAGCTTTAAGTCTTGGAAGTCGTGATTGTAAAATGGTTTGTTCTTGTGCGGCCGGTAGGTAACCCAGTTCTGCAACAACATGCCAACGGTCCATTTGAGCTTGGTTTAGGGCTTGCGTGCCGACGTATAGGCCGCTGGTATCGCCTTGTCCTGCTGTATTGGCTGTAGCAAACAAACGAAATGCAGGGTGGGGTGTGATTACTTGGTTTTGATCCAGCAAGGTTAACTTACCTTGCGTTTCAAGAAGTCGTTGGATCACGAACATAACATCCGGGCGACCCGCATCATATTCATCAAATATCAGCGCAACCGGTCTTTGAAGGGCCCAGACCAGAATGCCAGGGATAAACTCGGTGACTTGCTGGCCATCGCGCAATACCACCATGTCACGTCCAATTAGGTCTGCACGGGTAACGTGGCCATCGAGGTTGATGCGAATACACGGCCAATTTAAATGCGCGGCAACTTGTTCTATGTGTGAGGACTTGCCACTTCCGTGGGGGCCATGGATATAGACACGGCGGTTATGGGTAAATCCCATGAGTATGGCGCGGGTGACGTCGGGTATGAAATGGTAGGCTGGATCAGTGTGCGGTACATGGGCCTTAACTTGGCTAAAGGCTGGTACAGGCCACGGAAGAGAAATGCCAAAGGCTTGAGAGGTGTCGCAGAAAACGTCTGGCGATGGGTATATTTCGGTCATGGGGAGTTGAAAAAAGCTCATTTACAGTGGTTTGCCGGATGCGTCTATATAGCCAAAGCGAAACATGACCTCACGGTGGTCGGTAATGATGCGTTGCACCTGGTCGGGGGTTAGTTTGTTCCGCCATCCACCACTTTGTCCGTTAAGAAAAAAGCGTTTGGCTTTCACGGGTCGCTCTTTGAACCCTTTGTCGGCCTCTTGTTGAGATAGCACTTTAAAGTCGCTAAACCGGATAGCTTTTTCAATTCGTGCCGAATCCGTTGGAAGCTGTAAAAAATGACTCGCCTGAGTGAATGTCGTAATGGGGTCCGTCAGCATATCTTCGTATCGGATGATCAGTCGGTTTAATCCTGGTGCATCCACCCAACTTAAAACATGTTCTGACCAAGTTAATAAACGCTGGCGCACCTGAGAGGGTAGGCCTTTGCGATTGCGGGCTAGCGCCATGTCATGCTGGCCCATGCGTTCAATGGTTTCATCGATGTTCAAGTTCCAGTGGTTTGCAGCTGAGGGAGCTACATCCAGTGGGTTACGCAATATATAGAGCGCCCCCAAGGTGGCTTCACAACTAACCAGTGGGTGACCACTGGAAGGGTAAGTGTAGGCGTCGTGAATTTTATGGTAGCCAACATCATTGTCGCGCAATGACCATCTATATACCTCAGGGCGCAGGCGATCTATCTCTTCGTGGTCTAGTTCGGCCGTATCGAAACCAAGCACTTCGTCGAGCCAGTCCCGATGTGCGCCAATTTTACCTGTGGATATTTCATTGATATCAGCAGGCGCATCGCCGTTTTGTTGTAAATTGAATAAAAATGATCGAAACCAGGTGTTACCTGATTTGGGATATGATGCCAACCAATAGATGCCGCTCATGGTTTGCGTCTCAAGGATTAGAGGCCATGTCGGCCAGTAAGTGGTCGATCAGTTGGTCAAGCGCAAAGCCACTTTTAGAGCGAGTGGCTCTGGCCAAGCGAATTTTGCTGGCCAGTTTCCCACAAAGTTGTAGGTGCAGAGGTTTTATTTCCATACCTTCTAAATAACGGGCGCGATAGGTATTGTTATAAAGTAGAGGGTAACGTTGCATTCCCTGAATGGGCTCAAAGCGAATGTTGTTGATATTTTCGCTCCCCAAAATGTAAATCCAGCGGATAGGCAATGGTTCTGCTGCAAACTGCTGTTGAAGGGGGTAGTTAAACTTTTCGATGTTGGGGCGGATGCGACGCAGTCCACTGGTGTCGATCTTTAGGTGATCGGCCACGTCTTGCCAGATTTTAATGCGTGGGAAGCCCGGCAGGGCATTGCAGGCTTTATCCACAGGCACGACGTCGTCAGCCAAGATGGGATAGCCTCGTTTCATAAAACCGGCGGCTAAGGTGGATTTTCCCGCACCTGATTGTCCCACACACACCATACATTGATTGCCAATTTGGATAGCATTGCCGTGGATTACCAAATAACCACGCTGAAATAACAAGGCGCCTAAAGCAGAGCCCAGTAGAAAGACGCGCAGGCTGTCTTCGTCGATGCCGGGTTCGGGGTCAATCAGGATGGTGTTGCCACCCTGCACCAGAAAACGTGCCACTTTCGGAATTTGAAGCCATAATTCTTTTGCGCTAACCCACAAGAAGGGGCCTAATTGTTTGCCATCGGGTAAGCCGTCAGAGCCGATAGTGGCGAAACGGATTGCAACGTCCGGTAGAGCATTTTTGTCTGACTCGTGTGATAAAAGTTCGGGTAGGGGTATGTCACTTTGAAATAACAAATTATAGCCAGTGTATTGCATAGGTTTTGTTTATTAATGCTAACCGAATGATTAACTAAGCGTAACATTATACGCTAAGATACTAATTTTCAGATATGGGCACCATGATGATCCAAAGGCCAGTCCAAGATATTCATTGGCAGGAGCAGTGTAACCCTCAGGCTTTGCGAGGCGAGATGATGAAGCAG
>CAITMU010000097.1 GCA_903893565.1 uncultured beta proteobacterium | reverse complement strand
TGGATCGCCATGGGCGCAAGCGCCCCTAAGATGTCACGAGTAGAGTTTGGCAAATTTGTTAACCAAGAAGTGATTCGTTGGCGCCAAGTTGTCAAGACCTCAAATATCCACCTAGACTGAGTAAAGCATGAAGCCTCTTCCTAAAGTCCTTGCCTTTGATGTTTTTGGTACTGTTGTGGACTGGCATGGCTCGATCGCCGCTGAAGTCAAACGGATTGGCCTAAATGCTGATCCTGATGCTTTTGCCACCGCTTGGCGCAATGGCTATCGGCCTGCTATGGCTCGAGTGCGCTCTGGTGAACTACCTTGGACCAAGATTGATGACTTACATAGATTGATTTTGGATGGCGTCTTAAACGAATTTGCTATCACCCATTTATCTGAGGACGAGAAAAAGCATCTCAATCTCGTGTGGCATCGCCTCCTACCTTGGGAAGATACGATCGCAGGACTATCGCGTCTGAAAAGTAAATTCACCATCGTCACCCTCTCTAATGGCAACTTAGGCTTGCTTGCCAATATGGCAAAAAATGCTGGGCTACCTTGGGATCTCATTTTGTCAGCTGAAGTCTTTCGGCATTACAAACCTGATCCCGAAACCTATTTAGGCGTAGCAAGTACCTTTGATATTGCGCCTGAGGAAGTGATGCTCGTAGCGGCCCACAAAGACGACCTTCTGGCAGCAAGTAAGTGTGGATTACAAACTGCCTTTATCGAAAGGCCCCTCGAGTTTGGGAAAAATGTGCAGCGAGATGATCTTGCAATTGAAAGCTTTACTAGCTATCACGCTAAGAATTTTTTAGATCTCGCCGATCAGCTCGGTTGTAAATAAATACTTACTGCACTACTTTGGCAGTTGATCGCAAACGGCGAATAATCTCCCCGATGTATTGCTGTGAGAGGGATTTACTTAATTCTTTGCGCACTGAGTCGTAAGACAAAATTTTACCGCTGCGCTTATCATCGACCTTCACAATCAACCAGCCAGTCTGCACCTGAATGGGCGCTTTTGTAAAATCACCTTTGCCATAAGAAACAATCTGATCAGCCAGCGCTTTGGGTAATTGACCAGGGGAGACCCAGCCTACCAGCCCACCATCTTTTTTACTCGCATCAATCGAGTATTGGCGGGCTAATCCTGCAAAAGACTCGCCCTTCTCGAGGCGGGATATCAATAGAATGGCTTCGGATTCATTTGCGACCACAATTTGACTAACTTGATACTGCGTGGCGCCGCCGCCCTCGCCTAAGAGTTTCTTCTGACGCTCGTACTCATTACGCAGCTCTTCTTCCGTAATGGGCTCTTTACGGAAGAACTCTTCGATATAGGCTTGAACGAGTAAATTCTGGCGTGCTTGTGCCAGCTTATCTTTAAATTCTGGGGCATCAGCTAAGCCTTCTGCTTCAGCTGCTTGGGCAATGAGAGCCCGATTGATGAGTTCTTCTTTGACAGCGCGACGCAGCTCAGGAGTATCTTTTTGACCGTTGGCTAGCGCAGCCCTCAGACTTTCCTCATAGGCATTTTTAGTGATCGCGTAGTTACCGGCAGAAGCTACAAACTCAAGATCCGCTCTAGAGTCTTGTGTGTCTGGATTATTAATCTTCTCTACTTTTTTGGGAGTAGCGGACCATGCAAGACCAGAGACCAAAATGGCTACTAAGAAAAAACGAATCTTCAAAATCAATCTAACTTTCTGAATAAAGCGATAGCTATTATTTAGCGCCACCACCAGCCAAGGTCACAAAGGAGAGTTTAACTACGCCCGCGCCTTGAGAAATCGCCATGATCTCCGCTACTCGACCATAAGGCACACCCTTATCTGCCTGAATGGCTAAAGCTGCTTCAGGATTGCTAGAGGCTGCAGACAGTGCCCGCTCTAATTCTTTATCACTAACTTGCTTGCCATCTAAAGTCAGGGCGCCACTAGACTCGATGACCAACTCCATTTTTTTATTCTTTTCCTGCAGGGTCACTGCTTGCGTCTTTGGCAGGTTCACTTTCATGGACTGGGGCACGATCAGTGGCGCAGTCAAGATAAAGACCACCAAGAGCACCAGCATCACGTCCACGAGTGGCGTGACGTTGATTTCGGCCATTGAACCCATACCGCCTTCGTTTTTATTCATTTGCATGATGGGCTCCTAATTACTTCTTATCAATTTGATGAGAAGCCAAACGCAGGAAAGATTCTAAGAAGGCTTCCATATCCATGTTCTGTAGCTTCAAACGGCGCAAGAAATAGTTATAGAACAATACCGCCGGAATCGCTGTTGCAATACCAATCGCTGTTGCAATCAAAGCCTCACCAATGGGGCCGGCAACTACGTCAATACTGGCAGCACCACTTTTACTAATACTTTCGAGCGCATGCATGATGCCCCACACGGTACCAAACAGCCCCACGAAAGGGGAGATCGCACCAACCGTGGCTAACTCAGAGAGGCCATGCTCATGGTGACGAATAATGTTTGCCAAAGTACGGCGCATTGGTTGCTGGAGAACTTCGGCAGGCTCGCCAATGAAGCGCAGACTGACTGGATTCTTCATAAAGGCATCGTATTCGGTATAGCCTGATTTAGCGAGTGTGGCTAGATCGCCTTGCGCATCATCCGCAACTTTTTGCCCAGCACTCCAATCGCGCGCATCCCAAAACTCTTTCTGAAAGATTGTGGATTGCTTATCTGCCCGACCAAAATTACGGAACTTAATAAATGCAATAGTCCAGGTCAAGATCGACATCGCGATCAAGACTAGCAGCACTCCACTGACGACTGATAATTCCATACCTCACCTCTTCCTTATTAGCGGTTCTTTAATGCAAAATTAATCGGGACCCTGACCCATTGGTCAATGATCTTGCCATCTTTTTTAGCAGGAACAAACTTCCATTTTTTGACAGTGTTCAAAGCCGAGTTATCCAAGGAATCATAGCCACTGGTTTGGGCCAATTGCACGTCATCAACCTCGCCGGTTGGTAGTACATGGACTCGTAATACCACCTTACCTTCTTGGCGGTTTTGATAGGCAAAACCAGGGTATGGAGGCTTGGGATTATTGAGATAGGCAGCCTTGTAATCAGCATCCGTGGTTTGGACACTATCCACATTATTGCTTGGGGTGGGCGCGGATTGCTGGGGCTGCTGAGGCTGCGCTTTTTCGGTAGCGTCGGGAGACTTTTCTTGGGCCTTAACTGGCTTGGTCTGCTGCTGGGGCTGCGGCACCGATTGGGAGCTTACTGGGGCCGAACTCAGCTCTACCGTGATATCGGCTTTCTTCTTAATACTGAAGTCTGGCAGGCCATATTCTGCAACTAACCATATCAAAATATGGGCCAGCAGCACCAACCCCAGAATTTTCCAGAAATACTTAAATGGCTCCTTTGGCCCCCCATTTAGAAAGGGGTTGACGTGGGTGCTTTGGAGTAAGGATTGACTCATAAATGCTAATGTAATCTATAAATGATGACGGCCCTATTTATTGGGCTGCCTTTTGATTCCCGGCCTTCTTTTTCTTTTGATCTTCCTCATCCTTAGCGCTTGGGCCATCATCGGTCTCGATCTCACCCACATCAACGCTAGCATCTACATCGTACTTACGTTCAATCTTCGTTTGCTCAGCAACTGCAGCCAAAATGAAGCTATTACGGGTAGTTGGGGTAGCTGGGGTAGCTGGGGTAGCTAGAGAGCGAGCGCCCGTTACCCCCGATGGAGATGGGGTTGCAGGGGTATAAGGGGTGAGTGATCGACCCCCAATAGTCGTAGTTGCTCTGCCGTTAATACTTG
>CAITMU010000096.1 GCA_903893565.1 uncultured beta proteobacterium | reverse complement strand
CTTTATGCGGGCATTGCAACAACAAAAACGCAGACTTGCCGCCAAGGTTGAGCGAGAAAAAGGAGCTATGACAGCATTGCCAGAGTTAGCCGTCCAAATTTTGGATTACGTTCGAGATCACGGACGGGTAACATCACGGGAATTGCTTTCAGAGGCTTTTCAACCCCCAAAGGAACCCATGATGCTTCACGCTGAAAACGCCACACCCGGAAATTTCCTCATCGCTCCAGAGCGCCGACAGCGCGCAGCACAGGAACAGACTGTGCGTGACATACCGGAAATCAAACTGGCGCTAATGACAGAACAAGAACTTGCTGAGTGCTGGCGCATGAGCATCCGCACGCTTCAAGGCTGGCGTTAACGCAAAACTGACCCGAAATTCATCAGGATCCGTGGCCCAGTGGAAGTAGGCCCGCACAACAAAACCACCCTTTTCCGGAGTCCTGCGCAATGCAGCGTAATGGAAGGTAAAGGAACGTAATTGGAGGTGAAGTACGGAACCGAACCGAAGTCCGCTCTTAACACCGAGTCCGTCCGCAAGCTTGTAGTCCCAGATTTAGAACAAACGGCCGGTTTTGCGAACAATTTTCGGACTGAAATGGCCGCCATTTTCGACCGGTTTGATGCTGCCGACTGGTAACCGGTCGCCCTGCGAGGTTCGGACGTTGCGCAGACTGGAAAAGCGTCTTCTAGACAAAGTGCGTCATTTGTACTAACATTGAGCCTATTGTACACCCTAAGGGAATTTGCCATGGCTGCCACTACTTCCGCTCGTTCGGCCCGACTCGGCCTGCGCGCGACACCTGAACAGGAAGCCGTTCTGCGTCGCGCCGCCGAGGTCGCACACAAATCGTTGACTGATTTCATTCTCGATGCCGCTTACCAAGCGGCCGAGCACACCTTGCTCGATCAGAGATTGTTTATGGTTTCCGGCAGTCAGTATCAAGCGCTCCTGGAAATGCTGGATCGACCGGAGTCTGATAATCCTGGTCTGGCCAATTTGTTCTCCCGGCGTCCGGTGTGGGCAGAAAAATGAGTCTATCGGCACCACAGTCACTGGATGCGAATCATCGGTTGGAAGAATTTGACTGCGGAAAGCCAGCCCTCACCGACTGGCTGCTGCGCCACGCACGCCAAGCGCAAGGTGGCGGTTCAGCGAAAACATTCGTCGCCTGTGATGGAAGTCGCGTTGCCGGGTACTTCAGTTTGACCGTTGGGCAAATCGACACGCTCGACGCTCCCGAGCGGATTCGTCGCGGGATGGGCCAGTACCCGATTCCGCTGGTCATTCTGGCGCGGCTTGCGGTCGATCTCGATTACCAAAAACAAGGCCTTGGTTTCAGCCTACTGCAAGACGCTATTCGCCGAACGGTTGCAATTGCAGAGCATGCAGGTATTCGGACTCTGCTGACACACCCCATCGACGAAGATGCCGATGCGTTCTATCGTCGTTTTGGCTTCGAGTCGACACCAGCACACGAACGGCAACTGATTCTGTTGATCAAAGATGCACGCCGTTTTGCTGGTACACCGCAATGAAATCGAACGGGCGCAAGCATGGGGGGAGTGGGCGTGACAGCATAGCGCTCGACGCACTTCTCCAACACATTGGCGCGCACCCTGAAGTCTTGCGCCCTATCGATGCCGGACTTGTTGGCGCCGGCTTCAATGTGGTCGTTCAGTTTTAGAATGTCAAACTCGATCTGCGCGTAAAGATTGACATCGCGGCTGCGCACCAGCAGGTGGCTTAGCCCACAGGCTTGCTACCCGCGCGTCGGACCTGACTATTTGAAAATTTGTGGTCGCATGATGTATCGACTTGTTGATATTGAAAGCTTTGAAGACTCGAGCATGAAAAAAATTTATCGCTCCAAAAGTAAGGATTGAAGATTCTCTCAAAAGCTTAGTTGATGTTGGTGTTCTCAATGAGATCAGCGTGGGGAAAGAAAAGATCTTCATACATCCAAAATTGATGACGCTTTTTAGTCGAGATGCCAATCATTTTGAGCATTACATATAAGGTGACAAGTGAAGCTTGGATAGGGGCGCTATTGAAGTGCTCGCACTAAAACAGTGGATTTGTCGGGCACCTGACTGGGAAACTCGATTTTTAAATGCGAAAGTTATGAATGCCAACGATCAATCTCCCGAGTTGCAATGTCCGCTATACAATTGGGCAGAATAAAACTCACGAACTGATTCAGTGATGCTAAACCGATTGAATCGGTGACAGACATGGTGCAGCTTGTCAAAGCCCTTACCCTGGAATAGACTTCGTTGATGAATCCTATACATCTTAAATTCATTAGTGGGCAGATGGCCCAGTATGTGGCGCATTTGCATTTCGAGGACTTGCCAACTGATGTGCGTACTTTGGCTCACTGGGTGTTATTGGATACCTTGGGATGTGCGCTGGCTGGTGCTGGTACTGATGAAGTCCTGCAAATTCGTCAAGCAATTTTCCAAGCCAATGGCAGTGCGGGTGATACGATTGTTTGGGGTAGTGAGGAAAAAGCGCCCTTACCCTTAGCTGCGCTCATGAACGGTGCTGCCGTGCATGCGCGTGAAATGGATGATTTTGGGGGGTGTGCGCACTCTGGTTCAGTAGTGATTCCCGCTGCTTTGGGTGTGGGGGCTCGGTTGGGTTCCTCGGGTAAACAATTGCTCACCGCCATAGTGGCCGGTTATGACATTGCAAGACGTGTGATGGATGGCGGGGGAGGCTATCAAA
This sequence comes from uncultured beta proteobacterium, assembly GCA_903893565.1. Classification (GTDB taxonomy): domain Bacteria; phylum Pseudomonadota; class Gammaproteobacteria; order Burkholderiales; family SG8-41; genus UBA5216. The sequence continues at coordinate 41,826 of CAITMU010000096.1, read as the reverse complement.
GTTTTAAAAAAAGGGGTTGGCATTCGACCAGCACCTGCGGCGGCTTCGGGGCTGCGGCGGCGGCAGGACATTTGATGGGTCTTGATGCGCAGCGCCTGCAGTGGGCGTTGGGCTATGCCGGTAGCAACGCGGGAGGCACTTGGGCCTATATACCGGAGGGAGCCATGAGTAAAAGGGTTCATCCGGGCTTTGCCGCTCATACGGGTATTATTTCGGCCTATCTGGCGGCCAATAATGTGACAGCCCCAGCAAGTATTTTTGAAGCCCCTTGGGGTGGGTATTACGCCACTTATGTCCCTGATAGTGATAGCTCGAATGAGGCGGTACGTGATTTAGGTCAGGATTTTAGGATACGTTTGGTTGGTTTTAAGCCCTATGCTGCCTGCCGTGGTATTCATAGCAGTATCGATGTCATTTTAGGCCTAAGAGAAAAATACCAACTGCAGGCGAAAGAGGTCACGAAAATTGTGGTCCGCGGTAGTCGCACACATTTGAAACAACTGGCAAAACAAAAGGTCACGACTCTTTTAGATGCGCAGATGAGCTTGCCCTATAGTATCGCTGTGGCGTTAATAAGCGGTGGTGCGATGTTAGATCAATACACGGCTGAGGCCTTAAAGCGTGAGGCGGTTCACGCACTCGCAGCCCAGGTTGAATTAAAGCACGAGGCCTCGGTGGCAGACGGCGAGGAACCCTATATCGATGTTTATTTACAGGATGGTCGTGTGCTGAGCGATCGGGTGCTGGTTGCGCTCGGAGGACGTCAAAACCCATTAACCGAAACGCAATTACGTGCGAAATTTAGAACCGCTGCCTCCGCAAGCCTTAATGAGGCACAGATTAATCGTTTGGAGGACTGTGTGTTTTCGATCGAAAAACTAAAGCATTGTGGGCAATTGGGCTTGCTGTTAGTGCCTCAAAAAGGGTCGCAATAAAAAGGATAAATAGGCATTTAATTTTGGCGAGGATTTAAATAAATATCGTATTGCATTGTTGTCACCAAACTTGTAAGTCATGGCACCAAAGACTCATCGATTTAAAATCTGGGTCTTTTTTCCTTAATCCAATCAGCATATTTTTTCTCAAAATCTGCCTTATGTTTTTTTATATTTACTGAATTTTGCGTCGATAAAAAAATGAATCGGTGGAGATGATGGCCGTATGGACCCGGCCCTCTTTTTAAATAAAAACGGGTTTCTTCTTGGCGGCACTGCAAACACTTCCCAATCTATTTTAGCCGCTGTTGCAGTGACAAGCATGGAAATCGCCTGAGTTAACTTTTGCTATCACTACGCTTAACTGGGGGGGGTATCGTTTTATTACGGTGCTCTTGAAAAGCATTGAACCGCCAGTAAGGCGGTTCAATGGGGTCATGAGTTTTTTTTCGCCCCCATACTTTATGGGCTAGATTTGAAACCCAATAGCGATGCTAAAAAATACTAGCGCCAAAAATCGGCGCCTGACAATGGCATCAAATAGTCTTTGGAAATTTCTTTCGTGGCATTGAGTCCGAGTTGAGCCATATCACGGTCGATTTCGTCCATGAGTAGGCTAACGGCGTGAAGCACACCGTCATGCCCAGCGCAAGCCAGGGCGCAGAGAAAAGGCCTGCCAATGAAACAAAAATCGGCACCAAGGGCCAGCGCTTTTAAAACGTCCGTGCCGCGTCGAAACCCGCTATCCATAATGACCGCCATATCCGGACCTGCGGCTTCACGTATGCCGGGTAGGGCACGAAGCGGTGAGATGGTGCCATCGAGTTGTCGACCGCCGTGGTTAGAGACCATCACCCCGTTTAGTCCGTGCTCACGTGCGATTCTCACGGTATCCTTATCGACCACGCCTTTAATTAAAAGGTTCCCCTTCCAGAGTTTACGCATGAGGGCGACATGTTTCCAAGAAAGCCTGTCACGCCGTCCGTAGTCGCGACTGCTACCCGCAGAGAGCATGGGAACGCGGGGCCCCATGTTCTCTACATGAGGCATACCATCCTTTAGCAGTGTTTTAAGGAACATGCCAAAGAGCCATTGCGGTCGGTTAAGCACATCCCAAGCCAGACGCAAAGAAGGTCGCATGGGGGAGCTGTATCCATTACGTACGTTGTTTTCACGGTTAGCGGGCACTTGTACGTCAACCGTCACAGCAATGGTATCAAAGCCCGCCTTCTCGCAACGCTCAAAGGTTTTGGTAATACGCTCTTCATCCCCCGGCAGATAAGCCTGGAACATGGTAGTCCTGCCGGCAGCCCTCACATCTTCCATCCGCATGAGAGAGGCACCACTCATCATCATCGGTATATTCACTTTTTGCGCAACACCCGCCAAAACAGTATCGCCACGATAATGGGCGGTCGAGGTCCCGCCCATCGGGGCAAAGCCAAACGGAGCATCGTAGGTCTTGCCAAAAAGGGTGGTTTTTAAGCTCCGTAGCGTGGTGTCCACTAGGGGTTTTGGAACAAAACCTATTTCTTCAAACACTTTGCGGTTATCGCGCAGCGTGACGTTATCTTCAACACCCCCGGTGATATAACCGTAGATAGGGCGGGGCAATACTTTTTGCGCTTTTTCAATAAAGTCATTCAAGGCCAGATACTGCTGAAGGTGTGTCGGGAGAGCCCGTTTGTCGATAATGGATAGCCCACCCGTGCTATCTAATTTCGGTTGTATAGCGGGTGTTAAATTTGGATCGGTTAGGCTATTCATTCAGTTCTCCTTTTAGACATGACAGGGGCTAGTTTTATTGTTGCTGTTGAGTAATTCTACCCCATCGATGAAGCATTCCTTAAAAAAACGTATCAAGAAAGGGGGGATTTTGCTAATAAGATTTGCATTTTACCTTGTTAAGGCTTGCTCTTCTGACTTTGCATATGAGACTGGTTAGCGGATGGGGGAGAAGTGTAAAGGCACTACCAGCGTGTTTTCCATACGCTCTGACACGGCCCTTGGGGGTCGTTGAAGACGACGATCCACCACTGAAATAGGCCATATGCCTAATGCAGAGACCTGGCGTCTAATCTGCTCTCTTTGCATAATATCTTGGTATCCCCAGATATGAATCCATTGGTGTTCGGGCCCCTCTTCACGATAGCCGGCCGCAATGAGGGGGGAGTGCTTGACGCGTTCACCAATAATTTCTTCCCAGGCCTGAATGACTTCCGGAATTTTGCCTGGGGTATAGGTGTATTGGCGAATTTCATATAAGGCTCCAATGCTTCGGGGCGTGAGTGGAGGGCTAAAGTCAGCAGCCGTCCAAAGGTTTGAACTGTGATCATGAAGATAGGGATCACAAAGTGCATTCAAATGATCTTTAAACGTTTGCTGGGTATTGGGCTTAACGCTCAGGTGGGGAAGGGACCACAATAATACCAACTGATTGAGAACGCCGACCTCGGTGCGCCAAATGGCACTAAGGGTCGAGGGAGCAGGATTTTCTTGTAAAGTTTTTTCGATGAGGGCTTCCACCGTTGCGAGTGCCCGGGATTGAAGGGTTAGCTTTTGTAGTTCAAATTGCATGATTAACGTCCTATGTCTTCACTAATGCCGGCCTCACGGATGACTTTGCTCCATTTGATCGTATCGTTATGGATCACTTGGGAAAATGCCTCGGGAGAATTGCCCACTGCTTGGGTGCCAATTTTTAAAAACTGTTGTTTTAATCCCTCTTGTTGTAAGGCTTGGGTGACGCGTTGATTAAGAAGTGTGATGATCGCAGGCGGTGTTTTAGCCGGTGCAAAAAGCCCAGACATCGAAGAGGCCTCAAAGCCGGGGAGCCCCGCACTTGTCATGGTTGGGACTTCAGGGGCGAGTGCGGACGGTTTGGCGCTGGCAATGGCCAGTGCTTTGAGGCGACCCGATTTAATATGATTAAGACCCACAGCCGCAGACACAAACATCAACTGCACTTCCCCACTCAGTAGTGCTGAGGCGGCCAAGGCACTGCCTTTGTAGGCGACTCTGACAATGTGCACGTGAGCGAGTGTATTAAATAATTCACCCGATAAGTGTGTGGCAGATCCTGACCCCGCAGAGCCGTAGTTAAGACTGCCGGGGCGGTTTTTGGCAAGCTCGATGAGTTCGCTCACGTTCTTGACGGCTAATGAAGGATGTATGAATAAGAAAAATGGTGCATACGTGACTTGAGAGATGGGGGCAAAGTCTTTTGCTGGATTGAAGGGGAGATTCTTACGTAAATAGGGTAAAAGCCAAAGGGTGCTGCCATAGTAGAGCAGCGTATAACCATCGGCTGGGGCATGAGCGACGATGTCACCAGCAATTTCACCACTGGCTCCCCCTCGGTTTTCGATCACAATGTTGCGACCCAGACTCTGTGACAAGCTTTGCGCTAGTAAGCGAGCCGCCACCTCATTGCCCCCTCCAGGTTCAGGGGCGAGCATACGAATGGGTTTGGTCGGGTAATGGGTGAGGTTGTCCGCGCCGTGAGACGTTGCACTCACCCCGATTAAGCTCATGAGTAATGCCATTGCCACTGGGCTCATGGTGTTGCGTCGGTTTTGAATCATAGCGGTATGACGTGTAGCGATGAAGCCATTGAATGCAGGCTGTAGTGACGTGAGTGGCATGTGTGACGTGAGTGACATGAGTGACATGAGTGACGTGAGGGCTAGGGTGCGTTACCGCTCAGGGCGGAGCGCTTCCATAATAGATTGGACGTTATCGAGAGCGTCTAAGTTTTTAACGAGTTGAATAATACGCTCGGTTTTTTCTGTGCCTAGGGATGGGGTAGCGATTAAGCGAAATTTGGCTTCAATGTCTTCATCACTGGGCTTAAGATAGCGCGGATTTTGAGTGCGGTCGACTTCAATGCTAAATTCGCAGTCATCCTGCAATTGAATGCTCACGTTGCACAGACTGTGGGCCGGATATTGATTTTCGTAATCTTCATTTTCGCTGATGAGAACTCGTTGCGCCATCCGAAGCAATGTGGGGTCTTGGAGTCGACTGGGTTCATAGGCCGGACCGAGTAACTGCGCTGGGTCCTGAGTGCAGATGGCTACCGCTACACAATAGGGTAAGCTTGCCCGGGCCGTATGATCCGAGTCGGGGGCGGGGTTATTAAAAATGGCGGTTCTTTTGGTGCAATTGATGCGAATTGCTTTGATGTCTTGGGCTTTGATGGGATGCGTTTTCATAAGACTAAACACAGCATCGAGTGGTGCAGCAATAGGGCCCACCGTGGCATAGTATTTTGTTAATACGCCGCTTAAGAGTTCCCACTGGGTGAAGTGTCCGTTGGCATCGATCCCTTCGGTCAGCCGTTCTGGGGCATTTTTTTCTGAAATCACCGGAAGCCAGATATTCAGGGCCTGGGCGCTACCTTGGGTGCCGCGTCCGGCCATTTCGGCCGCCATCAACCCCGTGGCGCAAGCATGGCCACCCACCAACCACTTGACGCTACCGGCCTGACTCACGCGCCCGGTGGCAGCCGGCAACAGACTTAACACGGAGCCCAAGGTTCTTTCGATGCCATCGCTATCTTGTTTTAAAAGCATGGCAGAAGTGACCGCCGGTCCTATCGCTCCCAAGAGACCAATGGTAGACCAACCCTTATAAAAAGCGTGTGGGTGCAGGGCACGTCCAAAGCGAATTTCAACTTCGTATCCGGCAACAATGGCCGCTAACAGCGCGAGCCCCGATGAACCTTGGCGCTCAGCTAAGGCCATTGCGACAGAGACAATTTCGCAGCCCGGGTGTACGGTGCCCCGGGGGGCCGCGTCGGCTAACTCTAATCCAAAAATATAAGTCGCATGGGCCAGTGCCACTAGGGCTGTGGTGGTTTTTTCTCCGTTAGGCAGTAACGTACTCTCGGCTTTGCCCCCTTGGCTTAATACGTAATCGCGAATTTGGCTGGAAATCCCTGCCTCGTAACCGGCCACCAGACATCCCAAAGTGTCAAGAACCCTTTGTTTGGCCCGCCAGAGGATTTCGGCGGGTAGGGTTTGCGTGTAAAGTGCTGCACTGGCTTGGGCTAGAGTTTTGAGTACGAAAGGCTCTGAAAGGGATGGCATGATATTTTTGGTTTTAGTTTTATAGGTTTTTTACAATCGATAAAAAAAGAGCAAAGATCTTGTGTCTGCTAAAAAATTGTCTATCCTACTGAGGTTACAATGATAAGCGGCTTAAAGTCGATAGTGGCTCTCATAAAATGGGAAAGAAAATAAAACCTATTCCACTGCCTGAACTTTTTTTGTTCGGTAATGGTATTTATTAACATTGAGTAAGAATTTTTTTTCGTAAAGGGCAGGTGGTATGTCAGATTTAATTCTAAGTCGTATTGAGGATCGAGGCGAGGCGGGGCATGTGGCCTATATTACGGTGAATAATCCGCTGCGTCGCAATACGCTCGGTATGGAGGGTAAGCGTGCGATTGCGGCGACCTTTAATCGACTCGCTCAAGATGAAAAACTACGAGCAGCGGTGATTACCGGGGCAGGCGATAAGTCCTTTATCGCGGGCGCAGATATTCATGAAATGAAGGACTTAACTCCAGAGCAGGCGGAAGTTGAACATACGCTTACGCATGTAGCCAATCAGTCGATTAGAAGTTTCCCCGTGCCAGTGATTGCCCGGATTAATGGGTATTGTTTGGGCTTTGGAATGGAGCTTGCCGCGGCCTGTGATTTGCGAGTGGGGGTGGAGAGCGCGAAATTCGGTATGCCTGAAGTGCGGGTGGGAATCCCCTCGGGGATGGAGGCCGTGCTATTGCCCCGTTTGATTGGTTGGGGTAAGGCTGCCGAGCTGATTTATACCGGGGATGTAATTGACGCCAATGAAGCCTATCGAATCGGTTATCTTCAAAAATGTGTGTCCATGGAGCAATTGGATTCGGCGGTTGAAGCGTGGGTAAAGTCTTTATTGCTGGGAGGCAAGCGTGTCATGCGTTTACAAAAAACGCTCATCAATGACTGGGAGCGTATGTCGCTCACGGATGGCATCTGGGCCGGTATTCGCGCCTGCGTTGAATCACGACGCACCGATGAACCCCAAAAAATGATGCAGGCCTTTATCGATCGAAAGCGAACGAAATAAATGTCATATTAAAAAGTAGATCTACCTCTTGTATTGGATGATGATAGTAGCGTCTTGAATGACCTAATTTCATTTGGCGATATCTTTGCTGATTTTTGCGGTCTATTCAATCCGGTTACTACTGACCAATTCAAGACGGCTACTTTTTAATCAATTAGAGGCGGTGGGTGTTCTCATCGCTTTGTGGTTCGATTCATAGCGCTTTTGTGTGATCGCATGGGTTGCTACGGCAGGCATGATGGCCTCTACTTGCCTCTCCTTACCTCTCCTTACCTCTACTAGCCCCTTCCATGAACCGGCTTCGTAGCCGAGGATGCCACGATTCGTGGATGGTGGATTTAATCGGCTAGGTTTCCATAGTGGCTTGCGGGTGTTTTAGTCTGAGATAGTACCAGCCACAAGGGTATTATGAACAATACGACATTGATAGACGGGCTAAAAAACTTCCTCATGAACGCGCCTCCTATTAAAATAGGAAATTCAATAAAGGGTGAGCGCCGCCGCACCCTTTTTGGGGATCTCTTTAAGTCTTAATGAGAAGGGGATGAGGTAGAAAGATTTTTCTCGAATTCAGCCACAGATACTAAACGGCGCGAGGCGGTGTCCCATAAAATGAATTTGAGGGATTGTGGTATCTCTGCAAGGCGTATTCGTTTGACATCTTCAAATAGCGCACTGTTTTCCTCGTGACAAGCGATAAGCCGATAGGCGGGAATGCGCGCCGATAAATGATGAATATGATGGTAGGCGATGTTTGCGGTAAACCAATTAAGCCAGCCGGGTAGTTGTAGAAAACTGGTTCCATAAAGGGCTGCTTCGTTATAACTCCAGTTTTCATCTCCACTGGCGTAAGCATGTTCAAAATTATGCTGCACTGTGAAAATGAGTAAAGCCCCAGCCCCTGCCAAAGAAACCGCTACGATATAACAAGTAAAAAAAAGCATCGGCCCTATGAGCGCACACATGATTGTCCATAGAATCAATAAGACTACAGTGGTTGCGAACATATCCCAGTATTCGTGACTTGAAGTCCAGTAACCGGTCTTAAAATCGGCCGCCGCCGCTTTGAGTGATAAAGACGGATTGGCATAAAGGCGTCGAATGATATGGGCCAAACATCGTAAGCTATCGCGAATCAGAATAAGACGGGGGCCGAGTATAAGATAAAAGCCTCCAGCATGAGTTGCCATCCAGATACTACGTAGGTGACGATAGCGAGATTTTTCTTTTGTGCTCAGGCTACGGTATTTATCAGTGGTAATAATGTCGAGTGGCCCCTGATACTGACTCCAATTGCCATTGGTGGCATGATGGAATTTGTGGTGTTGTGACCACACAAACTGAGGTCTGCCGGTTACCACCCCAAACACAAAGCCAAATACCTGGTTCAAGCGCTGGCTTCGAAATAAACTGCCATGGCCACATTCATGCATCAACACAAAGGAGCGTAAAGTCCACAGGCTCATGAGCATAACGAGCAAGATGGTAAATCCAATGGATAAAGGATTCAGCGTTGCTATGGCATACCATATTGCTGCTATCGGTAAAAGTGTGGTCAATACGTTAAAAAGGCCCGTCAGATTATCTGAATGGGCATGCTTTTTAATCAGGAGACGTTTACGGTTTTCAAAATCGTGGGTTATCGACAATTCGTGGCGCTCTTTTGATTTTTGTAAATTGAACCCAGCTATTCTTGCCTAGGCCGCACCGTAAGTCCAGTTTTAGCTTGTCCGCAATGAGTCGTGTGCGTTGAGGTTGATACAATCCTCATGAAATTACGTTTTTTTTAAATGAAAAGCAATAAGAAATGATGCAAATGACAGAATATCTTCCTATAAATGGTTGTTTTTCTAGTCTAAGAGCCGCGATTAAATCCAAAGGGCTATTTTTTAAGGTATGAATGGTTTTTACAGGATTGATGCTAAGGTGAAATAGGGGCAGAGGTGCAATGCACAAAATTCATTTTAAGGGATGTAAAATGAAGCAGGACAGAATCGCTGATCTAAAATAGGGGCCAAAGATAGGTTATGATTCAGCACTAGGCTTAGGGTGATCGTAATCATTAGAAAAAAAATAATTGTTTTTAAATCTTTGATCGATGCAATACCCATTTTGACCCCCCTTAGCGAATACGCATGAAAAAAAATTAACGCTCCTGCAGCCCCTTTTTTGTTATTGACCCCATCCATCCTTTTAAGAACAATGAATCATGAGTGAACCATTGAAAAAGACTTCAATTGCCGATCAAGACAGTTCGTGGAGGGCTCCTCAAAAAGAAGGCCCCTCCGTCTTACGTGATATTTTGTGCCTTGAAGATTTTGAGGCCCCAGCCCGGCGTTATATTCCGCGCCCTATTTTTGGTTATGTAATCGCAGGGGCTGATTCGGGTGGCACGATTCGCGCCAATCGTGCCGCCTATGATGAATTGGCTTTTTTACCTCAGGTTTTGAGGGGGACGGCTCAACGCACTCAAAAGACAACGTTGTTTGGCCACACCTATGACTCCCCTTTTGGATTTTCCCCTATGGGCGGCGTGAGTCTTGCCGCCTACCAAGGCGATTTGGTGTTAGCGCGAGCCGCCCAGCGTAACAACATTCCCATGATTTTAAGTGGAGCCGCTTTGACAACACTTGAAGCGGTGCGCGAGGCGGGTTCTACGACTTGGTTCCAAGCTTATTTGCCCGGAGATGAGCAGGCTATTGAGCAATTAATTGATCGGGTTAAGAGGGCTGGTTATGAAACCTTAGTGTTAACCGTGGATGTGCCGGTCGCCTCTAATCTGGAAATTGGTGTTCGAAGTGGTTTTCGTAAACCCTTTCAACCCAGTTTGCGGTTGGCGTGGGACGGACTGACGAGACCGCGTTGGTTATTCGGCATGTTTTTAAAGACACTGTGGCTGCATGGCATGCCCCATGTTGAAAACATGACTTCTGTGCGCTCACCCATGATTTCGATCGATAAGGCACGCGAGCGGGGACAAATGGACCGACTGGATTGGACGCATTTGGCTTTGGTGCGTCGTTTGTGGAAGGGCAATTTAGTGGTGAAGGGGATTTTGAATCGAGACGATGCAAGACGCGTGCGTGAACTCGGAGGCGATGGGATTATTGTTTCAAATCATGGCGGACGTCAGTTAGAAGGTTCTATCTCACCGATTCGTGTTTTATCCGGGATTGTGGCTGAGGCAGGAAAGATGGTAGTGATGGTCGACAGCACGATTCGTCGTGGCACAGACGTATTAAAAGCGTTGGGAATGGGTGCTCAATTTGTCTTTGTTGGGAGGCCGATTTTATATGCCGCTGCGATTGCAGGGCATTACGGTGTGGACCATGCCGTTAAGTTATTGCACGATGAGATTCATCGAAATATGGCTTTGTTAGGCATCACCGAATTATCCCAGATGAATCGTCAGCGTTTAATGTTGAATCAAGGCTTTGATGGAGCTCATTTACCAAGCTTTAACCAGTAAAGTTCGCTTAATCCGGCTTTACATTGGCTTTTTTAAATAATTCGCCCAGTGTGGTGATTTCTTTATTGATAAAGGCGCTGTAATCGGTAGCCGAGCTACCGATGATGATGCCCCCCAGATCGTTGATTCTTTTTTTAGTATCGGGTTTTTTAAGGCTATTAGTGGCTTGTCGATTGAGGATATCAATAATCTCGGGTGGCGTTTTAGCCGGAACCACGAGCCCTAATGAATTAGAAAAATCGACTTCAGGAAATCCTGATTCTGCCAGTGTAGTTAATTCCGGCATTAAAGGTAAATGTTGCGCACTCGTTAGAGCAATCGCTCGTAGGGACCCTTGGCGAATATGGGATAGTGTGGTGAGAATAGGGGCAAAATAGGCTTGCACTTCGCCAGCCAATACGGCTTGCAGGGCCGGTCCGCCACCTTTGTAGGGTATGTGAACGATATCGATATTAGCGGCACGCCGAAAAAGTTCTGCAGGAATAAAGGCCGAGGTTCCCGAACCGGGGGACGAGTAATTGAGACTACCTGGTTTAGCCTTGGCTAGACGTATAAATTCCGCAACCGTTTTTACCGGTTGTGCGGGGTGAACCACCAACACGTGCGGCGTTAAGGCTAATTGGGTCACCGCGGCAAAATCTTTACTTAAATCATAAGTCAGTGTTTTAAATAAATTGACGTTGGCAGACAGGGTGGTGCTCACGGCCAATAAGGTATAGCCATCGGGGGATGATTTAGCAACATAATCAGCGCCTAAATTACTAGAAGCCCCCGCACGATTATCCACAAACACCTGTTGCCCTAAGGTTTCACTCATACCAGCAGAAACGATACGACCAATAATATCGCCTCCGGAGCCAGCGCTATCGGGTACGACATAGCGCACGGAACGCTCAGGAAAATGCCCGCTTCCCGCCCCTTGACCGTAGGGGCTATATCCCAATGCGAGAAGAGAAATAAACGCCAATGCTAAACAATTTTTCAAAGAAAAATGCTCCTTTAGTGATTCAAGATCGGGTTGATTTTTTTGTAGTTGGTTGTGGTGACTGGCCGCTTTTTTTTCTAATCCTAGAAACTCACATGAGCTTCGCGAGCTACGTCGGTCCAGCGCGAGATGTCTTTACGTATGAGCTTAGCAAAATCGGAAGGATTCATTACAAGCGGTTCAACCCCGATGTTAGACATCAACGTTTTGACTTCTGGGTTGACGATAAATTCATTCAATGCCTTGTTTAATGTTGTCACAATATCCGTGGGTATACCGGCCGGGCCCATGAGTCCATACCAAGTTGCCACATCGTACCCTTCCACCCCTTGTTCGGCTAAGCTCGGTATGTCGGGTGCCGCCAATGACCGACCTGAAGTCGTGACTCCGATGGCGCGCATTTTCCCACCCCGCACATGCGCTAGCATGCTCACTAAGGGTTCGAAAACCATATGGGTCCGACCAGAAAATAAATCGCCCAGAGCAGCCCCAGTGCCTTGGTAGGGCACGTGAAGGAGATTAATACCAGTCATATGCATGAATAACTCGCCAGATAAATGCCCCGTACTCCCAATCCCTGCTGAGGCAAAGGTCAATGCGGGTGAGCTTTTTTGCGCCATGGCAATGAGCTCTTTGACTGTGCTCGCTTTAATGGAAGGGGTGAGGGCCAGCACGCTCACGGCCTTACCCACAGGGCCGATGGGAGTGAAGTCACGTAGAGGATCATAGGGCAGCTTTTTGTAAGTAGCCGCACTGACGGCAAAGGTGAGGGTGCCTAAAAGTAATGTGTAACCATCGGCAGGGGATTTGGCTACCATCGCAGCGCCTAAGGTCGAGCCAGCGCCGCCATGGTTTTCCAGAATCCAGGATTGGCTGAATTTTTCAGCAAATTTTTGTCCATAAACTCTCGCGATGGTGTCACCCGCACCGCCGGCTGCAAAAGGGAAAATGACTCGCAGGGGTTTAATGGGGTAGGTTTGCGAAAAAGCGCTCGCTATACTTAACGTAAAAATGAAAATAATTTTAATAAATGGTTTCATGCTGCCTCGTTTTTTCAAGATATTTTTCTCCCATTATTTTTTCTCCCGGCCATGAACTCTTAATGCGCCACATTTGCAGCGGAGGCATTGGATGAGTCGTTCAATCGCAGATTTTTGTTGGGTAATATTTTTTCTGGTATTGTACACGGCAAAGATTAAAATTGTCACAATAAAACCAACGATTCAATAGCGATTAAGGCGCCTAATAGAGCGCGGAGATGGTTTTTTCAGGGTTAGGGTTCGCAATGTGATCATTTTTGCTCTACCTGTGTTTGCATAATGAATATGTATCTTTAAAGGCCACAAAACTATGAGTGAATCCGATTTGTTTCAAGGTCATGCCTATTTATTTTTTAAGCCGCACGAGGTGCGTTTTGTGGATGCAGCTGTGGCGAGAATTATTCCTGCAGATGATTTGGGCCCAGGTGCTAAGGAGGCTGGAGTCACTCGTTTTATTGATCGACAGTTAGCCAGTCCTTGGGGAACTTCTAGCCGACAGTATCGTTTAGGTCCTTGGCAGCCAGGTAGCCCTAGGCAAGGCAACCAATCGCCCCTGATACCTCAGGAAATTTATCGATATGGTATCCAAGATATGGATCGATATTGCTTGAAAGAGAAGGGAAAAAGTTTTGAGTTTTTAAGTGCTGATGTGCAGGAGGCTCTTCTAAAGGCTATGGAGTCGGGGCAGATTGAACTGAATACAATATCGTGCAAGAAATTTTTTTCTTTATTACATAAAAATACGATTGAAGGATTTTTTTCTGATCCCATGCATGGTGGCAATCATAATAAAATTGGATGGCGCTTGATTGGTTTTCCCGGGGTGGCAGGGTCTGCTTATCCTGATTGGTTGGGTCGATATAATGAGCCTTATCGCGTGGAACCAGTGAGCATCCTCGATATTGAGCAAGGCAAAGTCAGTCTTGACGCAGAGGGCAACCCCAAGCACATATTCATTAATCCCCAATAATCACGGAACGACATAATGACAAGCACTAAACTAAAGCCAGTCGATGTGGTAGTGGTGGGCGTGGGTGTAGCCGGATCGATTATTTGTAAAGAATTGGCCACCACGGGGCTACGTGTTGTTGGGTTGGAGCGCGGACGTATGGTCGACCCGAATAAGGATTTTGTCATGCCTTATGCTCATGATGAGTTTAGAAACGATAACCGAAGTGATTTAATTCAAAACTTATCTCGGGAAACGGTGACCTTTAGAAACGCTATGAATGAAACCGCATTGCCCATGCGCGATATCGGGTCCTTTCGGCTTGGAGAGTGTGTGGGTGGGGCCGGTGTATTGTGGGGTGGATTGACGTGGCGGTTTTTACCGTGGGATTTTGAAACTCACAGTCGCACTGTTGAGCGCTATGGTAAACAACATATGCCAGCGGATTGTTCTAATCAAGACTGGGGGTTAACGTATGAGGAGCTAGAGCCTTATTACGATCAATTTGAGCATATCTATGGTGTATCGGGTAAAGCGGGTAATTTGGAGGGGCAATTGCAACCCGGGGGCAACCCTTTTGAAGGGCCGCGAAGCCGCGAATACCCTAATCCCCCGCCCCCAACCACCTATGCTGGGCATCTTTTTGGTAAAGCGGCTCAAAGTCTTGGATATTCGCCCTTTTCAACGCCGACCTCGGGCAACACGCAATTGTACAAAAACCCTTATAAGCAGGTCTTAGGCCAGTGCATGAGAGGAGGGTTTTGTTCCAGTTATAGCTGTGCCAAGGGCGCCAAGGGTAGTCCCTTGACTGCGGTTGTCCCTTCCTTAAAAGAGCATCCCAATTTTGAATTAAGACCCTTGTCCAACGTGATTAAGATTAATCTTGATTCTGACGGTAAGCGCGCCACTGGGGTCAATTACATTGATGCTAATGGTCAGGAATTTGAACAACCAGCAGATTTGGTGATATTGACCTCATACGCCTTTAACAATACCCGCTTGCTACTGCTCTCCGGTATTGGTAAGCCGTATGATCCGATCAGCAATTCCGGTGTAGTGGGTAAAAATTATTCCTATCAGGCGGTAGGATCGGTGAAATTATTTTTTGAAGATAAAGTTTTCAACGGATTTATGGGGGGAGGCGGACTTTGTACGGCGATTGATGATTTTAATGGTGACAATTTTGATCACTCCGGTTTGGGTTTCATTGGTGGGGGCTATCTGGTGGTCAATAGTCGAGGGGCCGCGCCGATACACAGCCATCCCGTGCCTTCAGGCACGCCGGGTTGGGGCTCTGAATGGAAGAAAAAGGTCGCTCATTATTACGATCGATCCTTTTCAATCAGCTCTCATGGGGGATGTCAGAGTTACCGCACCAATTATCTTGATCTTGATCCGACTTATAAAGATGCCAACGGTTTGCCTCTGATTCGCATGACCTTTGATTGGCGGCAGCCTGATCATAAGATGTCAGCCCATATCACAAAAAAAGCAGCAGAAATCGCTCAAGCGATGGGGCCTTCTAAAATGAGTCAGCATCCTGTCACGGGTCAATACAACATCACTCCCTACCAGGTCAATCACAACACGGGGGGCGCCATTATGGGGGCGGATCCGAGTGCCAGTGTTGTGAACAAGTATTTGCAGACTTGGGATGTTCCGAATGTGTTTGTGATTGGAGCGAGTGCCTTTCCTCAGAACAGTGCCAATGCCCCAACGGGCACGGTCGGGGCACTGGCTTGTTGGACAGCCGATATTATTAAGGAAGTGTATTTAAAGCGACCGCAATCACTGATGTGAGGTTGTGTGCGCTTTTACATTTTAGATTTTAAACCTAGTGACATTTAGTTTTGAGAAAGTAGGTAGCCAATGAATAAAAAAATTGCAGTCCTCGGTGCCGGTGCAATCGGTTCTTGTGTGGCAGCCTCCATGACCCGAGCCGGTCATGATGTATCAGTGGTAGATCAGTGGCCCCAGCATGTGGAGGCGATGAAGGCCAATGGGGTGCGCATTATCACCAAAGAAGAAGACTATACGGTGAAGGTGAAAGCTTATCATTTGAGTGATTTGGCCACCTTTAACCCTGAGTTTGATATCGTGTTTATTACGGTCAAATCATACGATACCCAGTGGATGGCAAAATATATTGCCAATTATTTAAAGTCAGATGGGGTGCTGGTTGGTTTACAAAATGCATTCAATGATGATGCGAATGCTGAAATGGTGGGGCGCTCTCGTGTGATGGGCTGTGTGGTTGAGTTGTCTACTGAGATTTTTAATCCCGGTATTGTTCAGCGCAACACGGTTCCCAAAGGAACGTGGTTTTCGGTCGGTGAACTGGATGGATCCAACACTGAAAGGCTAGGTATTGTGCAATCGCTGCTAAAGGAGGTGGGCAATTGCGAGACCACTCACAATATCTATGGCGCGAAATGGACTAAATTAATTGCTAACTCCATGACCTGTCCTTTTTCCTCTCTCGGGCTTAAGAACTGGGAGGCGGTTAAATTACCCGGTATGTTCGAATTTTCTGTCGAAGCGGGTAAGGAGTCCTTTGCAGTGGGCCAAGCACTGGGCTATCAGGTTGAAGCCTTGTTTGGATTAACAGCAGAGCAGATTTCTAAAGATAGTGACGAGGCCATTAAAACGGTGATGCGAAAAATGGTTCAAGATGTAGGGCCTAATGCGCGTACTCATGCCGCTCAAGACCATGCGAAAGGTCGTCGTAGTGAAATTGAATATATCAATGGGCGAGTGGTTTTAGAAGGTGCCAAGCTTGGGATCGCTACCCCCTATAACCATGCGGTTTGTGAAGTCGCCCGTAAAACGCATCACGGGCTCATTAAGCTAGACCCTTCCAATTTGAAGCTGCTTCAGGCTGAGGTTAAGTTGTAAGCGTCGTGCCTGAAATTTTTAAATGCATGGGGCTTGATACATTGGGAGGTAGATTATTTTGCCATTGCTCAATGGGTAGCTCCCTAAAGTGACAGGTGATTGTGACTCTAGGGACTAGTCCACTCTTGCTCCCGTAGCAGCCACCACTTTGCCCCATTTTTCGATATCTATTTTTATGGTTTCTAAAAACTCTTGGGGGGTGCTGGCAACGGTTTCTGCGCCATCTTTTAAGAAACGTTCTTTGACATCGGCCATCTTGGTCAATTCAATGACTTCATGATTAATTTTATTGATAATATTTTTTTCCATGCCTGCGGGTCCCATTAACCCATACCAAGATCCCGCGCTATAGTTTGGGACACCGGATTCGGCGATCGTGGGTAATTCGGGTGCGGCGCTGGATCGCTTAAGTTCGGTGGTGGCAAGGGCTCTAAGCCGGTTGTTTTTCACTTGTGGCATGACAGACACAATATTGCCAAAGTAAACCAGTGATCTTCCGGCGATTAAATCGGTGATCGCGGGTGCAGCCCCCTTGTAGGGGACGTGAACCATATTGATTCCTGCCATTAGTTTAAACATCTCTCCGGCTAAGTGCATTGAACTACCACTGCCAACTGAGGCAAAGGTGAGTTTGTCCGGATTGCTTTTTGCGAAATTAATGAGCTCTCGTACGGAAGAAACGGGCACAGAAGGATGGACGACCAGTAAACTTGGTACGGAAACTATATCAATGATAGGGGTAAAGTCCTTGATTGGGTCAAACGGTAGTTTGTAAAGCGCGGGATTGATGACATGAGGTACAGCCGACATGAGTAAGGTATAGCCATCTGCCGGTGATTTGGCCACCACATTGGTCCCAACAATCATATTGGCACCTGGGCGATTGTCGATTACCACAGGATGGGCCCATTTTTCTGAGAGTTTTTGTCCTACCAGACGTGACAGTATGTCGTTAAATCCCCCAGGCGGATAGGGTGAGACGAGTCGTATGGGTTTAATGGGGTAGGGCAGAGGGGCTGCGATCGTAGCGTTAACGATCAAAAATAAAAAAATCAGTATCCATAGGCGCATCAGATTACCCCCTTACTGGTGAAGATTGTTTTATTCTGGCCAAAACGTTCGTCATTTTATTTTTTTTGTGATGAAAAAAATCGTTTAACTTCTTCACGAATTTCTTCGTTATGCTCACCCAAAGCCGGTGGCATTCTCATCGGTTTATCGGATGCGACATCACGCCAAGGCATACCGGGAATTTTTATCATATTGCCAGAGCCTTTGGGATATTCGATTTCCATGAGAGAGCCTCTTTGTACCACATGTTCGTGGGTGGCAATTTGGGAAAGCGTGTTCACTGGTGCAGCAGGTAGTTCCAATGTAAACATGTGAGCGAGCCAATAATCAGCATTTTTTGTTAGAAAAATCGATTCTAGTTCTTCGCAAAGACTGATCCGGCAGGCATTTCTGAGTGTTTGATTAGCCAAGTCATCGCGGTTCTTGAATGCCTGAAATTCTGGAATAGAACAAAACTTTTCCCAACGTTTTTGCGTGGTAATCGCGCACACGATCTCTTGGGATTGAGTGCGAAAGCTTTGATAAGGAGCCATCAGGGGATGGGCATTACCGCTGCGTATGGGTTCCTTCTGATCGATACCCCAAGCCGTGACTGCTTGACCCAAAATTGTAAATGCACTATCCAACATACTAATGTCAATGGCACGGCCTTGCCCGTTTTGACTTCTAGCATGAATGGCAGCCAAAACGGAGATGGCGGCACTAAAGCCAGCAAAAAGATCGGTAATGGGGGCGGCTGCCTTGTGGGGACGACCTTCGGCCTCCCCAGTCAGTGACATGATGCCGCTGACGGCTTGAATCATTAAATCCATTGCTGGCCAGTTGGATAAAGATCCGCTTTGTCCGTAACCACTGATGGAGCAGTAAACGATATCAGGTTTTATTTTCTTTATCACATCATAGCCCACGCCAAACCGGTCCATAGTGCCAGGACGAAAGTTCTCCACCAATACATCGGCTGTGGCGGCCAGATCTCGGATTTGCTGTTGTCCTTGCTCATGATGTAGATCAACTTCGATACTTCGTTTATTGCGGTTATAGCCCAAAAAACTCGGACCGCTGCCATTGGCAAAGGGAGGGCCCCAATGACGTGCTTCGTCACCTCGACCGGGAATTTCGACTTTAATCACATCTGCGCCTAGATCGGCGAGGATCATGGTGCAAAATGGCCCTGTTAATGCACGGGTGATATCAATGACGCGAATATTTTCTAGGGGTCCGTTCATGGCTTTACTTTAATCGTGAGTGATAAAAACAGGCATCTGGTAACCACTTTCCAATACACGAAAATCGAGTTTGGCTTTATCCCCGATGGCAATGGGAGTTTTACGGCCTTGATCGATACGGCAGAAAAAATGTACGCCCTCTCCGGTTTCAATCAGGCCCACGGTATAGGGAACGGTTTGGGCATATTCAGGAGTAGGGGCACGGTGAATTTCACTAAAAGAGTAGACTGAACCAATACCGGTTGATTTTTTCCAACTCAATTTTTGTGAGCTACAGACACTACACAGCATACGTCGAGGGTGATGAAATTGTCCGCACTCGCAGTGCTTAAACAGTAGTTCTCGACGTTTAACCCCCTCCCAAAAGCCAGTGGTTTCTGGGGAAGGTTGATAAAGACCGAGGAACAGTTCTCCCACCATTACTTTTTTTCCAGCAGACCAGTCGGGCACTTTAATTGGCGTTTCGTTCATGGGATTGTTACCTTTCATCAATTGTTCTTAGACACGATCATCACGGAGTGACAACCGAGTGGGCCACCGTGACCATGTACGAGGCCATTTTCTACTCCTGCAATCGGTTTGCCTTCCGCTTGATTCCACATCTGATCAACGATTTCTTTTAGTAGATACAGTCCTTGCCCTGATTGACCAAAAGATAAATATCCCCCCGTGGTATTAAAGGGTAGCCCCCCATCAAAATCGATGCCACCGGATTCTACAAATCGTCCGCCTTCACCTTCGCCGCAGAAGCCGAGTTCTTCGAGCATGAGTAAGTTTGCGAAAGTAAAAGGCACAGAGGTCTCTGCAATATTAATGTCCGCTGCACTAAGGCCCGACATGGCATAAGCGTTGTCAGCAGCGACTTTGGCTCCCGTGCGTACCATGCTGGGACCTTTTTTCACGGGCTCAACGTTCCAGGTGCCCATTCGCTCACCAACCCATTCATGCGTGTTCCATTGCCCAAAGCCGGCAATGTAAGTCGGGTTGGGGCAAATTTGTTTGGCTATATCGGCTCGTGTGATGAGGGCTGCACTGGCTATGCCCCCAGGAAACCAGGGCGCGCAATCAAGCAGGTGCAAAGGAGAGGCAATCATAGGCGAATTAACTACATCATCGACCGTGATCTCGCCTTTCTTGTGCATAGCGGCATAAGGGTGGTGGAGAGCCCATTTTCGGTTTTCTACCGCCACGCGGGCCATTTGTCTGGAGCTAATGCCGTATTCGTGCATGTAGCGACAAGCTGATTGGGCATATAAAGAAGGTGTGGTAGGACCATAGGGGGCTTCAAATTGTAGGTCAGCCTCCCAATTAGCGCTGCCCCCGATCATGTCGATCCAGATTGGACTAGCCTCTCCGGTGACGCATAGGGCGTAATCGACAAGTCCCGCGTTTAATGCCAGAGCGGCCAATTCAATCGTGCCTAACGCCCCTCCCCCATGGGAAGTCACCTCTGTGCTAATGACGGGTGCAATTTTTAGTTCATTCAATACCGACTGACTGTATTGAAGTGTGAAGTAGGAACGAGGCATTCTACCCGTAAAAAGTGCGCCAATTTTTGTGCGATCAATGCCCGTGGTTCTAAAAAGCTCCCCGCAAGCCTCGACGACTAGCTGTAGGGGCGTTTTTTTTTCTTTATCGGTTTTTAAGCCAATGGCACGGGTAATGCCAACGATGGCACAGCTGCGAGCCAGTTTATGGGTGTTCAAGGCAAATTTCCTTCATCGGATGAATGTGGTCTTATCATAAGGGAATTGATCTATCGAAAAAACCTTATTTGTCATATCATTTGATTCGATTTTCAAATCACTTGAGATCCATAATGCTTGATTTGCGACTTGTGCAGTTCCGCCATTTTCTTTTGGTGGTAGAAACCAAAAATTACCGTTTAGCCGCTGAGCAAGCCTTTCGCTCGCAGCCGGCTTTATCTCAGTCCATTCGACAATTAGAATTACAATTAGGCCAAGCCCTTTTTGAGTCGCATAAGCGAACCCAATTAACCTCTTTTGGGGAGATTTGCTTGCCATTAATTCGGGAGTTAGTGGCCCATATCGAGCGAGCCAGTGCCAGCATGCTTCATCTGGGACGAGGAGAGGGCGGGGTATTAAGGATGGCTATTTTGCCTTCTGTTGCAGGTCAATGGTTGTCTTCTTTGTTAAAAAGCTACGTCAAGATCCATCCGCAGGTGAAGATTCAGATTCTTGCTGAAGACTCGGCAGCCGTGCAGCGATTAGTGGCCTCGGGAGAAGTAGATTTTGGGATTTCTAGTCTTTCCGAAATCGATAAAACCATCCTCGCTGAGCCTCTTTTGCAGGATCGATTTGGTGTATTGTGTCGCACGGATCACCCTCTAGCGCAGTTAAAAATGCCCATACAATGGGAAATGCTCAAAGAGCACACCCTGATAGGTAATGTGATGAATCGGCAGCTACGGGATACGTTGGTCGGAGAATATGTACAGAGCCCTTCTATTGATGTCTCCAACCTTCCCACCTTATTAAAGTTGATTCGGGATGGATTTGGCGTGACCATTGTTCCCGCTTTGGTTTGTCCTGAGCCCATGTCTGATTTGACGTTTGTATCACTAAAAGCACCGATCATGAGTCGCACCATTCATTTGTTAACAAGGGTTAGTAGAAGTTTGTCGCCCTCTTCAAAGGCCATGGTCGAGGTAATGCATCAATATTTGCAAAAATTATCTTCTAAGGGGTTATCCAATCAATCATCGGGACTGATAAAAATTCTAACGGCTGGTCGTTTTTTATGAATGGTAAATATTTTTTATTCAAGCTCAACCCCCGAGAGCTATCAGCCGGTTTTGACTTCACTAGCTCTGATTAATTCAAGATGAATCCATCTGATAAAAAATTACATCAACCGTTAGATCAATTGTCAGGTCTGGTAGAGCGGGTGACTTATCACAATGCTGAAAATGGATATTGTGTTTTAAGGCTGAAGGTTAAGGGCGAGCGCGAATTAATGACGCTCATTGGTCATACCCCCACCGTGACTCCGGGAGAATATGCTCTAGCCTCGGGTCAATGGGTCAATGATCGAGAGCATGGAAGGCAGTTTCGCGCCGTATTTCTTAAAATCGCTCCACCCAACTCTTTGACGGGGATTGAGCGCTATTTGGGCTCTGGGATGGTCAAGGGGATTGGTCCTATTTATGCCAGCCGGATGGTGAAGGTATTTGGGGCAGCTGTGTTTGAAGTGATTGAACGCACGCCAGCACGGTTATTTGAAGTCGAAGGGATTGGCAAAAAAAGGATGATGAAAATAGCCTCAGGATGGGCTGACCAGAAAATCGTTCGAGAAATTATGGTTTTTCTTCATTCTCATGGCGTATCTACCTCTCGGGCGGTTAGGATTTTTAAAACCTATGGCCAAAAGGCGATCGAGGTGGTTTCAGAAAACCCTTATCGCTTGGCACAGGATATTCGGGGAATTGGTTTTTTATCCGCGGACACGATTGCACAAAAAATTGGTATCGCAAAAGACTCTCCGCTTCGAGCATACGCTGGAGTGTCCTATGCATTGACGCAAGCTTCCTCTCAAGGGCATTGTGGTTTGCCCTACAAAGCGTTAATCGATTTAACCATAAAGCTATTAGATATTTCTGAGGAGATTATAAAAACGGCGATTGAAGAGGGAATCGCTAATGAAGTGGTTATTGCCGATACCATTGAGGGTAATGCTTGTTTATTTCTAGCCCCGCTTTATCAGGCTGAAAAATCTATTGAGTCTCACATCCAACGTCTTCAGTGTGGAAAATCACCGTGGCCTGAGTTCGATCAAGATAAAGCGATTCATTGGGTAGAAAAAAAGCTCGATATCCGTTTGGCTGACAGTCAAAAGGCCGCTATTCGCCTTGCCTTGGTGTCTAAGTTAATGGTGATTACTGGCGGGCCAGGTGTTGGTAAAACGACACTGGTGAACTCGATTTTGACTATCCTACGAGCCAAGCATGTGCGCCCCTTGTTATGTGCTCCTACTGGTAGAGCTGCGAAGCGATTATCGGAATCAACGGGAATAGAGGCAAAAACGATTCACCGTTTGCTCGAAATTAATCCAGAGACAGGACAGTTTAAACGCAATGAAGATTTACCCTTGGAGGCTGATCTACTGGTTATTGACGAATGCTCTATGATCGATGTGCCGTTGGCCAATCAATTGTTAAAGGCTATAGCTAACCGCTCTTCCGTTATATTTGTGGGTGATGTGGATCAATTGCCCTCGGTCGGACCGGGTCAAGTGTTGACTGATTTTATTGATTCAGCCGCCATACCGGTGATGCGATTGACGGAGATCTTTCGCCAAGCCGCCTCTTCTCGGATTATACGTAGTGCCCATGAGATTAATCTTGGTCAATATCCGTCCTTGGCCAAAAAGGGCGAAGATTCTGATTTTTATTTCCTTAGCCAGGAAGAACCAGAAACAATCGTGTCAACTATCGTTGATTTGGTCAAAACCCGCTTACCCAAAAAATACGGTCTTGATGCTATTCGCGATATACAGGTTTTATGTCCCATGAATCGAAGTATTACTGGGGCTAGGGCCATCAATCAAGCCTTACAGATAGCCTTAAATCCGCCCAATAATAATAGTGTAGAAAAATTTGGCTACGCATACAGCATGGGTGATAAAGTGATGCAGATTCAAAATAACTACGATCGTGACGTCTATAATGGGGACATCGGTTTTGTGGTTAATGTGGATCAGGAGGAGGAAGAGTTGACGGTTGCCTTTGATCATCAAACCGTTTCATATCCTTTTGGTGAATTAGACGAACTGGTGTTGTGTTACGCCACGACTATCCACAAGTCCCAAGGCTCAGAGTACCCGGTGGTGATTATCCCGGTATCAACGCAACATTTTATGATGTTAAAGCGTAATCTTATTTACACAGGCATTACCCGAGGAAGGCAATTAGTTATCCTTGTAGGGCAGAAAAAGGCGTTAGCCATGGCGATCAAAGGTAAGCAAGTCGAACGTCGTTGGTCTAAGCTTAAAGAACGATTAGAATTGAAAAAGTAGATTTTTTGTTTAATTTTTTTGAGCTTTTTTTATCTCAGACGCAGGTCATTTAATGATGCCAATAGTAGCAATAGTAGCCTTACTTATTTTATCTTTATCGGTTAATAGCGTGAAGGCGCAGACCTTAAGCCCCAATAATACTTTGGTATATCCGAGTAAAGCGGTACGGTATATCGTGCCCTATGCGCCCGGGGGAGGCACTGATATTCTGGCGCGCACGATAGGGGCTAAATTAACCGAGCAACTCGGGCAACCCTTTGTGATCGATAATCGGCCTGGTGCGGGGGGGAATCTTGCGACCGAAAACCTTTTAAAGGCGCCCCCAGACGGGTATACCATTTTGGCGGGCAATGTCGGACCCATTGCGGTTAATCCGAGCCTTTATAAATTGACTTTTGACCCACAACGAGAGCTTTCGGGTGTTTCACTCTTGGCATTAGCCCCTTTACTCATCGTGACGCACCCTGCTTTGCCAGTTAAGCGACTGCAAGACCTTATCGTATTGGCCAAACGGGCGCCTGGTACAATCAATTACTCCTCGGCTGGTATCGGTTCTTCCAACCATTTGGCAGGGGCTTTATTTGATATGCTGACCCATGTGCATACCATTCATGTCCCGTATCGTGGTGCAGGGCCTGCGATGACGGATCTCATCGCAGGTCATGTGATGTTGGCTTTTGTAACCTTGCCCTCTTCCATGAGTTTTGTGAAAACGGGTCGATTAAATATATTGGCGATCTCTAGCGCGCATCGTTCACCCCTTTTGCCGCAAGTGCCCACCACTATAGAGTCTGGACTACCCGAGCATCAAGTCAGTGCTTGGTATAGTGTGGTGGTTCGCGCTGGCACTTCACGTGCGATGATTGATAAGTTAAACGCGAGTCTTATTCGAGCCCTACAATACCCTGATGTCAAAGATAAATTGAGCGCTGAAGGGGCTATGGTGATGGGTAATAGTCCGGAAGAGTTTAGTGCTTTTATAAAAAGTGAGACCACTAAGTGGGCGAGTGTCGTGACTGCCTCAGGTATGAAGGCTGAATAAGGTTGTAGTTTTTTCAAGGCTCCGAGGAAGAGGGGGCTTAGTTTTGCCAAAATAGTGTCATTTTATTGTGGCAATTGCTCATCGGTTTGGAGCGATTTACACTAATTTTTCGGGAGCCTATCAGGAATATGATAAGTCTGATGCCTTAGGGATTGGTTTAAAAAAATAGGAAAGAATGAAAACCAATTCATATTAAAGCAGAGTAAGAAAGAGCTCTTGATGAGGCGCCTCTTTATTTTGGAAACGAACCATCATCCGGTAAAAAAAAATCAGAATACGTTATGTAATGCTTTCGTGATCTTTTAAGAGCATGGAGGCTCCTTTCTCACCAATCATAATGGTTGCGGCATTTGTATTGCCTCCGACTAGATTAGGCATGATAGACGCATCAATGATTCTGAGTTGATTGATGCCTATCACCTTAAGTTGGGGATCGACTACGGCCAGTTTATCTATTCCCATCTTGCAGGTACTGGTGCCATGGTGTGTTGATCGACCTGCGCTACGACAGTAGGCTTGTAATTCATTTTCTGTCTGAAATTGCGGACCTGGAGTTATTTCTTCCTGAATGTAGGGCTTAAGCGCGGTTGTTTTGGCCAGTCTTCGCACTTCTTTGAGTCCGTAGATCGCCTTACGCCTATCATTTTCCGTTGAAAAGAAATTAAATTGGATGGAAGGGGCAGTTAGCGGGTTGTTATTTTTTATGTGTACGTGGCCACGACTTTCTGGATGTAGAAGATTCATTGATATGCCGAAACTAGAAAATGGCAATAAGTCGAGTCCTTTTTTAGCTTTACCCGTGCTCGATCGTCCCCAGAGTTGGAGATTAAGTTTGATATCAGGACTCAATTCTGTGGGGTCACTACGTAAGCAACCCACGCTAGGAACCCCTCCGCTGGCCATGGGGCCACTGCGCGTGAGTAGGTATTGAATACCCATGCCAATGCGACGCAAGGGTTGGTTGATAATATCGTTCAGAGTAATTTTTTTTGTACAGCGATAAGTGACGGAAGCTGTGAAGTGATCTTGTAGGTTCTCACCAACACCGGGTAAGTCCACTTTGACCGGTATCCCCAAAGTCTCCAACCGTTTTGCTTGCCCAATGCCTGAGAGTTCAAGCAGTTGGGGTGAGTTAAAGACTCCGCCGGATACAATGACTTCCCTGCGCGCTTGGATATGGCAACTCAGTCCTTGATGAAGGTATTGGATTCCGATGGCGGTGTTGTGATTAAATAATATACGTGTGACTAGTGCCTTTGTAATGATATGTAAGTTTTTGCGGTTTCGTATAGGTTTTAAATAGGCTGAGGCTGAGCTGCTACGTTGACCTTTGTAGGTCGTCATGGGGATGTAGCCAAATCCATCCTGAGAGGAACCGTTAAGATCTTTGTTGAGTTCATAGCCCGCCTGAACGCCTGCCGCTAAAAATGCATCGGCCAGTTCATGGGGGCTAGAATTCGACACACCGAGCGGCCCTTGGTCACCGTGAAAGTAATTGGCTCCATTTTGATTTTTTTCACTTTTTTTGAAAAAAGCTAGAACATCCTCATAGCCCCAGCCGTAGTTGCCTAAAGCTTTCCATTGGTTAAAATCGTGCTGTTGACCCCGCATGTAAACGAGTCCATTGATGGAACTGGTTCCGCCTAAGACCTTACCGCGTGATTGAAAGCTTCGAGTGTTATTTAATTCTAATTCGGGCTCACTTTGGTAGAGCCAATTACTTTTGGGGTCTTCATAAAGTCGACCAAAGCCAATAGGGGTGTTGATCCAGAAACGCTCAGCACTGCCCCCAGCTTCTATCAATGCAACTTGGTATTGACCCGATGCACTGAGCCGAGCCGCAAGCACACATCCTGCAGAACCCGCCCCAACAATGATAAAGTCATAGTCTTTCATTTTTTTATTTTATAAGGAAAGAAAACTGATTTTTATTGTCCTCTTGCCAAGATTTAATGTCAAATGAAGCGAGCTTCTTACATAACAGTTTTCAGTTTGTTCATTTCATGGTATTACTCAAGAATAAATAAAAAAATTTTTCGATGACGTGGGGCAAAAAGTGGCCTTGTTTTAACGGATCATCTTATAGAGGAGAGAAAATTTTGAAATTATTAAAGTCTTTATTCTTTATTTTTCTTACTTTTTTTGTTTGTAATTTTGTGGGAGCGCAGTCCTATCCCCTAAAACCAGTTCGTGTGATTGTGCCCTTTCCAACAGGAGGGACTACAGATCTTGTGACTCGAATCGTTGCACAACAATTGTCTGAGTTGTGGGGGCAGCAGGTGATTGTGGAAAACAAAATCGGCGCTGCCGGTAACGTTGGTGCAGAAGCCGTCGCACATGCAAGAGCCGATGGTTATACCTTATTATTAGCAGGGATTAGTTTTTCTGTTAACCCGAGTCTTTACAAGAATATGCCTTATGATGTCACAAAGGATTTTGTTCCAGTAACGCAAGTGGCGATGACGCCCAGTGTTTTGGTTACTCATTTATCAGTGCCTGCAAATTCGATGAAAGAGTTTATTGCCTTTGCTAAGACGCATCCGGGTGAATTAAATTTTGGTTCGGCGGGTAGTGGGGGTTCTACTCACTTGGGTCCGGCGCTTTTAGAATCGATGGCTGGAATTAAAATGACGCACATTCCGTACAGAGGGGTAGCGGAATCTTATATCGATCTAATAGCGGGCCGAGTGCAGTTGATGATTGATTCCCAGCCCACTGCGATGCCGCATATAAAAGCGGGAAAGGTCAGAGCCCTAGCTGTGACGAGTCTGAAGCGTGCCTTGGCTTTACCAGACTTGCCGACCTTGTCAGAATCGGGCGTCTCGGGTTATGACATGACCGGATGGTATGGGGCTTTCGCGCCGGCAGGCATAGCCCCAGAGATTGCTAAAAAGCTCACCACTGACTTTGTGAGTGTCATCAAAAAGCCCAGTGTGAGTGCGAGCTTAATGACGCAAGGGGCTGAGCCCGTTGCTAGTAATGCAGAGCAATTTTCACGTTTTTTGCAAATTGAATTAAAAAAATGGGCAGACGTTATAAAAAATACCGGCATTATTGCTGATTAAAGGTATTTGGTTGATTGCTAGGAAATGTTTTCAATGCTTTTGATGACGTCTGACCAGTCCGCTGGTAATTCTATTTTCTTACCGACGGGATAGCCTAAAATCCCATTGTGAGCGAATACGTATACATCGTTTCTGAGTTCATCACCGGTGACGGCAATCATATAATCTGTCGCTTTCCAGACGATAGGAACTAGGCGCTCTGGATCATCCGATTCATGAAAGTGTTTAGGTAAAGTGCCTTTTTTGACTTCGTCCGCAATGTTCCAGATACCCTTGCGCGTCCAGTCTCGTAGCAAGCGTTCAATGTGACAGGCGGGTAGACGAGCATGCTCAAAAATGAGTTGTTTGACGTCTTGCTTTGAACAACCTGCCTTAGCAAAGATTCGGGCCATGGCAGGAGTCAGTAAGATGAGGGGGCGTAAAGAGCCTTGTGACTGACCCACGGTAAACATAATTTGCCACGACACCTGTCGCAATACGGACGCGGCTAAAAAAGGCATTATCTCAGCCGGTGTTTGGCCAAACACTGAAGAGCTCACATCACCGCCGGTATAGCGAGCAATGGTAACTGTGTTGCAGTCACGGGTAAATCCCATTTCCACATTGTTAGGCTCCCAACCAATTTCTTCGAGAACTGACTCGTTTTCGCTTAATACCACTTTCCAAGTGTTCCCAAATGTGGCTCGATCACTTTTACTGGGTAAAAATCCCGCGACATTCCTTAAATATAAACGCCAGAAACGACCGACAGTGGTATTGGCCAAAAATCCATCACGTAATACACCATGTAAATGGTTAAATTGAAGTTGTTTCGCAATCGGTCCATTAATCATAATGAGGGTTTCACCCCCGGGATTATTGCCACTGTGTTCTACGCCGTAATGGGGGTCTAGCATGGCTTGCACTAAGGCAACTAGAATAGGCATATATTCAGGCCGGCAGCCGGCCATGACACCATTGACCGCAATGCTCCACACGCTGGCTGGGCGTCCGTCAGGAGGCAAAATGCCAAAAATATGATCGGAACGATGTGGGGTTATTTTTAAAAATGCGCTAATGCGTTCTAGGGTGGGGGGAACTACGGGTAAACCGTCACTTAATTCGTTCGTATAAAAGTAATGATTCACTTCATCGAATCCGCCTTTGAACACGATTTGATCCGTTTTTTCTTCCTTTTCTAATGCTGTATTTTTTTGAGATTGAGTTAGATTGTGAATAACATCACGTAGGGTGATATTTACAATATTATTTTTTAATGTATCCGCACTTTGAGCGGTGGGATGACCCGGAACAAGGGATAGGGCTAAATGAACTAAGCCCAGTCCCTTAGCCACAGCTTTGGCTTGACTGATATAACCTTCTGAAACTAATGAAGCGGTTGGGATGCCGGCTAATTCACAAGCCGCACTGGCCCGCATCACGGCGGGTGTACAACTGCCTCAGGCCCCAATACCACTGATGACTGCATCGACCTCAAATTCTTTTAGTTTTTTTGAAAGGTTTTCAATCACTTGTCTTTCGTTATTTGAGTGCGTACTGCCAAATTCTTTCCAGTGAATGAATCGAATACCGGGGAATTGTTGCTTTAAAGCCTCTTCAATCCAAGGGAAAATTTCATTCCCACGATATTGATAATCCCAAACATGTGCCAGAGTTTTGCCTACGAGTGTGGGCAACCGCGTTGCCAAGTTTTTTGTGTGACTTTTTAAACGAGCCGGCTGAGGTGAATACACTTCGTAAAAGGGGTGCATTGTATTTTTTTTCATCATGATGATATGGATCTCTGGGTCCATTGAGAATAGATTTTTACTTAATAATAAGACTAGGCTTTTAAATTTGTGAAATCCGTATTTTTTCTTCTTAAAGGACAAAAAATCGTTCGGAATATTTTACTAATTTGAGGGTTTTCCGATGCAGATTAAACAAGATTCTAAGCTTTTCTGAGTGGCATTTTTCTGGAATAATTATTTTCTTGCGATAATAATTATTCTGGCGCATGATCTTAGGATAAGAAAAATGCTATTTGATTGGTTTTGTCGATTGATTTTTATTGGGGTTTTTTTTCATTAAAAGGTGAGTTGATGAGTGACGATAAGCAGCAACAAGAAATTAAAGACGTGCCCACTGAGGGCATCATTACTGATGAGGCCATCGCTAGTGCGAAAGCGATGATCGGACGTCGCTTGCGTCCTGAAGGCCCGTATCTGCAAGACATTACTATTGATACTATACGAAATTTTTGTAACGGCATTGGAGATCTAAATCCCATTTATCGCGATAGCGAATATGCCAGAAACGCTCGTTATGGCAATGTGATTGCGCATCCCATGTTTCCCATGGCGTATGGATGGATTGGTAGGACTCGCTGGGGGTTGCCAGGTGTCCATGGATTTTATGCCGGTAATGATTGGGAATGCTTTAGAAATTTGCGTCCTGGTGATCGCGTGACGGCTGAAGAGCGAGTGGTAGCCGTTGAAGAAAGAAAAAGTGAGTTTTCAGGCCGCTTGGTGATTCAGTATGTTGAGGCTCACTTTGTTAATCAAAAAGATGAATTGATTTCTAGAGTCTTAGGCTGGTGTACTCGTCACGAAAGAAAAGCAGCACGAGATAAAGGCAAATACAAAGATATTCAAAAACATACTTACACATCGGATGAATTTTCCGTTATTGATAAAGCAGTGTTAGAAGAAGATAAAAAGATATGCGGTGCCAATATTCGCTATTGGGAAGATGTGACCGAAGGGGAGGCTTTGACTCCGATTGCGAGAGGTCCTCTTTCTCTTATGGATACCATGGGATTTTTGGTCGGTTGCGGTAGGGGACACACTCACGGCGTTATTTTGAAAGGTGCGGTTCGTCATCCAGGCCATTTTTTCCGTAACCCTGAGGCTGGCGGTGGAGTGGAATATACGGGTATTGGGCATCACCGTGAGTCGGTTGCCAAAGAAGTCGGGGTGCCCGGCACGTACGATTATGGTCCCCAACGTTCAGCCTGGGTTGCCTCGATGGTGACTAACTGGATGGGTGATGCGGGTGTGTTAAAACGGATTAAAACAGAGTTGCGCCGCTTTAATACCATGGGCGACACTACTTGGTGTAAAGGTAAGGTTATTAAAAAATACATTGTTGATGGTTATCCATTGGTGGATCTCGAAGTGTGGGCGGAGAATCAGCGTGGTGAAAAAACTGTTACTAATGGCGCAGCAACCGTCATCCTTCCTTCGCGCGATATTAAGACCCATATGTTCCGTGATGGTTCTGGGTTAGATTTAGGGTTTGGTATATATAAAAGTTGATGCATGATTGTAGGGGGCTTATTGAAAAGTTCGCATTGTAATAATTATTAAATGATGCCCCCCTAAGAGTGCTTGCAAGAGGGCAAGCACTTGCAAATAATAAGACAGGAAATAAAATTAATTAAAAAATAAACCTGTTATTGTATTGAGGAGAAATAATGCTATTTTTAATCGTTACAACGCCTAGACGAGATCCTCCTTCGACGGTTACCGCACGTCGGCAAAAGTATTGGAAGTGGATGGATCCGCTTTTGAAATCCAAAGAGGCATTGTGTGTTTATGCCAGAGTAGGTCGGGGTGGGGTAGCGATTTTTGATGTGGATTCCACTTCGCGATTGCATCAACTCATTAATGAATGGGCTGAAATTATGCCTGCTCATTTTGATACTTATCCATTGTTAGATGCTGATCACGCCCAGTTATATTTAAAGTCACATGATAAAAAATATGTGCCTGCTGCGAAGAAAAAAAAGACTCCTCTGAAGAAATAAAATGCCATTAAAAAAACTCATTCTGGCCTTTGCTGGGTGGGGAATTTACTGTGGCATTGTTTTTTCTGTTTTCGCTCAGGAATTTCCCTCAAAATCTATTCGACTGATCGTGCCATTCCCCGCTGGGGGTGGCGCCGATATCATTGCTAGGTTATATGCGCAAAAATTAACCGAGCTGTGGTCTCAGCAAGTGATTGTGGATAATCGGGCTGGTGCAGCGGGTAATATTGGGACTGAATTAGCCGCCAAAGCGCCCGGCGATGGTCATACGTGGTACTTAGGCACCATGGGCACTTTGACAGTGAATCCTTATTTATATAAGAAGCTCGCCTTCGATGTCAAAAAAGATTTTGCGCCGCTCACTCATTTGGTGAATGTTCATTTTGTTTTTCTTGCCCATCCTTCATTACCTGTTCGTTCTGTGTCTGAGTTGGTGAGTTTTGCCAAAGCCCATCCTGATCAGATTACCTTTTCTTCCTCCGGTGCGGGGGGGGCTCCTCATCTAGCGGGTGAGCTTTTCATTCGCCTAGCGGGCGTGAAGTTGCTACATATCCCCTATAAGGGTAGTGGCCCCAGTTTTGCAGATTTGTTGGGTGGGCATGTGTCAACGACTTTCGATAGCATTGTGCAGGCTTTGCCCTATATTCAATCCCACAAGTTAAGAGCGTTAGCCGTATTGGGGGCTAGCCGTTCTGCATTGTTACCTCAAATGCCAACGATGATGGAAGCCGGTATTCCCAAGTATGACCTCACCAACTGGTTTGCATTGACAGTACCGAGTACAGTAACTAAAGAGGTCATTGGTTACAGTTATTCATCGTTAAAAAAGATTGCACAAAATATTGAATTGAAAAATAAACTAATAGGCATGGGTGCGGAGCCGGTTATTTCGACGCCGGAAGAGTTTTCACTGTTTCTTCAGTCTGAGTCGATTAAATGGGGAAAAATCGTGCAATCCAGCGCCATTAAAGCTGAATAAAAAATACTTCTCTGGCTGACGAAAAAGGTACCTGTATGCAAGATATTTATATTATTCCTGAGGCACCGGTGATAGTGGATGAGACGAGCGTCTCTTCTGTCAGGCTTTTGGCAAAGGGGTTTCGCCTGGGTATTTTAGATAACAGTAAAAATAATGCGGATCATCTTTTGGAGTTATTACGTGTTGATTTGCTGGAAAAATTTCATATTACAAATGTAGCTCAATGTCGTAAACCCAATGCAGCTGTGGCGGCCAGTGCGTTACAAATCGATCAGTTAGTAGAGCAGTCTGACTTTATTTTAGGGGCTATGGCAGATTGAGGGGCCTGCACTTCGTGGAGTGTCCACGACATGGCTTTGCTTCTAAATAAAGGTAAAAAGGTTGCGTTGATTTGTTCGACTGCGTTTAGCAATTTGGCGAAGGCTCAGTCGCGCGTTTTAGGGGCTAATGCATTGCACTTAATTCTGATTGATCATCCCTTGGGGGGTGTTGAAGAAAAGGATTTGATGCTTCGATTTGAGCAAGCTAAGCCAAAGCTTAATCAACTGTTATCAGGATTTTTATCTTGAATCCTTTAACCTCCTTTGTCAGTAGTCCCAGTGCTAGTTTTGTAGCAGAGGGGGATTTTATTGCGATCAATGACCTATACCGACAACGCGGTTGGACCGATGGATTACCTATCATCCCGCCCAACCTACAGCGTGTTGAAGAAATGTTGGCCTTTTGTGATCGTCCCTGGAATGATCCCATTGGTTTGTTAGCCCCGCGCTGGGCTGAGGCAACCCCTTGGCGTTTGGCGGCTAATGCAGTTATGGCAGGTTGCCGTCCTGAATATTTTCCCATTATTCTTTTGGCGGTAGAGGCGATGATGGTTGAATCTTTTAATTTGTATGGCATTCAGGCCACCACCCACTTGTGTGCCCCATTGCTCGTTGTGAATGGTCCGATTGCTAAGGAATTAGCTATTAACTGCGGCAGTAATGCCTTTGGTCCAGGCTATCAGTCGAACGCTTCGATTGGTCGTGCGATCCGGTTGATCTTATTAAATATCGGGGGTGCTATTCCAGGAACCGGTGATATGGCTACGTTAGGTTCCCCCGCTAAATATAGTTATTGCATTGCGGAAAATGAATCCCAAAGTCCCTGGTCGCCATTTCATGTCGAAAGAGGATTTTCTGCTGAAGTCAGTACCGTGACTGTTATTGGTGCTGAAGCCCCCCATAACGTCAATGATCATGAAAGCCATACCGCCCAAGGTATTTTGAAAATGATTGCGGGTACTTGCTCTACTCCCGGTACAAACGATATTGCCTATTCGGGTGAGCCTTTGATTATTTTAAGTCCTGAGCACGCGGCCACTGTAGCCCAAGGGGGATTTTCTAAACAAGCTGTTAAAGAGTATCTTTTTAAGAACGCGTGGGTTCGATTAGATAGTTTTTCTGAAGAAAATATAGAACGTCGTATGCGTATTAAATTCCCTCTCACTCTGGGTCAGGCGCCTATGGATGCGCGAGTTCCGGTTGTGCAAAAACCAGAGGATTTTTTGATTATGGTCGTAGGCGGAGCCGGCAAGCATTCAGCCTTTATCCCTACCTTTGGAGCGACGCGTTCTGTGACATTGCCATTAAAAAACAACACCGGCTTGTTGGTTCACTCGATTCAAGATTTTAAAGGTTCTTAGTGTGTCATTCCATGATTAAAGAGAGGTTTAGATGACTATCCATCGTGTTTTGTGTTTGCTAGTTGTTTTACTCATAACAGGTCCTGGTTACACCCAATCCTATCCTAATAAACCGATACGATTTATCGTTCCTGTGGCACCGGGGGGTAACTTAGATTTGGTGACTCGGGCGATAGCTCAAAAATTAAATCAGCAATTGTCTCAGCAAGTGATCGTTGAGAATCGTCCCGGTGCCAGCAGTATTCCGGGGACCGAGTTTGTGGCCAAATCGAACCCCGATGGTTATACCTATGTGTCCGTTGCCAGTACTTTTTCTTCCACTTTTGCAGTGATGCGAAACGTACCTTATGACCCAGTGCGTGATTTTAGTGGTGTGAGTCTCACCGCTTGGCTACCACAGATTTTGGTGATGAATCCTTCTGTTCCTGTGAAAACAGTGAATGACTTGATTAACTTGGCTAAAAAAAATCCTAACCAAATCACCTATGGCACAGCAGGTAACGGTGCCACCGCGCATATGGCGACTGAGTTATTTGCTATTCAAGCAGGCATTAAAATGATTCATGTCCCTTATAAGGGTAATGCGCCGGCATTAATCGATGTGGTTGGCGGACAAATTTCTATGATGTTTGATACGATCAGTACGTCGATTCCCTTTGTGAAAGCAGGAAAGTTGCATGCGCTAGGGGTTACGAGCAAGAAAAGATCACCTATTTTTCCAGAAGTCCCTACTATTGCAGAGGCGGCTTTGCCAGGTTATGAAGCCGCTTTATTTAATGCCATACTGGCCCCGATTGCTACGCCTAAGGAGATTTTAAATCTCATGCATCAGGAAATCGTGAAGGCCGTTCAGCAGTCCGACATCAAAAGTCGATTTTTACAACAAGGGGTTGAAATTCAATCGAGTGAATCCGTAGATCAGTGTACTGCGATGATTAAAGAGGAAACAGAAAAGTTTGTGAAAATCGTTAAACAAGCTGGAATTCATGCAGATTGATGCATTATTGCTTGACGATTTTAGCCTCCTTTACCACTCGTGCCCACAATGCAATTTCTGATTTTATAAATTCTGTGAACTGTTGAACACTGGGGCCCGAACCTTCAAGGGTGAATCCTAATTCCTTTAATTTATGAGTGACATCCGGTAATGCTCGTGCAGCATTGACCTCGGTATTCATTTTTTGCACAATATATTGAGGTGTTTTTGCTGGAAACCATAGGGCAATCCATGCGGTTAAGTTAATACCTGGCACACCCGATTCTGTCAAAGTGGCGATGTCGGGAAATATCTCTGAACGATTCAGTGCAGCAATGCCGAGTGCTTTTAATTTACCGGCTTGGATTAATCCTCGTGCGGTGCTGTTGTCTAAAAACATGGTCGTCAAATTGCCAGAAATGACATCGGTAATGGCTAAGGGGTTTCCCTTGTAGCTGACCTGAGCAAATTGAGTGCCAGTGGTGAGATTGAATAATTCTGCACTAATCGTTGATGTGGCATTGCCCGTGCCATAAGTGATTTTTTCTGGATTACTTTTTGCGTAATTAACGAGGTCCTTGACGTTGTTACCAGGAAAATTAGGCGAAACAACTAGGTAGTAATGTAGCCCGACGATAAAAGCGACAGGGGAGAAATCCTTAATAGGATCATAGGGGATTGATTGGTATAAGCTCGGGTTGGCAGCATGGGTTGTATTGCCTCCCGACAATACGGTATAGCCGTCTGGCGCTGCTTTGGAGACAATTTCTGTTCCTATAATGGCGTTAGCGCCGGGTCTATTGTCTACGACAAAGCTTTTATCCAATTTTCGGGTCAGCTTTTCAGCTATCAAACGAGCCACAACATCACTGGCAGCCCCTGCGGCAAAGGGGTTGACGATTCGCACGGGGCGATCGGGCCAAGTTTGGGCGTTGCTTTGGATCGTTGCGGTGAGTGTCATGATGATGGTCAATATTTTTATGGGTTTTTTGATCCGGGTCATTGGATTATTCCTTTTATTTTTGTTTGAGCTTTGCTAGCCAACTGTCGGGTAGTTGTATTTTTTTTCCTACTGAGTAACCCAATACGCCATTATGCGCAAAGACATACGCATTGGTTCTCATCTCGTCGCCGCATACCGCAATCATATAGTTATCCGCATCCCCCACCAAAGGGACTAAGCGATTAGGGTCTTCGGATACCGAGTAAATGGTTGAAATGCTACCTTCTTGTGCCTCTTTGGTCAGATTCCAAATGGGTTTTTGGTTCCAGTCCCTTAATTGTCTTTCGAATTGCCAGGCGGGTACACGTGCGTGTTCAAATAAATATTGCTTTACATCCTGTTTGGACCAACCGCCTCTTGCGATGGTTTGGGCCAGTATAGGAGACAGCAGTATGAGAGGTCTGAGGGTGCCGTTTCCCATGCCAACTGTAAACATTAATTGCCATGAAATTTGTCTGACAACGGCGTCGGCTAAATAGGGTAGGAGTTCTTCTGGGGTTGATCCAGACACCGAGCAAATGAGATTGCCCCCTGTGTAGCGAGCAATCGTGACGGTATTTTCACCGCGAGAAAATCCCATCTCAGCACTAGTCGGCGGCCAGTTAATTTGGTTTAGTACATCTTCGTTTTCAGCCAACACCACTCGCCAGGTGTTACCGAAAGTCGCTTTATCATTTTTATGTAAAATGAAACCGGCTACGTTACGAAGATAAAGGCGCCAGAATCTTCCAATCGAAGTATTGGCTTGAAAGCCGTCTCGAATAACACCCTGGGTATAGTTAAAACCCAGTGTTTTGATGATGGGCCCATTTAAAATGATGAGCGTTTCCCCGCCGGGGGTATTGCCACTATGTTCAACGCCGTAGGCGGGGTCTAACATAGCTTCGACGAGCGCGATCAAAATGGGCATGTATTCAGGACGACAACCAGCCATGAGGCCATTGACCGCTACACTCCACACACTGGCGAGGCGATTATCCGGAAGAATTTGACCAATCACTTCTTCGGATTTTCGATCGGTAAAGCGTAAAAATTCATCTATCCCCTCTTTGGTCGGGGGCACGATCGGGAGTCCATCGCTCCACTCTTGATCAAGAAAATATTGATTCACGGCAGCAAACCCACCCCGAAAGACGATGTCGCGCTCTTCCGGTTCATTTTCTTCTTCGGTGGCTGCAAGCGTTTTTGTGAGGTTATGGATCACCTCATTAACGGTGGATTCTAAAATATTATTTTTGAGTTCTTCCGCGCTTTGGGCCCCTGGGTGCCCAGGCACGATGGCAATGGGTAAATTGAGTCCCAACCCGCGATTGACAGCGAGCGCTTGCGAGGCAAAGCCCTCGCTGACGAGGGAAGCACTGGGAACGCCACTACTCTCACAGATAGCGCTCGCCCGCAACACGGCAGGCGTGCAACTACCTCAGCATCCCATCCCAGAGATGACGGCATCAATGCCTAGCGTTTTAAATCGCTCTGGTAGTGCTGCTAGTATCTCCCGTTCATTTTTTCCATGGGTATTGCCAAATTCTTTCCAGCTGACAAAACGAATATCAGGAAATTTTTGTTTTAAAGCTGCTTCCAAAGTCTGGAAGACCTCATCACCCCTGAACAAAAAATCCCATAATTGAGCGACGGTTTTTCCATTTAGGGTGTGTAAACGTGGGGCTAATTTTTTTTTCTCTACTTTTCTAGGTGCTCTCGGCCAATAAACTTCGTAATAGCCA
Source organism: uncultured beta proteobacterium (assembly GCA_903893565.1). Taxonomy (GTDB): domain Bacteria; phylum Pseudomonadota; class Gammaproteobacteria; order Burkholderiales; family SG8-41; genus UBA5216. The sequence continues at coordinate 3,854 of CAITMU010000096.1, read as the reverse complement.
TCTTGCATTTTCTCTGCCATATCAACTCCTTTTCGGAATCGTTGGTTTTTTTGGTAATTTGATGATCGCCCAGCCACTGGCGGTCATATCACCGCGTTGATCAACGGCTTCTATGGTTAATTTGACTTCACCTTGGGTGTTATTGCCATCTTTTTTCTCGATGACTTTAGCTCGGCAGTAGGTTAAATCACCAATCATATTAAATCGTCTGACTTCGCAATATAACTCGGCTAAAAACCCTTCATCCCCTATCCAGTTGGTGAGTAAAGTGGCAAGCCAAGCAATGCGTTCAGGACCGTAATCATAGGCCTCAGGCACTCCAACGGCTCGGGCCAGAGCGCTATCCCAATGTACAGCTTCTGGGGGTTCGGGAATATTGTAGGCATTAGCAATGCCTGCAGCGGGGTGGCGTCTGAGGTAATCGAACCAGTAGCCATGAGCTTTGATGAATAAGCCTCCCCAGCCTTGCTCAAAAGCCACTGCAGTGGTGGCCGTATAGGGACCTCGAATGATTTCGGGAACGGTTTGGCCGACGTTGACATCTTCAAAATAAAGCGTGTCTCGGCCTCGGCATTTTTCGTTGGCGTAGAGTTGGGCAATATCATCCAATTGCTGTTGGGTGTAAGGAGCGGCTAATTCCAGTTTTTTATATTTCCCTTTTTCTTTAGCGGCCACTCTTTCTACGCGCATGCCCCAAGAATCAGCCTGGGCAATTTCATGTCCATCATCCGTTATAAACTGTATGAGTGAGAGTTGTTTAAACATACGCCCAGCAAACTTGCTAGGCAATTCCTTTAATTCCTTGAAAGTCACTTCTGGGTTAATTTTTTGTCCGAGTCGGATGGGTTCATGCCAACGCCAGTGGGACCCCGCAAAAAACGAATGAACGCCCGGTAATCCGCCTCGATAACCGATGGAGATTCGACTAAAGGCATACAGTTGGCAAGGAGGTGCGATGAGGCCACCGTGGATGGAATTTTTAGCGTAGTTTTCATCTAAAAAAAGCGGGTTACGATCCCCTGTGGCTTGAGCCCAGTGTCGTATCGAATCGCGGCTGACCTCGGTTAAATGAGGTGGTTCATTAATAGTGACTTTTTGTCCAATTTTGCTTCTGATTCTGGTTAATTCTTCTTCGCTGGCTTTTCCATGCTGAGACATCTTTCATTCCTTTGACTAATAGATGTTATTTGAAAATGTATCTCACTGATTTAAAAAAACGACGTTAAGGCTTGGGGGTGGCAATGATTCCTAAGCGTAGTAATTGCGCAATAGCAGCAGGTTTTAATTTGGCAAGGGAACTTAGAATTTCAATCGTATGCTCCCCTAGTCGAGGGGGGGGCGCTATTGTTGAATTTTCAAAGGTGCCTGGAAAATGAAGAGGGGAGCCGAGTACTTTGACTTTGCCTGCGGTTGGATGCAAAGTTTCTTTTAAAAAACCACTTTTTTTGATGATAGGTTGATTAATGGCCTGCCCAACCGTGTTGACCGGGCCATGGGGTACGTCGGCTTTATTGAGTATTTTTTGCCATTCTTTGATCGTTCGCGTGAGCATAATGCGATCAAGTATTTTTTCTAGTGCCGTTCGGTTAATGTGTCGATCTTTGACGGTTTTAAATCGGGCATCCGTAATCAGATCATCTCGGCTAATCGCCTTACAGAAATTGCGCCAAAAGCTGCCCACATGTAAAGCTAAGACGATATGGCCATCTTTGACTTTCATGAGTCCATAGGGAACGATATTGTGATGATTATTGCCCATTCTGCCTGGGCTTTTTCCTGTGACTAAGAATATTTCAGCCAGATAGCCCAATAATCCCATGAGACCTTCCAGAAGGCTTAAATCGATCTGGGTGCCTTTGCCGGTTATATTTTTTTCGTTAAGCGCAGCCAAAATGCCAATGGCAGCCCATAGGCCACCACCGATATCGCCTAAGGGTAACCCTAGTTTCGTGGGCGGGCCATCTGGGTAGCCATTAATGCTCATCACGCCACTGAGGGCTTGTGTGACAAGATCAAAGGAGGGTTTATCTTTCATCGCCCCCTTAGCGCCAAATCCACTAATGGAGCAGTGGATGATATCGGGTTTGATCTTTTTAAGCGTTTCATAATCAAGGCCGAGTCTTTTCATGACATCAGGACGGAAATTTTCCAAAACAACATCACACTGTTTAACGAGGGTTAAGAGTATTTTTTTTCCTTCCCGCGTCCTTGAGTCTAGGGCGATACTTTTTTTGTTCCGATTGATGGAAAGAAAATAATGGCTCTCCCCTTTTAGAAAGGGAGGGATGGTTCGAGTTTGGTCTCCGACGCCCAGTTCTTCCACCTTAATAATTTCCGCTCCTAGGTCAGCCAATATCATCGAGCAGAAAGGACCTGCGAGCACCCTCGATAAGTCCAGAATACGTACTCCGCTCAGAGGGCCACTGCGCTTTGATTTTTTAATGGTTTTTTTGATGGTTGTCATAATTTTTAATCGATCTAGAGTGCTAATTTTATTAAAACATTATTTGCTCTGCCTCTTCTAAAGCGCAAGCAATCAAATATGGGGTTTTAGATAGATATTTTACATTGTGAACTTACCCTGTTACTGTAGACCTTTAACAACGTTTTTTGATGTAAATAATTATGCATTGATCATGGCTGAAAAACTAAAACGTACGGGCACTCAAAGTATCGAACGAGCGGTAGCTATACTGAAGGCCCTTTCTTTGCGTGGATCGCTTGGATGGCGATTGGTGGACTTGGCTAATCATTGTTCTATGGATAGGGGAACGACGCATCGTATATTGTCCAGTTTATCTCGTGAGCGTTTGGTTCGACAACGAGTCGGAGACCGACGTTACGTGTTAGGCACTTTACTTTTTGAATTAGGTCTTTCACAAAGCGAGTTAATAGAATTTCTTGCTCTTTGTAATAATCCTTTATCTCGCATTTCTAAGCGTTTTAATGGAATGACCATGTTGTTTTTGCTAAGTGGTAATGAATTTGTTTGTGCGCTTAAATTGGGTCAGATGACCATCAAGGCTTTAACAATTGAAGTTGGGACGCGGCGCCCGTTGATTGTTTCAGCTGGTGGAGTAGCTATGCTGGTGGCAATGCCTAAGCCCCTATCTGAGCTTATACTGAAAGAAAACTTGAAAGATGTTTCTCGTTTTAGTGACACCCGAATCACGGCACTGAAAAAAATGCTCAAGCGTTCTGAGGACAAAGGCTATGGAATCAGTTTAAGTGATGTAGTTCCAGGGGTGAGTGCCTTTGGTATAGCAATTAAAAATGATTCTGGTCATCCATTCGCCTCAATTTGTTTTGTGTGTCCTGAATCGCATCTGTCATCTTCAGTCACAGTAGATTTGGTGGCTGCCATTGAAAGTGAGTCTCGATGGATTGCCCGTGAGGCCAATAAAATTAGTTCAATACATAATGTTTTTTAAAAAAATAATGAATAGGGGGTTCATAATGTGGTTTGCTCGATAGTTCGATAGCCTATCTAGGCCTTATAACCGATCTACCGCGATATTCGGTCCGGATTTTTTCTTGAGGCTTTGTTGCACGTCGTGATTAAAACCAAGTAAAATTAGTCAATAAAATCATTTAAAAATACACATAAATTTCAATCGACCAAAGATCGATAGAACTCGTTTGAAAGATTGATCCGCTTTTATAGTAAGAATAATTTTTTATTATTAAATGATGATAGCCGGCTAATTTTCTGGCTAGCAAGTTTGCAAACTGTGGTTTTACGTCAGCAACAAATTTTTTTATTTTTTTCCTTGTGGAGTTTTCATGTCTGAACAAAATTCAATTCCTAAAATGGATTCACGTCCTCCTGAAGCGCGCATTACTGATGAGTCGAT
>CAITMU010000095.1 GCA_903893565.1 uncultured beta proteobacterium | reverse complement strand
GCTCTTTTATGTATCTGATATCGCCACAATCGCCAAACACATGCTCATCCTTGATCGCGGGATGTGCATCGAATAATCCCGTCTTAAACGCTTTGGTCAGATTCTTCCCTAGAAATCCGTTTTGTCCTGTTATGAGGATTTTCATAGCGTCACCCCCCACGTCCGTAAAACCTGCTCCGTCCAGACCAATTTTTGTTCAAGGGGGCGGTTGTAGTCGTGCTGTAAATAGGGACTGATAACCTTCTGATTTCCGTTAATGGTCTCTATCCCTATCGGGCAGTTGAATTTCGGGCATAATTCTGAGAGAACGGTGTGTTTCAAGCCGAACCTTGCGATGTTCCTTGAGACGACATAATCGTCAATAAGACTTTCAGGGGTCTTTTTGATTTTTATAATCTCGTCATTTGTCGGAAAAATATTTTCCACGGCCTTCTCGTAGGTGATGTCCGAAAGTTCTATGGGTTGCCATGCGTCCCTCGTGAGATTGGAACATATAATGAACCACGTCCCTTTCCCGATGTACCTACCGTCTCGCAGAAAAGGCGCGTCAGGCCTGAATCTCATAGGGGTAAAGTCGCTTGAGTATCCCGCGCAGGTTGTATCCATCTGAAGCATCGCCGTCACGTCAGGAAAATCAGGGTGAATCATCGTGTCCGCGTCGAAGAAGAACGACCACTCATCGTCCCGTTCCTTCATCAAGTCCCAAATCTGAAACTTCTCGTAGGTTGGGTATCTTTCGGGAAATTTTCGATCTTCAATAACCACGAAGTCCGCCTCGATCTTTTTTGCGTAAGCCTTCATCAGTTGAAAAGTCACGGCTATCAAGTCCGGTACATAGCCCCTCAACGCTAAAGTATAAATCGTCTTTTTCATTACATTCCTCCCAGAAGGGGAGGGCAGATTTACCACCCTCCCCGGTTGAAAATTAATACCCCTTAATGAAACCAGACAACTGCGAAGCCTGCTGCAATTCTGTCACTAACTGCCAGAGTTGAGAGTAGGTCGGGCCCGCCTGGTAAACTACCTGATACGCCAGAATGTTAGCAGACATCGTTGCCGCCGGAGTCGGGAAGTACGCAAAAGTGTACATCTCGTTCGGAGGAGTAATGCTCACACTGGACGTATTCATGTAAGTGATTGCCACCTGAGTGTTGCTGTTCGCCCTGCAACCGACTACCGAAAGTCCCGGAGTATGCGACGGCTTGTTGCAATTAATAACATTAAAATTTGTAGCATTGTTCGAGGAACTCAAGGTAATATTGGAAGGCAGAGTAAACACCTGCTCGGATGAATTACCCGCTGTAACCGCTGTTGCATTAGAAACAAAGGCCTGAAACACCACCATCGGCGCATTGGCCTGCTGACGCATGAACACATAACTGTAAACGCCGGCCGCCCTGTTGGAAGCGATATTCGATCCAATGTAAATATCGTTTATCGCATTTGCCGCTGCAATCGGTGGCTGCAAGATGTAAGCAGTACCATTTGCACCTGTCGTCATTACGTTTCCGTAAGCGGCAATGCCGACATCGTTGGCCATCATGCCGGGAACAACGTAGTTTGTCGAACCTGCGCCTGAACCTACGCCGGAAGTGTTAGCCGCCGTTATGTTTGCCCGGATAGTCATAAACGGGCTGATTGCGGGCATGGAACTTAAACCCACAAAGGCATAGTTGGCAGCAGGAATGGCGATGTTTGAACCTGTGCAGTTTAAATACTGGACTGCAATCTGGTTCTTCCCTGCGACTCGCATGTTGCCGATGCCCAGACCGGCGGTATAGGCATTGGGCTGTCCAGTTACGAACTGCCCCGGAGCAATGGAAGTAGCCGACTGAAAGGTGACTGTCGGAGGCGCACTTGCGATATACCCGGAGCCGGGGTCAGTCACTACAACGCTGATTACCTGACCGTTAGAATTGACTATCGCTTCCGCAGTAGCACCCACCCCGTTTGCAGGAACGGGGAATGGAAGCGCGGTTCCTGTCAGGAGTGTCGGCTGATTTGCTGTCACGCCTGAGTAGGTGGTGTTCGCCGGAGCCGTGATGACAACTGTCGGAACGGTGAAAAACCCCTGACCGCCGTTAGTTACCTGAATGCCGGTAAGCTGACCCGCGCCCGATACAGTGGCGACGGCCGTGGCATTGGATCCGCCGAGATTGTAAATGATCTCAACTGTCCCGTAATTCGCTCCGTTTGTCGGGCAATTTGCATTGGCATTGCAGGCCTGAATCTGAATGGCATTCTGAAAGCCTCTGATTGTTGCCACTGTCCATTGAACTTCATTGGCAACGATGTTTCCGTTTGCTCCCGAAGGATTGGCGAACAGAAGGTCAACGGTATTAGCCGCTGATGGTCTCCATCCGCAAAGTCCTACGTTGTTAGTGGCGTTGGCTGCCGTAGTCGCTTTGGAAATGCCGACAATAAATTCCTGCGTGGCATTTACGCCGACAGCACCGGCAATGTTAAAGCCCTCAATCGTCAAATTCGCCTGATTCGCGGTTGTGCTTACCGCGATATTTGCCAGAGGGCAGTTATTTGACGAATAAGTCACAATCGAACCAAACCCGAACGCACCCGCTTGGGCCTGAAAAGGATTGGTCGGCTGTGCAGTAGGCACTTGTCCGAAGAACCCAACTTTGTCTGATGTATTGCCGCCAAGCAATGTTCCATCAGGATTTCCATCTGATAATATTTTTAAAGGCATAGTATTTTCCTCCTTAACCCGTTACTCTGCAAGCCAGTTCTGGCCGCAGGGTTGCCCAACCACCGAGTACATCAATACGGCAGGGGAATTGGTCGTTGACAATATCGAATGCCCTTACTATCCGCATGGAAATACCGTCGTAGGTTTCTCTTGCCGCAAAATCAACGCCCTGCGGCAACTCTAAGTCAGCGGTTGCCAGAGTGAAAGCGTCCTGATGATAAGCAAGACTCATCGGGTAAGTAGTATTCGCCGTGCCCGACCCAAAGGTGACTGCCGCGCCGTCAACAGGCAGCGCCGCCACTGTTCCATTTGCCTGGCCTGCTGCCGCTACGACAATAGAAGGAGCAATTGGAAGCGTCAGCATATTGCCATTGGCATCCGCCGTGGTGGTGGTTGTAACGACAAAATTGATATTGCCATTAGAAGTCGCCACCGGACAGTTCCAAACCTGCTGGTTTTCGGGATTGACGCCGTTCACATTGGTGATATTGAAGATTTCACCTTGGTTAATAGTCGTGTTGGCGGTGAATCCCCT
>CAITMU010000094.1 GCA_903893565.1 uncultured beta proteobacterium | reverse complement strand
ATAACTACCGTTATTCTCGTGATTTATTTGACTATTGTCAGAGCCAAGGCATTGCCTTTATCTACGCCTCTTCCGCAGCCACCTATGGTGAGCCAGCCCTTTTTGCCGAGTCCTTGGAGTACGAGAAGCCTTTAAATGTGTATGGCTATTCGAAATTCTTATTCGACCAATACGTTCGCGCCCATCAATTAGTTTCGCAGGTGGTGGGGCTCAGATACTTTAATGTCTATGGAGCACGCGAGCAGCATAAAGGGCGTATGGCTTCAGTGGCGTTTCATTTTTTTAATCAGTATCAAAAAAATGCGCGAGTGAAATTATTTACAGGTAGTGGTGGTTATGTTGATGGAGAGCAGCGACGAGATTTTGTGAGTGTAGAAGACGTGGTAAAGGTGAATCTTTTCTTTTTAGACCACCCACAAAAATCCGGTATTTTTAACTGCGGTACGGGCTTAGCGCAAAGCTTTAATGATGTGGCGGTTGCCACGATTAATACGTGTCGACGCGCGCAGGCAGAAAAAGAATTCACTTTATTACAAATGCAAGAGGCGGGTCTTATTGAGTATATTGCCTTTCCTGAGGATTTGAAGGGCAAATACCAAAGTTTTACTCAGGCGGAATTGAGTCGATTACGCGCGATCGGTTATGACGAAAAGTTTTTGAGTGTGGAAGAAGGGGTGTCACGATATGTGAGTTGTCTCATTGAAAAAAGCTAGGGATTAGGGTGGGTGGATTTTTTTATGAAACGAGTGGTTTTTTTCTTGGCGCTGACTGTGGCACTGGTGTGTCAAGCAAAAGCGCAAATCAATCTAAATGCCGCCACTGTGGAAGAGATCCAGCAATTGACTTTCATCGGTATGGCGCGCGCGCAAGCGATTGTGGACTATCGGCAACAGCATGGTGAGTTTGGCTCCATGAGTGAAATGCAGAAAGTAGAAGGCGTGGGGCCGGCGACGTTGAAGTTAATCGAAGAGGCTAGCCGATCGGGAAAGCTCACATTATTAAAGCAAGGGGCGAAGCTCCCCTTAACAGGGGTGACAACGGAAAAAAAAGGGCAGCCCCCAGTGAAGAAAAAATCGACCCAAGCGGATGCGAAAGAACGAAAAAAAATACCTAAAAAACAATCCTTACCAGTGAGTTCCTCTGACAAGAACCGCTCGCCCTAACCGTGAAATGGCAGGGCAAACGGGTTAGATCGGGAGCCGAAACGATGATGGCTTATTGGGTAGGGTAGCGGGATCGCACCCTCTTTTTTAACTCTTTTTTTTGATGAGATTTTTATGAAGTGTAAGACCATTGAAGATTTTGTGGGCAATACGCCCTTAGTTGCGCTGAAACGGCTTCCAGGGACAAGTTCCAATCAGATATTGGTGAAATTAGAGGGTAATAATCCGGCCGGTTCGGTCAAGGATCGGCCCGCTTTGTCGATGATTAAAAGGGCGCAGGAGCGCGGGCAGATTAAACCCGGCGATACGCTGATAGAGTCGACCAGTGGCAACACCGGTATCGCCTTAGCGATGTGTGCAGCGGCCATGGGTTATAAGATGATTTTGGTGATGCCTGAAAACCAGTCCATCGAGCGTCGTCAGAGTATGGCCGCTTATGGGGCGAAGCTTATTTTGACGCCTAAGGAAGGCAGTATGGAGGCGGCGCGGGATCGAGCGGAAAACATGGTAAAGCAGGGTTTGGGCATTATGTTGGATCAGTTTTCTAACCCCGATAATCCCCGCGCGCATTACGAGACGACTGGACCTGAGATTTGGCGAGATACGCAAGGGCGCGTGACCCATTTTGTTTCAAGCATGGGCACTACGGGAACGATTATGGGAGTGTCGCAATTTTTAAAAGAAAAAAATCCTGCGATTCAAATCGTTGGCTGTCAGCCCTCGGAGGGCTCGCAGATTCCGGGTATTCGCAAGTGGCCCGCGGCCTATTTACCTAGCATCTGTGATTGGCAACGAGTGGACCGGATTATGGAGGTCTCGCAGTCCGATGCGGAGACGATGTCCCGTCGCCTTGCGGCGGAGGAAGGCCTATTTGGAGGGATTTCTTCCGGTGGCTCCTTGTGGGCCGCGCTCCAAGTGAGTCAAACAGTGGAAAATGCGGTGATTGTGGCTATTGTGTGTGATCGGGGAGATCGGTATTTGTCGACAGGGGTATTTCCTGCGTCTTAATGGGGTGTGTCCACCGTTGTGTGTTCAATGATGCGGGTCGTGTAGTAGCGTCTACTTTCATTTTTAAGTGTTTGTCGGTGATGGCTAATTTGGAAAACCGGCCTCACGCGTGGGTCGTTAGGGCAGATATATCGCGCAGTGGCTATTTTGGACAGCCATGGAGCGACGTAATAAAATGCGCCTTCACAGAATCTTTTTTTATTTTTTTATATTAAATTGACTATCATGAGCTTACAAATTAAACCTTTGGGCCAGCAATTGGGTGCCCAGATCGTGGGGGCGGATCTGACTCGGCCATTGGATGACGGGGTCTTTGCGCAAATACGGGCGGCGTTTAATCAATACGAGGTATTGTGCTTTCGTGGCCAGGAACTCTCGGATGAGGATCAAATTCGATTCAGTGCGCGCTTTGGACAATTAAGAAAACTCAAATTAACGAACGTTCTATTGGATCAAAAGCCGGAGATTTTTGTGGTTTCCAATATTAAAAAAGAGGGACAGTATATTGGGAGCTACGATGCGGGTGTGTTTTGGCATACGGATGGTGCGTATCTACCCAATCCACACGCTATCTCAGCGCTGAGGGCTTTGAAAGTGCCAGAAGTGGATGGGACCGTGTTAGGGGATACCAATTTTGCGAGCACTTCTGCGGCCTACAACGCCTTACCCGAGGCTATGAAAAAGCGTATAGATAATTTACAAGCCTTACAAAGCATCATGCATCGGCTGAGTAAAACGCTGGAGTCCGGTATTAAGAAAGACTATACCGCAGCGGTGAAGTCAGACCCAGAAGCGATTCATCCGGTGGTTCGTATTCATCCAGAAAACGGTAAAAAATGTCTTTTTGTGACGGAAGGGTACACGGCTAAAATTTTAGGTTTACCTGATGACGAAAGTAAGGACTTGATTCGGGAATTAACCGCACACTGTATTAAGCCTGAATTTACCTATCGCCATCATTGGCAACAACATGATTTGGTGATGTGGGACGATTGTTCAACGCAGCACAAAGCCACGTTCGATTACCCCGAGAGCGCACCCCGATTAATGCACCGCACTACGATCATGCATTCATCGGCCAAAGAATAGTTAGTAAGGATTGGATGTTTTTTTTGTTTTTTCGTTTTATTCGGTTCTTGTCGTTCCCCTCCTGTCGTTTTCTTCCTGTAGGCGATTGAATCAAAAGGTAGATATCTATGTCACTCTTAGAAAAAAATGTCATCATCACCACGAAGCACGGCCAGTGCCCTGGCTTTGCCGCGTGCCCCGATGCCCCGGGCTCTTATCCCGCCATTATTCTTTATATGGATGCACCGGGTTTTAGAGAAGAGCTTTGCAATATGGCAAGACGCATTGCAAAGCAAGGCTATTATTGTTTGCTCCCTGATTTATATTATCGATTAGGGACCTGTCGATTTGATATTCCCCGTCGCACGGATGCCATGTCAGCGGTGATTAAGGCTGCGATGAATAGTTTAACGATTGCAGAAGTTAATGACGATACGGGGGCTTTTGTTGCTTGGTTAGATGCTCAACCCGAAGTCAAAGCGGGTCCCATGGGGTGTGTGGGGCACTGCATGAGCGGGCGTTATATTACGGCGGTGGCGGCTCGTTTTCCGACTCGGATGGTGGCTTGCGCGTCGCTCTACGGGGTTGGTATTGTCACGGATAAAGAAGACTCGCCGCACTTAACCTTAAGTCAGGTAAAAGGGGAATTGTATTTTGGTTTTGCAAAGACTGATGGTTCAGTGCCTGAGCATGTGATACCGGAGCTTACGAAAGCCTTGGAAAAAGCGGGCACCCAGCACACCGTAGAAGTGTTGGAGGGAACGCTCCATGGGTTTTGTTTTTCGGAAAGAGCGAGTTACCATCCGCTCGCCTCAGAGCATGCTTGGGCCAAGCTCTTTGACCTATGGGGTCGTCATTTACAGTAGATGGATCTTAAGAAAATCGTTTAATGCAAATCTACGATATCGAATCTCTCGATTATGAGGGGCGGGGCATAGCGCGTCGCGAGGGGAAGACTATTTTCATAGAAGGGGCCTTGACCGGTGAATCGGTGAGTGCCTCGGTGTATCTGAAAAAACCCCAATTTGAAATGGCCCATGTGCAACGCATTTATCGCGAAAGCTCGCAGCGCGTTGAACCGCAGTGTGAGAATTTCGGGCGTTGTGGGGGGTGCTCTTTGCAGCACTTAACTCCCATGGCTCAGGTGGCGGCCAAGCAAAGGGTGTTGGAAGACAACTTGGATCGTATCGCCAAAGTCAGTGTGGGGCAGATATTAGCGCCGATTCATGGCCCTAGTTGGGGGTATCGGCGCCGTGCCCGATTAACGGCACGATATGTGTTTAAAAAAGGCGGTTCGTTAATCGGCTTTCATGAAAGGCGCTCCAGTTTTGTGACGGAGATGCAAAGTTGTGAAGTGTTGTTGCCGCGGATTTCAAAGTTATTGCCCGCTATGCGACAGTTGGTGGGTTCTTTGAGTATTTGTCAGCGATTGCCGCAAATTGAAGTGGCGTGTGGGGACACGGTTGATGTGTTGGTGCTACGAGTATTGGATAAGCCCTCTACAGAAGATGAAGAGCGATTAAAGGCTTTTTCGATGGCTCATGGGGTTCATATTTATCTGCAAACCAAGGGCCCGGAGACCGCTGTGCCTTTTTGGCCAGAAAGCCCTGCTGACCTTTACTACAGTTTGCCTGAATTTGATGTAAAAATGCCTTTTTTCCCGACGGAATTCACCCAAGTCAATCACGAGGTGAATCGGGTGTTGGTTCATCGGGCGGTGGATTTATTGGCAGCGCAGCCTAGCGAGCGGGTGGTGGATATGTTTTGTGGTATTGGTAATTTTTCGTTACCGATGGCCCGAAGCGGGGCTAGTGTGCTCGGTATAGAAGGGAGCCGATCGCTCATCAAACGGGCTAAGGACAATGCCATTTACAATGGATTGTCCGATCGCGTGCAGTATGAGGTGATGGACTTATTTAAGGTCGATGCGAGCGTGTGGAAGGGGTTAGGGGTGATTGATCGTATGTTGATTGATCCGCCTCGGGATGGGGCCATGGATTTAGTGAAAGCCATGGAGGGCACATTACCGAAGCGCATCGTTTATGTGTCTTGCAATCCCGCAACACTCGCGCGGGACGCGGGTATTTTGGTTCATGAAAAGGGATATGTGTTGTCCAAGGCTGGAATCGTCAATATGTTTCCTCATACAGCCCATGTTGAATCGATCGCCGTGTTTGATAGGGGAGGAGTTGAAGCATCCGCAGAGCTTAGCTAAGAATCAACCGTAATGAGAATTTGAAGGGGGGGGGGCTTAGGTTGTGTTAGGAAGGCGATCAGAAAATAAAAAGGGCGTCTTCACTGCTACAGGAAGACGCCCTTTTTTTAGTGCGTTGGATCTTGCTACTGCGCTTAAAACGGATAGGTCCGGTTACCTAGCGAAAGACTGAGTAAACGTTAATCGCGCTCGCCACCCACAAAGCCTAGGATTTGCAGAAGGCTTGTGAAGATGTTGTAAATAGAAATGTAAAGGGTCAGTGTGGCAGAAATGTAGTTCATTTCTCCACCGCGCACGATGCTATTGATTTGAACCAAAATGATGGCGGACGACAGAATAATAAAACCACCGCATAGCGCGAGTTGTAAAACCGGCAGTTGCAAGAAGATGTTGGCTACAACCGCTAGCATGATGACGATAAAGCCCACCATGATAAATTTGTTCATAAAACTAAAGTCACGTTTGGCATTAGAGGCCAGGGCGGCTAGAAAGAAGAACACTCCCGCGGTGCCGCCGGCTGCCATCATGACCAGTTGTGCGCCATTACGAAAGCCTAAGGTATGCTGCATCAGTGGCCCTAGCAATACACCCATGAAAAAGGTGAATCCCAAGAGAAGCATGACCCCGACACTGGATTCTTTATTGCGCTCAATGAGGGCGATCCAACCATAAAACACGGCCATCAGGACTAGAGTAAAAATAATGGGGCTAGAGAGCATAAAGCGAAAATCGACAAAGCTAGTGCCGATGGCGCCACCAATGATGGTCGGGATCAACGTAACCGCTAGCAATAAGTAGGTGTTGCGTAGGACTTTTTGAGTCTCTACAAAGTAACTGGTGTTTCCAGTGTAGTAGGGGCTATTTTGCATATCGGGTTGCATAAAAAAGTTCTCCATTAAGAAAGAAACGACAGCGGTGTAGGCTTTTACCTTTATACACTCACTCATTTTTTAGACTACCGGATTTTGAAAAAAGTTGCAATCTGTATTGGTTTTTTGTTGCAGGTTAAAAAGGATGCAAGTAAATGAAAAGAAATGATAAAATCAAAACTGGTCAAGTCATAGGATGTTAAGTGGTAGCCCGTAGTTAATTGCACTTAATTAGTGTGAATTAATGGGGTTATTCAGTCTTTGTCCCTTTTTAACTGTCTTTTTTTGACCCGTATTGGATTAAGGGAAGTGTGCCAGAGTGGTTTAATGGATCAGTCTTGAAAACTGACGAGGGTGCAAGCTCTCCGTGAGTTCGAATCTCACCGCTTCCGCCATCTTGCAAAAATGCGCCTCCAGGGCGCTTTTTTGTCTCTACCCATCAATCTCTACCCATCAATCCCCCCCCTTCGACTGAAAGTTGTTTAGCCCGTACCACTTTAAGCTAATAAAGTCATGCCGGCCTGCTTTGCGGGCTTGACATCAAAGCTCACCGTCTTGTTACATCCCGCACCACTGGCCGAACGCTCAATCAGGCCGTCAGCAAAGTCTGCGCTCCCCTCCTCAAAAACGCGTAGTGCACGCTTGCCTTGTCCACCCGCCCAACAAAAAAACTGCCTATTGCGCAAAATCATTTCTAATGCCTTTGCAAACTGCTCTTGGGTTAATGCATAGGAACTCCTTAGAGTGGACAAGTTGACGATGGGTGACTAGCATTGATAACTATCAATTTAGGAGGGCTATCATGGACACCGCACGCCTTTTCCAATCGGGCCGCAGTCAAGCCGTTCGGCTGCCCAAAGAATATCGCTTTGCCGGTACTGAGGTGGTGGTTCAGCACTTTGGCAATGGCGTTCTTTTGCTGCCCGCAGATGACCCCTGGCAGACACTGCAAGCCGGGCTGACTGCGTTTGAGCCTGGCTTTGTATTGACGCGCCAAGAGCCTGATGAGCAAATACGAGCCGATATCAGCCCATGATCCTGCTTGACACCAATATCTGCATCTACATCATCAACGCGAAGCCCCCTGCGGTGCTGAAGCGTTTTCGGCAATACCGCATGGGCGACATTGGATTGTGCAGCGTGGTGGCCAGAAAGTGCCAGCCGAACCAAGGTTGACTTCCCAATTTGACGCGGTCCTGCTACAACGATCATGAACTGGGGAGCCTCGTTGAGTCGAGCTTCAAGCATCTTCAGGTGGGGTCTGCTGTGTGACATTTGTATATCACTGAGTAAATTTACTCAATAGCGTGCAATTATCTCAGACTGTTTGCAACCGCCGATCCTTTTTCCATAAAATCCGAAGCTGAACTCCCCCCTGTCCTAAAAAATGCTTATGAACTAGGAAACTGGATTGCCCAGTATCATGCATCAAGGAGATGGATTGCGGCCGTTTGCCTTACTGAAAAGTGGGGTCACACCGGGTTATCGCGTTTGAAGATTTATTGGCCCATGATCAAAAAATGCGAGCCACTCAGACCAGCGCTTTAGATCGTATGGGTGAAAACGCACACGAGTGGGGATTGGATTTTAATGGCTAGCCACGACCGATACACCAGCCTTGCTGGACGCGTGCGTCCTTTAGTCAGTCAGTATTGGTGATCCCGCATGTGCTGCCGGTACAATTCGCGTGCCTCTTCTACTTTTGCTTTTGACGTTGTTGGCGGGGGCGTAACGTGGCTACCTTGGCCAATATGATCACCATGATCAACAGCAGCAGGATCATGGGCCCCGTGATGCTGGCTGTGGTGAAAATATTCCATGACAGACAGTCCAATAAGTGAGACGAATAATGTTGCTGCTATCAGGATTTTCATTGAATCATCCAGCCGACAGTGGCAGACAGAGGATGATACTATAGCGTGAGAGCAGAGGAAGTGCTTTCTTCTAAAAATTACATAACAATCGAAGGCGGCTCGAAACTTGGAGCATATTAAAAAAAATAGTTTTCACTACGCATGGGTGGTTTTAGGCGCGGCTTGCGTACTGAACATCGTGGCCCGTGCGGATCAGGGATCGTTCGGCGTATTTATCGATCCGCTCGTGCAGCAGTTTGGCTGGAAGCGCGGCGAAATTTCGTTTGCTTATTCCCTCGCGTTCATTGTCGGGCTCCCTGCGGTGATGCTAATGGGCTGGCTGGGGGATCGGTATGGCGCGCGCGTATTGATGCTCGGGGCATCCATTCTTATTGGCACGGGCACTGTATTGCTGGGCACTGTAACCGAGCTTTGGCAATTTTATTTGTTTTACAGTCTTTTCGTGGGCTCTCTGGGTCACGCGGCATTTAGCGTCCTGCTGCCCGTGATCATGACCAAATGGTTTCATCGGCATGTAGGAATAACGCTAGGCATTTATTGGGCCGGGCAGGGGCTGGGCCCGGTTATTTTCGCGCCGCTCTTTAGCTGGATGCTGGAGACACGCGGCTGGGCGAACGCCTTTACCGTCATTGGCATCGTGCTTGGCATCATCCTCGCGTTCTTTTCTCTGTTTATCTATAACAGTCCAGAGGAGAAGGGGCTCAAGGCCTATGGCGCGGAGGATACCTCGAATAAGCCTGTGACCGATACCGCAAAGCCTGTGCAGCCGATAAAATTGCGTGACATTCTGCGTAAGCCCTTGGTGTGGCAACTGATGAGCATTCACCACATCGGTTGCGTGGCGCACGCAATTATTCTTGCACACGTGGTGTCGATGGCGACTTTCAAAGGTATTCCGGGTTTGGAAGCCGCTGGTGTGCTGGCCACCATAGCGGGCACTTCGGTCATCAGCCGTTTTACGTTCTCAGTGCTGGCGGAGCGGCTTGGCGGGCGTACCGTGCTGTCCATTTCGCTGCTGGGACAGAGTCTGCCAGTGTTGATTTTATTTTTTGCTACCGATGCCTGGGCGTTCTATCTGTTCGCCGTGATGTTTGGGTTGTGCTACGGCGGCGAGATGGTGGGATTCCCGATTATCAACAAGCAGTTGTTTGGTACATCGGCTCCGCTGGGTACGATTTATTCGGTCGAAATGGTTGCTGCCACAACGGGCATGGCGCTCGGCGGTTGGCTTGGGGGTGGCTTATTTGATATGTCCGGCAGTTACACGTGGTCACTGATCGCTTCCGTGTCGATAGGCATTATTGGTTTGCCGCTGGCGCTGGCATTGCCACGACATAAAAAAGCGCAGGCGTAGTGTTTGAAGGTAAATAAGGGATTCGCATAAAACAACCATAGATAAAACAACCATAGGCTAGAATGAAAATATAGATCGGTCAAACGCGAAATACGATAAAAACAAAAAGCCTTAATAAGGCACCATTGGCAGGAGAGCCCTAATGAAATCTATCATTCGATCTGGCGTGGGGTTTTTGATCTTGTTTTCCGCTTTTGTAGGACCGACAGGCTGGGCCCAAAAATATCCTGAAAGACCGGTTCGCCTCATTGTGCCGTTTGTTGCAGGTGGCAATATTGATGTGATTGCCCGTTTGTTTGCCCAAGCCCTAAGCGAGGAATTAGGGCAACCCTTTGTTGTGGATAATCGCGCCGGTGCCAATGGCAATACCGGAACCGAACAGGTCGCGCGTTCACCGGCTAACGGTTACACCTTGGCGATGGTTTCCGCAGCCACCATGGCGATCAATCCTTTTTTATACCAAAGCATGCCCTTTGATACGGAAAAAGATTTGTCTCCCGTGAGTCTTGTCGCATCCGGTCCCATGGTGCTCGAAGTGAACAACGCATTGCCTATCCAAAACATCAAAGCATTGATGATCTATGCCAAGGCGCATCCAGGCAAACTGAATTTTGGAAGTGGGGGTAATGGCTCCTTATCCCATCTTTCTTTTGAAATGCTGCGTCAAAGGGCCAGTCTCGATATTGTGCATATTCCTTATAAAGGCACGTCGATGGCTGCCAATGATTTACTGGCCGAACACATTCAGGCAATGTTTGATACCTTGAGTACGGCTGTGCCTATGATCAAAGAATCAAGGGTGAGGGGTTTAGCGGTGACTTCAGCCAAACGCTCAGAGGCGGTTCCTAACTTACCTACCCTGATGGAGGCAGGAGTGAAAGATTACTCGGCAGAGGCTTGGTCTGGCGTAGTGGCCCCTGCTGGAACACCAAAGGCCATCATTACACGCTTACAAACGGCGATGGCTAAAATTTGTCAGCTTGAGTTCATCCATAAAAAACTCACCGTAGTGGGTAGTCAAGCCGTGGGCAATAGGCCAGAGGAGTTTTTAGCGATCATTAGAGCTGAACGCGCTCGGTGGTCGGAAATTGT
>CAITMU010000093.1 GCA_903893565.1 uncultured beta proteobacterium | reverse complement strand
TAACTCTAACTATAGGCAGCAGATGGCAATTCAATGACAAACCGTGTACCACCGCCAACCAAATCCTCATGATGGATTGAGCCACTATATCTAGTAACAATATGCTTACAAAGCCATAAACCTAGACCCATACCAGTCTGCTTGGTTGTACTCAGGAGCTCAAAAAGCTGGGGTTTGAATTCAACGGGCACGCCTGGCCCATTGTCAGAAACACTGAGTCGGACCGCCTCACCAACCTTAGTAGCCTCTATAGCAATACGACGCTGGAGCGTTCCTGACTTAGCTAAAGCCTGTATTGCGTTATTCAGTAGATTTAATATGACTTGTTCGATTTCAGCGGAATTGACTTGAATCAGCAAATCATCATCAACTCGAAGCTGAATATGAATGTTCTTGCTCTTAAGTTCTGGCTTCACAATATCTAAAACGCTTGAAATCAAGTAGCCCAATTGAACTTCTTGAGTATTCGATTCACCTTCTGTAAAGATTGACCTGAGGGATTTAACAATCGTAGCGGCTCTCTTGTTGTCATACTCTAGGGAATCCAAAATTTCCTTACCTAATTCCGGATTAAGCATCCCTTTTTCCAGTTTCATTTTAAGAAACTGAATATTGAGATTGGATGCGCCAAGTGGTTGATTAAGTTCATGAGCAATCGATGCTGATAATGCGCCGGTGGCCGCAGTCTTATTGGCTTTCAATAGGCCATAGATCAAACGCTCTTTTTCTTTTAAGAGCTCGTTAATTTTTTCATTTTCTATTTTCGTGCTAATTAAAGTGCTGGCAATTTCATTTTCTTTTACGAGTTGTCTTTGAAGATAAAACATTCCCAACGCGACAAAAGTCATGATGTTAGATGCGTAGGTAATCCATCTGAGCCCTAGGGCAAAGGCATCTTCGGTATAGAGAAAGATATTGGTTGGGCCATCGCCAGTCAAAATCCGATAAGTCCTAAAGATATTACCCATCAGCGTGAAAATGGTTAAAAAGATAAGCCAGCTCACAATCCTTGGGCGATCTTTCTTATAAAATTTTATCAATTCCCATAATTGCCACGTCACAAAGATTTCCTGAGCAATTGTTATCAAGGCGACTCGCTGAAGAAATGTGTCTGGGGTCACTCTTAATGGCTCATACAGAATAGCAACGCCTAGAGGGATTAACCAAATCAGTAGGGTTTGTATTTTATTAAACGGCTTTTCGCCCCAAGAGCGGTATAAAAACACAAGGGCCAGAGACGACATTAATAACGAGGTATTGGCTATCGTTAAGAGAAACTTATTAACCCATAAGGCAATCCCAAAGCTTAGGCAACAAAGGGTGTAAAAACTGATACTTAATGGCCAATAGATACTGGGCCAGTCCGACCTTGGAGCCTGAAATTGTGGAATTGCGCTCAGTAAAATAGCGAAGGTAATGAGAGCAAAAACAATAAAAAAGATTTGGTTGGCTATTTCCATAATCTAAATAGTACTAAAGATAATTAACAATGTCGTTTTAAACGACATCACCAGCACCGACCCTAGATGAGTGTCGCTTAAATCGACGGTTGAGCACTACAAGGATGACAAATCCCCTGTTCATACATCGTCCTTTTAAAGGACGCTTCTAGTAGAAGGGAAGTTGGAAGACCTTGGGAAATGGTGCCAGACCGCGGCTAACACTAGAGATTCTATGGACTACTTCTAATGTTCGGAGAATTCTTGGTGGCGTAGGGCGGAATCGACCAGGGCCGAGGATGTCTGATCCTAGCTAGCTTGCTTGTGCCACTTCTGCTTTTCCTCGGGACTCATATTTTCCCATTTGGCTTTACGGGCTTTCATCTCAGCCTGCTCTTCAGGCGTTAATCCATCAAAGAAAGCCTTTCTCTCGGCTTTCATTCTTTCTTTTTGCTCAGGAGTAATTGATTGCCATTGAGCCTTCATTTTCTCGTGAACCAACTTGCGATCTTCAGGGCTTAAAGCCTTCATTTGATCGCGCATCTTATGCCAATATTCTTTACGCTCTTCTGGAGTTGCCTTAAGTAATGCGGCATCTGTTTGCCTCATTTGCTCCAAGCGTTGATCAAATGTCAGGTTGATGTTTGCTAACGGAT